>JABSQB010000015.1 GCA_013214545.1 Henriciella sp.
AGATCGCCGTATCTCTTGAGAAGCTCGGCCCGGAACTTGCCCTGGCCCTTGCGGACCCTCATCACACGGGAAGCATGGCCGCCTTCGATGTTGGCCGGATTGCCGCTTATGAACCGAGCCGTCTCGAGCCTGCCAAGGATCCGCGCGGGCACATCACGCCGATGAGCCTGGATGAGCTGATCGAAAACCGGGCTCAGCGTCTGACCGCCTATCAGGGGCAGAAGTATGCGGACCAGTATCGCGACGTTGTTGCGACGGTCCGTGCTGCCGAGACCAAGGCTGGTCTAGGCGAGCGTCTGACCGAAGCAGTCGCCCGCTACGCCTTCAAGCTGATGGCCTACAAGGATGAGTATGAGGTTGCCCGACTGTGGACGGATGGCGCCTTCGACGCCTACCTCGCCAAGAAATTCAAAGGTGGCAAAATCAACTATCATCTTGCCCCGCCAATCTTCTCCAAGAAGGACGAAGACGGTCATTTGAAGAAGAAGGCGTTCGGGCAGTGGATGAAAACCGGCTTCAAGGTCCTGAAACGCTTCAAATGGCTCCGCGGTACCCGCTTCGATCCATTTGGCTGGACCGAAGAGCGCAAAATGGAGCGCAAACTGCGCGATCAGTATCTCGACAATATGCAGCGCATGCTCACTGAACTGTCGGCCAAGAATATTGATCTGGCGGTTGAGATTGCTGAAATCCCTGATGACATTCGCGGCTATGGCCACGTCAAGGAAGAGGCAGTTTCGAAAGCTGCGGCACGTGAGGCGGAGCTCTGGCAGCATTGGCCGGACGGAACCCTTCCGCGCG
This sequence comes from Henriciella sp., assembly GCA_013214545.1. Taxonomy (GTDB): domain Bacteria; phylum Pseudomonadota; class Alphaproteobacteria; order Caulobacterales; family Hyphomonadaceae; genus Henriciella. The sequence continues at coordinate 802 of JABSQB010000015.1, forward strand.
CCAAGACCACTTTGATTGCTGCCGAGTAAGAAGTCCGGCAGGAATACAAAGAAAGGGCCTCAGTTGGAACTGAGGCCCTTTTGTTTTGAAGTCTTGTTGAGGACTATTTCGAGATCCGCAGGTCGGAAATTGACGTCGCGATCTTTTGATACGCCTCAGTCAGCTCTGCGGCGGTTTCAGGCTCGAAATAGTAATCCGATCCGGTCGCGCAGTAGGACAGCACAGCTTTACCTGCAGTCGGCGCGTTGAGGGCCACGGCGTAGACTTTGACGTCCTTGGCTTTCATGTTGTCACACAGCGCACGCGCCTGCTGGTCGGAACTACCTTGTCCCGGGAAGATCTCAGCGTTGAAGCTACCATCTGTCATAAGGATCACAGCTTTAGCGGAATCCGGCTCCGAGTAAGAGAGCGGTGTGGCATCGCCGTCGAATACAGCATCCCAGTCTTCCGCCACTAGATACCACGTCCAAGCAACGCCCAGATGTCCAGCGGTAAGGCCGCCAGCGGTCAGCGAGTTCACGTAATTGATCAGCGTGTCGCGATCATTGGTCAGCTCAACAGGCTCGTGGCTGCGGCATTCGTCGCCATCATAAGAACTGCTGCCCGGGCGGTTCGGGTGACCGACGCGCCAGTATCCACCGTCAGAGTAATAGTCATCCTCGACAAACCAGGCCTGACGGTGAGACAGGTAGCCGCCATCGACCGGGCTGGCATCGGTGAATTTGTCAGCGCCATCACGCTCCCAGACGCAGGTCGAGGTCAGCGTATATTCCTTCTCCTGCGGTTCAAGATCGTCCGGCAAAGCCAGAGAGAAGGAGATTGTTCTGTCAAAGAGCTTGCTGCCATACAGGTTGTTTTGGGAGTAAGCGCGAAGGCGGATCGTGAAATCACCCATTTCCCAGGCTTCTCCGTAGCCGAGGCCGCTGCCGCCATAGAGGGCGTATGGTTCGCCATTCTCTGTTTGATTGCGATACTCGGTGCCGCGCAGCTGCATACGCATGCTTTCGACTTCGCCGTACAGATCATGAGAGGGGTCCAAAGTCACGGCGATCGTCAGATCATCGTCCTGCCACTCTTCGATTTTGATTTTTGCGCCTTCACCAATCTCTGAAATCAGATTGCCGGTATCAGTGTCGTAAAGGCCGATATGCATCTCATCGTAAAGACTGCCCTCGGTGAGTTCGCCTGCGGTGAAAATCGGCTCGATTGTGTGCTCATAAGTACGTGTGGCCGGGACGCCAGCGACTTCCGGGAAGAAGTCACCCGCATTGACCATGCTGTTATAAGACACCATCGCGAGGCGTGTATCTTCGATCAGTTCCGGCGAGGCACCGTTCGGCAACAGCACGTCGATCGCTTCGATCGCGGCGGCTTTCAGGTTTATCAGACGACTCGAACTGTTCATCGATCCCGAGACGTCGAACATGAAGGCGACGTCGACTTTATCAATCCCGTACTCCGACGCCGAGCTGACGCGAAACGGCATTTCCTCGCGGCCGACCACTTTGATCAGCGCGGTGGTTTGCTCGCACAGGATGCTGGCATCAATCTCTTCTGAATTCTCTGTCACGACAACAGTGGTCGGATCGCAGTCGAGGCCGCCAAGGCCGCCAATCTGCGCGTCCATGAATTGTTGAACAGCGAGTTTAATCTCCGCGTTAGACGCACCGCTTTGTTTGACCTTCGCCGCAGCGAGGACGGCAGAGTCCATGACCAATTGGACTTTTGCTTTGCGTTTGACGGTTTGTTGGAAGTCGATTGCAAACCCGGCGACCGCGACGATCGGAATGATCGACAAGGCAAATAGAATAGCAACCTGACCGCTTATATCGCGGCCTAACTTGTATATTGTACTCATTTTCTCAAACGCCGAAGCGCCCTAACGTTCCCTGCCTACCCGTGTACATTAGTGTGTTTGATGGGCCGTTAGGTTCGCATCGAAGATTGCGGCGCACGATTCAGGATTTTGTTTACCATAACTGCCGGTTTCCACTGGCCTTGCTGGTCGAGTCGTGGAACTCATGCACCATGCAACAATATCTCGATCTTCTGCAGGACACTCTCGACAATGGCGTTGAGCGGGGCGACCGCACAGGCACCGGAACGCTTGGGGTTTTCGGACGGCAGCTGCGCTTCGACCTGTCTGACCGGTTTCCGCTCCTGACCACCAAGAAGCTGCATTTGCGGTCAATCATTGTGGAACTGCTCTGGTTCCTGCGCGGCGATACCAATGTGAAATGGCTGCAGGATCGGAAAGTCTCGATCTGGGATGAATGGGCGGACGAGAATGGCGATCTCGGCCCCGTCTATGGAAAGCAATGGCGCAGCTGGGCCGCGCCGGATGGCCGGGTCATTGACCAGATTCAGTGGGTGCTGGACGAGATCACGTCCAATCCGAACTCGCGCCGCATGGTGGTGTCGGCCTGGAACCCAGCCGACGTGCCCGATATGGCGCTGCCGCCCTGTCATTGTCTGTTTCAGTTCAACGTCATGAACGGACGCCTGAACTGTCAGCTTTATCAACGCTCTGCCGATGTGTTCCTTGGGGTTCCGTTCAATATCGCCTCTTACGCCTTGCTGACCATGATGATGGCGCGGGCGACCGGCCTCCAGCCGGGCGAGTTCGTGCACACATTTGGCGATACGCACCTCTATGCCAATCATATCGAACAAGCCCGCCTGCAGCTCACCCGGGAGCCGTATGAAGGGCCGCGCATGATCCTCAATCCGGACAAGACTGACCTGTTCGGTTGGGAGTATGAGGATTTCGAGCTCGTCGATTATAAAGCGCACCCGCATATCAAGGCGCCTGTCGCGGTCTGATTTGGAACCGAAGAACGCTACGTACGGCCCCGAGCGTCCCCGATAGAATTGCGAGTGGCGGAACGCAAAAACCTTTGCTAAAAGGTAACCAAAGGGGAGTAGACTATGTCAGACGCAACCTTCCAAACCTTCCTGACATCAGGATTGTTCGTTCTCACGGCATCTATCGGATATCTGGCCTGGTCCGCCTGGCGCTGGATTGATCGTGCGCAGGATATGGAGAAAGCCGCTCTGGTCGGTGTTGGCTATGAGCTGCGCAACAATCTTATGCGCATGATCCGGGAGCTCTCCGGCGTCGCTGATGGCAGCGTGCAAAGCGAGATCCAGCTTGTGCCGGTCGTGCACCCGCAACTGGACGGGGTTCTCAATCGCCCGAACGAGGCGGACCGCGAGAGCCTGACCATGATGCGCGGCAATTACAATGAGCTGAGCATGCACAAGCAGACCCTGCGCGCGGCCTTGTCCGGGCAGGGCGATGTTGGCGCCGCCGCGAATGTTGCGGTCGATGCCGTAATCGGTTCAATCGCCACGCTGTATCTCTGGGAAGAGCACAAGGGCGCAGCACCGCGCAAAGCCCCTTCGACTCGCAGCTGGCATGTCCGCGACTGGATGAAAGCCAACGACTTCCGCTCTGATTTGCTGCCAGGACTGCATTTGCGCGATGAAGTGGTCGAGCGCCTGCGTGTGCTCGGCATGACGCTGACACCGAAGCCACTCACGTATACCGCCAGCGAGTATTACGCCAAGCTTTACGACCGCAAAGCTGACCCGAACGCACCGTTCTGGAAGCGCAAGCCGAAGCCGGTTGCTGTCGAAGAAGCAGGCGCGGTTGAAGACGTTGAGGCGGTTGAGGAAGTACCAGCTGAGCCAGAAGCGCTTGAGAGTGCGCCTGTTGAAGCTGAGGAAACCGCCACTGATGCCGCGCCGGAGCCCGTGGAAGCCGCACCTGAGGCAGAGCCAGAACAAGCCCCGGAACCTGAAACCGTGGCTGAGCCTGAGCCAGTGACCGAAGCCGCGCCCGAGCCACCAGCGACGGACGAGGTGTCCGAAGCCAGTTCACCCGAGCCGGTGGATGTGGAGACCGAAACGCTGCCAGAGACAAAGTCTCAAACGCCGGGGTCAGTGCACTAAATCTATGGATTTCAAACAATTTATCCGGACGATTCCCGATTATCCGAAGCCGGGCATCATGTTTCGCGATGTGACCACGCTGATGGCCGATGCGACCGCCTTGAAATCAGCAATCGATGCGATGGCGGCGCCGTTCCGCGGACGCAAGATCGATCAGGTTGCAGGTATTGATGCGCGGGGTTTCATTCTTGGCGGCGCGCTCGCGATTGAACTCGGCGCTGGGTTCACCGCTTTACGCAAACCGGGCAAACTTCCCTGGCAAACGTTCAGCGAAACCTATGAGCTGGAATACGGCACGGATGAGCTGCACATGCACACCGATGCGCTGAAACCGGGCGATCAGGTTCTGTTGGTCGATGACCTGATCGCGACAGGCGGCACTGCAGAAGCAGGCCTTAAATTACTGCGCCGGGCAAAAGCCGACGTCGTGGCCGCGGCTTTTTTGGTCGATTTACCCGATTTAGGCGGCGCGGAGCGTCTTAAAGAACACGGAATTATGGTACATTCATTGATGTCTTTTGGGGGACATTAAAAGTGCAGGAGATCGCAAAATGATGAAGAAGCATTGGCTCAGCGGAGCTATGGCGGCGGCCGTTCTGGCGGCCTGTTCGCAGACAACAGATACGCCCGAAGCACCTGCGACTGAAGCGGTGTCATCGGACTCCATGTTGGATGCGTTCGCGGCAGTGGTGGATGAGCGCCTGACCGTTGAGAATGCCAGCGAAGCCGATCTCAGCGCTCTGGTCGCCGCGCTTCCGGACTATGCATCGCTCAGCTGGGACAGCAAATCCTTCGATGCTGGCAGCGGCGCAACGGTGTTTGAAAACCTCGCCTTCGGATTTGGCGGCGATCCCGAGTTTGGATTGAACTTTGAAGAAGCCAAAGTCTGGGGCCTCGAACCCGATCTGCTGACAGCCCGGCTTGGCGGCGAGCGGCTGACAGAGAGCGGACCGCTCCTGACTCGACTGGAAGGGACGAATGTCTCCTATTTTGGCGTCGCGCAGGCGTTCAACTCGCTTTTCGGGACGGTGATGAGCAGCATCGAAGGCGACTTGCCTGAAGGCGCTGAGTTCGCCTTTGATGAGTTTGAGAGCAATACGGAAACGCTGGTCGTGACCGGCGTCACGCTGCGTCCTTGGGAGCTCAGCCCGCTGTCACCAGAGGTCGTCACCGATCTCGATGAGGAAATCCCGGCCGAAGCGATCACCGCAGTTCACATTGCCCAGCAACTGATCGCGATTACCCGCTCCATTGGCATTGAAAACAATGTCAGCATGGGCACCGAAGCGCGCCTTAAGATGCGCCAGCCGGGAGCAGAGTGGAGCGCGGACTTCCAGATCGGAATGGTCGGCGCGCGCGACGTTCAGGGCTTTGATGTCGGGGCTTATGTGACGCGCGATTATTCCGGATCGCAGGTCAATGAATATAACAGCACAGCCATGCCGGGCGAGGTGATCTCGCTGTCCGGATTCCCGGCCGGCTTTTCGCTGGCGCAATCGGAAAGCTATGGCTTGTCATCTGTGACCGGGCTTCGGCTCGACAAGGCGATGGGCTTTCTGGCGCGGTCTGAGCTGCCCGGCATGGACGAGCGCGATCTGCTCAGCTTTGGCCGCTGGGACATTACCGACTATCGTTCGCGGCTGAATGATCGCGAGATCATCACGGCTGACCTCGCCTATTTCAATGCTGACAGCTTTGAGTGGATCATTCCCAGCGAGTTTAGCTTTGGGATGCAGGGCGCCACGCTGAATACGGGCGAACTGACGGGTTTCTTCCAGGTCCTGTTCGAAACCTTCATGGATGAAGGCGCCGCAGGCCTGGAGGATGAAGCCGATCAGGCCGAAGCGACAATGGTCCGCGAGGGGCTGCAAAAAGCCATCGATCTGATGCCCGAACACGGCCTCGACAAATTGCCATTCGATTTCGACCTCAGCGCCAGCTGGGACCCTGAGGCTGGCCCGTCAGATTTCAGCTTGGAATTTGATGCAGACGGATTCGGTCGCACCGCGTTCGAGCTGGGTCTGACCTTGCCCGATTATGCAGGCCTCAAAACGGCCTATGAGGCTGAGGAAGACAACCGGGAGACCGCATTCGAGGAGCTGTTCCAGACGACGTTCGCATTCAATGGCGCGCGTTATGAGGAAGAAGACAAGGGCGGTTATGACAAACTGTTCGGGTTCGCCAATTCGCTCGGCAAGGAATATCCAGATCAGGGCTGGGGCGCGATGCTCGGCAGTATGGAGCCAGACCAGCTGCGCGCCTATCTCGGCACGATGATGCGGATGGGGAAACCGGGCGCTGCGGCTGAGTTTCCACCGGCCGCGGACTGGATCGAAGCCTATGCCAGTTTCCTGGAATCCGGCGGAACGTTCGCGTTTGCGTCCAGCCCGCCTCAGCCGATCGATTTGGAGCTGATCGAGTCCATGGACGATCGCGATCCGGAACCTGAAGAGATTGTTGAACTGTTCGGGTTAACGGTTACCCACACAAAATAGGCATTTGGCTGCTTGACCCGAGGCCCCACGCACCTCAAATCTCTGCCAAGGAAATATGCGGAGCATTTATGGTACGCCTTGATGACGAAAATGACGCCAAGCCGATGAGCGAACCGAACGCGTTTCTGGAAGAAGCGCTGTTCAATGCCCGGACGATCATGCTGACCGGCGGTGTGGACGATAAGCTCGCCCGCCGGGTGTGTGAGCGTCTTCTGGCGCTGGCCTCAGATAGTTCGGACCCAATCCTGTTGGTCATCTCTTCGCCAGGTGGGCACGTCGAGTCCGGCGATATGATCCACGATATGATCAAATTTGTCGGCGCACCGGTGAAAGTCCTCGGCTCAGGCTGGGTCGCAAGCGCGGGCGCTCTGATCTATGCCGCCGCGCAAAAGGAAAACCGCTACGCGCTGCCAAATACACGCTTCCTGCTGCACGAACCGCGCGGCGGGGTCGGTGGACAGGCTTCAGACGTGGAAATCCAGGTCCGCGAAATCGTGCGCATGCGCGAGCGGCTCAACAAGATCTTTGCCGAAGCGACTGGCCAGCCGCTGAAGAAAATCGTTGAAGATACCGATCGTGACCATTGGATGAGCGCGGAAGAAGCGGTCAAATATGGCCTCGTCCACAAGATCGTGACCCATCACAGCGACATCAAATAACGCACTTTTTTCGGTCAGGTTTGCAAGCCGTAAAGGAATTCACGGCAACTTCTCGTACTCGAGTGTAGAGTATGGGGTGCATACATGCCTGTCTGTCTGGGCGATTTCGTCGATACTGCAAGACCAATATCGGCCTCCGCACCGTTGGCTCAGGTCGTGGAATTGTTCAAACGCGACGCAGATGCCGACTATTTTATCCTGGTTCGTGACAAGCGCCCGGCAGGATTGATCAGCCGGATCATGGCCTTCGAATTCGCGGTGAACAGCGGCGAGGATAGCCTTGCGCGTCTACCGATCGGCGATTTGGTGACGGCCAAGGCAATGGTGCTGAAGGCCAGCACAAGCGTACAAGACTTCATCAAAAAGGCCGGGGTTCAGGTCAACCAGCTGATGAATCGTGGCTGCATCATTGTCGAGGACAAGCGCTTCAAGGGCGTGCTTAGCCCAAGTAAATTCCAGGATGCGCTGATCGCTGCCTGCGCAGAGGCGGAATATATGCCGATCGACAACGCAGCCCCTGCAGGCGAAGCGGAAACCGCGCCAACTAGCCCTCTACTCGGCACCCTCGCGCACGAAATCCGGACGCCGCTGATGGCCATTATGGGCCTGTCTGAAATGCTGACCTCACGTATGAAGGACGAGCATGACAAGGACATTGCGCAGACCATCGTTCGGTCGAGCCAGACTCTTGACCGCATCCTCACCGATACGCTGGACTATGCCAGCCTCGAAGCTGGCAAGCTGACCGTCAACAATAGCCGCGCAGACCTGTCTGAACTGGTGGAAGATCTCCGCAGCCTTTGGTCCGCTGAAGCGGCGCGCCGTGGACTGTCCTTCCGCGTCGGGTTCATTCCTGAAGGGGCGCCTATCGTCGAGACCGATCTCGAACGCGTGCGCCAGATCGCCAGCAACCTAATCTCCAACGCGCTGAAGTTTACCCGTGAAGGCGAGGTCAGCGTGTCGCTGTCAACACCGACCATTGGATCCGAGTTGATGCTCCGCCTGATCGTTACGGATACAGGTCGCGGCCTGTCGAGCGAGCAGCGCGAGCGCTTCATGCACGTGTTTGAGAAGGGACCGGATGTTGAAGGCGTCAAAGGCTGGGGTTTGGGGCTCAGCATCTCGCGTGCCCTCGCCAGCGCGCTTGGCGGTCACTTGCGCCATACCGACAATCCGCGCGGCGGCAGCATATTCTCTCTCGATGTGCCGGTTACAGCCTGCGAAAAAGGCAGCGGCAACTGGATGGACCAGACGAAACCCAAGCGCGGCAAGTTCCAGCTGGGCGACGTCCTGCTGGTAGAAGATCACGAAGCCTCAGCCATGGTGGTGATCAATGCCTTGGAACAGGCCGGTTGGACTGTGCATCATGCCGGCACCTTGCATGCGGCCGAAGCCTATACGTCCCTGTCGGAGTTTCAGGCCGTTCTGACGGACCTGCATTTGCCGGATGGCAATGCGATGAGCTTTATCGATGGGCTGCGCCGCCGCGGCGGACTGAACGCCGAGGTGCCGATCATTGCGCTGACGGCAGATATTTCTGACATGCGTCGTCAGGATTGCCTGACCATGGGGGCTGATCGGGCGCTGAAGAAGCCGATTGCGGGTCCGGAACTGGTTGCCACGATTGCCGACGTGCTGATGTCCCGCTCGGTTGGGAACGCAGCTCCTGTGGATCTACGCGGACGCCTTGCTGGTTAGTCGGTGCCAGACACCCGCTGCACGGGGACTTCAAAACCACAAATATCCAGCACTTCAGGCGGCTTGCGATAGAAGAAGTCTTCTTCGCGCACGCGTTTGGCGGTCTTGGCGTCCTCAAACGCCTGACTTGGCATCGCCTGCACCTGGTAAGCAGGTCGGATCGCCTCCGCCATGTCTGCAGCGACCGTCATGGACAGGATCTCGTCACCAACTTCTGGGGCCTGAATAACGCCGCTGGCAATCGCGCGGTCACCGCGCTTGAGCTTCTGGACATATTGCATGCCATCAATGACGCGGCCGAACACAGTCAGGTTCCGGTCCAGATAGCGCTGCGCGTCGAGTACGATGTAAAACTCCGTACCGCCACTGTCAGGGTGATTGTCGCGTGCCATGGCAAGGGCGCCCGGGCAATGCAGCAGCCATTCAGCTTGCAGGCTTTCACTGCGCCCGACGGCGAAACCATCAATATGGCCAACCATGGGGGCAAACAGGTCCGCATTGCCCAGAGGCACGAAGGCCGCGTCTGAAATCGGACGGTCATTCTCATTGGTGAGGGTTGGATAGGTCTCGATGACCGCCTCATCCTGTAGGCCGCCTTGCGCCACAAACGCATCGATCACGCGATAGAAGCGGGCGCCATTATAGACATCGCCGCGCACCAGATCGCGAAACTGCGCGGCATGGTTTGGAGCGAAGTCAGGATTGAGTTCTATCACCACATCGCCATGGACGGTTTCGATCAGGATCAGGTTGTCGGGCGAGACGTCACGCCAATCCGGCGCAGTCGCTGAGGCGATCTCGTCTTCGGTGACGGAGGTTTCTGGTGCCTCCTGAGCCTGACAGCCGGCGGCAGCCAAAAGGCCGAAAGCGGCAAACAGTACAGATCGCATGAGATTCCTCCCCCGGTGATGCTGAAATCAGCCTAACCAGCTGCTGCCTGTTTGGCCAGCGAACGCAGCTGACCTACCTCAAGGTCATTCTTGCGGCGCAGAATACAGGTGTTTACGAGGGAGCCATGACAAAAACGGGCTATGAACCACTCGTCTCGATTGACGCGATTACCGCCGGGCTGGCCTCGGTCGGGTACATCTCAACGCGGGAGATTTCGACCGCGATCTACCTCGCGCATAATCTCCGCAAACCCATTCTGATCGAAGGCCCTGCCGGGGTTGGTAAGACCGATCTCGCCGCCTCCATGGCGCGCTTTCTGGATGTCAGCCTGAACCGCCTGCAATGCTATGAGGGCCTGGATGAAGGCAAGGCGCTGTATGAGTGGAAATACGGCAAGCAGCTGCTCTATACGCAGCTCCTGAAAGAGAAATTGGGCGAGGTGATGGAAGGGGCCAGTACGCTGGACACCGCGTTCGAAAAGCTGACCTCTTTCGAAGACTTGTTCTTCTCAGAGACCTTCCTCGAACCACGTCCCTTGCTAACGGCGATGAAGCAGGACAAGGGATCTGTCCTCCTGATCGATGAAATCGACAAGTCGGACGAGGAGTTTGAAGCCTATCTGCTCGAGGTGCTCTCAGATTATCAGGTGACTGTGCCTGAGATTGGCACCATTCGCGCGCAAGTGGCGCCATTGGTGATCCTGACATCCAACAATATACGGGAACTTGGTGACGCGCTGAAACGGCGCTGTCTGCACCTGCATATCGATTTCCCGGAAGCCGAACGCGAACAGGCCATCGTGCGAGCTCGCGTGCCGGATGTGTCAGATGCGCTGCTCAGTCAGCTCGTGGAGTTCGTTCAGGGACTGCGCGATCTCGATATTCGCAAGCGGCCATCCATTTCCGAAACCGTGGATTGGGCACGTACGCTGCTGCTCATGCATGCGACCGAGTTGGATGAGGACATGGTCCGCTCGACGCTGAATGTCCTGCTCAAGCATGAGAGTGACATTCAAGCCGTCGACAAGGATGTTCGCACACTGGCGCGCGCGGCAGCGTCTGCGGGATAGATGGCTGAGCAGGTCCTCACCGACTTTATCCGGGCATTGCGCTCGGCAGATGTACGTGTGTCGACCGGAGAGGCGATTGATGCGGCCGAAGCGGTAAAGCTGATCGGTTATGCTGACCGCCAGCGCCTGTCCGATACGCTGCGCTGCGTGCTGGCTAAATCTCCGGCGGAAAAGCTGGCGCATGATCGTCTGTTCGAACTGTATTTTTCGCGACAAGCGATCCCGCAAAGCGCCCCTGAAGACCCAGCCGAGCAAGACGACACGTCTGGCAGCGAGGACGGCCCGGGCGACATGCTGGATCTGATGGAGACCGGCGATGAGACGGCCATCGCCATGGCTATGGAGCGGGCGGGCCAGGAGGCTGGCCTGCAAGAAATCCGGTTCTCCACACAGGTCTCCTATTATGCGCAGCAGATGATGAAATCGCTCGGCGTCGAGCGCCTGGAAAGCGAGATGATGCAAGGCTTTCGGGCGCGCACCGAAGAAGGTCAGGCCTATGCCGAAGAGCTGATCGAAGGGCGCAAGCAGATGTTTGCCCGCGCTCGCGAACACGCCAAGCAGGCCTTTGAAACCTATGGCGCGGGCGCGACACTCGCTTTTCGCGAAGACGTGCTCGCCGAAACTGCGTTGACGGCGCTGGATGTCCGGGACCTCGGGCGCATGCAGGCTCTGGTCGAGAAGATCGCCAAACGCCTCGCCAGCAAACATTCGCGTCGCCGCCGCAAGAAAAATCGCGGCCAGCTCGACGTTCGGAAGACGCTGCGGGCGAACGCTGGATTTGACGGCGTGCCGTTCGACATCGCCTGGAAGCAGACCAAGCGCGACCGCGCCAAGATCGTTGCGGTCTGTGACGTTTCGGGGTCCGTCTCCCGCGTCGTGCGTTTCTTCCTGATGCTGCTCTACAGCCTCAACGAAGTTGTGCCAGACATTGAGTCCTTTGCGTTTTCCGGCCGGCTCGAAGATGTCGGACCGACACTCGAGACCGAGAATTTCGCCCAAGCCATGGACAAGATCATCAACGATATTGGCATGAGCTCAACCGATTACGGCCAATCCCTATCAGACCTGCGAATGAACCATTGGGACGCGCTTGACCGGCGAACCACCCTGATCGTGCTCGGCGATGGGCGGTCCAATTACGGCGATCCACGCCTGGATTTGTTTCGCGAAGCCGCCGCGCGTGTGAAGCGGGTGATCTGGCTGACACCCGAAGGCGAGAGCCTGTGGGGTAGCGGCGACAGCGAATTGCCCCGATATCGCCCGCACTGCCACACGATGAAACAGGTCACCACAATCAAAGACCTGGAACGGATTCTGGACGAGGCGCTGTCGCGTTACGCCTAAGGGGTGAGCAAAGCGGCGATATGATCTGCGACGAGACGGCCGCTTACGGTGAGCTTCAGCCGGTCATCCTCAACAAATGCCCACTCATTTGCGGCGAGATCCTCTAGTGCTTCACGTTCCGCCGGAGCGCCGAACAGCTGCTCAAATCGCTTCAGATCAAGCCCCGAAACCGGACGCAGCGCCATGGCGAGAAATTCGCGCGCAGTGTCAATTTGGGACAAAGGTGTTTCTGAAGGCCTCGTATTGGCTTGATAGCCTGCCGGACGCCGCGCCGCCTCTGTGGCGATCCGGGTATTTTCGATGGTCAATCGCCCATGCGCGCCCGGGCCGATACCGATCCAGTCGCCGCTGGCCCAGTAGATGTGATTGTGGCGCGACTCATATTGCGGCGCGCGGGCATGATTGGAGACCTCATAAGCCGGCAGGTCTGCCGCTTCGCAGAGGCTCTGGGTGAGCTCATACAAATCCGCCTGATCGTCATCCGCCATGGGATGCAGCTCGCCCCGCGCCGCGCGTTTGCCGAAGGCGGTGCGTTCTTCGATCGTCAACTCATAGAGCGAGAGATGTGGCGCGCCGAGCGCGAGCACCCTGTTCAGTTCGGTGTCCCATTCCTCCAGAGACTGGCCTGGGCGGGCGTAAATCAGGTCGACGGAGTGATTATCGAACACCTTCTGGGTCGCTGCCAAGGCATGTCTCGCTGCATGGCTGTCATGGTCTCGTCCGAGGAACAGTAGGGCCTCATCCTGCAGGGATTGCAGGCCGAGCGAGAGGCGATTGATGCCTGCCGCCTTCCAGGATTCCGGTGCGCTGCGCAATACATCGTTCGGATTCGCTTCCAGCGTAATCTCGGCTCCGGAGCGAATGCCAAACGTATCGTTCACCGCTTTTAGGAGCTGCCCGATCTCTGCTTCGGATAAGAGCGATGGCGTGCCACCGCCAAAAAACACTGAATCTACAGGAGGATGCGCTGACAGGCGGACCTTGTGTGCGATCAGATCGTCGATCATTGCTGCGATCAGAGGCGCAGTGTCCCGGTCTTTGGCGGCATAGACATTGAAGTCGCAATAGGGGCAAATCCGGGCGCAGAAGGGCCAGTGAATGTACAGGCCAAACCCGTAATCTGGCCCTACCGCACCCACTAGAGCAGCGCCTTTTTCAACTTATCAAACGCCACCGCCCGATGGCTCATTGAGTGTTTCTGCGCCGGTTCCAACTCGGCGAACGTGACCTCATGTCCGAACGGGACAAAGACCGGGTCATAGCCAAACCCCATCTCTCCACGCGGCGGCCAGGTCAACGTGCCTTCGATCTCCCCGCGAAACGTCTCTTCATGTCCATCAGGCCAGGCGACGGCGAGGCAAGAGACAAACCGCGCGCTGCGATCGGTGGCATCGATCGCTTGCAGTTCTCGTTCGACTTTCTCCATCGCAACATAAAAATCGCGCGGCTCACCAGCCCAGATCGCAGTGTGCACGCCCGGCATGCCGCCAAGCGCGGTGACTTCCAGGCCGCTATCGTCCGACAAGGCCGGCGCGCCCGTCGCCTGAGCCGCCGCGCGCGCCTTGATCAGCGCATTGCCTTCAAATGTCAGCTCAGTCTCTTCGGCTTCTTCCAGTTGCAGTTCGACGGCAGAGACGACTTCAAATCCCAGTGGCTCAAAAAGATCTTTAAGTTCAGCGACTTTGCCTTTGTTGTGCGTCGCTGCGATCAATCTGCCGGGTTGAAGTTTGCGAGACATGTTCTGTGGCTCCGTTCTTGCTTTCTAAACGAATTACCTTATCGTTTAACGGTAAGTTTGTGACTCTGTGCTATGTGACAAATGTAGCGAATAACAAGAGGATGGTCCGCGCGAATGTCTGAACCCCGCAAAAATTCAATGGCGGCGTTTCTGTCAACTGTGGTGACAGTGATTTTCTGGCTCGCCATCGTTTTCGGCGGATTTCTCTTCATCATTCTGTCGATTGGATTGCTTGGCAGCCTGAATGGCGGCGAGATTGATTTGCCACTGGTGGAAGCCCGCGCCGACGGCGTTCCAGCCGGTCGGATCGTCGCCGCGCTTGTGGGGCTCGTCGTCTTCGCCCCTGGTATCGCGTATATCTGCGCGCAGTTGCGTAAAATTTTGTCGACTCTGGCTGAGGGCGATCCATTCGTCCCGGAAAATGCTCCGCGCCTTAATCAGATCGCGATCGCGATTGGTCTGATTGAGATCATTCGCATGTGCTCGGTGCTGATCCTCGCGGCCACAGTCGATCTCGGCGAAGGATATGTCGCCAATATCAATATCAATCTTGCAGTTTGGGGTGCGGTCATCGTGCTGCTCATCCTGGCGCAAGTCTTCAAGGAAGGCACCCGCCTTCGTGAAGAAGAGAAAATGACAATTTAGGAGGGCCATAAGAATGTCTATTCGTGTGACCCTTGATCGGGTTTTGTTGGAAAAAAGAATGTCACTGACCGAGCTCTCTGAGCGGGTTGGTGTCACGCTTGCCAATCTTTCGATCTTGAAAACCGGAAAAGCCAAAGCGGTGCGCTTTTCGACTTTAGAAGCCTTATGCCGCGAGCTGGATTGCCAGCCGGGCGATATTCTCGTCTTTGAAGATGGCGGCAGCCAATCCAAAAGCGAAGCGGCTTAGGATCTAAATCCGGGATGACGACCAACCCTCTGGTTCCGCTCCCCACGCAGCCTGAAAACACACCCTGGCCGACCGAAGTCTGGCCGGAGAACCTTTCCGCAGACGGATTTGATCGCGCCGCTTGCGAGAGCGCTATGGACTTCGCTTTCAGCGCAGAGGCTGAACCTCACATGGGCGAGACGCATGCTTTTCTCGCCGTGCACAGGGGCCAGATCGTGCTTGAGCGCTATGCCGAAGGCCGCGACGCTTCGACGACCTTTCCGTCCTGGTCAAAGGCCAAGAGCATTACCCAGGCGCTGATTGGGATTCTGGTGCGTGACGGTAAGATTGATATTGGCGCACCGGCGCAAATTGCCGAGTGGCAAGACGATGATGATCCGCGCAAAGCGATCACGCTGGACCAGTTATTGCGCATGTCGAGCGGCCTGAAATTCACTGAAGACTATGTCGATTCAGGCGTCTCAGACGTGATTGAAATGCTATTCGGCGCTGGCTCAGACAATGTCGCGGCACATGCGGCAGCCTTCCCAATAGTGACTGAGCCCAACACGTTTTGGAATTATTCGAGCGGGACCAGCAATATTGTCGCGCGGCTCGCGTCTCAGGCGCTCGGCAAATCGGGAGAGGCGTTTGAAGCCTGGATGTTCGAAGAACTTTTTAACCCGATTGGGATGCGCTCGCCGGCGCCGAAGTTTGATCCATCGGGTACATTTATTGGCTCATCTTTTTGCTACGCGACGGCGCGAGATTTTGCCCGCTTTGGATTGCTCTACATGCGCGATGGGGTCTGGGACGGCCGACGCATTCTGCCAGAAGGGTGGGTCGATTATGCCCGCACGCCAACCAAAACACCGCCTGAAGAACCTATGGGGTATGGCGCGCATTGGTGGCTCGGCATTGCCGGGCCGGAGAGTTTTTCGGCGAACGGATATGAGGGCCAGTTCACTGTCTGCGAGCCCGCATTAGACCTGATCATGGTGCGCCATGGAAAGTCAGAAGCGGGACCCAAAGGCGATGCTGTGCGCGCCTGGCTTGCCGATATGGCCGATCGTTTCCGCGGCTAGTCCAAAGCGGCGTTTAGCAATTCCATCGCTTCAGCCGCAAAGAGCCACATGTTCTCTTCCCGATCGGTCAGGCCGGTTTCCAGCGTGCGCGAAGATTGGAACAGCTCGCCGTCTCGTTCGGTCGCGATCGCGACGCAGGTATGGCCGGCCGCGTCGCCATAGCCATTTCCGCTGGGGCCCGACGCCCCTGTCTCACACAGGCCCCAACTGGTGCGGAGCTTCTGGCGGATGGTACTGGCCATGAAGCGGGCATAAGGCTCGGTCGAGGAGCGCATGCCTTCAATATCGTCCCGCGTCAGTCCCATCAGGCCTCGGAAGGCGTTGGGCGCATAGATCACCCCGCCGCCGCGATAATAGCGTGAGGCGCCCGGCACAGCGAGGAGCGCGGCGGAGATCAGACCACCGCTGGAAGACTCCGACACGCCGACGGTTTCGCCGCGCGCGATGAGCTTGTCGCCAATCTGCCGGGCCAGAGGAAGGAACCGGTCCATGGCTTAGCCGAGGGCCTTGCGCTGAGCTTCAAACAGTTCGTTGCACCCTTTTTCGGCGAGAGCCATCATCGTCTCAACTTCAGTGCGTGTCATCGGCCTTTCTTCGCCGGTGCCCTGCAATTCGATGAAACCGCCATCGGAGCTCATGACGACGTTCATGTCCGCCTCGCCGGCGCTGTCTTCCGGATAGTCGAGGTCGAGGACCGGGACGTCCTTAAAGACGCCGACGGAAATCGCCGCAGCCTGTTTCAGGATTGGATCGGACGTGATGATCCCTTCATCCTTGAGGTAGCGACAAGCCATTGCCAGCGCGACGAAGCCGCCCGTGATAGAGGCCGTTCGCGTACCGCCATCGGCTTGGATGACGTCGCAATCAATTGTAATCTGGTTTTCGCCAAGCGCTGTCAGGTCGACTACAGAGCGGAGGGAGCGGCCGATCAGGCGCTGGATTTCCTGAGTCCGGCCGGACTGTTTACCCGCTGCAGCCTCGCGGCGTCCACGGGTATGGGTGGCACGTGGCAGCATGCCATACTCACCTGTGACCCAGCCCGAGCCTGAACCACGCATCCAGCCTGGAACCTTATCGGTCCAGCTCGCCGTACAGAGGACATGCGTGTGTCCGAATTTGGCGAGGCATGAGCCCTCCGCATAGCGGGTGACGCCCGTTTCCAGGCTAATCTCTCGCAATTGATCCGGGGCACGGCCAGACGGGCGAGCAAAGTCGGTCATCATCAAGTCTTTCATCAGTTCAACTGTTGGCGGCAAATTGCGGGTTTTGGCTTCTGTGTCTAGGCTTCAATCTGTAGCGAAAAGGATGGGGCCTTGGACATCGCAGAGATGAAAGCGCGCGCCGAGCGGTCCAAGCGGCCACCTCGAAGCGTGGCGTATGAAATCGCTCGCGTGTTCTTTTATGGTCTGTATCGCCTGCTCGGCTGGCAGGTCCTGGGCGAAGCGCCAAAGGACAAGAAGATCGTTATCATCGCGGCGCCGCATGAAACCAATTGGGATCTCACGCAAATGCTGGGCATCGCCTTCTACTATCGCATCCCGGTGCGCTGGATGGGTAAGAAAAGCCTGGGCGAAGGCCCCTTCGGCTGGCTGATGCGGTGGTGGGGACTTCTGCCGGTAGACCGCAGCGGCTCGACCCGGCTGGTGGATCAGGTGGTTGATGCTTACGAGGCGGCCGACGAGATGGCCCTCGTCATCGCGCCAGAAGGTACGCGCGCCGATGTGAAGGCCTGGAAGACAGGTTTCTACAATATCGCGCTCGAGGCCGAGGTGCCGGTGGCGCTTGGCTTCATCGACTATGCCAACAAGTTTGGCGGTGTTGATGGTGTTCTTGTCCCCTGCGGAGACTATGCGGCGGATATGGAGAAGGTGGCCGGTTTCTATCGCTCCCGCGTTTCGCGCTTCAATCACCCGCTGACGGGAGAACCGATCGAGCGCCAGGCCGATTGAAACTCATCGGCTGGCACACTATTCAAGTCCTATGAGCTCAGACACATCGATCATGCAAGCGCTCAATCAGCGCTCGCGCGACATCTTTAAGCAGATCGTCGAATCCTATCTGGAAACCGGCGAGCCGGTTGGCTCGCGCACTTTGTCGAAAGGTGGGATCGAACTGTCTGCCGCTTCCATCCGCAATGTCATGGCGGACCTCACAGACCTCGGTTTGCTAGATGCACCGCACGCCTCTGCGGGTCGGATGCCGACCCATGCGGGATTGCGGCTGTTCGTCGATGGCTTTCTGGAAATGGGCGATCCTGGACAGGATGACCGCGCTGCCATCGAAACCCGATTGAAAGGTGCAGGACGCGATTTTGGCGGGGTGCTGAAAGAAGCCTCCTCCATCCTGTCAGGCCTCGCCGGCGGCGCTGGGCTGGTCTCGTCGCCGACAAAAGACGTTGCCGTTCGCCATGTTGAATTTGTCCCGCTGTCGACTGGTGAAGCGCTATGCGTTCTGGTCGATGAGCGCGGCGAGGTCGAGAACCGGCTTGTCAAAATTCCGGCAGGCTTACCGCAAACGGTGTTGATTGAAGCGGGCAATTATCTCGCCGCGCGATTGAAAGGGCGGACCTTGCGCGAGGCATCTGCGGACGTGCGGGCTGAGATCGCGGCACGGCGGGCGCAATTGGACGCGGCGGCGACAGATCTGGTTGAGCGCGGACTCGCGCTGTGGAGCGGCGCTGCGCCAGGCGAAGACCGGCGCCTGATCATTCAAGGCCGCGCCAATTTGCTGGAGGACGCCTCGGCCGCAGAAGACATGGAACGTGTCCGCCAGTTGTTTGATGTCTTGGAACGTCAACAGGGTCTGCTCGAGGTGCTCGACTCGACGCGCGACGCAGACGGCGTGCGGCTGTTTATTGGCTCAGAAAACAGTCTTTTTCCGTTGTCGGGTTCAAGCGTGATTGTGGCTCCCTATATGAACGCGGAACGTCAGGTGATTGGTGCGCTTGGGGTGATTGGGCCGACACGGCTGAATTATGCCCGGGTGATTCCAATGGTTGACTATACCGCACGGATGGTTGGAGAGGTGCTGGAAAAGCGCCACCAGAAATGAGTGACAAGAGATGAGTGACGAGACTGTCAAAGACGATGCCCCTGAAAGTCCTGAGCTGGGCCCCGATGCCAGCAAGGCTGATCTGAAGGCGGCGGCTGATGAAATTCTGAAAGCGGCAAAGGCTGCCGAACCGGAAGTTGATGCCGACGAGCAAGCTGATGCCGACGAGCAAGCTGATGCCGAAGCGCCGGAGGAAGCTGAACCGCTGACGCCAGACCAGCAAATCCTGGCTCTGGAGGTTGAGAAGCAGGAGCTGCGCGATCAGATGCTGCGGGCGATGGCCGAGATGGAAAACCTGCGCAAGCGCTCAGAGCGTGAGAAAACGGATGCGCGGATCTATGCGATTGAGAAATTCGCCCGCGACCTGCTCAGCGTTTCTGACAATATGGCCCGCGCACTGGAAGCTCTGCCGGAAGGCGAGCGCGATGCGCTGACGGATGGCGGCAAAGGCCTGCTCGGCGGCATCGAGATGACCCAGAAAGAGCTGCATACGGTCCTCACGCGCCATGGCGTCACTGCGATTGAAGCAGAGCCGGGCGCAGCCTTTGACCCGAACCTTCACCAGGCGGTCGCGAACATTCCGTCGGAGCACCCGAATGGAACGATTGCGAGCCTGTTCCAGGCGGGCTGGAAGATTGGTGATCGGACGCTGCGCGCTGCAATGGTGGCCGTGAGCGCCGGGCAGGCGAATTAGTCGCCGATCCGCCAAGCGGTCACTGTCCCAGGTTGCCAGTTTGGAACGATAATCATATCGCCAATCCGGGTCAGGTCGTTCTGATAGACCGGCACGTCCACGGTATTGTGAAGCTCTGTCGTTTCGCCGTCCGTTGAGACGTGCCAGATCTGGCCGGGCCAGCTCGAAACCAGATAGCTGCCATCATCGAGCACCGCGATCCCGTCAGCGTTGTCCATGCCGGTGGCAATCTCGGTCAGGTCTCGGGCGCCCATGGTCTCGTACAAGCTGCCCGAGCTCATCGTCGCGATGAGCAAACGGTCGCCATCCGGCCAGAGCCCGTTGACCCCGCCGAGCCGTTCATCGGCGAGCCATTCCTTGTAACCATTTACGTCAATCTGGAAGATCCGAGCTGAGCCGGAATCGCTGAGATAAACCCCGCCTTGCCAGACCGCGATATCGTTCAAAAACCCGGCGCCTTCGACGGGATAGGTGTTTTCAATCTCACCGCTGGCGAGGTCGATCACGTGATAGGCGTCATAATCGGACACAAACAGCTTGCCGTCGCGAATGCCGAGCCCTTTTGGCGCGTTAAGCCCTTCAACCCACTTTTCTTCCAGAATCTCGCCATCCATGGAGAGGCGGCTGATCCAGCCCTCACCATCTTTCGCGCCGCCTTCGCCCGCGACATTCGAGATGTAGAGCACGCCATCCGCCGTCGCCACGCCTTCTGGCGAGGACAGTCCTGCTGCAACCCAGACCTGCGTCAGTTCTGGCAGTACCGGGGCTGCGGCTTCAGGCGCCGCAGACGTCACTGGTGGCTCTGGTGCGGCAAGCTCCGGCTCGGACGTTTCCGGTTGCGAGCAGGCGGCCAGAGCGAGAACGGGAATGAGGGCGTAGCGGTGCATGGCGCAGTCTCCATCTTGTTTGTGACAGGTGTAACGCGAATTAGAGCCCGCTGACCACTAAATTCTTTGGAACGTTCAATCCCACGTTCCCCCTTGAAGATGTCCCGACGTTTCCCACATGCATGGGGAACCAAGAGATGATCGGACTGAAACACCGTCTTCACCTCTGGGAATCTTTGTGTATAGAGCCGCAGGTTGCTGGTGCTGCATAGCAGGCCGATCAAGGCAAGCGGCGGCGGCTAAGGAGAGAAAATTTATGGGTAAGATTATCGGAATCGACCTCGGCACGACCAATAGCTGCGTCGCTGTCATGGATGGCGGAGACGCCAAAGTTATTGAAAATTCAGAAGGCGCCCGGACCACCCCGTCCGTTGTTGCCTTTACAGAAGGCGGTGAACGCCTGATCGGAATGCCGGCGCGCCGTCAGGCAGTGACGAACCCGGACTTTACGTTCTACGCCATCAAGCGCCTGATCGGTCGCACATTTGACGATCCGACGGCGCAAAAAGACAAAGAGCTGAGCCCGTTTGAGATCGTTAAAGGCCCGAACGGCGACGCGTGGGTCAAAGGCCGCGACAAGGATTACGCGCCGCAAGAAGTTTCCGCTTTCATCCTGACCAAGATGAAAGAAACTGCTGAGGCCTATCTCGGCGGTGAAGTCACCCAAGCGGTGATCACGGTCCCAGCCTACTTTAACGACGCCCAGCGTCAGGCGACCAAGGATGCCGGTAAGATTGCTGGCCTCGAAGTGCTCCGTATCATTAACGAGCCAACTGCTGCAGCCCTGGCTTATGGCCTCGAAAAAGGCGGCAACAAAATCATCGCAGTCTATGACCTCGGTGGTGGTACGTTCGATGTTTCGCTGCTTGAGATCGGTGACGGCGTGTTTGAAGTTCTGTCCACCAATGGCGATACGTTCCTTGGCGGTGAAGACTTTGACCTGCGCATCGTCGACTTCCTCGCGGATGAGTTCAAAAAAGAACAGGGCATTGACCTGAAAGCCGACAAGCTCGCGCTTCAGCGCCTGAAAGAAGAAGCTGAGAAAGCCAAGAAAGAGCTCTCCTCGGCTTCCTCTTACGAGGTGAACCTGCCCTTCATCACAGCGGACGCATCTGGTCCGAAACACCTCAACATCAAGCTGTCGCGCGCCAAGCTCGAAAGCCTGGTCGGTGACCTGATCAAGCGTACGATTGATCCGTGTAAGAAAGCGCTGGCCGACGCTGGCAAGAACCCGTCTGACATTGATGATGTGGTTCTGGTCGGCGGTATGACCCGTATGCCTGCTGTCCAGGAAGCGGTGAAAGGCTTCTTCGGCAAGGATCCACACAAGGGTGTGAACCCTGACGAGGTTGTGGCGCTCGGCGCGGCGATCCAGGGCGGGGTTCTGCAAGGTGACGTCAAGGATGTGGTCCTGCTCGACGTGACACCTCTGTCGCTCGGCATCGAGACCTTGGGCGGCGTGTTCACGCGCTTAATCGATCGCAACACAACGATCCCGACCAAGAAGAGCCAGACCTTCTCAACCGCTGAAGACAATCAGCCGGCTGTGACCATTCGTGTGTTCCAGGGTGAGCGTGAAATGGCGGCGGACAACAAGATCCTCGGCCAGTTCAATCTGGAAGATATTCCGCCTGCCCCGCGCGGTGTGCCGCAGATCGAAGTGACGTTCGACATCGACGCCAACGGCATTGTTTCTGTCGGCGCGAAAGACAAGGCGACCGGAAAAGAGCAGCAAATCACCATCCAGGCCGATGGCGGTCTCAACGACTCTGACATCGAAGCGATGATGAAGGATGCCGAAGCGAACGCCGAAGAAGACAAGAAGCGCCGCGACCTGGTGGAAGCTAAGAACAATGCCGAAAGCCTCGCGCATCAGACTGAGAAGCAGCTCGAAGAGCATGGCGACAAGGTCAGCGATGAGGTGAAGAAGGAAATCGAAGACGCTGCTGCGGCTTTGAAAACCGCTGCTGAAGGCGAGGATGTCGCTGACATTCAAGCCAAGCATCAGGAACTGATGAATGCAGCCATGAAGCTCGGCGAAGCAATCTACGGCGCCCAGCAGGCGGAAGCCGCAGAGGGCGACGCCGCCGCTGACGCAGCCGCCGATGGCGAAGATGTGGTCGACGCTGACTTCGAAGAAGTCGACGACGACAATCGCCAGAGCGCTTAAGGCTCAGCCTCGAACCGAAAATAGAAAAGCCCCGCCAGATGGCGGGGCTTTTTTTGTTTTGACGCGTCTGCTTTCGGCGACAAAGCGGGACTTTGTCCAAGCGCCTCAATCGCCAGCGCGAACTGATTTCCAGTTAGTTTTCTTTCAGTTGCTGGTACAGATCGTCCCAACTTTCGGTCACATCGGAGGTGATCGAATAACAGTGTCCGACGTAGTCTTGGTGCCCATAGGTTAGTTTTAGGCGCGGCTGATTTTGTAGAGGTGACGACGGTCGGTGAGGCATCATGTAAATCCGAAATGCGATGGCATTTCGCTCGCCTAGATAGCTATCAGGTTCGATTGGCACTCCATCTTTCGAACATCCCGAGAAATGCCGGAAAATCTCATTCGCTTTTTGCGTCGCTTCCGACGGTGAGGCATTTTCGTAAGTTGCCCAAAGCTCATAGTAACTCCACTTCTCGACAAACTGCTCCGTTGGTTCTGTCATATAAACATTTAGATCGGAATTGAGGTCGTGTTCGCGGACACTAACGGCTGACAAGTCGATACTCGGGCCAGACTTTTGTTCCCATATCCAGCGATCTCCCAGCGCAAAGTCATAGTTCTCGTATGCGCCAGCGGAGAGTTTCAATGAGAATCCGCCTGCTTCGGGTCCCATATTGCCCTGTGCGAGCATCTCCCATATTGACACATGGTGCTTGCCTGATTTTGCGGCGGTCGGCAGCAAATGCTCCGTAAGTAATTCGATGAAGGACAGATTGCGTAGATTCGCATCAGGCTCTTTTGATTCAAATTCAACTTGCAGCACCAGTTGGCTTTTCCCAAAAAGCGATTGTGTCGTGATGTACTTAGAATCGACTAATCGCTCTCCGGTCTTGAGCGTGTAAGGTTCTGCATTCGCCAAACAAAACGAACAGATACAGCCCATGAAGATTACAGTCAGACTTCTTATCATTTGGATATCTTTCGGATGGCGTAGTTTATCAATCACCTATGTTTGTTCGGGAGGCAACGCGATTTTGCGCGATAATGCTGTTCATTATCGCAATCGATTGCCTGCTCCCGGATTGGGAAGAGAAATCTCGCCGCCGTGAAAGGGCGTCACCCCGACAGCCAAAGGCTGTCTGAGGGCCCATTTCGGACCCTCTCCGCTTGCCGATAGGGCGCGAGATGGATCCTCAGACCGCTCCGCGGTCGAGGAGGACGCGTAAATGGAGTTTCGACCTCCTTGAGCCTCATCCTGAGCTTGTCGAAGGACGAGGCGAGCTAGATTTAGCTGCCCGGAAGCGCGGCCCTCGTCCTTCGACAAGCTCAGGATGAGGGCCTAATGACCTAACGTCCGCTCCTGACCCAAAGCGCCCCGCAATCCCTACCTCTTTCCCCCAGCGCTCCCCACGGCTTGACCGTGGGGTCCATCTTGGGGTCGGTCCACCTTGTCATAGGGGTGAGCGCGGGAGATGGATCCCACGGTCTCGCAGCGCTCGCCGTGGGAAACGTGGAGGCCAATCCCGTCTCAATCCCCACCCTTCAAAACCCGCATATAATCCCTCCCATCTCCTTCTGATGGAAGGCTTGTCCGGAACGGCTTGGCAGGGGAGGAGAGCGGTGGTCGCGTGGCTTGGCTTGGGGAGCTGTACCCTTTGCTCAGTAGCGCGCCTGGCCGGTGCTCATAAATCCTGGTCCCCACGGCCAGGCTACGAAAGACGTAAGACAGAAGGCCCCCCAGGTGGTGCTTGGTCCAGGTGATCAAGGCCTAACGCATGAAAAACATGCCGCCGCAGGCGCGTCTGATCCAGGCGCTATACGCCGTCTCGAGAGAGCGGCAGTTCACTCCGCGTTTGTCTCAGACGCGCCTAGCCTTTCTAAAGCCTCAGGTGGAGACACCGTGAGGGGTTTGGTGCTGCGCGTTTCTGACTCATAGAAGGCCTGTCTCGCGGGCGGCTAAACCGCACCATCCTGTGCCCTCGCGCTCACCTTCTCATACATCTCGTCGCCCCAGGAGGCGACTTTGCCGTTGAACAGGAAGTCCGGTGGCACGACTTCCGGGCCTTTGCCCGGCGGCAGCGGCGGGGTGAAATAGCCGAGCGCATAAGAGCCCATGGCATAGCCGAGCATCGCTTGCAGCTCCGGGTCGAAATCCTTGGCGATTTCTGGTGGGCAGGACAGGTATTGGTTCTCTTCCTGGCGCAGCCAGCCGAGTGCATAGGTGATGTTCAAGCCGATCCGATCCGCATCTGAGACATTGGCGCCGCCGCTATGCACGACCGAGCCTGAATAGACGAGGACGGAGCCAGCTGCCATTTCGGCATATTCAACCTCGTCGCGGCTCGGATGACGCTCCGGGTCCCAATTGTTTGAGCCGGGAATGACATTGGTGGCGCCATTCTCTTTGGTGAAATCGGTAATTGCCCAGATCGTGTTGAATTGCGGTTCCAGGGTGGGCAGCAGGTAGCCGCCCCAGGCGAGCCGGTCGCGGTGCAGGGGCTGCACCTGCTGGCCGGGCTTGATGCGAATAAATTGGGTGAGGTGCAGCTGGATCGTCTCGCAATAGGGCGCGAGGAACGCTTTTGCGCCGCCCACAATCGCGGGTTGCATCACGGCATCGCGGCAGGCAGCAGAGCGCGCGACCAGGGCGCCGGTCCGGGTTGTCTTGCGGCCGGTAAAATCATCGCGTCCGGTTTCCGTGGCATCGATGAAGGGCATGCATTCCGACTTCATCTGCGCCAGGCCATTCGCGTTCAACACGCCTTCGAGAATGCAGGCGCCGTCTGTTTTCAAGGCGTCCACCAGCTGCTCGGGATTGGCGTCGGCGGGTAGGTATTTCAAAGGCATAATGACCTCCTTCAGGGGTGAGCAGGTTGGGGCGAAAAGGATGCGATAATGGGTGAGATCAACTGGTCGAGCAGCGCGACTTGCCGCGCTTCCGGCCAGAGCTCAGGTTCCAGCGTGGCGCGCGTACCGATACCATCCACGGCAGCAATGATGGCTGCGGCGGCCATATGCGGGTCCGGATGAATGCCCTCCATATCCTCGGCCACAGCGGTTTCGATTTCGGCGTAGAATTGTCGGTGAATCTGCGCCAGCGCTTCGGAATGAGGGGCCCGGCCCCAATAGGCGAGCCAGACTTTCCATTCTTTGCGCTTCTCGTCATTCACCGGCAGAGCAGTCGCGATCTCTTCCACATTCGGCGGGTTGTCTGGCTCCCCGATCTGGATGAACAGGCGGGTGCAGACTTCCTCCAACGCAGCGGCGAGCACAGCGTCCTTGTCAGAGAAATAGTGGGCAATCGAGCCGGTGGTGACACCGGCCATGCGCGCGATGTCTGTCAGTTTCACCCCGCTCAGCCCATTCGCGGCGATCGCATCGACGGCAGCGGAGGCAATGGCGCGGCGTCGTTCTTCATGATCAACAATTTTTGGCATAATGGTGATAATAAAATAAAATTTGAGTTTGTCAACGCTGCCTGAGTTCGACGCTGGGATTGGCCTCAAAGTACAACAGGGTGGCAGCCGGCACAATAAATGAACGTGTTCACAAAACAATCACCTCATGCTATGGAGGACCATACGGAGAAGGAATTCCATGTCTGCACCGATTACTGACAAGCCGCCCATCGTGGACCGAAGCTTTGTCGACAAGTTCATGGTCTCAGTCGACCGACCGCTCGACTACGGCGTCTATTTCCTGTTCCATGACTGGTGGGAAGGCGCCACGACGGAGGCCATCGACGCCTACATGGAAGAGCTGCACAATATTCCCGGCGCTACGGACTTCCTGAAAGAAGGCTATATTGCTGAACCGCTGACCGTTGAGGGCCTGCGCGATTATGGGCCTGGCACACTCGGCGCCGCCTATCGCGACTTTGTCGAAGAGAACAATCTGATCGAGAACTTCGGCCGCGACTATCGCGCGTTTCAGAAACAGCTCAAATCCTTCGGCAAGCTCGACCGAATGCCAGAAGACATGGCCTATATGATGGTCCGCGGGACGCAGCTGCATGACTTCATGCACGTCCTCACCGGTTATGGTGCGACCATTCCGGGTGAGCTCGCGCTCGCGTCCTATTATCTGTCGCAAATCCGGTTCCCATATCACGCCATCCGGCTCGCCGTGACGATGGCGCATACGGCCTTGGTCGCGCCGAAAGGCGTCGTCCCGAGCATGGATGCGTTTGTGGATGGTTGGTACTATGGCCGCAACTCGACCAATATCAATTTCGAGAAATGGGAAGAGCGGATGGGCGAGCCGCTGGCTGTGTTGCAAGCAGAAATGAACTTGCGCCAGATTGCGAAAGCCGCCTAAACCGCCTGTATGGCACGACCCAAGGCGACTCCGGAACAACGCGCAGAGGTTCGCCGCTCCATCAAGCGCGCGGCAGCTGAGCTATACCGCGAGGAAGGCTTAGGAGCTGTCTCCGCCCGTGCCGTGGCAAAGAAAGCCGGTGTTTCGGTCGGCACGATCTATTCCTATTTCGGCGATCTGGCGGGCCTCGGACAGTCGCTCTGGGAAGGCCGCGTTGCGCGCCAGGAAGAGGTGTTTCGAGAAACCGCCGCGCAGCATGAAGACCCGATCACACAGATCAAGGCACTGCTGGACGCCTATCTGACCTTCGGTATTGAGCAGCACGAGCTTTATCGCAGCGTCTTGCTGTTTGTCCGTCCTGCCGCGATGGGCGAGCCTGTGCGCCAGGAGGTTCGCACCTTCGCGTTTCCCACTCTGCTGAATGCAGCGATTGAACGGGGTCAGGCCGCGGGACAAGTCCGCGAGGGCGATGCCGGTGAACTGACCCAACTGCTCTGGTCCGGCGTTCACGGTGCCATCGCCCTGCCAATCAATCTAGCGCGGGTTGAGCTGAAGTCGGTTGAGGAGTTGAAGACCGTGACAATCGATCGCCTGTTGAGCATGCTCAATCCCTGACGCGGACTCGCTATTTCATCCCCAACTCATCTCGCGTTCGGATCGCCTTGGCAGCGCTCACCCTTACCAGGTGGCGGCCTTTCTCGTCGCGCCAGTCAGCCTCGACAAAGCCGGTCGTGCGTCCGCGTGAAACCAGCCGGCCCTCAATCGTGATCAGGCCGTGCGGGACCGGGCGGAAGATGCGGGTCTGCAGCTCCGTCGTGGTGAACCATTCGCCATCTTCGAGGGCTGAGGCCATACACATCGAAACGATATGATCGCTGAGGCCTGCGACCCAGCCGCCAAACACGCGCCCGCCCGAAATGTCCCGGTCGCCGTCATTCGGCCACGCGTAGCGGACATAGCCATAGCGCACCTCTTTCAGCCATTCTTCCGGGCGGATGCCGAGATTGCGAATGCCCGCAGGCTTCTCCCATTCATTCGATCTCAGTCGATCGAAGAAACCCTGCTGCTCTTCTGAAAGTTCGGTCCGGCTCATGCGGGGATGTAGGCCCTGGCTTTCAGCTCGACAAAGCCGAGTGGATTGAATAGGGACGAAATCCCGATCAGCGTGTAGCAAGAGAAGAACGGCCCCGGCATCCATTTGGCCTTGGCCTGGAACATCGGCGTCATGTGTTTCTCAAAGTCGATATGATAGCCCGTAATATCGACCACATCTGCCATGCTGCCTCCGGCTTCGCGCAGGATCATATCGATCTCGCCAAAGGCTTCATCGGCGGCGCGGAAATAGGCCTCGTCGGTTGCTTCTTCACCTTCTTGCAAAGCAGCGATCACGCCAGAGCAGAACACCATGTCGCCGGCGCGCACGGCAGGCGCGAACTGCATCTGCTCTGTGCGCTCCTTGAGGCTATCAGGAACAATCATCTTGGGCATATCAGACCACCGTCTGGCCGCCATCGACCACCATGATCTGACCGGTCATGAAGCTGCCAGCGTCTGAGGCCATATAGACGGCGGCGCCGGCAATCTCGACCGGTTCGCCAATGCGGCGCAGCGGCGTGGTCGAAGTGGCACGTTTCAGCGTGTCAGGATTTTCCCAGAGTGCGCGGGCGAAATCTGTCTTGATCAGGCCGGGTGCGATCGCGTTTACGCGGACATTGTCCGGGCCATATTCAGCGGCCAGGTTGCGCACCAGCTGGAAGTCTGCGGCCTTGGAAATGTTGTAAGCGCCGATGACCGGCGAGGCGCGCAGGCCGCCAATCGAACTGACAATGATCACCGCGCCATCTTTGCGCTCTCGCATTTGTGGCACGCACATCTGCACCAGCCAGTGATTGGAGATGATATTGTTCGAGAGGATCTTTTCGAACGCATCATCAGAGATGCCTTCCATCGGGCCGTAATAAGGATTTGAGGCGGCGTTGCAGACGACAATATCGATTTTGCCAAATGCTTCATTGGTTGCGCCGACCATGCGCTGCAGCTCTTCCTTGGAGGAGATATTGGCCGGGATGGCGATCGCGGTGCCGTCGCCATGCTTTTCGTTCAGCGCCGCGGCGACCTCCTGACAAGGGCCGGGCTTGCGCGAACTGATGGTCACTTTAGCGCCTGCAGCAGCGAATTGCTCGGCAATCGCCTTGCCAATGCCGCGGGATGAACCGGTGATAATCGCTGATTTTCCTGATAGATCGAACAAGCTCATGGGAGCCCTCCTTGCATGACTGGTCTTGGCGCGGTGATACGCGCGCATAGCGTGCAAGAAAAGGGTTTCGCGAGGTCAGGCCTTGAGCGCTGCCCAGGCAATCAGTCCCCAACCGATGAGCAGGGCAATCCCGCCAATTGGCGTCACGGCACCTAACCAGCGCGGCGCGCCTAATGCCATGGCGTAAAGGGTTCCGGCGAAGATCGCAGCACCGATTAGGAGAACCAGCGCTGCGGTTGCGAACTTTGCGCCATCAGCAGCCGAGATTGCGGTCGCCAACACAGCGTGGACCAGCAGATAGAGCGTCGCGGTTTCCCACCATCCGACTTGTTTTTCGTCAAACCCGCTTTGCAGAGCGTGTGCCCCGAAGGCGCCAAGAGCGACGGCGACAAATCCAGCAAAGGCCCCAAGCGCGGTGATCATGAAGACGACTCCAACGGGATAGAGTAATTCACGACCGCATGACTGGAGAGCTTGTCGCTCCCTTCGGCGCGGACATCGACGCTGATCACAGCGAGCGTCCTACCGAGTTTGAGCAAATGCGCTTCGGCCACGACGGCATCACCGATGCAAGGGCGCATGAAATTGATATTGAGATTACTGGTCAGCGCCATCGGCGTAATTCCGATGCGGGTGAAGACCGCGATGTAAGCCGCGCTGTCAGCGATCCCCATTTGCATCGGACCGTTGATATAGCCGCCTGGGCGAATATTCCCGGCATCTACCTCCTGACGCACACGGTCATAATTCTCGCGCACCTCGAGGACGCGTTCGGATTCCCCGGCGCCTTTGAAGACTGAGTCATAGAAGGCGTTGACTTCTTCCTTGGTCACTTTGCAGCTCATGTTTTCCCTCCGGCAGGCATTGACGCCCGCTTGGCTTGAAGGCCAACCTACAGGGGCGAGCGGATCCGAAAAGAGATCACGCCACGGGAGGCCTTCTGATGCTCACCAAAGGTGACGAATATCCAATTCACCAGACGCCCGAACCTGTCGCAGTCGCGGGCTCGGACCGAAATTTCTACGACCGGTTTTTCTTCAATGGCTATTCAGACGATGGGTCGGTGTTCTTCGCCGCCGCCTTTGGCGTTTATCCGCATTTGAATGTCATGGACGGCGCGGTTTCGATCCTCAAGGATGGCGTTCAAAAATCGATCCATGTCTCACGCATGATGGGCATGGAGCGGATGGACACTACGGTGGGTCCAATGAGCGTCGAAGTTGTCGAGCCGCTGAAACAAGTTCGCTTGCGGCTCGAAGAGACCGAAGGCATCGCGCTGGACGTACAATTTAGCGGCCGGCACTTCCCGATCGAGGAACCGCGCTTCACTCATCGCCAGGGACCGCGCATGCTGATCGATTGCACGCGGATGACCCAGAACGGAAACTGGCAAGGCTCGCTCAGCGTCGATGGGGAGCAGATCGAAGTAAAAGACTTCCTCGGCACTCGAGATCGCAGCTGGGGTGTGCGGCCGATCGGGCAGCGTGATCCGCAGCCTGTCTTGCCGATGCAGTTGCCGCAATTCTACTGGCTCTGGGCACCAATCAATTTCCCCAATCTCTCGCTCTACTTTCACGTCAATGAAGATGGCGCGGGCGGGGCCTGGAATACGCGCTCTGTGCTGGCCATGGACGGCGCGGATCATGATGAGCTGTTGCATCTCAATCGACCGAAGATGGATGTTACCTGGCGCGAAGGTACGCGCCGTGCGGCGCAAGCGGTTCTGCAAGTGGAAGACGGCCAGGGGCGCGCGCATGAGGTCAGCTATGAGTCGATCTCGACCTTTATGATGAAGGGGATCGGCTATGGCCATCCGGAAATGAGCCATGGTACCTATCGCGGCGATCTGAGCGTCACGCGAGAGGATTTGACCCCGGACAATCTGCCTTGGCAGCAGCCAGAAAACCTTCACATCCAGGCGATTGTCAAAGCCACACATAAAGGCCCGGATGGCGAAGCGAGCGAGGGGATCGGTATCCTGGAACAACTCGCACTTGGGCCGCACGCGCCAAGCGGCTGGAAGGATGTGATGGATGCTTGAGGAAGAGCTTGCCGCCAAATTCGCGGCCTATGCCGAGGCGCGCTTGCCGGGCGCTAAAAACGCCCGGGTCGAGAGCATCAAACGCATTCATGGCGGCGCCAGTCGGCAAACCTATTCCATCGATCTTGCCTATGAAGATGCGACGGGTCCCAAGGTTAAAGGTCTGATCCTGCGCAGGGACCCGCCGGACAGTCTGATCGATACCGAGCGCCGGATCGAGTATGCCGCGATCAAGAGCGCCTATGGTCAGCGTGACTTGCCGGTGCCGGAAGCGCTGTTCCTCGAAACCGACCCAGCCGCGCTCGGCGCGCCTTTCTTCGTCATGGGCCGGATCGAAAAAGGCGATCCGGTCAATCCGTTCAAGATCGAAGATATCGAGCCGCACCGCGCTGAGATCGGAAAGCAGTTCTTCCAGCACCTTGGGTCTATTGCGGCGTTGCCCGTCGAAGGCTCAGCTCTTGCCGAGGAAACCGAGATTCCCGCCGCTGACGCATGTTGGCGCAGAGAGCTTAATTATTGGGCGAATGAAATCCGCTCCAATGCCAAAGACCCTCAGCCCGTGGCTGAAGCCGCGATCCGGCATCTGGAACGCAATCCGCCGCCACCCGCGCAGCGCCTCTCGATTGTCCATGGCGATTATCGAACTGGCAATTATCTGCAGGATGGCGAAGGCACCATGACCGCCATTCTGGATTGGGAAATGGCGCATATTGGCGACCCTTATGAAGATCTTGCCTGGGCGACGGACTTGCTCTGGTGCGGCAATGATCAGGAACGCGCCGCCGGTTTGCTGCCCTGGCCGGAAGCGATTGCCACATGGCAGGAAGCCTCGGGCTGCACTTTCGACCCGGCTGCATTTGAGTGGTGGTCCTTGTTCGCGCATGTCAAAGCGCTGGGCATCTGGGTGACGTCTGAAAAAGCCTACGCGGCCGGCGACAATGATGATCCGATCCTCGCCTGGTCGGGCTGGTTCACCCATGCTGCGCACGAGCTGATGCTGGCGATGCGGCTTGGGCCCAAATACGGAGCAGGGGCATGAGTGATATCGGAATGATCCTGCAGCGCCTCGGCAATACGCTGGTGACCGGCGTCGCGCCGAAGCTGGAAGGCGACTATGCCGCGGGCCATGCGATGATGACCGGGGTCATGGCGGTGATGGCTGGCGAGGCCTGGGACAATGCTGCCGACCGTTTGGTCAATGAAATCGCTGGGATGCGCGGATTGCTCGCTTTGGCCGGTAAAAATGTCACCGTCGCCAAGAGTGAAAGCGTCAAAATCTCAGACCTGACAGCTGAACGCGATGAGCTGGCGCGCTATCTGATCACGCTGCAAATGTCGCTGGAAGCGCGCGAAGATCAGGAAGCCAAAGACCTCAATGCAAAGATCTGGATGCACCTCATGGGCACGGCGATGGCGCGTATGCCCAGCCCGCCAGAGTTTCCCGACGCCGACGAAGCGTGAGTCGGTAACGGGCGCTGCTGCACGCGGACTCTCGTAATTTTTCTCGAATCCGGAAATATGACACCAGTGTTCAACCAGCTGCAGGGGCCAGGGCTGGCGGGCGAATGCCCACATTCCTGGCCGGGAGAGGCAGCCAACAAGGGGAATTGAACCATGTCAGATGAACCAAGAGAAACACCAGAAGCGGCGCCAGAACCACAACAGGACGTCACCCAGGCCTGGAAAGCGACGCAGGATCAAAAGTCCAAAGCAACGCGTTTACGGATCTTTGCCGCAATAGCCTGGGTCATCGCGATCGGCGCTGAGATTGCCGGAATTGTCATGCTGCTCCAGGGCCGCTTCGACACAGGCGGATTGCCGATCCTGATCGGTCTGCTGGTCGCCATGGCGATTTTTGCGATTGCCGGTAACCTGATGTGGAAGAATGCCAACAAGCATGATCCCGCTAGCAAAGAAGATGGCTTCAAGTTCTTCTTCCAGAATCAGCTTGGCGCCATCATCACGATGATTGCCTTCCTGCCATTGCTGGCCCTGATCCTGATGGACAAGGACATGGACCCGAAGAACAAACAGATCGCCGGCGGCGTCGGCGCTGTCCTGGCCGTCATCGCGGTACTGTTCGGGGTGAGCTATGACCCACCATCAGTCGAGCAATATACCGAAGACATGAATGAGTGCGCGCGCCAGATCAATGCCGGCGAGCCGACCACAGCCTGTTCGCCGGAAGTCGCTGAGCAAGCCGAGGAGATCGCAAGAGACGCCGAAGCTGTCGCCGAAGCGACACGCGATGCCGACAATCCAAACGGCCGCGATGTGGTCTACTGGATTGCCCCGCCAGATGGCGAAAAGCATGACTCACCGCGCGTGTTCCATCTATGCGAGAATGTCAGTCCGCTGCGCGACAAGGACGTTGTCAGTGGCAGCGTGGCCGAAGCTTATAAGCAAAATGCCAAGCGGATCACCAAACAGCTCACCATGGAGCAGAACCAATGTGGGTTCGAAGTGGCTGAATAAGCCGACGCTGCGGTCGAAACAAAGTCCGGCGATACCTGCAAATCGGGTATCGCCGGTTTTTTTTAACCGTTAGGCGGCCCAGGGCCCTTTGATCGCAAATGTTCGGGTCGGCGCGTAAGCGTTTACGAACATCCATTTTCCATCTGGGGAGAAACAGGCACCGGCCAGCTCGGTCTGCATAAGCAGGCGACCGAAATCATAGGCCTCACCTGACGGCGTAATCCCGCGCAAATGATTGTCGACCACTTCGGTGTACTGGTCCTCGCAGACGATCAGGTGACCATTCGGGGCGACACAGAGATTGTCACCATAATCGAACTGATCCTTGCTCTCGCTTTCGAAGAACAGTTCGACTGTGTCCGGTCCCTGGCCGCGTCCAGGCACGAAGCGGAAAATCTGTCCAAGTTTCTTGGCGCCGCCACTGGTCGAGCAGAAGTAAAGATCATCGTCGCCCATATGGATGCCTTCGCCGCGGGCAATCAGGGCTGCGCCCTTCGCTGCGGCACGGATGCGCAGATCATCATTTGGCGCTTCGACATCATCCATGTCGACCCAGCTTACGGTATTGGACTGGCCAACCGGCATGACGGATGCGTCCCAGTTGCGGGTGTCGGGCAGGCCCTCAATCACCATGGCCTGCAAGCGACCACCATCAGACAGTTTCCCCGGTGTGTTTGGCAGGAAGCGATAAAGCACGCCGTCATTGCGGTCTTCGGTCTGATAAACGTAGCCGGTTTCTGGATCGACGCAGGCGGCTTCGTGATTGAAGCGGCCCATGGCACGCAGCGGCACAGCTTCGACCAGTCCTTCGGCATCGCCGGGCACTTCGAAGGTCCATCCATGATTGACCGCCAAACCATCGCCATAGCGCTGTCCCGGACCCGTTGGCGCTTCCTCGCAGGTCAGCCAACTGCCCCAGGGTGTAATCCCGCCAGAGCAATTTCGGATCGTGCCGCCGAGCGAGCGGAACTCGCGTTTGACGGCAAGCGTCTCGGCATCGAGCACGATGTTGGTTGTACCGCCCGGAACGATATTGCCGTTATGAGTGCCGAAGCCGTGGGCGATTTCGCCGCCGGCATCGTCGCTTGGCACCAATTCATGATTGCGCACCAGCACAATTTCGCCATTGCCGAGATCCAGGCAGCCCATGCCGTCTGCTTTGTCTGGCACGGTGCCGCCATCGCTCATCGCGTCCCCGAGACTGGAGATCAGGCGGTAGGAGAACCCTTCCGGCAGGTCCAGCACACCATTGGGGTCGGGCACTAAGGGGCCGTAGCCAGCAAATGGCTCGCCAGTCGTGGCGGATGCTGAACTCGCGCCGCGAGCGACGCATCCGCTGGCAATCAGGGCTGCAAAAGCGGTTGTTGTCGCGGACAGAAACTGACGGCGATTTTGGGTGGTCTTAATCATAGCGCGGCGCTCTTTCTCCGAATTGAACAGACTGCCCAACGTCAAGGGGGTCCGTGACTCGCAGTCTAACTCGGAAGTGTAACAGATTTAATGTGTCAAATAGGGCTCGATGGTGGTGATTTCCATCGCGTACGCTGCATCGCCAAGTTCATTCTCGACTTTTTCGGTTTCGATCGTTCCTTCAATCCAATACGGCACCCAAATATCCTCGACCTTGATTGCCGGGTCAGCGCGAATGAAGATGATCTGGTTTGGCGGGGGCGGTGGTGTGTGAATACAGGCGCCCATATAGGGCACGAATAGCAACTCTGAATGGCGTGCCTTGGAGTTGAAGTCGAACGGGACCACGTAGCCGGGAATACGCACCAGCTCACCATCCAGCTCAGTGACGGTGTCGAAGGTGCCGAGTTGCGGCATGAAATCGAGCTCCGACCCCTCGGCAATCGCGGCGTAAGGATCACCCGCATCTGCCAGTGTGGTCGTGTTCGCCATATAGCGCTGCTCCAGCATGGCATAGAATTCCTCATACTCGCGCATCAGCTCTTCCTCACTGCCTTCCGGCATGAGGTCTTCCCACATGATGGTCAGGGCTTCGCCTTCCTTGACGCCCCAATAGATGGTCTCGGTCGGTGCAGCTGCTTCGGCTTCAGGTTCGCGCTCAGGCTCGCTTTCGGGCGCGGCTTTTGCGGAAGGCGGGTCAGTTGGCGTCGGGTACACGAACTCAACCGTCTCGGCCCCTTCCGGGATCGGGGGCGGCACTGTGCTGACAGAATCGGACTCAGCGGATCCGCAAGCCGCAAGCACCGCGCTCAAACCGGCGATGGCGATCACTCTGGACTTCCGGATCCAGGAGCTGAGGCGCTGTATTGAGGGTGCACTCATCGTTCAGGCTGGGCGTTGTTGCTTGGATAGAGGGTATCATATTGCGGATAGATTTCCGCCTGCGAACAGCCTTCGAGCACGACGACCAGACGGGCCTGACCGGTTCCTGCAATCGGCGGGGAGCGATGTCGCAAACTTGGCTGGTGCGCATCTGGCCAGCGTTTGCCTTTCAGCAGAACTGGCGCGCCGGTCGGAATGCGCTCAGCGCTTTCTGGCGTGACCGCGTCCAGACCGAGCTCTGTCGCCGGGCCCGAGTAAGTGCAGATCATGCGCGCTACGACATTGTCGATGTGCAGTTTGGAGCAGGCATCGTCGAATACAGGTTCCAGGCGCAACCGAACCATCGGCGCGCCGCTTAAGTCCTGCATGCATTCGGCCAGGTGTGTCACATCCTCACCAAACCATGTCAGTGCCGGGGCAGACGAAATCTGACTTGCCGCGAACGCCTCGGTCAGGCACGCGGCTATGTCGGCCGGGCGCAGCACGAAACGACCTTGCGGCCATCGCTCAGCTGGGATTGCATTCAACCAGTCGGCAAAGGCTTGCGGCAGCGTGCGGTCCCAAATCGCAGCATCCGTGTCGCTGTCCTGCAAGGCGGAAGCAAGCTCGCAAAGCGCGTTCACAGACTGGACCGGAAGCCCGCGCCAATACGGGCTAGAATCTGGCTGGATAGCGGGCGCTGTTTCCATCATTGTGGTCAATAGTCTTATCCGTCTGAACCGCAGGAATTTTGCCCTGAGCCGGATAGAAAGTCGACCTTAAAGTTATGTTATTGCATCACCTTCGCGGCACCTCGCAAAGGTGAGGTGCGCGCATGCGCATAGGTGCCACCAAGATTCTCTACAAGCGGGCGTCCACCACTCGATTGAAGGCATCGAGCGCGCCTTCAAACCGGCCAAAGATCATATCCTCATTGGCGCCTGAGGTGAGAGTCGACTGGATGCTTTCGCCGATCACGAAATCCTCATCCAATGTCACTCGGGTAATCTCGTGATTGCGCTGCCAGTGTTCTGTGTTGCCAGCTTCTTCCTTCGGCACCAGGGTCGACATGCGCACACGCGTTTCGCCAGCTGATAGCGCTTCCTGATTAATCCAGGCGATGTGATCGCTCTGGACCAGCAATGCCGTGTTGGGGAACAGGGTGTACAGCACTTGAGCATGGTCGCGCAGGCGCCAGTCCTCGCGGGTGTCAGGCTCAAGCCGGGCCATGCTGGTGCGCATCAGAATTGAGCGCATATGCGGCCCGAACATGCGGTAAGAGGACAGATTGTCCTCAAAGTGCGGGCCGATCGTCGATTGGTGTGCGACCTTGAAGTGATAGGCCTCAATCCCGCCTTCGACTAGGATCTTCCAGTTCGCCTTGTGCACGGGCGCGTCCTGATGCGCGACGACCATATTCTCCAGATCCAGCGCCGCGAGATCGCCCCCGATGTCTTTGAGATGCGTGTCGAGGTCGACGGCGCCGTCATCCTCCGCGGTGACCCAGATAAATCCGTGGCGTTCCTGGCACGTTAGCCGTTTCAAGCTGAGTTCCGATTTCTCCAGTCCTTCAAACCCATTGTCGAAATGCGGCGCAGCGATGAGTTCGCCTGTATTGGCATAAGTCCAGGCATGGTAGGGGCACGAGAACCGGTGCTTGCAGCCGGCTTCGTCATCCACCAGGCGCGTGCCGCGGTGGCGCCAGGCATTGACGAATGCGTTCACGGTGCCGGATTTGTCACGGGTCAGAAGCACAGGCAAACCTGCCACATCGCGGCGCAGGAAATCCCCGGCATTTGCGAGTTCGCTCGTATGCGCGGCGATCATCGGCGTCTTGCGAAAAATGCGGTCGCGCTCCTCTGCAAAACGGTCGTCAGAGACATAATGGGTGACCGGGTTTCGGGTTACCGTCTCGTCCAGGAAATGCGTTTTATCCGCTTTCAGCGCGAGCAATTCGTCGATCAGTTCCAATTCGGTGTCCCGGTTCATGGCGGCCTCCTAAACTCCGTCTTCTTGCGGCTCGAAACTTACCGCTTGGTAAGTATCTATACTTACCGTATGGTAGGTTGTCAAGTCGGAGACGAATCGATCATGGCGAGAGTGACGCGAGAAGAATATCTGGACACAGCGGAGAGCCTGTTCGCCGAACGCGGCTTTTACGGCGTTTCGATCGCTGCCATCGCTGATCAGCTGGGGCTGACAAAGCAGGCGCTGCTGCACCACTTTGGCAGCAAGGAGAAGCTCTACGGCGAGGTGTTGCGCCGAATCTCTGAGCGGTTTGAGACACTGTCTGACAACCCGAGAGGAGCGGTCATGTCATCGGAAGAAACGGCTCGAACGTTCTTTCTAAACCTGCACGCGACAGCCTCAGAGTATCCGGATCAAAGCCGTTTGCTGATGCGCGAGCTGCTAGACAATAATCAGCGCGCCGCGTCTGCAGGGAAATGGTATCTGAAACCCTTCCTGGAAAACCTGATCGCAATGATGCAGGCCCTTCCGGCGTGGAAAGCGTCCAGTGATGCACAGGCCTTGGCGGCGGGATATCAGCTGCTGGGTGCGATCAATTATTACTCGATTTCTGAGCCAACCCTGTCCGGTATCTTTGGCAGCGAGGCTTACGAGGAGCTGGACGCAGGATTCCCGGCGCAACTACGCGGTCTGATCGATGCGGTTATCGCTACCGGTGCGCCGGATTAGGGAAGCGCTAGCCCCACAGCTCGCGGCTCGGCGGAGAGACGACGCCATCATAGTATCGCAGTTTATGCGGGACATCTTGCGCCAGCCAGAGCGGGCCATCGAGATCAATCAGGTCAGCCGTCTGTCCCAGCAATATTGCCGGTGCCATACTGATCGACCCAGCCACCATACAGCCAACCATGGTGCCCAGCCCGCAGCGTTTGGCCTCTTTCATCATCCGCATCGCTTCGGTCAGGCCGCCAGCCTTGTCGAGCTTGATGTTCACCGCATCATACTTCTTGGCGAGGCCCTGCAGGTCGCCGCGCGTATGTACGCTTTCGTCTGCGCAAATCGCGACATGACCCGGGCGGCGAGTTAGCGCACCATCATTGCCAGCCGGAAAAGGCTGTTCGATCAGAACCACGCCCAGATCAGCTGCGCGTTCGGCGAGCGCCGGGAAGTCGTTCACTTCCAGGCCCTCATTACCATCGAGGACGAGTTTCGCATCGGGGCGTGCCCGGCGCACCGCTTCGACCCGCTTCAGATCGTCCGGACCACCCAGTTTGAGCTTCAGGATCTTTGCATGCGTAGCTTTCGCCGCATTCGCCATCACGTCCGGCTCATCAAGGCTGAGGGTCATCGTCGTCGGCAGCGGTTTTGGCTCCGGAAGCTCGGCCAGCTCCCAGACCGGTGTACCCGTGAGCTTGGATTCCAGGTCCCAAAGCGCACAATCGACCGCGCATTTGGCCGCTCCGGCGGGCAGACGCTTTTGCAAATCTAGACGTGTCAGACCTTCCTGAATCTCGCGCTCGAGTCCAGAAAGCTGCGCCACAACGCTGACCCGGCTTTCCTGATATCGGGCGTAGGGAACGCACTCGCCGCGACCGGTGTGACCGTCCTGCGTAATTTCCACCAGCACTGTCTCTGCAGAGGATTTCGCCCCTCGCGAGATTGCAAACGCGGCTTTTAGCGGCGAAGACAGAGGCGTGATGGTCATTTGGCGCATGTCAGAAGTCTTTGCTGGATTGGTAAAATTTCAATGACGCACTGGAGGCCGTCTTAAACGCTGCGGGGTTAAGGTAAATAGTGTTGAAACAAGCTGACCTCCTGAAGGCCCCGACATTTGAACTGGTCGGTGGTGACGACCCGCGGCTGGTGCTGCGCGGCGACTGGGTGGTGACGGCCCTCGCGGATGTCGATCAAAAGCTGCGTCATGAGGCGCTGGCGGACAGCGCAGCATTGGCCGAACTGGACGTTTCTGAGCTGGGCAGCCTCGATACAGCAGGCGCCTTCCTGATCGACCGTACTTTACGAGATTTGGGGGGTAATCCCGCGCTGACCGGCTGCACGGATGAAGTTCAGTCCCTGCTGCAACAGGCGCGTACACTCGCAACCCAGGAAGAGCACGCTCCACCTATCCCCGAAGAGGGGCATGGATTTGTCGACCTGCTGGAGCGCACTGGGCGAAATGCTGAACATCTCTGGCATGAATCGTTGGAATCCCTGTCTTTCCTTGGCGCGACCCTGGCGGCTCTGTCGACGATAATCTGGCGCCCGGCAAAAATGCGCTGGACCGCGCTAGTTTCGGTGATGGAAGAGGCCGGGCTCGACGCCGTGCCGATCATCGCATTCCTCAGTTTCTTTGTGGGAATGGTGGTCGCTTTCATCGGTGCCACCACGCTGGCACAATTCGGGGCGACGATTTTCGTCGTGGAGCTGGTGGGCTTTGGCGTCCTCAGAGAGCTTGGCGGCGTCCTGGTGGCGATCATCATTGCAGGCCGCACCAATTCAGCCTTCACAGCGCAAATTGGCGCGATGAAGATGCGTCAGGAAATCGACGCGATGCAGACGTTGGGGCTCAATCCGATGCATGTCATCGTCGCGCCGCGCGTGCTTGCCATGATGATCATGGTGCCGGTGTTGACCTTTATCGGCATGCTCACCGCGATTGCAGGCGGCATGACTGTGGGCTGGCTGATCCTGGACATCAATCCAACCGTTTTCTTCAACCGTCTGCAGGACAATGTGCCGATTGATCAATTCTGGATCGGTATGTCGAAGGCACCCGTGTTCGGTCTTGCCATTGCTCTGATCGGCTGTCGCCAGGGATTGGAAGTTGGCGGCAGCGTTCAGTCACTCGGCCAGCACACAACCAAATCGGTTGTGCAGGCCCTGTTCGCGATCATTGTCATCGATGCCTTCTTCGCCTTGTTCTATCAGGAGCTTGGCATATGACTGGCGACGTCGCTATCAAGGTGCGCGGCCTGAAGACCGCCTATGGCACGCATGTCGTGCATGAGCATCTCGATCTCGATGTGCGCCGCGGTGAAGTGATGGGTATTATCGGGCCATCGGGATGCGGAAAATCGGTCCTGCTGCGCGCGATCACAGGCCTCAAGGAACCGAGCGCTGGCGAGGTGCATGTGTTCGGTGAAGACGTCATTCATCTGCAGTCAGAAGACGTCGCAGCACTGCAAAGCCTGTGGGGCATCATGTTTCAGGATGGGGCACTTTTTTCCAACCTGACAGTGCAGGAAAACGTCATGGTCCCGATGAAGGAACACACCGATCTGGCGCTGCCTTTGATGAAAGAGCTGGCCGATCAAAAAATCCGTATGTCGGGGCTGGAGACCTGGTCGGGCCGAAAATACCCGTCTGATCTCTCTGGCGGGATGCGGAAAAGGGCGGCGCTGGCCCGGGCATTGGCGCTGGATCCCCCACTATTATTCCTGGATGAGCCGACTGCGGGTCTTGACCCGATTACGGCCGCGGGATTTGATCAATTGATCCGCGATCTGCAGAAATCATTGGGATTAACTGTGTTTTTGGTGACGCATGACGTCGATACGCTTGCGGTAACCTGTGATCGGATCGCTGTGCTGGGGGAGAAAAGGGTCCTCGCAGTT
Organism: Henriciella sp.; assembly: GCA_013214545.1. GTDB lineage: Bacteria > Pseudomonadota > Alphaproteobacteria > Caulobacterales > Hyphomonadaceae > Henriciella. Next base: position 42,336 of record JABSQB010000015.1, read on the forward strand.
GGCACGATGGATGAATTGAGAAAAGAGCCTCATCCCTGGATTCAAGACTATTTCGGGGGACCAAGAGGCCGCGGCGCAATTATGGGAGCCGGATGATGGAAACACGTGCGAATTACGCTCTGATCGGCGCTTTTGTGCTGATCGCGGCTGCCGCAGTTGTCGGGTTTGCATTGTGGCTCGGCTCGTCCCAGTTCAATCGCGACTATGCCCAATACGATGTGGTGTTCCCAGGCCCTGTGACGCTCGAGGAGGGCGCATCCGTGCGCTATATTGGGATCAAGGTCGGCGAGGTGGAAAGCGTGCGGATCGACCGCCGCGACGCCTCGCTCGTGCGCGCACGCCTGCGGGTCGACCGCACAACGCCGGTTAAGGCGGACAGCACCGCGATTATCGATTTTGCCGGGATTACCGGCGTAACATTCGTTCAGATCAACGCCGGAAGCGAAGGCGCAGGGCCGATCCTGCCGCCGCCTTATCAGGATATTCCTGTGATCCAGGCCGGTGAGACACCGCTTGCCGCTTTGTTCGATGGTGGGGCAGAAGTCATGGCTCAGGCCGGTGTAACAATGGAACAATTGAGCGACGTGCTAACCGAAGACAATATCCAGGCGCTGTCTGAGATCCTGCATAATGTTCGCGACATCACTGCGGCGCTGTCTGAAGATGATAAGGCCTTACTGGCGCAAAGCCTAACCACGCTCGCATCGTTGGAGCGCGCGGGCGATAATCTCTCCAAGGCGTCTACGGATATTACGGGTGTGGCAAGTTCGGTCGATGCTGAACTGGTCAGCCTGAACGCCGAACTGAAAGCTCTGGTCTCAGAACTGAATTCCGCCACCGGCGATGCTAGCCTGACCCTGGAAGAGAGCCGCAAGGCGATCGTCGCGGCCACCGCACTGGTTGAAGGCGGCGCGTCTGACACGGTGCAGCAAACCAGCCTCGCCGCGCAGGAGCTGCGTGTGCTGATCGCACGTCTGGACCGCCTGACGCGTGAGATTGAGCAGAACCCGCAGGGCTTCGTGGTCGGCAACCCCCTGCCATATGAGGAGCGCCGCTAATGCGATTGTCTGTAATTTCCGTCCTTGCTCTGGCCCCGCTTCTGTCTGGCTGTCTGTCTGTGCTGCCCGAACCGGCAACGCCTGATGCCTTGTATCGCGTCGAAGCAGCCCAGAAGTTTGACGGCCTGAGCGAGCACTTGATCGTGCGCGAGCCGGAAGCACCGCGCTTGATCGCGGGCCAAGGAATGGTCAGCGAAAGCGCGGATGGCGGATTGCGCCTCGTCCCCAGTGTGGAATGGTCCGGCAGCGCGACGCGGCAAATTCAGCTGGCCATGATTGACAGCTTTCAGGTCGGCGACGCCGGCAATGCCTTGCTTCCTGAAATGGGTGTGAGCGCCGCTTTCGAACTTGGCAGCCAGCTAAAAACGCTGAGCCTGCGTGGTAACACAGCGCGCTGCGTGATGACGCTGAGCCTGGTGACCACGGGCGACCGGCAATTGGTCGCTTTGACTGAGGTTAGCGCTTCCAAGACCGCAGGCAGTGATCGCAATCGCGATCGCGCCACGGCTCTGCGCGAAGCAGCGTCTGACTGCGCAGCCCAGGCGGCGCAGTTTGCTATTAGTTCAATGCCGAGCGCAGATTAAGCGACGGAACTCGCCTTGTTCGCCTGATGGTCAGGGATGGGCAGGAAGAAGCTGACCTGAGTACCGCGCCCTTCTTCACTGGCAATGGTCAGGCGCCCGCCATGCATCTCAGCAAATGACTTGGTCAGTGCCAGGCCTAGACCCGTGCCATCGAAATTGCGGTCGCGCGTGTCGCTGACCTGTTCAAATGGTTCGCCGAGGCGGGGCAGGGCATCAGCCGGGATCCCGATGCCATTGTCGCGCACCGCGATCCGCAGATTAGGTCCCTTCTGATCGACTGTAACCCGGATCTCGCCGCCTTTATCGGTGAACTTGATGGCATTGGAGACCAGATTGAGGATCATTTGCCGAATGGCCCGGTGATCGGCCTCGACCAGAGGTAAGTTTGAATTGGCGACTAGTTTCAGGGTGATCTCTTTTTCCTCGGCGCGGCGGCGGATCATGCGCACGGCCGCGTCGACCGGATCGACAATATCGATCGGGTGTAGATCCACAGTCATTTTGCCCGCCTCGATCTTCGCCATGTCGAGAATGTCGGTGATCATATCCAGCAAATGCTTGCCAGATGCGAGAATGTCCTGCGCGTATTCCTTGTAGCGCTCATCACCGAGCGGACCGTACATTTCGTCGACCAGGATTTCGGAAAAACCGTTGATGGCATTTAGCGGCGTGCGCAACTCATGGCTCATATTGGCGAGGAACGCGCTCTTGGAATTGGCCGAGCGTTCAGCCTTCTGCTTCTCGGATTTCAGGCTCTTGGCGAGTTCGGCCGCGGTCGACTCTGAGCGTTCCAACTCCGCCACCAGTTTGCGCAATCGGCTTTGCTGCTTCGTCAGCTCAACTTCGTTGCGAATATCGCTGGAGACGTCGAGGCCGATAGTGATCATCCCGCCGGACCGCGTTGAGCGCTCAACGATCTTGAACCAACGCCCGGACTTGATTTTGACGATCTCGGCCCGGTCATCACCCTTGTTTGGACGGCGCTCGAGAATGTTCGCGGCTTGCGCCAGCATCACGGTGTCATAGCCCATACCGGCACGAACGGTGGGTTCGAGCCCGAAGACTTTCAAGAAGGTGCGGTTCCAATAGGTCAGACGTTTGCGCGAGTCCCACAGCGCGAACGGACCGGAAAAGCTTTCTAGCGCGCCGCGCAGACGGCTCTCCGCCTGTTTCGTACGCGTGATGGCGAGCTTCATCTCGGTCACATCTCTGAGCACGCCGTTCAGCTGGCCGCTCTGCTCATCCGGCTTAGCACGCATATCGAACCAGACGGTGCGATCGCTATTGGCGAACACCTGAGAAATGAAGCCACGCTCATGCAAGGTGGAGAGCGATTGCTCCATTGTATCCTGGTGATCTTCGTGGACATATTTTAGGATCTCTTTGACCGAGAGCTCAATCTCGCCTGGTTCGCCCAGTAATTGCCCGGCTTCTTCGCTAAAGGTGAAGCGATGTGTCTTGAAATTCCAGGACCAGAACCCGGCCTTGGCCTGTTGCAGAACGGTTTTCAGGATACGGCCAGCGCGGGTGGCTTCGCCTTCATAGGCTTCTGACTCCGTGCGCCGCTGCTCCAGCAAGCGAAACAGGCCCAGAATGGCTAAAGCCGGGCCAAGCAGGAGCAGGGCATAGATGGCCAGGCCGGCCATGGTTGATCGGGTCATAAATGGAAACGCGGTTTCCACGCACACGGACATATTGGCTTGCGCGACGGGAGAACACGCGGCGACATATTGCGAGGATCCATACTTGCCGCCGTCGAGCATTTCCGGCCTCAAGGTAATCTCGCGCGGGCCCTGGGCGATGGGCAACCAGTTTTCCACTGGGACAATCCCTAAACGAGGTCCGCCAGATTCAGGATCGAAGGCAACGACGATGTCCTGCGTACGCGTCAACCCCGCAGTCTGTGAGCGCGCTAACAAGGCCGAAGCCGTTTCGCCCGCATCCCTCAGTCGTGACCCGGCGGTGGCTGTGAGCGCATCAGTTAGCGTGACGACGGTTTCCAGATCGGATTGGACCCGGGCCGTTTGCGACGGCGACCAACCAGCCTGATAGCCGAGGCGCATGGCCTGCTCGACGGCGGTTACCTTTCCGCCAACATTTTCAGATACGGCCAGCGCTTCGCGATGGGCCTCGACCTGTTTGGCCGATAAGTCGCGAGCGCGGTCATCATAGGCTTTCAGGCCTAGCGCCACTCCTTCGATCAGGATGATCAAGCCGAGCGCTTTGGTCAGGCTTAGCGAGGGCCGCGACGCAAATCGTCCGGCCTTCTGATTTTTTCCAGATTGCGTTTTGTGACGTACCACAGCCCGCACCTTTCCGGTCACGTCCGCCCCGGACGTATGTCCACACCCTTCTGCTTTCGCGCCCGAAAGTTCAGGAACAGTTAACCACAGTCATGATTCTGTTAAGATTTGCGGGATTAGCCAAGGGTGCGCGTGATGATATCCGACGCGTTCTTGGACAAATCTTTCTCTCTCAAAGCCTTAAGCGCAGCCTCTGCTTCGCTGCGCGCACGCGGTTCAAGGGATTTCCACTGTTCGAACGAGGTGAGCAGTCGCGCCGCCAGTGCCGGATTTGTCTTGTCAGCTTTTGCGATGATGTCGGCGACCAGCCGATAACCGGTGCCGTCTGGTGTGTGGAACGCAGCGAAGTTCTGCATCGCGAATACAGCTATGACAGAGCGCACCCGGTTGGGATTGCTGAGATCGAACTCGGAATGTTGGGTCAGTTGCTCAATCTCTTCGACCGACCCGGTACTGGCTTGCACCGCGAACCATTTGTCCATGACTAGGGGGTTACTGGCCCATTTTTCGGCGAAACTGGCCAGCGCCGCTGCTTTGTTTGGCCCGCCCGCAACCGCGAGCGCACGCAAGGCTGACAGGCTCTCCGTCATGTTCGGCGCGGCCTCATAAGTCTGGTTCAACGCCCTGTCGGTAGATGTGCCGAGCGCGCCCAGGAGCGTCAACATGGCGCTGCGCAGGGCGCGAATGCCAGATTGTTCTGCATCTGGTTTGAAGGGCGACGGCGAAGCCGCGCTCAAGACGCGATCAGCATCATCCTCAAGCTCGCGCGCCAGAGCGATCTGAACTGCTTTGCGCGCATCGCTGAGCGCGCCAGGGTCTGCTGGCGTGTGCTCGAGGAACAGCTCGCCTACATCCGGCAGGCGGGTGAGAAGCGCCGCAAAGGCCGGGTCATCCGAGTTGGCCCGTACCGCGGCAGCGATTGCGGTGATGATGGCGGACTCTGGTTCTGCTTTCTGATCATAGGCGAGGGCGAGAATGTCCTTCTTCACCAGTGCTTGCAGACTATTCCACTGGTTGAATGGATCATCATCAATTTTGGCGAGGGCCAGCGTTCGTTCGTCGCTGATTTGGTGATCGAGGCGGATCGGCGCGGAGAAGCCACGATTGAGAGAGACCAGCGGACGCTCATTCTGTCCGCCAACCCGCCAGACCAATTCCTCGCTATCGAGGATCAGGGAGAGGTCTTCAACCTTGTCGCCCGAGGGGGAGAATGCCGCCGCGCGGATCGGCATAGGCAGCGGCGTCGGCGTCTCATTGCCTGGAGTCTTTGGGTTGGACTGGTTCAACATGACAGTCAGCGTGCCGCTATCCTCATCCCAGATCTCCGTCGCCGTGACCGTTGGGGTTCCAGGTTGGCTATACCAACGGCGAAAATTAGCGAGATCCTCACCGCTTGCTTCCTCGAAACAAGCATAGAAGTGCTCAATCGTCGTCGCCTCGCCATCATGGCGATCGAAATAGAGCTGCATCCCTTTAGCAAAGGCATCATCGCCGATCAGGGTCTTGAGCATTCGGATCAGTTCAGCGCCTTTTTCATACACAGTTGCGGTGTAGAGGTTGTCGATGCTGGCATAGCTGTCTGGGCGCACCTGATGGGCCAGCGGGCCGGCATCCTCGGCAAACTGGCGGGCGCGCAAGCGGATGACATCCTTGATTCGCTGAACCGGGCGCGAGCGCATATCTGCGCTGAACTCCTGGTCGCGGAAAACGGTGAGGCCCTCTTTCAGGCAGAGCTGGAACCAGTCGCGGCAAGTGATGCGATTGCCGGTCCAGTTATGGAAATATTCGTGTCCAACAATGCTCTCAATCGCTTCAAAGTCAGCATCCGTGGCGGTTGCCTCGTCGGCTAACACATAGGCAGAGTTGAAGATGTTGAGGCCCTTGTTCTCCATCGCTCCGAAATTGAAATCGCGCACAGCAACAATGTTGAACACGCCGAGATCATATTCGCGGGCAAACACCTGCTCATCCCAGACCATGGAGGCTTTCAGGCTTTCCATCGCCCAAGCCGCGCGCTCGCCGTCTCCTTTGTCGACATGTACAGCCAGGTCAACCTCAGCGCCATTCATGGTCGTGAATGTGTCGCGATAAACGTCATAGTCTCCGGCACACAGCGCAAACAAGTAGGATGGTTTCAGGTGCGGGTCGTCCCACTCAGCGAAGTGACGTCCATCTTCGAGGTCACCCTGGTCACCCGGCGTGCCGTTCGAGAGCAGGATCGGATATTTGGCCTTGTCGGCTTCGATCCGAACTTTGAACCGGCTCATCACATCAGGACGATCAGGCCAGTAAGTGATACGGCGGAAGCCAACACTCTCACATTGCGAGCAGAACCGGTCGCCGGAAATATAGAGGCCTGAAAGCGCGGTATTGGCAGATGGGTCAATGGTGACTTCGGTCTCGAGCGTGAACATGTCCGGGACATTCTTGAGGGTCAGTGTTTCTTCGCCGAGTTCGTAAGCGTCAGCGCTGAGTTTTGCACCGTCCAGTCGGATGTCATCAAGTTTCAGCAACACTCCATCTAGTTCCAGCGGGCCTTCTGCAAGTCTCCGCACGACCATTTTCGTGTGCACTTTCGTGGCGCTTGGTTCGAGGTCGAACACCATCTCCACCTGATCAATCGCGAATGGATGGGGGGTGAAATCAGCAAGCTTGATCTGAACCGGCGTTTCAGTGCGCATCGCGGGACCTTTCTGGAATCGTTCTATCCCATGTAGACATCCCGCTATTGCTTGCAATCTCAAGCACGCACAAGGCCGCATTTTTCGCAGCGAAAGCCTACCGTGGCGTCACGGGTTTCCGTGCACGTCAACCGCGCTATTGTCTCCGCCATAGAAAATGACAGGGAGGCCGGACGGTCATGAATTTCGATTTCTCCGACGATCAGAAATTCCTCGGAAATGAAGCACGGAAATTCCTCGATGGGGAATGCACCACGCAGCAGGTTCGCGAGGTCTTGAATGATGACGACAAGAGCCATCACGAAGGTGTATGGCAAAAGGTTAAAGAAATGGGATGGCTGGGCACAGCGATCCCGGAAGAGCATGGCGGGCTCGGGCTTGGCGCGCTGGAGCTTTGCGTCCTGGCTGAGGAAATGGGCCGAGCCCTGGCGCCGGTGCCGTTTGCAAGCACCGTTTATTTCTTTGCCGAAGGCATGATGATTGCCGGCAGCGACGCCCAAAAAGGCGCAGTCCTTCCAGGCGTCGCGAGCGGCGATGTCATTGGCTGTTATGCTGCCAGCGAAGGCCCGGGTAATCCGGACCCTGCTAAGCTCTCTGTCAGCTTCGACGGCAGTAAAGTCAGCGGCACCAAGATCCCGGTCACAGACGGCGACATTGCCACCCATGCGATTGTACTCGCCAAGGAAGGCAGCGGTGCCAGCCTGGTTCTGGTTGATCTCAATGGTGATGGCGTCAGCCGCAAGCCTGTGAAAACGCTTGAGCCGACGCGCAGCCATGCGGAGATTACATTTGACGGCGCCGCAGGCGAACGCCTGGGCGATGCCGGTTCTGGCGCAGAGCTGCATGATGCGATCATGAACCGCGCGGCCATTCTGCTCGCCTTTGAACAGCTTGGCGGGGCCACACGCTGCCTCGAAATGGCAACTGATTATGCCAAGGAACGCTACGCTTTTGGTCGCCCGATTGGCGGCAACCAGGCGATCAAGCACAAACTGGCTGACATGTATGTCAAAAACGAAGTGGCGCGCTCGAACTGCTATTACGGCGCCTGGGCGCTCTCGACGGATGCGACAGAGCTGCCAGAGGCTGCGGCGGCCGCTCGTTTAGCGTCAAGTGAAGCGTACTGGTACGCGTCAAAAGAGAATATCCAAACCCATGGTGGTATGGGCTTTACCTGGGAAGTGGATTGCCATCTGTTCTATCGCAGAGCCAAGCTGCTCGCCGTACAGGCCGGCGCCCCAAAGATTTGGAAAGAAAAACTCGTCCGCGCGCTCGAACTGAAGAACGCGGCCTAAGGAACGGAGAAAGACAATGGATTTCAACGATACCCCTGAAGAAGCCGAATTCCGCGCTGAAGCGCGTTCATTCCTCGAAAAGCATCTTGAGCCGAAAGGCGCGCAGCCTTTGCGCCAGCGCGTTTCTGGCGAAGAGTTCATGAAACGCGCCAAGCAGTGGCAGGCAGAAAAGGCAAAAGCCGGTTATGCCAAGATTACCTGGCCCAAGGAAATGGGCGGGCGCGGTGGCACGCCGATGCAGCAGGTGATCTGGGGCCAGGAAGAATCAAAGTTCGACTCGCCCGGCGGTCCGTTCACCATCGGCCTTGGCATGTGCATTCCAACCGTCATCGCGTTCGGCTCCGATGAGCATAAGAAACGGTATGTCCAGAAAGCCCTGATGGGTGAGGAAATCTGGTGCCAGCTCTTCTCCGAACCATCTGCAGGCTCCGACGTGGCTGGCCTGAAAACCCGTGCCGTCAAGGATGGTGATGAGTGGGTGATCAACGGCCAGAAGGTCTGGACCTCCGGCGCGCACTATTCTGATTATGGCATCCTGCTGGTCCGCACCGATCCAAAAGCGGCGAAGCACAAAGGCCTGACCATGTTCATCGTGAACATGAAACAGCAAGGTGTCGAAGCGCGCCCGATTCACCAGGCATCTGGCGGACGCGAGTTTAACGAAGTCTATTTCACAGATGTCCGCATTCCAGACAGCGACCGCCTCGGCGAAGTCGGTCAGGGTTGGAAAGTGGCGATTGTGACGCTGATGAATGAGCGTCTTGCGGTTGGCGGTTCTCCCGGTCCGGATTGGGCGGAGATCATGAACTACGCCAAGGATGCTGGAACTATCAGTGATGCAGCGTTCCGCGATAATCTCGCTGATTGGTATGTGGCGGCGCAAGGCTACAAGCTGACCAAGCTGCGCACGCAAACGGCTCTGTCCAAAGGCCAGACCCCGGGACCTGAAAACTCCATCGGTAAAATCATCACCGCGAACCAGTTGCAGGATATCTGTAACTCAGCGATTGAGATGCAGGATCATTATGGCTTGATGACGGGTGATGAGATGCCGGCTGATGGCCTGTTCCAGCAAAGCTTCATGTGGGCCCCGGGCCTGCGGATTGCCGGTGGTACGGACGAGATCCTGAAGAATATCATTGCCGAACGGGTGCTTGGGCTGCCGCAGGATGTGCGTGTCGACAAGGACGTTCCGTTTGACGAAATGAAATCCGGATAAGATTGAATCTGGAATGAGGTGCTGCACGTGTTGCAGCACCTCGATTTCCCGGTAATTCAACCTTAACGAGAATTATCCTAGTGTCTCTCGATTAGAGAGAAATTTGCGATGTTTTCCAGCCGGACGAAAGCGAAAGTTGATCTAGACCGTGCCCAGGGTTCCTCTGCCCCGGTGCCGATCCCGATCCTGCGTCCAAGGGCTGAACAACGCAAAGGCGAACGAAAAGGTGTCTGGTGCGTCTGCTCCATCTATTCCGAGGATGGGGCGACCTGGGAGGCCATAATTCTCGATGTCTCCAAATCCGGAGCGCGCATTCGACGCCGTACGCGCGGGACCTTGCCGCGTATCGTCAAGATCAAGGCCTCTCGCATAGGACTGCACCGGTTTGCGCGCGTCGTCTGGCAGACGACATTTGATGCCGGTCTTGAATTCATAGCGCCGGCTAAAAAGAAGCCTCGCTGACCCATCTGAATGTGTTAGGCTGAGGGCATGACCCGCGACCAGATCGTCGAACACTTTGAACAGGCAGTTGCCGCTGCGCCTGGCGTTGAACGCAAAGGCAAGGCGAACCCCTATACCTCTGCGAACGGTCATATGTTCAGCCAGATCAATAAGGATGATCAGCTTGGGATCCGCCTACCGAAATCGCGGCAGAAAGAGCTTCTTGACCGGTATGGCGCAGGACCGTTCAAGTCCTATGGCGCCACTATGCGCGACTATATCTGCCTCACCGACGAAATGCTGAAAACGCCTGGTTTGACGACGGTTTTACTGGAAGAGGGGCTGGCATTCGTCGCAGCGATGCCGCCGGGCGGAAAGAAGAAGTAAGTCCGCTTGGTGGGCTAGAAAACGCCCATGGCGAGTCCCGCCGCGAGCGCCCGTCCGAGTTCGCTGCATTTCATAAGCTCTGGCTCGGTAATGGTTTTCTCGGCCAGGATCTCAGCTTCGGTTTGAGCGTGCGTGCAGATGATCAGCGGTGCTTGAACTTCTTTCAAGCGCCATCCGGTCGCGATGCGCGCGAGCTGGCGTACGGCGTTTGCGCCATCGGATCCGGCGCAGATCATTTGTCCATAAGGCCGCCCTTCAAGCTTGCCGAGCACAGGGTAGAAACAGCGATCGAAAAACTCTTTCATCGTTCCCGATAGCGCGGCGAGGTTTTCTGGCGCTGCGAACATATAGCCATCGGCAGAGAGCAGATCTTCAGGCCCTGCATCCTCCGCACCCAGCAAGCGTGTATCCACCTCGGACCGCGCTGCTGAGAACGCAGCCTCTGCCATTTGACGGGCGCCACCCGTGCGCGAATGATAGATGATCAGAAGCGAAGCCATAGGTTTTTCTAGCTGATCTGTGCCGAGGACCAAGAGGGGGCAAAACGGCGCAAGGTCGGCGGGCCGAGTTTATTATCTGAACGTCTCACGAATCACGGCATTTAGCCGGGATGAAAAGGCTCTGGATCCCTCTTTTTCTCATCGTGGCCGCTTGCAGCGATCCGCAGGCTGCAACGATTACAACCGCGCCTGCGCAATCGATCTATTGGTCGGATGGCGATAGCGGCCGGATTGATGGGATGAAATTTCGCCTCGCCGATGTCGATGCGCCTGAGACCGGCGGAGTTGGCGCGATCGGCGGGGCCAAGTGCGAAGCAGAGCGCGAAATTGGATTTGACGCGAAAGCGTTCATGGTTGAGCTCACCCGCGACGCTGAGCTGGTCATCACCAGCAATTCCGGCGCTGACCGGTATGAGCGTGACGTGATCACCCTGTCGGCGAATGGCGTCGACGTTGGCCAGGCCGGGATCGAGGCCGGGCATCTCGGTCCGTGGCCGCATAAGGGGCGGCGGGCGCTGACCAAGAAGCCGGATTGGTGCGGTAAGCTCGGTGTTCCGCACGCCTCTACACAGTAAGCAAATCTCTGCTTAGGGTGTTCTTCAAACAGGAAGGGACCTTTGACATGATTTCCAAGACGTTTGGGGCTGTTCTCTCAGCCGCGATGATTGCATCTGCGTGCGCCAGCGCTCAGGACGCACCTGCCACGCCGCAAATCACCATGGGCAATGGCGAAGCGAACATGATTCAGATTGAGGGTCTGACGCGCTCTGAAGGCGTGACGCAGTTCTCTGAAGTGCGGATCGATGGCGGTGAAGTCGCCTTTTTTCGTGGCGATTCGGTGGCGCTTACATTCCCTCAGGTTGTGATTGAGAAGCCTGGATTCCTGGTGCTGCATCCGGTCATGGACGGGCGCCCGAACGGGGATGTCGTATCCGGCTTTACCTATCTGGACGCCGGGACAAATGAGAATGTCACGATTCGGCTGGATACGCCCGCAGACCCTGGCCGCGGCTTCCTCGTCATGTTGCACAGCGATGTCGACAATGACCGAGTGCTTGATTTCGTGTTTGTCGAAGATGGCGTCAATGTCGAAGACACAGCCGTGTTCGAAGGCACGCGCATGATCGCGCATATCTTCGCGATGCCGGAATAAGCCGCGACGTCTACTCAGGTATCACTTCAAGTGCCGCAAAACCGCGGTCGACATAGTCTGTCATGATGCCGTCGGCGCCCGCCTCCAAAAGGTAAGAGATGTCGTCCGGCGCATTGATCGTCCAGTATTGGACCCGGATTCCACGCGCTTTCGCCGCTGCGATCACACGCGGATGAGTCAGGTCCAGGCCGCTCGCCTGCATTGGGATTTGCAACGCGACGGCAGGCGTCGACACACGGCGCGCCAGTCCCACCCGCGCCGCGATGACAAAGGTCTGCACTTCGCCGGAAGACATTGAAGTCGCGACGCTTGGGCAGACAGCTCGAAACTGGGCCATGGCGTCATCATGAAATGAAGCGACGAGCACCCGATCCAGCGCGTCGACGGAGCGAATGGCGGTGCACATGCCGATCGCGGCTGCGGGTGTGTCATTCTTGATTTCCAAAATCCAGCGTGCGTCCGGAAATGCTGCCAATACATCCTCGAGCTTGGGCACGGTGATACCACGGTCGGCAAAGCGTTCATTATCGATGATCCAGGTCGCACCCGCGTCAGCCCTGGCAATGTCTACCCAGTCCAGGTCTGCGATCAGGCCCTGCAAGTTGGTTGTCCGATCCAGCGTGTCATCATGCCGGACAATCAGCACGCCATCGCGCGTTTGCTGAACATCAATTTCTAGGACATCGGCGCCCATGTCGCTCGCCCGTTGCAAGGCAAGCAGAGTGTTTGGCGGGGCGTGTCCTTGCCCGCCGCCATGCGCAATGATCTCAGCCCGGCCGACTGGGGCGGCTTCGAAATAGATATGCGCAACCGGCTTTGGCGCTGGCCACAAATACAGCGCCAAAACAAGCAAAGCCATGACACCGCCAAAAACGATCAGAGCTCTTTTCAACTTGTCTGCCCCTCCTCGGCGCGCTGAATTTGATTCTAGCAAACAAAAAACCTCTCGCAATCGCGAGAGGTTTTCTGCAGTTTGAAAACGGGCTTCGTCTAAGCTGGAACGCGGACCTGCGGACCCGCAGTGTTCACGTCCGCGTCTACGTGCGCTTCGTAGACTTTGAAATTCTCAACAAACATCTTGGCGAGTTTCTCAGCCTGCGCGTCATACGCTGCTTTATCGGTCCAGGTGTCGCGCGGGTTCAGGATGGTGCTGTCGACACCTTCCAGCGCGGTCGGGACCATAAAGCCGAATGTCTCGTCCTGACGGAAGTCAGCCTGGTTAAGGGAGCCATCGAGCGCCGCGTTCAGCAGCGCGCGTGTCGCGTTGATTGGCATCCGGTGTCCGACGCCATGGGCGCCGCCAGTCCAGCCGGTGGAGACCAGCCAGCAATTGACATTGTACTTGTCGATCAGCTCACCCAGCAGCTTGCCATACTCGCTTGGGTGACGGGGCATGAATGGCCCGCCAAAACACGTGGAGAAGGTTGCTGTCGGCTCAGTCACGCCTTTCTCTGTTCCAGCCACCTTAGCGGTATAACCAGACAGGAAGTGATACATGGCCTGGGCCGGGGTCAGCTTGGCGATGGGCGGCATCACACCAAATGCATCGCAGGTCAGCATGATCAGATTTTTCGGCTGGCCACAACGACCGCTGAGTGCGGCGTTCTCGATCGCTGAAATCGGATACGCGCCGCGCGAATTCTCGGCCAACGTGTTGTCGTAGAAATCCAGCTCGCGGGTCTCTGGGTCCATGACCACATTCTCGAGCACGGTGCCCCACATGCTGGTGGTGGCATAGATTTCTGGCTCTGCCTCTGGCGACAGATTGATCATCTTGGCGTAGCAGCCGCCTTCGAAATTGAAGAGGCCATTCTCGGACCAACCATGCTCATCATCACCGATCAGCGTGCGACTTGCATCAGCCGATAGCGTGGTTTTGCCCGTGCCGGAGAGACCAAAGAAAATGGCGGCATCATCATTGCCGCCATCATTCACTGAACAGTGCATGGGCATTACGCCTTTGGTCGGCAGGATGTAGTTCAGAATCGTGAAGACAGATTTCTTGGTTTCGCCCGCATAAGATGTGCCGCCAATCAGAACCAGTTTCTTGGCAAAGTTTACGGCGATCACAGTGTCAGACACGGTGCCGTGCTTGGCTGGGTCTGCGCGAAAACTCGGGCTGTTTATGATGGTGAAGTCGTGCGCGAACCCTTCATACTCGTCAGCGGTTGGAATTCGAAGAAGATGACGAATGAAGAGTGAGTGCCAGGCAAATTCGTTGACCACACGAACGGGTGCACGGTGATCGAGATCAGCGCCGCCAAAAAGTTGCTGGGTGTACAGCGTCTTGCCTTTGAGGTGTGCCTGGAAGTCTTCCCAAAGCGCGTCGAAATGCGCTGGGGTCATGGAGGCGTTATTATCCCACCAGACTGAATTCTCTGTGGTTTCGTCGCGAACGGTAAATTTGTCTTTTGCCGAACGTCCGGTGTGTTTGCCTGTTTTGACCAGCAGGGCGCCGCCCTTTGCGACTTCTGCTTCGCCGCTTCGAACGGCTTGCTCGTAAAGGCGTTCCTCGTTCCAATTCTTGCGAACATCCCCAGCCTCGATTCCGAGATCTGCCAACTCTACATTCTGATGAGACACGTCAATTTTCCCCTGACTAAAGTCGCACATTTGGCTCAGGCGGCCCGTCAAGAAACCGACTCGCGCCTGAAGTTGGCGATAGAACTGCAAGCCTTCGGCCAACACCACCCCTGAGCTTAGGGTAAACGCTGTCAAAACTGTTAGTCAGCGCTGTCAAAACACCCAATGCTCGCTACGCGTGCAAAAACTGTCCGAATCCGAACAATATCGGGTTGGAAATGCTCAATTTAGCCGTTGGAATTACAACAAATTCCGTTTGAGTTTCCTCAAAACTTGCCGATTCGGGACAGTCGCCCGCATCGATTCGATACGCGCAGGAACCGGATCATCGAAGATCGTGGCGGTGAGGATTCCTGCCGCCCATGGCGCCCAGGTAAAGCCGCGTGATCCGAACCCTCCGGCAAGGTAAATTCCCTCGACTTCATAGTCGGACCCACCCGCGACCCAGCCGGCTCGCTCAAGCGCCTGACGATCTTTCATAAGCGCTTGAGTATTGGGGAATGCGCCGATCAAAGGCAGCCGGTCGGCGGTTGTCGCACGCACGCCAGCGCGTGATCGCACGGTCGCCTTACGAGCTTCGCCGCGCCAATAGGGTGAGAGCACATCCAGGGCGCTCTCATTTTCCGCGCGGGCGGCGTCACTGGCGGCTGGAACTCCGCCATCATGATCTGCAAAGGTGGCGCCCCACAGGCGTTTAGTTCCTGAGGCCAGAGCATAGTGCCCCGCCGCGATCGCGCTGGGCGGTGCCTCAATATCGCTCTCGTACCATTCGATCTGACCAAGGCGGCCAATAAGATCGAGCGCTTGGGTTATCTCAGAAAGCTGCCTCCCGGCTGCCAGAATGATGGCGTCGAACCGAGTGTCGTTTACTGATCGATTGGCGACGTCGATTTCAGCGCGTTCTCCCCACCGAACTTCTACATTCTCCAGAAGCGCCGGGATCAGCGTTGCAGGACGCAAGATCATTGACGCCTTATGCAACAGTCCACCCTTGCGAATAGCCTCAACCTGTTCGAGGCCAAGAGGTGGATCGGCCAAGAGTTTCTGAAACCTCTGCGCTTCGGTGTCATCACGCGGGAAATGCGTCGTTTCAGCAGGCTCAACACCTGGCCGATCGCGATAGAAGTGTTGCGAGCTCAAATAGGCATCGACCAGTAACCGAGCTTGTTCCGTATCTCCGGCGTCTAGGCGGGGCATCACTAAAGCGAGCGGATTTCCGCTTGTTCCTTCTGCTGGGCCGGACGCCTGCTCATACACGGTGACGTGCGCCCCACGGTCAGTCAGTTGCCGCGCCAGACAAGCGCCCGCGATACCAGCGCCGATGATGGCGATGCGCGTTGTGGTTGATTGTTCTGGGTGGGCGTGCTCTGAAACAAACCGTGCCTCCAGTCGCTCGCGTTTGCGACCATGCCCCGGTTTCTTTTCGACCTCGAATCCGGCCTCCGAAAGTCCGCGGCGAACGGCGCCTGCGACCGTGAACGTGGCGACTCGCGCGCCAGGCTTCGATCGTTCCGCCATGAGGGGAAAAACAGCGTCTGCCCACATGGCTTCGTTCTTGGCCGGGCTGAATCCGTCGAGGAACCAGGCATCGGCGCTGAACGCAGATTGCGGCAAAGTTTCTTCGATTGGCCCGGTGTGCAGCGTCAGGGACAAACGCTCTCTCGGCCAGGTGATTTGTTGAACGCCTTTCGCACGGATGGGCCACCTAGCGCAAAGCTGCTCAGCCAGCTCTGACAATTCCGACCAATGCGACAAGGCGCGGGCGGCGTCGTCTGCGTCGAGCGGGAAGCCTTCGAAAGTGACAAAGTTCAGCCAGCCGTCCGTCGAACCGCGGGACCGCCACATCTGCCAGGTGGCAAGGAAGTTCAATCCAGTCCCGAAGCCAAGCTCGGCAATTGTGTAATTCGCTCGCCCGAGCCATGCCTCAGGCAATCCGCACCCGTGAAGGAAAACAGCGCGGCTTTCGGCGAGCCCGTCCTCGACCGAATAATAGACGTCGCCAACCCGTTCATCGACGGGCGTGCCATCCTGTTTCCAGGTCAGCTCAGGGCGCGGCGGTAATCTCATCGCGCCGCCTTAGCGGGTTCTGAGAAGGCTATCCAGCTTCGAATGCGCGTTGTTCATCGATCCAGACAGGATCGAGGGGCAGCTTCTTTGCCATCTTGTTCTGACTGGTAATCACCCGCCAGAACGGACTGACGTCTGCGACCGGCTTGCCGTCGGCCAAGTCCTCCAACGCAGCCTCAGCGACCATACGAATAAAGATGGATGTCGACATCGGGCAGGTGCCGGCGCAGTTTTGTTGGGCGGCGAGATCGTCGCGCAATTCAGGAATCGTCCGCGTCGCGCCGTGAGGAATATCGCGAATATAAGCGTCGACCATAAGCGGCGTTGCAACTAACATGGTCTGGCCGGGCCGTATCCCGCCCCAGGCTTTTTCCATGACGACTTTCTTGGGCTGCTTCTTGGCGGCGAGTTTTTCACGCGCGGTTTTCTTAGCCATGCAATCCTCCGTACGGGCGAAGCCTAGTCTAAACGTGCCTGCTGACAAATACTGTCGGCAAGCGTGCCGGTCATGCGGGTTGGGGATAAGTGAAATCGAGTGACCGATCGTGGTCGCACGCCGTGTCGCGCCCTATCTCCTGGTCTGAACAAGGAGATCGCTATGTCAGAGCTAACGATTAAACGCGAAGACGGGCCCAATGGCGGCCGCTACACAGTCACCGTCAACGGCGACGAAGCAGAGATGACTTATTCGCGCGCAGGCAAATCGCGGATCATTATCGATCATATGGGTGTCCCGGACTCGATGCGCGGTCTCGGGGTCGGCAAACAGCTGGTCGAAGCCGCGGTAAAAGATGCGCGGGCTGAGGGGTTCAAAATCATCCCGCTTTGTCCTTTCGCCAAGGCCACGCTGGAGAAGCATGCCGAATGGCATGACGTGGTTCAGTAGCCCCGCTTGCCTTTTGACCGGTTTTCCCGGACCTTGGCGGTAAGAGGGAGAGCTATCATGATCAGAACACTCGGCAGTATTGCTGCGGCAACCACTTTAACGGCGTGCTGGGGGGCGCCGCCGGATGAGGAAATCTTGAACGGTCTTTGCGTCGATCTGATCACCGGCGACGAACGGATACTGCAAGACATTGCTGGAGAGTCCGGAACCGACCTCGCTGGATTTTGTGCCTGCTACGCCCAGACCATCCTTTCTGATCCCGACAAGACCGCACTACACAAGGACGCCATTGGCGCCATGGTCGAAGCCCGCAAAGACAGCAATCTCGGCGTCGAAGATGCGGCCGAATACGTTGGGTCTCTGATCGAGGCTGGCGAAATTGACACGTTCACGGAACGCCAGCTCGATTCTACGGGCCGCGACTACCAGAATGTTAGCGAAGATATGGCGGCAGAAGGCGGGGTCTGCCCGGTTTAAGTGTCAGCTGGTCGATACTCGAACGGCTTCAGTTGCTCCACCACCTCTTTGATAGGGCGCATCGGGCGCCCATCGGCGTGGATCATCACTGCTGTGATGCGGCCTTCGGCAATGATCTCTTCGCCGCGCAAACAGGTCTGATTAAAAAACATGCGCACGCCTTTGACGCCTAGACTGCGTGTCCGGATAGTGAGAAGATCATCGACCTTGGCGGCGCGTTTATAATCCACCTCGACATTTGTCAGCGTGAACGCGGCGGGTTCTTCTCTTGCGAGCAGGCTTTGGTGACTAACCCCCGCATCGCGCAGAAAGTCTGATCGACCTCGCTCGAAGAAGCGCAGATAATTGGCGTGATAAACCATGCCGGTGAAGTCCGTGTCTTCATAATAGACCCGGATATTCAGCCAATGCTGGCCCTGGTCGTCGAATGGTGGTCGCAGCTTACTCATGCCAAATCGCTAGCAGACGCGCGCCCCAGTCCGCTAGTGCCGGAAGTGACGCATACCGGTCAGCACCATGGCAAGGCCAGCTTCATCCGCGGCGGCGATCACATCGTCGTCGCGAATAGAACCGCCGGGTTGAATGATCGCACTCGCGCCTGCAGCTGCCGCTGCAAGCATCCCATCCGGGAATGGGAAGAAGGCGTCCGAGGCGGCAACGCAGCCATCTGTGCGCAAGGTTTCGAAACCTTCCTTCTCCTTTGCATCTTCCGCTTTGCGCGCTGCAATGCGCGCGGAATCAATCCGGCTCATCTGACCGGCGCCGATACCGACGGTGGCGCGATCCTTGGCATAGACGATGGTGTTTGACTTCACATGTTTGGCCACGCGCCAAGCGAACAGCAAATCATCGAGCTGTTCTTCGGTTGGGGCGAGCTTGGTCACAACTTTCAGATCGTTGCGCGAGATCCGTCCGAAATCGCGATCCTGTACCAGCAAGCCGCCCGCCACCGTTTTCATGAATGTTCCCGGAGCGGCTGGATCTGGCAGTCCGTCAGTCAATAACAGGCGCAGGTTTTTCTTTTTCTTGAACACTTCAATCGCGGCTTCGTCAGCGCCTGGGGCAATCACGACCTCGGTGAAGATTGATGTGATTTCCTTCGCGGTGGCTTCATCGAGCGGTCGGTTCAGAGCAACAATGCCGCCAAAGGCTGAAGTTGAGTCACAAGCAAGGGCTTCGCGATAGGCATTTATGATGGTAGTGCCAAGCGCCACGCCGCAGGGATTAGCGTGTTTGATGATCGCAACGGCTGGTGTCTCATCTCCGAGCTCGCCAATCAGCTCGTACGCGGCGTCGGTATCGTTGATATTGTTATAAGACAGCGCCTTGCCCTGGACTTGTCGCGCGGTGGCGACGCCCGGACGGCTCTCACCAGTGACATAAAAGGCAGCATTCTGATGCGGGTTTTCGCCGTAGCGCAGGGCTTCGTTGAGCTTGCCGCCAAAGCCAACCCAATCGGGGGCGCTATCGTCCAGCTGCCGGGCATACCAACCTGAAATGGCGGCGTCATAGGCCGCTGTGCGAGCATAAGTCTTGGCTGCGAGTTTGCGGCTCGTATCGCGGCTGATGCGCCCGCCAGTGCTCGCCATCTCAGCGAGAACTGCATCAAGGTCGCCGCCATCGGTGCAGACAGAAACAAAGTCGCTATTCTTGGCTGCCGCGCGCAGCATTGCCGGTCCGCCAATATCGATATTCTCGATACAATCCTCAAAGCCCGCGCCAGAGGCAACCGTTGCCTCGAACGGATAGAGGTTGATGTATACCAGATCGATTGCCTCAATCCCGTGCGTTTGAGCGTCGGCCTTGTGGTTATCGTTGTCGCGCAGATAGAGCAGCCCGCCATGTATGGCCGGGTGCAGGGTTTTGACGCGGCCATCCATCATTTCCGGATAGCCGGTCAGATCGGCGACATCCTTCACGTCCAGACCAGCTTCTTTGAGGGTGCGTGATGTTCCGCCAGTGGAGATTAGTTCCACCCCAAATCCAACCAGGGCTTGGGCGCGTTCGACGAGCCCCTCCTTGTCAGAAACAGAAATCAGGGCGCGGCGAATTTTCGTGGATTGGGTCATGAAGCGGCTTTCAGGCAAGACTCTGAACTCGCTCGCCCGCCTATCACGAGTCCGTGCAGCGTCAACAGGGCTGCGGCATCTAGCCGTCGCAAGATGGGGGATTATAGGCCGGCACTAGCTGAGCGAGTGCAAACAAGGCTTGCTTCTGTTGGCGTTCACCGGCGACGTTCAACAGCGCGGAAAGCTGGTCGTTGAACCCGTCCGGTTCGGACTTGCGACTCTCGGGCGTAACCTTATTGAGGCCATCAATGCCTGTCTCGATCAGGCGCTCATCCGCATAGGTCAGCTCTTCATGCAGTTTTTCGCCAGGGCGGAGTCCGGTGGTTTTGATCTTAATGTCGAGATACGGAACCATACCCTTCATTCGGATCATCGCCTCGGCGAGGGTGCGGATGCGGATCGGATCCCCCATGTCCAGAACATAAAGCGACGACTCGCCGGGCTTGCCGTTATGGGCTGTTCCTTGAAGCACCAATGAGGAGGCCTCTTCCACAGTCATGAAATATCGCGAGACTTCGTCATCGGTGAGAGTGACTGGCCCACCGGCTGCAATCTGGCGCTCGAACAAGGGCACCACCGAACCAGATGAGCCAAGCACATTGCCAAAGCGCACCATGGAAACTGCGAGCTGCGTGCCTTTGGCGCGATATGCCAGGGCGAGTTCCGCTAGGCGTTTGGTTGCGCCCATGACATTATCCGGGTCAACGGCCTTGTCGGTTGAAACAAACACAAACCGTTCCAGCCCGAACTCAATCGCTGCGTCAACGGCATTCACGGCGCCGCCGACATTGGTCAGGATCGCCTCGCAAGCATTCAGTTCCATTAGCGGGACATGCTTCAGCGCGGCCGCATGGATCATGATTTCCGGCTTGGCTTCCTGAACTGTTTGACGCAGACGAGTCTGGTCTCGCACATCGCCAATCCGCGTGAGAACTTCAAGCTCCGGGAATGCCTCGCGAAGCGTAAGATCAATTTCATAGAGGTTGAACTCCGAGGCATCATACAGCGTCAATTGCGCCACGCCCATGGCAGCGCACTGGTGCGCGAGCTGTGAACCTATGGTGCCGCCCGCACCGGTCACGAAAACACGTTTGCCTTTCAGCAGATTTCGTACGGGATCGGTATCCAGCTTTCGCATCGGGCGCGCCAGCAAGTCGGCCGGGCGCACGCGTTGAAGATGCAATCCTTCGCGATCGAGCCCGAGCGCCATGACGCGCGATCCATGCTGGGTCGCCGTCTCGAGAATCGCGTTCATGGTTTCGCGTTCTCGCACCGCACCGGCCACAGCCAGCCACGGCGTTGCGCCATAACGCACCGCCAGAAGATCGAGCATTTTGGGCAGTTCGTTTAGACCACCCAGTACCGGAACCCCTCGGATCGCGCGGCCGGGTTCGGCGCCGTCGGCTTCGATCAAGCCCAGCATTCGCACTGGCGCGCCGCCTTTGGCTGATTGCAGATCTCGCAAGACGTCGGCCGCTTCGCTGGCATTTGCGACTAAGATGGCAGGCGGAGCATCTTCGCGAATGGATCGGAAGATCTGGAATGGGCGCCGGGTAGAGCGCGAAAGAGCGATCATGCGTGCCAGAAAAATAATCGAAACCCAGATAAGGAGCGCAACGGGAAGGCTGGAGCGGGGAATTCCGACCAGGCGGTTCCACAAGAACATGAGCGGCAAGAATATCAGTGCGGTCAGGGCAACCGCCTGAATAATCCGCATCGCGTCTGGCCATCCCGAATGTCGCCATACCTGGCGGTGGACACGCATGATGGCGAAGGCCAGCAAAGCTGAGACCGCGAACGCGCTAGAGGCAATCAGTCCGAGGGTGACCTCTTCGGGGGGCGCCCCGCCGGTCTCTGCCCAACGATAGAATACGGCGATCGCCATCGAAATGAACGCCGCGACGACGTCAAATCCGAGTGTGAGCACCATGGCCCGGCGAGCTTCAAACTGAGGCTTCACGTCGATGCTACCTTTAGGAACGCCCAGCGGATGCAATTTGGGGGAGTCGACCCATCACTGTCCGGAAGCGCTTTGCCGCTCAGCACGATCTGCTCGCTGCGTTCGATAATGCCCCTGCCCAAATAGATCGTCTCCTCCAACTGGGCTTTGGCATGACTGGTCTTGAAACGCCATTTCGCCCCAAGGTCGCTATGCAGTACGATTGAATCGCCAGCCATGACCGCGGTCACAGTCGGATGCAAATGAAACCTTAGAGAGTAAACGATTGGGGTTTCGTCTTCCGTCGCTCCAGCAGAGACCGGGCGAGCCAGAGAGTCTTCGCCGGTTAGGCGTGACCCATCGCCAGCCATGAACAACCGCCGACGATGCAGCAGGCCGTGCGATTGCTTGTAACCACCATGCTGCGCATCAAGCCAGATTTCAGCATCTTCCTCCAGGCGCTTGGCTGAGATGCCCTCAGGCCCTTCGGGATATAGAAGACGAGTGTCTTCATTCGTCTTGAATCGCGACGAATCAGTCTCGCCAAGGACCAGCGTCGAATGGGCTGAGGTGCGGCGGACAGCGGCCCGAAACGCGATGTCTATTTCAGGACTACAGGCACATGATGTGACGAGACGCGCCTCGCCGTCATGCAGCTCAAACCCCAGCGCGCCAGCATGGGCTTTGTCGCCAAATGGCGGCTCGGGTGCAGATCCGGCATCAAGTACCAGCATGGTTTTGTTCTTAGACAGTTTGTGAAAACCCGACTTTGGCGCGACCGAGAATTTTCGTGGCGGCGTATCCATATGCGACAACACAGCTTCAACGGCTTCCGGCCAACGTTCGTCACCATCGTGGAACGGCATCAGGCAGCCATCTGCCGCTGTGAAGAAGGAAACCATGCCGCCAATCCGGGAAATCCATCGCGGCAGGAATTCGGGAATTTCGCGCTCGGAGCGCGCCAGCAAATCATGAATGGTGATCAGGTCGGCGAGACAACGCAGCGCCCGCGCAGGCGATCGCGAAACATGTCCGCCGTCGGGAAAAAACTGCGCGGTACATTCGCTTTCAAGACGCATTTCTGCGTGATCGAGCCCTTTGCCCCGCCCGAGACAGACTTCATGCGCCACGGCCAGCGTGCAACCGCGCCATCTCGCTTGCGGTTCAAGTTCTGAGTCAACGAGAGACAGGACGTGGCGGGCCTGCCTACCCAGTGCATCTAGCCGCTGTTCGCAGGCGTCAGGATCGCCTTGCTCGAACAATGCCGCGCCGCATCGCATCCAGTTCCAGACTCGATCTCCTGCACATCCCATGCGCCAGGAAAAGCCATCAAACCGGCCGAAATTCTCGATCCAGTCATCGACGACGAAACGCGCCCGGTCGGCGCCCGCTTCCCCTTGTGTGAAAAGATCCGCGAGCCAGTCGAAACGGTGCAGACGATTGGCATAATGCCGGGAAGGCATCGCCACCGACCATGGCGCTTTTCCGTCCGCAAGTTCGATCCGGTCCATGCCGATCCGCCAGACACCGCGCATCAACATTTCGCCGCGCAAGTCATCCGGCGGCACAATCTGACGCATGTGCAAACCGAATCCGTCCGGCGGTGACCCGGCGATGCGCAGGCGCTGTACCGGCGACACTCTGGCATCTTCACCCGGACGACCGGCAAAGCGGTCCCAGATCGCCGCATCTTCGGCGTCTGTGCGCTTGGCTTTAAGCGGTTGGGAAGATGTCGGGTCGCTCATGGCGAACTCTGAACCTCTAGATTGAAGCCCCGGCCCGCAAGGCGGAAATATTGGATGCGTAGTGTTCCGGCCCGCCTTCAAAAGCGGCCGATCCGGCGACGATTGCCGTAACCCCGGCGGCGATGGCGCGGGGCGCTGTATCTGGATTGAGACCGCCATCAACTTCGAGAATGATATCACGACCGCTGGCGTCGATCTTTTGTCTCAGGATCTCAATCTTTTGAAGCTGGCTTTCGATGAAACTTTGCCCGCCAAACCCCGGATTGACCGACATCACTAGGATCAGGTCGATGTCGTTTATAATCGGGTCGACCACTTCCGCTGGCGTGCCAGGGTTTAAGGCCACACCCGGTTTCATTCCAGCCGCGCGGATGGCTTGCAGCGTGCGGTGCAGATGCGGTCCCGCCTCTGGATGAACGGTGAGGATGTCGGCCCCGGCCTTGGCAAAATCGTCAATGTAGGGATCGACAGGTGAAATCATCAAATGCACATCAAACGGCTTGTCCGAGTGTTTCCTAAGCTTTTCGATCACAGGGGGCCCGAAGGTCAAATTAGGCACGAAATGGCCGTCCATGACGTCGACATGAATCATGTCGGCTCCGGCTTCATCTATTCGGCGGATTTCTGCGCCGAGTTCTGCGAAGTCCGCCGATAGAATCGACGGTG
This sequence comes from Henriciella sp., assembly GCA_013214545.1. Taxonomy (GTDB): domain Bacteria; phylum Pseudomonadota; class Alphaproteobacteria; order Caulobacterales; family Hyphomonadaceae; genus Henriciella. The sequence continues at coordinate 66,389 of JABSQB010000015.1, forward strand.
AAATTAGCACATCACTCATGGTGAACGCCTAAAACGGAACCGCCGCCAGCACAAGGCTGACGGCGGATTTGAAGACAGTGTTTTCAGGCCGTTGATTAGTATCCAGGCGCATACTGTACTGGAACAACATAAGCGCCGTCCTCACGGAACTCGACGTTCACGCGTTGTCCTGGCTGAATGTTGGTATCCGCAGGTTGAACGAAGGCTTTGACATTGCCGTCATTGAACTCAACCGTCACAGCGATGCCCTGCTTGGTGCCAGCGGCAGTGCCGATCATGTTACCAGCGATACCACCCAGCACTGCGCCGCCAATTGCGCCAGCAGTTTGGGCCTTGTCGCCGCCGCCAAGTTCAGATCCGGCAAGACCGCCCAGAACCGCACCAGTGGCCGTACCGATGATCGAGCGATCCGGCTTGATGGTCACAGGTCGAACATTAGTGACGTAGCCCGGCTTGACGGTCATCGCATAGCCAACAGAGCTCGAGTTCACGGTATTCGCGCCATACGTGCTTTGGCAGCCCGTGACGGCTAGGGTCATGGCGACAAATGCGCCGGCGAGCAGTTTTTTCGGTGCCTTTACGGCAATCATATCAGTCGTCATCATATTGTGCTCCTTATGCACGTGTTTGACTGTGCTTGTTTTGGCGGAAGTCAGGTGAACTCTCTATGAACCCGAAAAGGCTCATTTGTGGCAATCGCGACAGTTTTCATGACTCTTTCGTCACGATTCGCGTATCAGGCGAGCGATGTAGAAGGCGTCGTGCGAAAATTTACCATTTGGCAAGGATAAAACGTCGCCATTCTCCAGAATGCAGCTTTCAAATCCCGGGATTTCTTCCGGCAAAATCGGTCGCCTGAACAGAGCCGTGTCCGCCAAAACACGATCGACAAGGTTCACTCCTTCATGCGGGAGTGGAGAGCAAACGCAATAGAGGATCGTGCCACCCGGCTTGAGCATATCAAAAGCGGCCCGAAGCAGGCGTTCTTGAATACCCGGAAAACGCTGGACATCGTCCTCAGTCTTGATCCAGGGGCCTTCGGGGTGGCGCTTTAATGTGCCAAGCGCCGAGCAGGGCGCATCCAACAGGATCTTCTCGACCGGCGCGTCTGGTCGCCAGGTCGTCGCATCTGCCTGCACTACATCGACTTTACCTTTAAAACCTGTCCGCCAGAGGTTCTGCTTCAAGCGCTTTAGGCGCGGCTTAGAGCGATCAATCGCTGTCACCGAAGCACCGGCCGCAACTAGCTGCAGCGTCTTGCCGCCTGGCGCTGCGCAAATGTCGAGAATGGCTTCGCCAGTGGAGGGCGAGAGAAGCCGCGCCGGCAATGTCGCGGCAATATCCTGAACCCACCAATCGCCAGTTTCAAAACCTGGCAGGCGTTCAAGATCGGTCACCTCGACCCGGACCGAGTAGGCGCCAACAACTTCGCCGCCAACTTGCTGGGCGAGGGCCTCTGCATCACCGGATTTCGGCGTCAGATATGTGCTCGGCAATTGCAGTTGCGCCTCGGCGAGCTTGCGGGCTGCATCATCGCCCATGCCGTTTCGAGCCGCGTTCTGAAACCAGGTTGGCCAGATAGCCTCTATTGGGGCTGCATCGAAAACGGTGCGGTCGGCGACGACTTTTCGCAAGACGGCATTCAAAAATCCGGTGGCACGCTGCGCCCGCGGCCATATTTTGGCTGCGGCGACCGTTTCGCCCACAACCGCGTGGTCGGGCGTTTCCAACAACCATGCCTGCGCCGCGCCAATTCGCAGCAAGGCTCGCGAGGGCGGGGGTGCTGTTTCCAGCGGGCGGTCGAGGAAAGGTGCAAGCCCAATATCGATGCGGCCGAGCTGGCGCAAGGCCGCGCTCGCCATGGCGCGGGCGAATCCGCGATCCGGACCTTTCAAAGTGTCATAACGGTCCGTCGAGGCGAGCGCTTCATCCAGGGTGCGGCCTTCTTCAAGCACTGTCATCAGTAGCTGCGCGGCCGCCAGACGAGCAAAAGCGCCGCTCATGATTGAAGGTCTTTGATGAAGGTGAGGTACATATCCTGTCCTATCGCCTTTGCGTGTGCAGCGCTGTTTGGTCAGCGCAGGCGATCAGGTCAAGCAGAAGAAGCGGTGGTCTAGCCCCAGGGGCCTGCAGCGCGGCGAGGTTGCACGCTTTCAGGCTGGACACCCATTTCGGCAGCAAGGCGGTTCAGGGCCTCAATGCGGTATTGAGTCGCCGGGTGGGTCGAGAACAGATTGTCGCCCCGGCGTCCTGCCAACGGGTTCATGATATACATATGCGCCATGGCCGGATTGGCTTCGGCGCGGCGGTTAATAGTGGCGCGCGCGCCGCGATCAATTTTCGCCAAGGCTGAGGCGAGCCAGAGCGGGTTGCCACAAATCTCGGCCCCACGTTTGTCAGCTTCATATTCCCGCGAACGGCTGATTGCCATCTGAACCAGTCCAGCGGCCATGGGCGCGAAGATCATGATCAGCAGGCCTGAGATCATGCCGCCGCGTTCGCGACTGGTGAAGAAAAGCGCAAAGTTCGCCAGCATGCCGATCGCGCCGGCGATGGTCGCCGTCACGGTCATGGTCAGGGTGTCGCGGTTTTGCACGTGCGCGAGCTCATGCGCCATAACGCCAGCGGTTTCTTCGCGCGAGAGTATATTGAGCAAACCGGTTGTGGCCGCGACTGCGGCGTTTTGCGGATTGCGACCGGTCGCAAACGCATTGGGTTGCTGGGTGTCGATGATGTAGATCTTAGGCTCCGGCATGCCTGCCGCTTGCGCCAGCGCTTTGGTGTCTTGAACAAAGGTGCGCAGAATTGGGCTGCGCTCAGTCTCATCAACAAGACGCGCACCTTGCATGCGCAGGACTATTTTATCGGCATTCCAATACGAGAAGAGATTCATGCCGCCTGCAATGACGAAAGCAATAGCCATTCCCATCATGCCGCCGACCAGATAGCCTATCGCCATGAACAAGGCCGTGAGCGCGGCTAGAAGCATGAATGTCTTTGCTGTGCCCATGTGTCAGGGGTCCTTGCTCGCTAAAGTTGAAGGCATACGTCTTCACTCAGAAACATATATGGATTGGTTAACAAAACTGGGAGTCTCGTTCATGTCAGATGAAAAAAACGTCACAAAACCGGATTTGTCTCCCGCCGCTGAACGCGCCCTGGCAGAGGCGGCTGAACGCCGCGCAAAACAAGAGCAAAAAGAACAAGAGCTTGAGTCAAAGCGCGTGGGCGAGAAGGGCGGACCGAGCGAGGAGCGCGTCCGCTACGGCGACTGGGAAAAAGCCGGTCGAGCCGTGGATTTCTAACATTCCTCATAGGTGGCCTTAAGAACAGACGGGTCCCTGCCGCGAAGAAAATTCGCCGAGAGGTGTTGACTCGCGCGCACAAATGTAAAAAGGTAATTACATGATTACTAACGATGATATGGATCTGGTCTTTCATGCCTTGGCGCACAAAACGCGTCGGTGCATTCTGGACCTGGTACGTGATCAGCCAGGGCAAGGCGTTGGCGAGCTGGCAAAGGCTTTTGATGTGAGCCGTATCGCGATCATGAACCATCTCAAAGTTCTGGAAGAGGCGGGGCTTTTGGTCAGCCAGAAAGACGGTCGGACCCGGCGTCTCTATCTCAATGCCATGCCGATCCAAGCCATCCATGAGCGCTGGATCGATGCTTATAGCGACTATTGGGCAGACCGGCTGAGTTTCATCAAACACGCGGCCGAGGGAGTCGCGCAATCCAATACACAACACAAAGAGGACAGCAGCGATGACTGAACCGAATAAAATCGCGGAGAAAAGCATCCACCGCACTTTTATAAATGCGCCGATCGAAACAGTTTGGTCCGTTTTGGTGGCGACCGACAAGCCGTTGCCATTCTTCTTTGGCAGTATTTGCGACACCAAGGATGGTTTGAAACCCGGGGCCCGGATGCGCATGGTTCACCCAAACCGGAAGATCGCCATGGTGGTCGGTGAGGTGCTCGCTTTTGAGCCACCGCGCCTCTACAGCCACACGTTTCAGATGACAAATCTCAATGATGATCCCTGCAAGGTCACATACGAGCTTCGCGAGAAAGACGGCGGGACCGAGTTTGACCTAATCATTGAAGACGCGATCGAGGGCAGCGACCTGCACAAGCAGATGATTGGCGGTCAGGAGTTTATCGCCAAGAATCTCAAACAGATCGCCGAAACCGGAAAGCCAGCCTTCAGTGGCACAATGGTGACTTTGATGTCGCCGCTGGTCGGGATGATGGCGAAGAAGCAGCAGCGCATCGAACACTGGCCACTTTAGCAAACTGTGGCTTCCGCAAAAGAGTATCACGAGGGATAGAAGATGGCGCAATCACCAGAAGAACTCGCTCAGACCATGATAGGCAACATGCCGGAAAAGACTGGCAAGTCGCTCGCCGAGTGGCAGAAAGTGGTCGCTGCCAGCAGCGCCGCCAAGCATGGTGAGATCATGAAACTGCTCAAAGGTGAGCATGGCGTGACCCACGGGTTTGCCAATCTGATCGCACAAAAGTGTATCGGCAATCTCGATGTCGGGGACGCTGATCTGGTGGCCAATCAGTATAGAGGTAAGGAGGGTTTGAAACCGATCCACGATGCGATCATCGACTTTGTCAAAAGCTTCGGCTCAGAGCTCGAGATTTCGCCGAAGAAAACCAGTGTCAGTTTGCGTCGCAAGAAACAGTTTGCCCTGATCCAGCCTTCAACGAAAACCCGGATCGATCTCGGCATCAATCTGAAGGGCGAATCACCGCAAGGTCGACTCGAAGCCATGAGCGGCATGTGCACGCACAAGGTGAAGCTCACCAGCGTTGAAGAGTTCGATGAAGATGTTCGCGCTTGGGTGAAAGAAGCGTTCGCCCGCGCGGAGTAAGTCTCTTGTTCAGTGACTGAAGGACCGGCTGGCGTTTGGGCGTTGCCGGTTCTGTCTTTGCGGGCTGGCTGTCTCGTCACCGCGATCGCGGCCTTCCCGCTCCGGGCGCGGCGCTTTCAGATCAGCAATGATAATCTCGCCACTGGTCTCATCAGCATAGTCTTGACCAAGATTGTTGATCACCAATGTGAACTCACCAATGTCAACACGGCGGTCGAGATTGGGATCGAAGCGAAACGGATTGGCGAGACTGTCATCGCGCGTTGGTAAGCTGCGAGCCCAGTCCTGCTGCTCGAGCGCGGTCAGGTATCCGTCTTCATTAATGTCAGCTTGTTCAAAAGCAGCCGGTATGCCGGCATCGATTTCAGATCGACTGATCCGGCCATTACTATCAGCGTCGAATGTGATGAACAGGCCAGCGCCGGGCTTGAGGCGATCCGCCTGGGCGCGTTGGCGCAGCGCATCGTCGCGCACCTCACCTTGGCCGGGCAAGCGCAACAACTCATCTTCGTCGGCCTGTGCGTGAGCCGCGACAGACAAACACGCCGCGGCAAGAACGGCCAGACTAAACGATCGGATCATGGGAACTCCACGCTGGTTCTGATTCAATATATAACCACTTGCGACATGAACGCCACATGACGTTTCCGTCAGGCTTGCGTCGAGATTGTGTCCAATCGGCATCTCAATTTGCAGAACCGTCATGAAATACAGGCTGGTGTGCCGCTAACTCTTGACCGCGCTGTCGAGTCCGGCTCGTTAAGGAGCACCAATCAGTTGAGTAGCTTTTATAACCTCAATGACCGCATGCTTTTGGCGGTCTGATCCCACGGAGGAAAATGATGGGAAAACGTGACGATCTGATCGCAAAGTATGCCAAGGACCTGGAAGAGAAGTGCGGCTTGAAGCCGGACATGAAACTTCTGACCGCGGTGACCATCGCTTGCGGTCCGTCGATCTATCGCAACGATGCGTCGACCGTATCCGCCACCCAGAAAGGTGAGTTGGAAACTGTTAAGAAGAGCTTCCTGATCAAGAAGCTTGGACTGAAATACACACCGAAGCTGGACGAAGGTCTTGCTGCTGTGATGGACACTTATGGCCGCTCGGTTCGCAAGAAGTACCGCGCGGTTGTCTACTACCTGCTGGTCAAGCATTTCCGTAAAGCCAGCCTGTTCAAGTAAGACCCGGGTCCTACTCGATCTTCAAAAGAGGCTGGGAGCAATCCCGGCCTCTTCGCATTTTTAGTGGTGACAGCAGCAAAAGTCTTAACGTTCGCGGGCAGTTCGTTAACCCGGACTTAACGCAAACGCAGCATTCGGTTAACCAGTGCATAGTGCGGTTTGGCGACTGATTCGCTGAAGCGGGAACGGAGTTTGCGATGCAGATCACAGCCGATCAGGTTCCTTTGATCATTGCGGTAGGCGCGTTGGCGCTCGGCTTGGCATTCATTCTGTGGGCCTTGCGAACGTCCGATGGCGCCCGCGGCGCCGCCAAGCGCTATAAAGAAAAAGCCAATGAGGCAGAGTCTTCTGTGGCTGAGATGAAGTCTGTGCTCGGCGCGCATCCGGGTGTGATTCTGGTTTGGCAGGGCGATGATATAGATGTCGACGCCGATGATATTACTCCGCCAGATATTCACGGCTCGCCTGTCGCACTCGCAAGTCTTTTGCGATTCACTGATGATGCCGTGTCGGTTGATCCAGCGGTTCGCATCATAGAAGGTCTCGCGGACCTCGAAGCGCGCGATGCCAGCGGCATTGACTCCACGCTGCGCATCCGCCTGCGCGAATTGGCAGAGCAGGGCCAGCCGTTCTCACTTACGATTATCGGGCAGAATGGCCGCTTCCTGGAAGCCGATGGTCGTACAGCCGGCGCCCGCGTCGTCGTCTGGATTACTGACTCCACGATCAAGGGTCTGGAAGAAAGCTCCGCCCGCGGTCGTCTCGAAGAAGCGCGCCAGGTGATTGCTCGCGACCCGACGGCTTTCCTCGACATGCTTGGTAAGGCCCCGTTCCCGGCCTGGCGCATTTCCGGCGTCGGCCGTCTGCAATGGGCGAACCCTGCCTATGTCGACGTAGTCGATGGCGACAATCTTGATCGCGTTCTTGAGCGCCAAGTTATGCTTGACGAGAAAGCCGTGGAACAGGTCCGCAAGACGCTGACCGATGGCAAAGAAATTGATGAGACGCGCCACATTGCAATCAAAGGTGAGCGCCGGGCAATGCGTGTCCTGTCTTTTCCGCTTTCAGGCGGCGTTGGCGCCATGGCGTTTGATGTCACCGAGCAGGAGCGCGCCCGCGACGAGCTCGACAAGCACGTTCGCGCGCATGACGAGACGCTGAACCATGTCGCCGATGCCGTGGCGATATTCAGTTCTGAGCGAAAGCTCACCTTCCACAATCGCGCCTTTGCGAAAATGTGGGACATGGATGAAGGCTTCCTGCTCGACATGCCGAGTCATGGTCAGCTGCTCGATCGCTTGAGAGAGCGCCGTAAACTGCCAGCCCAGGCTGAGTACGCCAAATGGCGCGCGGAGGAGCTGTCTTACTATCTCGACATTAGTGGCATCGAAGAAGACGAGTGGCACTTGCCGGATAACCGCACGCTGAAAGTCACCCGCCAGCGCCACCCTATGGGCGGCCTGCTCATCTTGTTTAAGGACATTACGAGCGAGCTCGATTTGCGCACAAAGTATAATGCGATGATCAAGACGCAGACCAAAACACTCGACAGTTTGCATGAGGCTGTGGTGGTTTTCGGCTCTGATGGCCGGCTGAAGCTCTCCAATAGTGCCTTTGCAGAATTGTGGGGTGTTGAAGAAGAGCTGCTCAAGGATGAGCCGGACTATGATGACATTGCTGATTTCTGCGTGCCGCTATTCCATGACCGCGATACCTGGAATGCGATCAAGGCACACATCACTGATCCCGGTGCCCGCCAGGAAACAACCGGAGAGATGCGCCGATCAGATGGTTCGATCCTGACTTATGTCACCAAGCCCCTGCCAGACGGCAACACACTGATCGGGTTCGCGGATGTATCAGCGCAGCGTTCGGTTGAGACCGCATTGCGCGATCGCGCCGAAGCGTTTGAGACTGCGGATCGATTGAAAACGGAGTTCGTCAAGAATGTCAGCTATCAGCTGCGTTCGCCTTTGCAGACGATTCTTGGCTATGGAGAGTTTCTCCAAATGGAGCGCATTGGCGACCTTAATGATGCGCAGCGCGACAAGGTCGATGCGATCTGCGAAGCCTCCAATCACTTGAATGACCTGATTGGGAACATTCTCGACCTCGCCATGATTGAGGCCGGGCGCATGGATCTCGATATTAGTGAGGTCGATCTGAAAGCGTTGATTGATGAGGCGGTTTCGATTGGCGTCACCAATGCCGCCGACACGGAAGTGGAAGTGGTTGCCGATATTGCCGCGGACATTGGCCGGATTGAAGCGGACGAAAAGCGCATTCGCCAGGTCTTGTTCAACCTGGTCTCAAACGCCCTCCGCTTCACTGACCCGGGCGGCAAGGTCACCATCTCGGCCGAGCGAATGGGCGACACCGCCAAGCTCACCGTCAAGGATAATGGTCGCGGCATCCCGGCCGAGGATCAGGCCACACGTTTTGACAGCTTCACGTCGAGCGATCGCCGGGGTGCAGGTCTTGGTCTTTCTTTGGTGAAACACTTCGTGCAGCTGCATGGTGGCAATGTCGGGATTAAGTCGCGCCAGGGCGGCGGCACCGAAGTCGTCTGCTGGATCCCGGTTGAAGCGACCCCGCAAGGTGGGTCGACCGGGTCTGAGAAGCTCGCAGCTTAATCGCTTAGTACCGAGCGAATCGCCGAAGCCTTGTCAGCGAGACCCCGTCGCGGCACTTTGGTCTCAGGCGAATTCCGCCTGAGTACATAAAGGGAGGCCAGAATGGCTGTAGCACGCGTAACCGAAATTATTGCTGGGTCGAAGAAGAGCTTTCAGGATGCCATCGACAAAGGCATCGCCCGCGCCAACAAGACTTTGAAAAATGTCGAAGGCGCCTGGGTCAAGGATCAATCCGTTGTTCTCGATAAGGGAGAGGTCAAGGAATACCGCGTGGTGATGAAGGTCACTTTCATCCTCAAATAGAAACCGCGCTGATTTGATAAACAAGAAACCCCCGCATAACGCATGCGGGGGTTTTCTTCTGAGCGTCAGGAAACGCCTCTCAAACTTTAAGCAATCACCGGCAATGCTGCAGCGATTAGAGACGCGGCGGCCAGTAGGCCCATGCCACCAATGCAGAATGATCTGGTATACTTAGGTGCTTTCATCGGGTGTCCCCCCTCATTGAGCGATGTTGAAAAGGCAATTTGCAACCGATGTGCCAGCGTCGAGGGTGCGCGCCTCTATTGGTTATTATAAAAGGGGGGTGCGGCCTGCAGCCTGAGTGCACCCGTATGTAACGACGCCCCTGTGTTGATTCGAAACAAAAGAGCGCGATTCCCAAAAACTCGAAAAGCTGTGCTATGGTTCTGTTTATAAACAGCCATGAGCAGGGAGGTGGCCAATGCTGATCGATACGATTCTCAAAGACAAAGGCAACACGGTGGAGACGATTGCAGATTCGTTGACGCTTCTGGAAGCCGCCAAAATTCTAGATCAAAAGAGAATCGGTGCGATCGTGGCGGTAGACGACAAAGGCGAGCTCTGCGGGGTCTTGTCTGAGCGCGATATTGTCCGGCGCTTTGCGCGCAATGGCGAAAAAACCGGCGCGATGACAGTTTCGCAAGCGATGACCCGTGGTGTAATTACCGCCGATCCTGCGGAAGATGTCGACACCTGCCTTGGCCGCATGACAGATCGGCGGATCCGTCACTTGCCCGTGGTCGACAATGGCAAACTGATTGGCATCATCTCAATCGGCGATCTGGTGAAGTACAAAATCGATTCCGTGCTGGCAGAAGCAGAGGCCATGGAGGCCTATATTCGCAGTGGCTAAAGGGCTGCTGGAACTGCAGCCAGAATAGGTGTCCTAAAGGTTAACGCCGCACCTGCATAAATGTGCGTATCAGGCGAATTTTTTCCTTGCCAAAACCCCCGAACAGATTCTATATGGGGGCTTGCTTCGTGA
>JABSQB010000016.1 GCA_013214545.1 Henriciella sp.
TGGCGTCGATTTTGAGTTCTTCGAAACGCGCTTGCGACAAAGACGGCGGACGACCGATTCGCGCGGCCGCACCCGCACGCGCTGGGTCACGGTTTTCTCTGGTCAGTGTCTGCGGTTCAAATTTCACAAGTCATTCGTAGGACGAACTCTGGTGCTGCGCGACGCGGGTTTGTTCAACATCTTCGGCCGGGGCCGCGGTCTGGAACAGGTGAAGCTGGAATCCAAAGTCTTCGAGCAAGCTTTCCAGGTTTATTCAAACGACCAGGTCGAGGCGCGTTTTCTGCTGACGCCGGATCTGATGCAGCGCCTGATCGAACTGGAGAAGGTGTTTCACGGCGGCAAATTGCGCTGCGCCTTTCAGAATGGTGAGCTTCTGATCGCGGTCGAAGGAGGCAACCTGTTCGAACCAGGGAGTATGTTTACGCCGCTGGACAACCCGGATCGGGTGCGTGAGCTGCTGGATGATTTTGCCGCCATCTTCAACCTGATTGACAGTTTCGCCGATCCGGAAACCGTGAAGAAAAGTCGCCGGGATGACGGGCGAGACGCATAGAGCACGAATTCGGTCACACTTTGGACCAGATGTAGGCGTCTATGTTCAGAAAAGCTTCAGGTCTCGCTGCGTAGAGAAACTTGCATGAAACCAATGATTTCCGCCCTGGGCGCTATGAGCGTCGTTTTCATCCTGACCGCCCCGGTGGCGCAGGCTCAATCGTGTCATCAGCAAGCGGCTCAATTGCAAGAGCGCCAAGTGGCCGCGCAAGAACTGGCAGATGCCCGCGTCGCACTGGTCGACGAAGTTGAGGCCGCAGGCGACGCCTGGGAAAACGCGGAAGCGATGCGTAACTTTGGCGTCGAGCAGGCTGCGGAGGCCGATGCAACCAAGGTGACCTATGAGACGTTGAAGGCGGACTTGCTTGAAAAGGAAGCCTCCCTGCAAACCCAGGTCATCTCGTTGAACGACGCTGTCACCGCGTACAATACAAAATGCGTGCGAAATTAGCGCCTTAGTCGCGCAAATTGACAATCACCGGCACATGATCTGATGGTTTCTCGAGGCCGCGGGCTTTGCGATAAATCTCGACACTTTCCAGACGGTCGGCGGCCTGCGGGCTGAGCAAGTGATGGTCAATTCGGATTCCATGATCCTTTTGCCACGCGCCGCCCTGATAATCCCAGAACGTGTATTCATGACCGCGATTGTCAGTGGCCTCAAAAGCTTCTGTCAGGCCGAGATGTTTCAAACGGCGGAATGCGGCACGGCTTTGCGGAAGCGCCAGGGCATCATCGGCCCAAACCGTCTCCTCCCAGCAATCCTCGCCGCGCGGAATGATGTTATAGTCGCCGCACAGGACGAGTGGCTCTTCCGCCTTGAGTAGCTCGCTCGTATGGGTCTTCAGCTTGTCCATCCAGTCCAGCTTGTAGTCATATTTCGGACCGGGCGCCGGATTGCCATTTGGGAGATACAAGCCACCAACTCGAACCGGCGTGTCGGCAAGGACAAGCGCCTCGATATAGCGTGCCTGATCATCCTCCTCATTGCCGGGCAGGCCCTTGACCACGTCCTCAAGCGGATGTCGCGACAGCATGGCGACGCCATTATAGCTTTTCTGACCATGGGCCTCGACATTATAGCCGAGCTCTTCGATTTCCATGTAAGGGAACGCGTCAGTCTCGCATTTGATTTCCTGCAAGCAGACGACGTCGCAATCGATGGCCTTGAGCACTTCGATCACCGTGGGCAGGCGGGCTTTGATGGAGTTGACGTTCCAGGTCGCGATTTTCATGGCTTCTGTTTAGCGCGGTTTGTTGAAAGCGCCAGCCTCGGATTCAAGGCTTGACATGAAACTAAACGGTTTCATATAAAGTGAAACTGAAAGGTTTCATTTTATGCAAGAACAATTGGTCTTTCGCGCCATCGCTGACCCGACCCGGCGCAGCATCATGACAATGCTCGCAGATGGCGAACGATCGCTCAGCGAGATTTCCGCTGAGTATGAAATGACACGGCCAGCTGTCACCAAGCATTTAAAGATCCTGGAGCAGGGCGGGCTGATCCGCGTGCGCACCAGCGGACGTGAACGGTTGCACCGCCTGCGACCGGAGATGCTGAAGACCGTTTCCGACTGGGTAAATTTCTTCAGCCAGTTCTGGGACGAAAAACTTGCAAACCTAAAACAAGCCGTGGAGATGGATGATGAGTGATGCTGTGATGGTGAAGACGATCTATTTGAAAGCCACGCCAGAGAAAGTCTGGCGCTATATCACCAAGAAGGAGCTGCTCGCGCAGTGGTTTCACGAAACGGATCGTGATCTGAACGAGAAAGCCTCGTTCCAATATTACAGCTTTCACGACGACAAAGAGGATCGCAAATTGATGTGGGGCGACGTCCTCGAAGTCGATGCGCCGCATAAACTGGTACACACCTTCACCCATAAGTGGCTGAAGGGTGTGATCACGACCGTGACCTGGGAATTGATGGCGGTTGAAGGGGGCACGCAACTTACCCTGACACATGCTGGAATCAACACGTTCGAAGAGCTGACCGGACATGACAAAGGCTGGGACGAGCATTTGCTGCGCCTGCGCATGATGCTCAGCTAGGCAGAAACCGGAATCGGCGCTGGTCGCCATAGGCCCAGATGCGGCTATCCTCGCGGGTGCCAAGACCAATATTGTGAATGGCTCTCCAACGGCCGCGGCCATCCTTCCGGCTCGAGAGGATGCCGATATGCGGTAGGCTGCCGCCAACGCGGCAGGTGATGAGATCGCCGGGTTGCCAGTCGGCGGCCGGCAATTCATGTCCGTGGCGCACCAGCCATGTTTCGACATTAGGCACGCGGCGATGATCGATGTTCCGGTCGGTTCGGGTGAGACCCCAGCGCTTGGGATAGGCGCTGAAATTGGCTGTCATGTCTTCATGCACGTGTTGCTGGAAGTCGAAGGCGAAGGCCTCGCGATAGGCGCGGATGATCACATCGATGCAGACGCCGCGATCTTTTGGAACATCTCCCATCGGATAATCCAGTGCGACATAGGCGCCGTCATAAAGTGTGGTGACCCCGATTTGGTTGCGCGCCTTGACGATCAAGCTGGCCGCCTTGCTTTCCTGACCAGAAGCGGCGCTTGGCAAAAGCGGAATTGAAAACAGGCTGGCAAGTGTTGTGCGGCGGGTGATCTCCATGCTGAAGGATCACCTGCCAGTGTGGCGTCAATGCGGAGGAAACGGGGCTAGAATCCCCGAAGCTCGGCAAATTCTTCTAGCTCTGCCCGTTCGGTATAGAGCTGGTTCACCGGATCGTCCTTGTCTGGAATGCCGACGGCCATGCCGCACCAGACCATTTCATGCTCATCAAGGCCGAAATGCTCTTTCAGGCTTGGGCGCAGGATGCCCCAGCATTCCTGCATACACGTGCCCCAGCCGCGTTCTTCGGCGAGCAGGGCGAGGGTCTGCATCAGCATACCGGTATGACCCCACTGTCCATGGCCGACGCGCTCATCCAGCACGAAGAACAAGGCAACCGGTGCATTGAAGAAATTATAGTTGCGCATGAACCAGGTCATACGGCCCGCCTTGTCATCGCGCGGGATACCGATCTTTTCATACATCATCTCGCCAACGCGGAACCGGCGAGCGTTTTGGGCGTCCGTGATATGGTCTGGATAGATCGGGCGATCGGTTGGCTCTCCGCGCGGATTTCCTGACAGTTTCGCCGCTGCCAGCTGCACGACCTTGTCGCGTTCCTCGCCGCTAACCGCAATCACGCGCCAGGGCTGCAAGTTGCCACCGGAGGGCGAGCGCTGCGCATCTTTCAACCATTGCTCCACCTCAGCCTTGGGGAGCGGCGTGTCGAGAAAGCCTCGCGTTGAAATGCGTTGTTTTACGGCGGTACTGACGTCCATGAGGAGCTCCCTGGTCTCTTTATCTTTCTGAACCTAGTGGCGCAAAATCAGGATGCTAGGGGTCTCGTTAGGACAGGCCGTCAGGCTGGCGTGATGGTTTCAACGATCAGCTCCGCGGCTTCATAGGCGCTCATCTTTTCCGTCTCGATGGTCAGGTCAGCTGGCGGCATGGCTTTAGTGCTGGCTTCGAACTGGTCGAGATTGGCCTTCAGGATTTCAACATTGCGCAGCTTTCCAAACTTTGAGCGATCCTCGTTGGCGATGCGCTTCAATTGTCCCGCTTGCGAGAGATGCAGGTGCACGAAGGTGACGGTGCCGCCTGCCTTTTCGACCGTTTCGCGGACGCGATTGGGAAAATTCGGATCGACAGAGTTTTCCGGCTGAAAGGTGAAGATGAGAGATTTGTCTTCGGCGGCCGCGGCTTCGAACATGTCCATCCAGAACTGTTCACGCAGGCGCATGAAATTCTCGGTTCCAAACGGGAAAACGGCGGCTACCGCATCGACGACAAGATGATTGTGAAATAGCGGCAGTCCCGTCAGCTCAGAAACGCGCCGGGAGACCGTGTACTTTCCGGCGGCGGGAGGACCATAGACGAAAATCAGATGCATCAGAGATCAGCCGTCCTCGAACAGAGCGAGCGCAGTGGCGGTCATGCTGGCGACACCCGTCTCAATGGTTGGCTCATAGTCTGGCGCAAAGAAGGGGGAGTGCAGCGACGGCAGGCCCAGCGCGCTGTCCTGAGCAGCTTCCCATTTTGTCGGCTCAACAGCGCCAACCCAGAATATCATGCTCGGTATCTTGGCATCGGTGCGGCTGTACTGGCTGAAGTCTTCGCCGCCCATGACGGGAGCGACTTCGCTAATATTCTCGGCCCCGATCACAGACCCAATTGCGGCAGCGGCTTTGGCTGAGAGATCCGGGTCATTGTAGGTCGAAGGCGTATAATCCGGATCGATGAAGATTTCAGGCTCCGGCGCTCCAAAGGCGAGGGCCTGGGCGCGGGCGATCCGCTCGATGCCTTCGAGCAGCATAGCGCGGGTTTCGTCATCATAGGATCGTACCGTGAGCAGCAATTTAGCTTCGTCGGAAATGATATTGTGCTTGGCCCCGGCCTGGAACGACCCGACGGTCACTACTGCAGGCGTTTGTGGATCGACATTGCGTGAGACCAGGGTCTGAATAGCCGTCACGATGGACGCGCCGACAATGACAGGGTCTTTGGTCGTGTGGGGATAAGCGCCGTGTCCACCGATGCCCTTGACCGTGATGTCGACACTGTCGACATTGGCCAGGGCATAGCCCGACGAATACGCGACCTTGCCGCTCGGGACGCTGGCGGAGACATGCAGTGCGAGATTGTAGTCCGGCCGCGGGAACCGGTCGAACAATCCGTCCTCGATCATAGCTTGCGCCCCATTG
This sequence comes from Henriciella sp., assembly GCA_013214545.1. Taxonomy (GTDB): domain Bacteria; phylum Pseudomonadota; class Alphaproteobacteria; order Caulobacterales; family Hyphomonadaceae; genus Henriciella. The sequence continues at coordinate 5,327 of JABSQB010000016.1, forward strand.
CCCAGCTCTTCCGCCGGCTGCGCAATCATGATCAGCGTGCCTGACCAGTCATCTTTTGCGGCGATCAGATTTCGCGCGGTGCCGACCCAACTTGTCATGTGGATATCGTGCCCGCAGGCGTGCATGACGCCATTGGTAACCCCGGTCCAGGTCTCATCAATGATGCGAGAGGCGAACGGAACACCCGTTCGCTCCGCCACGGGAAGGGCGTCCATATCTGCGCGGATCAGGACCGTCGGGCCATCTCCATTGCGGTAGACGCCGACCAGGCCATAGCCGCCGACTTTGTCGCGGACGACGCCATTATCGCGCATGGACTTCGCCTTGGTCCAGTCGTCACCGAGACCCGTGGTGACCTCGAAGCCCAGGCTTTCCAGCTCATTAGCCATAATTGTCGAAGACCGAACCTCCTTGAACGACAGTTCTGGATTGGCGTGAAAATACTTATACAGGTCGATCAGGTTGGTGCCGGAGGTCGGCATATCCGCCGTAATCTCGATGGATTGAGCCGTATCTCGAGCGCCTTGAGCATAGGCACACGCGCCAAGAACAGCAGCGACGGCGAAGGAAGAGATTACTGGAACCGATCGAAACATAAGGCCTCACTTATCAGCATATTAAGGTAACTGTGCCATCGTGGCGGCAATGATTGTGGAAGACAAGGGCCACGTATCTCAGTGTGCCTGAAGGGTGACGATGATGCTTCGCAGCACTTTTAAGGCCGCCATTGTGGCCGTCAGCGTTTTCGGTCTCACAGCCTGCGGCGGTAGTGAACCGTTTGATCCGGCTATGTTTGACTCTGAAGTTCAGCGCCTCGCTGATGAAGGCGATATGTATGGCGAGATCTTTCTGGTTCTGAAAGAACGTCGTCCGCGCGTGTATGGCGAGTTTCGTAACATCGCCGTGCGTGAATTCAGCCGCGGTCGCCCGGTGCGGGAAGCGAGCTATGTGGCGGGTCTGCGGATGCGCGAAGTCTTCCTCGATGAGATCCTGAATCTGTCGCGCAGCGCCAGCGATGACAATGTCAAAGACATGATCGATGTGATCATCATGACGTATGAGCACCTGAACGAAGAGAACTCAGCGGATTGCTTGCGCAGCATTGAAGGACTGCCACCGGAAAAGGTTGAGAAGTTCCCAGCCGAGCTCCGCAAGCGCGAAATGCAACTGGTTGTGGACCTGCTCAGCGCGCCGAAGGAAATGGCCAATCGCCGGGCTGCTTCTGATAAGGAAGTCGTCAACTGGATGGTCAATCTGTCGAGCTCTGAGCCTGTTGTCGCCGACATGTTCACGCTGATGAATGCTGAAAAGAAGCCGCGCGGCAAAGACGCGACGGCGGTCTGCGACGGCATGATCACGGTGTATAAGCGCCTCAGCTACAAAACAGCCGAAGATCGGGGAACACTGTTTCGCGGGATGGCTTTGATGGCGCTTAAACAGCGGCAATTGCTGAAAAATGCGGAAGCATCCGACGACGCGAACAGCTAGTCGCCTCAAAATTTAGAATTTGTATTGCTGGTCCGTCTTGCTAAGCTCCGCAGGAGTGATGGAGGGATCGCGATATGTCTGAAGCCACTGACGCCGCAAAACCGGCAGAACCCCAGCCTCAGCAGACTGTGCAGGATGCGCTGAATCAGCTGTCGACGCTGAAAATCTATACGCATTCTCCGATTCTCTACTGGTGGCCGATCTGGGTGCTGGGTTTTGTCTTTGGCTTTGTCTCGATGTTTGTCGGCGGCGAAGGAACCGAAGCGGCGGCAAGGGTTCAGGGACAGACTTTTGTCTTCGTCCTGGTCTTCGTGATTTTCTCGACGACCGTGAAGCTGCGCGGCGCCAATTCGGTGATCCTGGGCTTGATCCTACTGATTGGCGGCATCCTGCTTGCGACGGCGAACTTGTCTGGTCCGATCGCCTCATTCATTGGCGGGCTCGATATCCGAATGAGTCAGTCCTTCTATTGGTTTGTCGGCACCTCGGTCTTCATCATGTGGGCCGTGATGATCTTCGGGTTCGATAAAGTGAAGTTCTATGAGATTGCCCCGGGCCAGGTCCGAGAACGTGTTTTCTGGGGCAGTGGCGACCGGGCAGAGAGCGGCGCAAATGCGCGGTGTAAGTATCTGAAGGATGATTTCTTGCGCCACCGGATTCTGGGCCTGGTAGTGACCGGCGACATCGAGATAACGCTCGGCGATGGCGAAGTGTGGTACTTGCACAATGTCCTGTTCGCCAAAGAAAAAGCGCACCGGATCAACGAACTGATTGTGACCCGCCCGGTCGATTAAACCGTCAGGCTGGGATGCACCTGAGGCTCATATCCATGGGCCAATGCTTGACACGTGATGTGCGGCGTCAGTCGAACCGAGTGTTCGGGTAAAGCTTCAGGATCGCCATAGCCCGAAAAGGACCATGGATGAGCGCGCCCCTGCCATTTCAGAAAAGCGGTTGCACCAGTCGTGAACATGGCGCCGTTCGGTAACATTTCAGTCGCCACCGGTTCGCGTTCTGACTTGCCTCGAATGATGTCTTGTATCTCGCCCGCAATGGCGTCGCTGAGGTCGCTCGCTTTCGGGCGGTAGCGAAACACGCCAGAACGCACCAGCGCTTCCCGAAACTTCTTGGCGTCGCCGTAGCGGCACTCGTAGCAAGGCCGGTGCCCAGCCGCGAGCGCGGTCACTTCGTCGAGAAAGAACAGTTCCGTATAACTGCCGTCGCTTATCAACTCGCGATGACGATCCTTGAAATCCAGCACGCAGGTAATCCATTGCCGGGTTTTCCAATGGGTCGGTTTGAGCGTCTTGTCCTCGGTATGGAAACAACCGCCGCGATTGCCCATCAAAGTGCCGCGTTCGGGAACCGCGTGGATTAGGCCAAATGGATCAACGCGGTTCTGGAGGGGCATGGCTTAGCTTTCTTCCCCACCGAACCGCTGCGTCCATTCCGCGACCATGGCGTCTTCGATTTTTTGGAACAGCACCGGCGGCGCCTGGATCGGCATTCCGTGCGGCAGTGCATCGAGCAGACCTTGATCGTCTGGCGATGGCCAGTTGCGGTTACCTTCAGGCACGCCCAGCGTGTCGAGAATGGTCTTGGCCGTATTCGGGATCAGCGGCTGCGCCACAATCGCGAACAGCGCCACAAGATTGAGCCCCGTACGAACGCCAACGGCGGCGGCATCGACATCATTCTTGTATTTCACCCAAGGCTCGGCGCGGGTCAGATACTCATTCCCTGCGGCCCAGAGTGCGCGCGTCTCAGCGGCGGCTTTACGGAACTCCATCGCTTCATAGTGTTCTGTGATGCGCGTCAGGCTGGCTTTGAGTTCGCCCTCCATCCAGGCTTCGTCTTCGCCTCGTGTGCCGGCTGAGGGCAAGGCGCCATCAAACTTGCTGACAGTGTACCTGGTGATCCGATTGACGAAGTTGCCGAGCACATTGGCGAGGTCTGAATTGATAGCCGCCTGAAAACCTTCCCAGGTAAAGGCCGCGTCCGACCCTTCCGGCGCATTCGCCATCAGGTACCAGCGCCAGTAATCGGCGGGCAGTAGCTCCAAGGCCTGATCCATAAACACGCCGCGCTTCTGGCTGGTCGAAAACTTGCCTCCATACCACGTCACCCAGTTAAAGGCCTTCAGCTTATCGACAGCCTTCCAAGGTTCGCCCGAACCGAAAATGGTGACCGGGAAAGAGACGGTGTGAAAGGCGACATTATCCTTGCCCATGAACTCAACATACTCGACATCGTCAGCGCCTTTGTCGGTGCGCCACCAGCGCTGCCAGTCGCCGCCATTGGCTTTGGCCCATTCTTCCGTCGCTGCAATGTATTCGACCGGCGCATCGAACCAGACATAGAAGACCTTATCCTCGAAACCGGGCCGCGGATTGCCGTCTGCGCCGAGAACCGGCACGCCCCATTTCAGATCGCGCGTAATCGCCCGATCGCGCAGCCCTTCATCCAGCCATTTGAGGGCAATCGAACGCGCCAGCTGCGGCCAGTCTTTCGAGGCTTCCACCCATTCGCGGATCGTCTCCTGCATTTTCGATTGCAGCAAGAACAGATGCGCGGTGTCGCGGATTTCGATGTTGGTGCCGCCAGAAACGGCGGAGTACGGGTTTTTCAGATCGACCGGGTCGAGCAGGCGGCCGCAATTATCGCACTGGTCGCCGCGCGCTTTTTCGTATCCGCAATGCGGGCAGGTGCCTTCAACATATCGGTCCGGCAGGAAGCGCCCGTCATCGACGCTGTAAACCTGCTGCGAAACACGCTCTTCAATCAGGCCCTTTTCTTCAAGCACGCGGGCAAAATGTTGCGTTAGCGCCTTGTTCTCATCGCTGGAAGAACGACCGAACCAGTCATAGGAGAGGGCAAAGCCGTCGCCGGCTGCGCGCTGGATCTCATGCTGCTCATCGCAATAGGCCTGCACGCTCATACCTGCAGCTTGCGCCGCGAGCTCGGCTGGAGTGCCATGTTCATCGGTGGCGCAGATGTACAGCACATCGTGGCCCTGCAAGCGCTGAAAGCGTGCATAGACATCCGCGGGCAACATCGACCCGGCGAGATTTCCCAAATGCTTGATGCCATTAATGTAAGGCAAGGCAGAGGTGATCAGGATCCGGCGTTTACTCAAGATTCATGTTCCCGTACAAAGGTTTACGCTGCGTTAGGGGGATTCGGCCGCAGAAGCTGTGCCTACCTAATCGCGCGATGGGATAATTGGAACATCCTTAAGGAGGGAACAATGCCAAAAATTGCAGGAGTAAATATTCTCGGGATCGTCTTGGGAGCGCTCGCCATGTGGGTGCTCGGCTTTATCTGGTTCGGAGTGCTATTCTCTGACGCCTGGATGAGCGCCAGCGGCTTCACCGAAGAGATGTTCGAGGGCCAAAGCCCATTATGGATGCCGGCAGGCTTCGTGATTTCGCTATTGCTGACGTTTGGCCTTGGCTGGCACATGAAGCAGAAGAGCATTAGCAAGCTCGACACTGCAGCTTTGTTCGGGCTGTGGATGGCCCTGCTGATTGGCGTGCCTTTGATGATGTACGACTACGTCTACTCACCAACCCATTCCTGGGAACTCTTGCTGATCGACAGCGGATATACGCTAGCGACGTTTGTTGCGGCCTGCGCCGTCCTGTCGTTCTTCGATTAAGCCCGCGCGCGCGAACGACAAAAAATGACCCCCGGATGGCCTGTCGCCATCCGGGGGTTTTGAGTCGAGCTCTGCATAGGAGACGAGAGCTTCTGGGAGGTAAGGTGCTTGTCCGCCTAGCTGATTTCCGGGGCCCAGGCTGCGACACGGATTTCGACTTTGCGATCCATGGGGGTCCACAGGGTGCTGGCCGGATCTGTCGCGTCGGGGCCAGTTTCGACCCGCATGCCGTCAAGCTCATATTTGGGCAGGGCGGCGGTGACGGTTTCAATACGCGCGGCGGTGAGAGATTGAGCTTCTGCCTCAGACCGCGCGTCAGCAGCAGAAGCGTTTAAGGAAACTTGTCCGAGAATGCAGCCATCGAGGCGTGCTTGCGCCGCTTCGAGGATGGCCCTCGAGGCTGGGGTCAACGCACTGGTCCCGGCAGGAAAGTAAAGCTGGAGTGTCTCGCTACCACATGCACTGGCGGCGGGAGCGGTGTATGCGGTCATTGGCGGCGCGGGCGAAGGCTGAGCATCTGCGAGACTTGCGGCCAGCAAAGCGGCGCTCGAAAGGCCAAGGGTGGTGGTCAGCGTTTTGAACATTTTCAGCTCCCGTCTTGCTTGAGCACAGGAAACTCAGATCAGAAGGCGAAAACATGCCCGATCGGGGATCAATTGTGGCAACTGCATGATCTTGTGATGACGGCTTGCGCTTTGCCGAGGCGCAAGATAAAGGAGCCGCCAGTGCCCCTATAGCTCAGCTGGTAGAGCAACGGATTTGTAATCCGTAGGTCCGCGGTTCGAGTCCGTGTGGGGGCACCATTTCTCATTATATATGCAGCAAAATCAACCGCTTGCTTCGATTTATTTGCGTGAGACCACCTTTCAGGCCACCCTTCGTTCCGCGCAATAAGGTTCAGCTATGTGGTGACTTGATGAATTCCGGATCTTACTGCTAACCTCGGTCCGCCTAGGTATAGTCAAACCTTGGGCATCGCGATGCTCTTCAATCTTGGAGACATCGTGATGAGGATAATCTCGAAGCGCCAACTGAAAGAGTTAGTTTTGTACTCACCCCAACACATCGCACGGCTGGAAAAGGCGGGCAAATTCCCCAAGCGGGTTCAGCTTGGTCCAAACAGAGTGGGATGGGTTGAGAGTGAAGTGCTGGACTGGCTTCAATCAAGGCTGGAAGTCCGCGAGACTACCTAACCGACTCTCCCTAGAGGGAGCTGAATGACCGGGTCACTTTGGCCCGGTCATTCTATAAATTGGGAGAGGTTGAAGCCAAAAAGAGACGTAAGTTGTCACGACTCCAACCTTGGCAAGTTCCACACTAACCCTACACAAAGGATTTTAAACGACATGTGAGTCGGATAGTGGCAGCTGAAGGAAGATCAAGCAGCCAATAAGTCCGCGTCTTCATTGCCGGTGTTTGCGGGCTTGTCTCGTGCAAGCAACCCTCGTTACTAGCTCGAATTCGTCGCTTGTTGTCATTCAGAGCTTGAAACAAAACAACTAGCTTGCGAGTTGTATCCGTGAGTTCGCCATCGGCGTATGGCACAAATATTCTTTTGAGGCGTTGCGAGAAGAATGGATCGAGATTTTGCGTTGTGGAGGGACGGTTCGGAGAAAGCACGCGAAAGAATTGTGTCCAAGTATTACAATGAATTGAAGGTATTGGCCCGGCATCAGCTGCGCAGACAAAAGCGCACAGCTTCGTTAGATACGACGGACCTTCAACACGTAATGATAAGCAAAATTCTAGGCTCCGGAACTATCGCTCCAAAGAACAAAAACCAATTGTTGGGTCTTGCAGCAATTGTGATGCGCCGCGCTTTGGTTGATATGGCGAGACGGAAAACGTCGCAAAAACGAGCTGCTATTTTGGTTTCGTTGGACGAAGATAAGAACTCCGTCTCGTCGAACGCTCAAAATTTGCTAGAGATTCACAATGCTCTGATCAGACTAAAGGTGATCAGTCCGCAGCAACACGATGTTGTGGAATTGAAAGTGTTCGGCGGGCTCAGTAATCGGGAAGTGGCGAATGTGTTAGGGATGAAGCTGCATAAGGTTAAGGAGTCTTGGGCCGCGGCGAGAAATTGGATGCGGGTCGTGATTGAAAATGGACTCTAGAAAACGCGCAGAGTTTGCAAGACTACTAGAAATCTCGAACGAGCTTGAGCGTCTTCCAGAACACGAGCGACTATCTTACATTGAAACTGCAACAGATGCAGACTCTCCACTACGAACGCTAGCACTTCGATTGCTAAACACGCCTGAACTTGGGGCAGCGTTAATTGGCACGGATGCATTGCTACCAATCATAGATCAGATGACCACGCCACAAACGATTGGTCCCTATACCGTGAGGAGGAGGCTTGGCGCGGGCGCTATGGGAGAAGTGTTCTTAGCCAGAAAGAGTAACGCAGATTATGAACACGACGTTGCGGTCAAGCTGTTACCGGCATTGAACCAGTCTCTGTCTTTGCGTGACCAGTTCAAATCTGAACGAAAAATATTGGCGAGTTTACGTCACCCAAACATCGCCCAAATGTACGATGGTGGCGAGACTTCTGAAGGTACACCATACATAGTTATGGAGTATGTTTCAGGCTCCACGCTAGATGCAATGCTCGAAAAGGGACAGCTCTCATTACGAGAGAAATTGAAGTGCTTTGAAGAAGTATGTGAAGCGATAGCTTATGCTCATAGTCAATCTATTTTCCACCGTGACATCTCTTCCAAAAATGTGATCGTAGACAATAAAAAATCCGCGAGGGTCTTGGATTTTGGAATCTCGTTTAACGACAAAACCGAATCGATGGGAGGGACTGCGTCTGACTGGGCAAAAAAAGATGTCGAAGATCTCGGTCGGCTACTGGGACTGTTATTGCAAGGCGAAAAGCCCTCTCGCGGAGAAGATCTAAGCGCCATTTCTGTTAAAGCCTGCAGCAATGATCCATATAACTCAGCGCGAGAGCTTCTCGACGACATTCGAGCTTATCAATCTGGGCGAACTGTAGCGGCGCGCCCTTCTTCAGTTTTCTTGCGAGCCAAACGGGGATTGCAACGGAACCACACAACGGCGATTTTGATTGCACTGTTGGCGGTTTCGATCGCGGCTGGATTGATATTATTTGGAGCCTCGGTCTCAACGCAAAATTCTTTAGCCGCATCAGCGCAAGAGAACTTGCAAAGAGCAAGAGACATTTCTGTTTCCCTAATTGATGGCTCCAACAAAAGTGATTTGTCCGGCATGTTACCCACTGAAGCGCGTTTGCTGATGGTTCAGCGTGCGATCGCGGTGTTGGAAGAACTGGAAGGTGACGATCCGAGCCCTGAAACAAGGCTGGAGATAATTCGAGGTTACATCCGCCTAGCAGACGCTACGGGATTAGGCGGAGCTTCGAATAACGGGCAACGCCAAAAAGCAAGCGATTTACTGGCTCGCGCTCGGGAGATGATGGCCAACATCGCGCCGGATGTGCAAACTTGGGAACTTGCCAAGAGCATTCGTTTAGAGTTGCTCGTGACGTCTGCTCGCGACGAAATATTTTTGTTGGATGACAGTCGTTCAGCCACCGATTTAGTTTCGAGAGCGGAACGGTTGTTTTTACAGCTCGCTGAGCCCGACAAACGAGATAAACTTAATCTTGCGCACGGAAAAATGTCGATGGCGCGAGCGAACTACTATAGCGAAAACCCTGAAACTAGCATCAAATCCGCACTCGAAGCAGTCCGAATTTTGGAATCTCTGGCTGAACAGCATCCGTCCGACGAACCCATCATGCTCGCGCACTCGGAAGCAAATTCGCACGTTGGGCAAGCGATCAGCTGGGCGCGGTACTATGCCGAACAGCCCTATGACGACGCACTGCCATACTATGCACATGGCATTAATATCGCCCAAAAAGCAATCCTTTCTGAGAGCATGGAGGCGAGAAGAGCATTAGCATTAGCATTGCTCAGAAGGGCAAATACCACATGCTACATGGACCCGCATCGTTCGCAGGGAATCCACGATCTAATTACCGCCGAGACACAAACGAAGGCGCTGGAACTGGTGGACCCCAACAATGCTCAGTTTGAGGAAATCGAGACGAACCGCCTGCTGCAGCTTGCAGACTGTTATAATCAGGAAAGAGATTTCGATCTCGCCAAAGAGGCAGCGTTGCGCGCAGTGACCCGGCAAAGAGAAACTTTGCTTAGAGACCCTAGCAGTCCAGCCCGTGTGAACCGAGTCCTGCACGCTGAAACGGTATTGCGGTGGATTCAGAACGAAGCAGGCGATGCTGCGGAACGTTGCGCAACAGCCGCGCGTATTAGCTCGCTTTGGAATACTTATCATCAATTAGCAGAAGCAGAATTGCTAGAAAGTTGGTCTGAGTCTCAACTGGAGAATGAAAAGATCGTAGCGTTGTGCCTGGAGCGAGACTCGGCTAATCCCACAATTCTAATCGATTGAGTGCCTGTTCATATTTCACTGTCGTAGGACTGGTGCAGCCCTCTTGATTGAGGAAACTCGCGTGATCCAATTCGTATCCTTCGAAGTTGGATTTCACTGCTTGGCGATAAAGAATGTAATTATTCTCGGGCGTTGACGTATCAACAAACGCTAACGCCTCGATTGGACCTCGATAATTTTCTACCCACTCGGCATTAAGTTCATCCAAGAACTCATCGCTGATTCGCTTAAACTTCGCGAAAAATTCATGTCTGACAGGAATCCGATCTCGGATGTATGATTCATAGTAGTTTGTGATTGTTTTGCTTCCATCCCAATTTACAGTTTCCTCGTAGTCCACGAGACGATCATCGACCCATTCGTAAATAGGGCTGGTGCTCGGTAGATGCTGTCGGCAGACTTCAGAGTACTGGTAGTGATAGGTGTGGAAAATGATCTGGTTGATTTGTCTGTTGGCGTACGATCCGCCGCCAATTCTACCGTTGTAAAGGTCAGCATAAAAGGCCTCCATATCGTCGTTTGCAAACTCGAATGATGGAAACGGTTTCGGCTGCCCATTCGCTACGGCTCGTGCATTAGCAAGCTCCAGTTCTTCTTGCTCAGCGCGGATCTGCTCCAGACCCTGAGTCATCAGGATTGCGTCCATTGGGCGTAAAAAAGCCACGATACCCACGTTCCAAGTTTTTTCGCCCCAACTCGTGGTTTCCAACCAACGGGCCAAGTATAGCCTTGTATGCACTTCTTGGCTTTGCGGCCCTACGGAATGTACCAGCATGAAGCATCCAGGTCCGATTTCAGGCGCCTCGAAACATTCATAACCCGGGATCTTTCGAATGTCGCTCCCTGAAGAGACTGTCTTGATTGTTTGTTCTGACCTACGCACGCTTGTGACAATGCTGACGTGACCGCGGTTGAAGCTCAGGTAACCCATAGCACTTGCGATTGGTCCGCTGAAAGGATCCACATAGTCTTTCACTTCGTGAATGCTGAATGCCTGTTTGTGCAGATGCTCGCTCATTCTAGTTGTGACGAGCTCACCTCCGGAATAGGCGAAGTTTGAGCACCAGCTCTCCCGATCGAAACTAGATATACAGTGAGTGACAGCCGGAAGAAGAGCGTAGAAATGTGGTGGCGGGTTTGATTCACTCTGAGAAGGAGTAGGAGATTTTTCGCTCGATCCTGCACCAGGATCAGTATTAGTTTGTCCAACAATTGCTACCGCTTCAGCAACCACCGAAGCAGCATCGTCGGCAGCGCTCTTCTGAACTGATGATGTAAGCGAAGCGCGTGAATGAACTCGAGAATCGGTAAGTTTATAGACCCCTCCGGCCATCCGCTTGTATCCAACCACATCAAGCAGAAGATCGTTGTACCGGAAGGCTAATGACACGTATTGCGGACTTCGTTGCTGAACCGCTGGCGAAGATTGTACCCGACTCCAAACGCGAGATACAAACTCATTCGTTGTTACCGAGAGTGGATCAGCAACTTCGATGTCTGCGCAGACGATTGAGCCTCCCCCAGCTAGGCTACACTTCTCGAGAACGGTAATGGACGCCTCGTTGAAAACGAGCCTGCTAGGATCGGTCCAATTATCCGCTGCGCTTGTTCTCAGGTTTTGGATGGGTTGCTGACCGGCCATCACCCGCGCGACAATATTGATCGGGTCGGACCCGCACTCAAATTGGGCAGCGATGCGCAGGGCAGCGACGAGTTCTTCAAACTCAGCCACAGACAACGCTTTATGTTTGGCATCGAGTTCTAGTGCCGTGACTTGAACCATCAATGTACGATCACAGAGCGAATTCGAACGCTCTAAAGCCGCGTAATGTGAATTGGTACGCGCCACCGTTTGTGCATTGGAGTTTTGTGCCAAAAAAGTCGCGATCGAGATCGATAGAATCGACGCAACCGCCATTCTAAGTGCTGATAACATTTGCATTTATTGATCCTTAAGAGGGAAGTAGGTCATACGACCTGCCACGCTCCATCCTCGCCCTTACAAGCAGTCACGCTGTCCTGTTTGGTAGTTCCATCAGCAAGCGACACCGTTTGTTGGATCTCGCGGCAAGTTTTATTCTCCTCTGTTTCTACAGTCTTGATCACTTTAGCCGAACCCGAATTTCCAGTTTCCGTATTCGACCATTTCTTGGTCTCGCCAGTTTCGGCGGACTGAACCGTCGACTCGGCCACGCTTTCTTTCTCGCTTTCGTCCAACAGCTTACCGATTTCGCGCCCAACGAATGATCCTGCTGCGAGGCCTGCCATTGTCCATAGGGTTTTGTTTTCATCCGCAATTTGATTGCCAAGCAAACCGCCAATTGCAGCGCCAGCGCCCGTTCCGATGGATGCAGCTGAGTCTATTGTTTCGCACCCGGATAGGAGAACGATTGCGGCTACTGAAGAGAGAATTGGAGATTTCATTTGATGTCCCGAACGTGTTTTCAGGCCTCGTGATTAAGGCCCCTAATTACTAGAACGCAAAATTCTCGGAAACTGGTCATGGAAAATGACTCTAGCATCCCGAAATTTGGTTGAGATACATCGACGTTTCTATGAAGACATCCAAGGACGCCATCATAGTCTATTGTTCATGAGGATACCTTAGTAGTTTCTGTATCCCCATAAACACTGCGGCTTGATCCCCAAACAAGCCTTCTCATTTCTGACCATAGCCCCACTTTTGAACAAAGACTAGTTGCGTGACTTCATATGTATTTTCCATATGAACCCACCCTCACCACCCATAATACAAAGCCTTTTATTGCGCTTGCGAAATAAAAGGCTTTGCGCTTATCTATCTGTATAAAGATAGATTACCGGGGGGCGGGAATGAAACTGCTATTGAAGCGAGAGCAGACGACTGGACGAGTAGGTCAGGTCAACTTCAAACTGTGGGCGAAGATTGAAATCGATGATGATGACCGTGCGCTCGTAAATCGATACAAATTCGACCAAGCATTATTGATGGGGGAGCATGATCCATCTTTGCTGCGTAAATCAGGGTTCTATGGTCTGCTTGTGGGATTGCTCGCAGCTTTCATTTTAGACTTCATCTTTCCGATGAATCTCGCACTCTTGCTCGGGCTCGGTGCCGCCGGAGGCTTCACCTACTGGTACTACAATGAGAAACGAGATCAGGTGTTTGTAAAAGACCTGATGCACGGTCGACACTTCAAGTGTCCCGGCATCATTGATCTAACCAAGAAGGAAGCGGAGATTTCGGAGATCACCGCGATCTTTAGACAAGTGATGGAGAGCGCCAAACATTGGGGCGGAACTGAAACCGAAGATATTCCAGTGTTGACCCGTGACGAAGCGAGAGAGCTCATTTTGAAGGTATTCTAAATGGCCCTTCATTTTGGACCCCGACTACACGCACTGACGCATCGGCTGTTCAAGTCAAAAGATGAGACGGAAACGGCTGATCTGTACAACGAAGTTGCAGCACTGTTCGCTCGCGTCGGTATTACGGATGAAGAAGAGCGACAGGCCGTCATCCGCGCACTTGCTCAATGTGTTTCTGACGCCTTCGAGATCGACACCGCGACACCTTTAGCTTGTCAGATTGAGACGCTCGCGCAACGATTGCTCGATTATGAGTTGATCTGGTGGCTGCCTGATCTCGATTGGTCAAAAAAACGAGAAACCTCCGAATGGTGGGAAATCCGCGAGGAACTCAATCGACAACGTGGGTTCTTAGTCGAGTTTGATCAAACATTCGATCTCATCGTCGATGCATTGCTGATCATGCTCGAGCCATTCGCCAAAAATGGGCCTCAGACGCACGATTCTGATCAATTGGATGTTGTGGTCGAGACACCGCTTCTTAATCGTGTCAGCGACCTTCCTGATGCTCTGGAGCGCACGCTGGGTGTGCCGAGCGCACAAGAACTGGTCGACGCCAACCTGTTCACGCGGTTGCGGGATCAAATTGAGCGGAATCTAATCGTGGCCTCGGGAGGAAATCTCGCAGATCCTCGGTCTTTCTCTAAGTCACCCGTGCTACCGTCTAAATCATCTATCAAAGACCAGTCTGCGCTGGCCGAAGCGTATTTAAACGCAACGCCTCTGATAGATTTCTTGAATCAATCAACGACCTTCGCGATTCCAACGGACACGCGATTTGAACATACGCATATGGTCGCTGGTACTGGTCACGGGAAGTCTCAGACACTTCAGTATCTAATCGCACAAGACCTACCGGCTGTAGCGGCAGGAAAGCGATCAGTCGTGGTAATCGACAGCCAGGGCGATCTTATCAAGACAATTTCCAGGCTAAAGGATTTCGCACCCGGCGAGCGCTTACATGACCGACTGGTGTTGATCGATCCAACGGATGTCGAATTTCCCGTGTCATTGAATTTGTTCGATGTTGGAAAAGAACGGCTTGAAGGGTATGAGGCGCTTGAACGCGAACGACTGACCAACTCAATTCTCGAATTGTATGACTTCGTGCTCGGTTCGCTACTCGATGCCGCGATGACCCGCCCCCTATAGCGCAGCCAGTTTCTGTGTAGTGTTTTGAGCCTGGATTTGGAAGGGCAATTTCGTTTCCGGCGCTGGCGGTCGGTAGCCGAGTGATGAGTGGGGCCGCACCGTATTGTAGTGCTGACGCCATTGTTCGATCAGTGTCCTGGCTTCTTTTATCGAGCAGAAAATCTCCCCGTTGAGCAGCTCGTCTCTGAGCTTGCCGTTGAAGCTTTCATTGTATCCATTCTCCCACGGACTGCCCGGTTCGATGAAGAGGGTCTGCACGCCGATCCGGTCAAACCATTCGCGCAGAGCATTGGCGGCAAACTCCGACCCGTTGTCGGACCTGATATATTTCGGCACTCCATGCTTCAGCATTGCGTCTGCAACGGCGTATAGGACGTCACCAGACCGCAGCTTGCGTTGCACTTCGATGGTCAGGCATTCGCGGGTGTACTCATCGATCAGTGTCAGCATGCGGAACGCGGTGCCATCATGCGTTCGATCTAGGACGAAGTCATAGGCCCAGACATGGTTTTTGTGCTCTGGCCTCAGCCGCATGCACGATCCATCATTCAGCCATAGCCGTTTTCGCTTCGGCTGCTTAGCTGGGACCTTCAGCCCTTCACGCCGCCATATCCTGGCAACCCGTTTGTGGTTCACATGCCAGCCCTGAGTGCGCAGCAATGCTGTGATCCGCCGATAGCCATAGCGACCGTACTGACGAGCAAGGCCAATGATTGCTGATGTCAGAGCGTGCTCATCATCAGCGATCCTCAGCCGGCGCCATTGTGTAGACCGTGTCTGGCCAACACATCGACAAGCCCGGCGCTCGGAAACGCCGAGCTTTTTCTTGACGTGATCAACAAACCTGCGGCGACGCTCAGGGCTTAGAAGTTTCCCGAGGCAGCTTCACGCAAGATCGATTTATCCAGTTCCGCATCAGCGAGCAGACGCTTCAACCGGGCGTTCTCTTTCTCCAGCTCTTTGAACCGTTTGGCCTGATCCACTTTCAGACCGCCATATTCTTTGCGCCAACGGTAGTAGGTGACATCTGACACTCCAAGATGACGGGTAACATCCGCCACTGTCTGACCTTGTCCGATCAATACATCCGCTTCGCGAAGCTTACGGATGATCTCCTCGGTTGTGTAACGTTTTCGAGCCATAATTCTCTCCTGAACAGCCTATTTCTATAACCAAAACATGGCTGCAATTCAGGGGGCTAGGTCAGATGAATCCATTGCGAGTTCTGCATCCACAGTGCGTATTTTGGCACCGTGGAATGGCGTTCTTATTCAAGCGGGGGGAAGATTAAAGGTCGCGTCAAAACCAGATCTGCGAAGTATGTCGTCAAAGACCGCTGCGCAGCAAATGAAACACCTTGATGCCACGGCAAAGTCTATTGACTTGCTGGATGTTGCCATTGCGCAGCAAAAATTACTTTCAGGCGAACTTATGGTTGGTCGAGCGGCGGAGGTGTTAGATGAAAAGGTAATTCCAGCCTATTTCGAAGCGCGAGTACTACATAAACCCGAAAAGCTAAATGCTCTTTTGGGTTACCAAGTCGTAGACAAGGAATCGATCGGACCCAACTGTGCGACAGGCAATTTAGCTTGGGACACTCTATGTCTGATGGAGAATAATCCACACTTCAGGCGAAATGTACTGAGAGAACTCACTCTTCGGGCGCTCGAAAACAAAGACCTCACGATTGATGATTGGTTAGCCGCGGTCCGCTCACCGTTCTCAGCTGGTTTGTACCGAATATTCGATAGAACATATCTGTTCCGAGACCTGTCCGCAGAAGAAGACTTAAAAGACTATGCGCTCCATAGCTCTTTAGGTTTTTGGGCGCTGGATCTGCCGCGAGTGCACACGGATCCCAAACTCGATTCCTCGGCACAAAACTGTTTTTTGCCTGGAAATGTTGACGTTGAAGTAAAGGAAGGCGTGGCATCAATAGCGAAGCAGTACTATCAGACGGATAATTCGGTGCGCTGTCACTTCATGGATGATTTTGCTACCGACATTCGGCTCCTGGACTATCCCGGACCAATACGATTGCTAGCCACCAATCGCGTACTCAACGCGATGCGCATGATTGATTACTGCCGAAACCCATATTACCTAAATACCTACTGTGAAAACTATCGTTAGATAATCGCGATTACCGGTGATTGAGCTTCGTAGTGAGCCAAATGTTTGTGCGAAGACAATTGCGCTCGAACTTTGTGTCGGCGTTATTTATAGCCATCAATTAGATGAATTCCGGCTTCCGCTGAGTAGCTTGATTTTATGCTCTCGAACCTTGAAATATCTTTGATTTACAATGCTGAAATGGCGCCTGCGAGTGATAACTCATATGATGTGACCCTCCTCGGGACACTTCTCGAACTCTTGGGTTTCATGGAATATTCGAATTCGAATGAACTTTCGGAGAATCAAGGATCAAAAAAATTCGAAATAATAATAGAACAGCGTGGGATGAGTAATGTCTTGCCAAATATAGAATTTTGTTCGGGCCAAACATTCGATGGATTATTTTTCTCATCAATGGAATAATGCCTCAATGAAAGTCGCGAGAATAAAAATCAATAATTTCAGAGGTGTCAGCGCTGCAGACATTCTTTTACCCGAGCACGGCGTCCTTATAGGAGACAATAACACCGGGAAGACGACGATTTTGGAGGCACTTGATTTAGTGCTTGGCCCAGACCGACTAAATCGGCGGCCACCAATAGATGAGCATGACTTTTTCCAAGGGGATTATTTGCCAAAGAGAGCAGCTCACAATGACGCAGAGCAAGAACAGGTTGAAGAGACCGATGAAGCCGATGCTACAATTGACGGCGACCCAGGAAATGAACCCGAGCAAGACGCAGAGTCCTACACCGTTGCTCCGGAGATTCAGATCGAGGCCACTATCATCAATCTAACGGCTGAACAGAAGTCGCGGTTTGGCGATCGGATTGAGTTTTGGGACTCTGAAACAAGTACGATTTATAATGAGGCAAACCCTGAAGGAGTTGATGCAGAAAACATTGTTCCAGCCGTCCGAGTCACGTTTGTCGGAAAATACGAACCTGAAGAAGACGATTTTGAGGGTAAGACTTACTTTAGTGGAAGTTTGATTGATGGAGAAAGTCCCGAGCAATTCTACAAACGTGATAAACAGCTTTGTGGTTTTCTTTATCTACGGACAATTCGAACCGGCTCGCGTGCTCTCAGTCTAGAACGCGGGAGCCTGCTGGACATTATTTTGCGCCTTAAAGAGATCCGACCCCAAATGTGGGAGGACACGATAGGAAGCCTGAGTGCGCATGCAGTAGCAGCCGATCCATCGATCGGATTGAGCGACGTACTGGGAAGCATAGATAACGCGCTAAAAAAGTACGTACCCAAAGAATGGGGTGCTGAACCTCGATTAAAGGTTTCAAATCTGACTCGCGAGCACCTTAGAAAGGTGATCACTGCGTTCATAGCTACTGGAGAAGGTGATCATCTAGCGCCGTTCTACCGCCAAGGAACCGGCACGATTAATATGCTCGTCTTGGCCATGCTCTCGATAATCGCTGAAAGCAAGCAAGAAGTGATTTTCGCTATGGAGGAACCCGAGACAGCTATTCCTCCATATGCCCAAAAAAGAATCGTTCATGAGATTCGCAAGTTGTCATCTCAAACCTTGTTCACTTCGCACTCACCGTATGTGTTGGAAGAGTTTGATTTATCAGAGACCATCGTGCTGGATCGTGACGTCAACGGTTGTTTGAAACAATCTGAGATTACGTTGCCGGATAGTCTCAAGTTGAAAAAATACAGACAAGACTTTCGGTCTAGATTTTGTGAAGGGTTACTCGCGCGTAGAATTCTGGTGGCGGAAGGAAATACTGAGACCGACGCATTTCCGGTTGCCTGTCTGCGATTGGCAGAACTCGATCCCGAGCAATACTCATCGTTGGAGTCATTGGGGG
Organism: Henriciella sp.; assembly: GCA_013214545.1. Classification (GTDB taxonomy): domain Bacteria; phylum Pseudomonadota; class Alphaproteobacteria; order Caulobacterales; family Hyphomonadaceae; genus Henriciella. Next base: position 23,369 of record JABSQB010000016.1, read on the forward strand.
TGGCTGTCGTTAACGCTAGCGGAGAGAATAATATTCCAGGCTTAGCAAAAATGTACAGCAGGCTTGATAAACGAACCTTTGCGATCTGCGACACACAGGATGCTGCGAACAAAGCACTTATCGAGGCTCAAGTAGAAGAACTATTTATGCACCCTGAACCAACATTTGAGGCGTTGATCTTAAATGGCACTACGGATGCTGCGCTTGAGCGGTTCGCTGGGGATATCGATTGGCCTCCTCATTTAGTCGCCAACTTTCCTGATCCGGTGGCGGATGCTCGGAACGCTCTGACCGCTTATTTTAAATGGTCGAAAGGGAACTGGGGCGTAGCCGACTTTTTGGCTCAGTGTTCTGAAAACGAAATACCCGAGTGGATTAAAAACGCAGCAAAAAAGCTGGCAGAGTTATGTGATCCGGCTCCAGTTTCGGAAGAAGGTGCTGCAGCTGCGGCAGATTAATGCGACGACCATGGAGTTATCGAGCGAGCAGCAAGAAATCTTGGACATCGATGGGCACTTGCTCGTTAAGGGTGGTCCCGGCTCAGGCAAGACCACGATCTCTATTCTCAAGGCATCGCAAATCGCGCTGAGTAAACTTACGCCCGGCCAAAAAATTCTTTTTCTTAGTTTTGCTCGAGCCACCGTGGCCAGAGTGACTCAAGCGATTGATGCGGAGAGTTCAATTTCTAAGGAAGCAAAAGCCAGAATTGAAGTTGAAACATATCACTCGTTTTTTTGGCGTATCCTGAAAACGCATGGGTACCTGTTAGGGCTTCCGATACCAGTTAAGCTGCTGTCACCATCTAATGAGGCGATAGCTTTAGCTGGGGTACGGGCCGATTTTCCCAGTCGTGGAATTTCGGAAGAACAAAAAAAAGAGAAATCAAAAAAAGAGGAATTAGAGAGGCGGCGATTAGCATTTGATGAGGGACTTGTTTGCTTCTCGTTGTTTGCTGAATTTGTGGCAGATCTGATAGGACGAAGCGATAAAGTACGTCGTTTGATTTCGGACAAATTCCCGTTCATCATCCTTGATGAGTTTCAAGATACAGATCAAAATCAATGGCGTGTGATGAAGGTTCTTGGTGTGGGCTCCTGCATTTTGGCTCTCGCCGACCCCGAGCAAAGGATTTTCGAATGGATTGGCGCAGATCCAGAACGACTGGATCATTTTGAATCAGAGTTCTCGCCAACCCTGATCGACCTCGGGTCAGCAAATCATCGAAGCGGGGGAACAGATCTCGCCACGTTCGGCGATCATATACTTACAGGCAAATTTCAAGACGACCCTTACGCTGGTTTGTATTTTGAGACTTATCCATCGAACAAGAACCAAGCTCTGACCAAGGTGATAACAACTGCACTTCAGGCAAGAACGCGTTTGCTTAGAGATGGCGCGAAAGACTGGTCGATTGCGATACTTGTGCCGACAAAAGCAATGACCCGGATTGTGTCAGACAAGTTACGTCATCCTCCCGCTGGACTATCCGCAGTTTCTCACTCTGCGGCGGTAGAAATGGAAGCGGTGGTTTTGGCTGCAGAGCTGATAGCGTTCTCACTGGAAGTATCGGGCGGTAGTAGTGAAACAGCATCCTTTCTGTCGATGATAGAGGAGTTCTATCTCGGCAGAGGTGGAGACAGTCCGACAAAAAAGGACTTAAAATCTGCTGGGAAAATTCGCAGTGATTTTGCCGCGTTCACCAAGGCGATTAGCCAGCAAAAAAAACCGCGAAAAACGAACTCAATACCATCTATTTTAGCCGCCTTTGAATTGTTGAGCAGTTTGGACTTGAGTGGAAACCCCGAAGTAGACTGGCTCGAAGTGAGGAAGGTTCTTGAGGGGTGCGGTAGTCCACAATTGGTCGAAATTGCTGATGAAGCAAAGAACGTGCGGCTCTTGGAGCGTGGCAGTGAATTAAGACAGGCCCTTGCACAATTGTGGAGAGATGGTGGTTCCTATGCTGGTGCATTGGAGGTTGTGCGTGGAGCTTTTGTTCAGGAGCATTTCTCATCCTCAAATCGGCCCGAGCAGGGGGTAGTTGTCATGAACATGCATAAAGCAAAAGGAAAGCAATTCGATGAAGTCATCATTTTTGATGGCTGGGAAAGATTTCGGAACAGAATTGTTCGCCAAAACAAAGCTGAGAATGTTTCAGGACAGGTTCGACAAAATTTTAGAGTAAGCGTTACGCGCGCGAAGACTCGAACAACAATTCTGACTCCGCAAAATGATGCATGTGTGTTGCTTGTTGCAGACTAGAAGGCTGGAGCGATCATTTTGTTTCGGTGAGCAAGTAGGAGCTCCATTCGTTCAAAAGTGCTCGACGTTTGTCAAACAGATCGCTGCGCTGATATGCTCGCTCTACCGAGTTACCGATTACATGGCCCAGCGCGCTCTCTTTTGTTTCCCAATCGGCATCAGTCTCGTTTTCTGCCCAAGTTCGAAACGTTGCCCGCAGACCATGCGGACGCGCAGACATTTTTGCGCGTTTCATAAATGTGGACATGGCATTCGCTGATAGTGCACCTCCCTTTGGGGACGGAAATAAAAACTCATCCGTAGATCGTGTTTTGGCGAGCGCCATGACACTAAGGGCCTCATCCGATAGTGGAACACGTATGGCCTTACCAGTTTTGGTGCGATCTTCGGTCAGATGCCAGGTTCCATCGCGTACTTCGTAAAAGGTAGCGAAACGTACTTCGCTCGAGCGCGCGGCAGTAAGCAGTAGGAATCGCAGTGCAAGCGCCGTTGTGGTGTCGTTTCCGACCAATGCTTGGTAGAACGCTGGTGCATTTTGATAGGGTAATGAAGGGATATGTTTCGCTTCGTGTCGCCTTTTGCCAAGCAATGCTTTCATTTTCATGATTGCCTGAAGGTCGACGTCTAGATCTAGCGCTGCAGCATGCTTCAACGTTAGATTCATCCGGTTCATCGCCTTGCGCGCTGCATCTGGCTTAGAGTGCCAGATCGGATCGAACACGGTACGCAAGACATGTTGATCGATGTCTTCAATCGACCTTTGTCCGATTTTCGGAATGACGTGAGTTTTTAGAGGAGATAACCAACGACCGGCTTTGCCGTCATTCTTCAGCTCGGCCTGTCGTGCTCGGAAGCAATCTTGTATGGCCGCTTCTACCGTCATTCGCTGCGGTCGGTGTCTGAGCTTAGATCTTTCTTCTATCGGGTCTATTCCATCCCGAAGTTTCTTTCTCGCTTCAGCTGCTCGCTCACGTGCTTCCGAGATCGAAACGTCGGGCCAAGAGCCCAGACCCATCTCACGGCGCTTACCCTGAATGACGAGGCGAACGATCCATTTGCCAGCGTCCTTTGATCGCTTACACAACCAAAGTCCTTGTCCGTCAGCGTACTTCCCAGCTGGCGCTTTCTTGGTCTGCATGTAGGAGAGGTAATGGCGCTTCATAGTCCACCTATAAGCCCACCTTTTTGATTGCGCAAGACTGACTAGCTATGTTCAGCTATGATCGATTTCGTAAAAATAAAAAAATAAAAAACAAATATTTAGGTTGATTTATGGTGCGCTATGTTCAGGTCGACCTATGCCGTGTGGGGGCACCATCAAAGCTGTTGCCGTTATTGATGTGTATCGATTTTGGTGCTTCGACTTTTTCGTCAAGATGCCTATGCTGTTGGACGTTTCCCGATAGTTTGCTCTAGGAAAGATCACAATCGCCGAGTGTGGTTTCCGGACATAGCAGCCCCCGATTCAGGCGGACGAGAGAAGCGAACCTCCACAACTCACCTCAACGCCTCAATCAGCAGAGGTGCAATGAGTGACGCTCCCTTCGCTGAAAGGTGGTCGTCATCCCGGAAAATCATTTGACCATTATCGTACCTATTGCATCGATACTGACCTTCTGGGCACAGCAGTGATTCGACGTCTATGAAAGTCACGCCTCTTTTGTGGGTCTCTGTTTGGAGAAGCATATTCACGTCAGAGGTTCGTTTCAGTGATTCTGTCCGAGTGTTGCCGCCGCAAGTTGTGAGAATTTTTTCTTGGTTCATGATGTATCTGGGGCGCGTCAAGCACGTCGGCATATGAACTCCGGGCGGCGGTACGGATCCAATTACAATGATTTCCTGGTTGCCGCCCGCTAGAAAGTCCAACGTCATACCAATGCCCGATCTGAAATTCGCTTGAGATTCAGCGATACTAGTGGGAACAACGCCATTCTTTGCGAGCCACTTCCGTCTGTCTTTGTTCTCTATTCCGTCTCGTTGACTGAGCCAAAGCAGACTGAAACGTGCGTGCACAGCGACTGCGCTCGCGCCACTTTCTTTTGCCCATTCATATTCGCGAGTGAACCCATTCGATCTGCGTTTTTGGTTGTCGTATGTTTGGATGTCTACAAAGGGCGCAGAGCCAGTTTGCCAGAGAAGCACACCGCTTAACCGCTCTCTTTTAAACGCGTTGTCTAAGCCTTTCATAAGGGCCTGAGCGTGGCTGTCGCCAATGAGAACGACATCTGGGTTGCTCTTTTGTGAGCCGAATGCGCAAGCGTTTCTGATGCCTTCTAAATTTAATGGGCGGCACCTGAAGCTCACATCACCTTTGAGAGCTTCTATCTGCTTTTCCTGATCGGCAGGTATTCTGAAGCTCCACCCACCGTTTGCCCAGATATGTGCGCACAACACCGAAATGACCGCAACAGAAGCGAGAATCCCTGCAGGTACAGCGAATCGTTCCTGTTCGATACTATCTGTCCATGGTTTGCGGAACGGCGTTTCGATCAAATGATATGACGCGACCGCTGCAAGCAGGGAAGTCGCCGAAATTGCAACCATTTCGGTGCCACTTAGCGGACGGGCATTATAATTGAGCGCAAATACGATTAATGGCCAGTGCCACAGATACAATGAATACGAGATGCGACCGAGATAAACAGACAGCGGATTGGATAATAGGACTCTACTAATAATGTTCTGGTGACCGGCGATTACGAGCAGTGTTCCGACTGTCGGAAGAAGTGAGTTCTTCCCGGGATAACCGTCTTCCGGAACATTCAAAAACGTGACGCAAATCAGCAGAAGCCCGACTGCAGTCGCGGTGGTGCTGAGCAGGGTTGAAGCAACCGATTTCGAGACCATCCTGTCGCTCGGAAAAACTAGAGCCAGAGCGCCACCAGCTGCGAATTGCCATGCGCGAAATGGACTCAGGTAAAATGCTGCGCTGGGCAGGTTCGTTTGCACCGCAAGCATCAAGGCGAAACCGAGTACAGTAAGTGCAATGAGCGTTGCGGAAATTAGTAATCGATTCCGCAACAGAACAAGAATGGACATTAAGGCTGGCCAAACCAAATAGAACTGTTCTTCGACGCCCAATGACCAAGTATGTAGCAGCGGTTTCGAGAACTTAGCGGCGTCAAAGTAACCGGCCTCAAGCCAGAATCCTATGTTTGAGACGGATAATACGGCGTAAATCGCTGAGTTCGCGGTTTCTGCATACTGATCGGGTCCGAACAGGAGAAAAGCGCCTAACAAAGTGAATGCCACGACAACAAATAACGCTGGTAAAAGACGTCTTGCTCGTCGCAGATAAAAATTGATTATCGAGAATCGCTTCTCATTCAGCTGCCCATGAATGATCGTTGTGATCAGATAGCCACTGAGAACGAAAAATACATCGACGCCGGTGAATCCACCTTTCAGATTTGGGATACCTAAATGAAATGCGAGAACACCTAGAACAGCGACAGCTCGCAATCCGTCCAAGTCACGGCGATAATTCATTCAAAGTGTCCCCAAAATCCTTGTTCAGTGAAAAGAAAGATTGCAAGTCTCTAGCGTATCAACAATCACGCAGATAGGACGCGCAAATGGCGCATTGCCACGACCGCTTTTTATGTTGAGTGTATCTCGCTAAGTTAAACCACAGGCGGAAACTTGTCTTTTTGAGATTACGCGCAATTTTTCGTCCCTCGGTTCGCAGTTGGATCGCTCAATATTGGTCGCGAGACCAACACTCATTGACATGAGAATGGTTCAAACGAATAAGCTCTCGCACGTCAAATTGTTTATCTGGGATCGTGCCTCATCTAAAACCAATCACGCTGATAAGGCTCGGATAGGCTGCTTTCAAGGCGTTGATTTTTATCGGTCATAACTCGAAATCGTGGAAATGAAATTAGATATGGGATCAGGTGAAGCATGCGTTAACTTTCGCAGAACTAAGCACTGTGAGCGTAGAGGTTTCTGAGGGTTAGAACGTATGCCGACTAGGCCCAATCTATTCGTCGTGGGTGAGCGAAAATGCGGAACCACATATTTGTGTCGCGCGTTGTCCGACCATCCTCAAATCTTTTTTCCGAGCAAGTTGGAAACGAATTTTTTCAATGGGTCCGGAGATCGAAGTCTCGATGATCTGATTGAGCAACATTACGCCGATGCGGATCCTTCAGTCGCGTTTTGGGGCGAGGGATCAACTCCTGTCTTTCAGGCAAAATTTGCTCTGGACAACATTCTGGAGCACTGTGGCGAGAATATTCATGCTTTTTTCGCGCTGCGCCATCCTATCGATCGCATCGTGTCTCATTTTTATCATGACGTTAAAAGAAACTCGCGGCGCAATGTGCAGACGCTGAGTGATGGTCGATATGTAGAAAGATCGACATACTCTGCTCACGCCAAAAGATGGATAAATCGACTGGGAGAAAGAGTGCATCCGTTGAAGTTCGAACACTTGGTTCAGGATGCCGATATGTATTTGGCCAAGGTTACTGATGCCCTAGGATTGGAACGCCTGGAAATGGTTCCAAACGAGAGAGCGAACACCGGTTTCTCGATTGTGAGGGACGGCGACCTCCTTCGAAAGACGAAGGGCAGCGCGCCGACTCTTCCAATCTCAGAACTGGTGGAAATCCACAATAGTTTGAAGTCCGATATAGAAGAGACTCAAAAAATCACCGGTCTTGATCTGGCAGATTGGTTTGAGATGCCGGATTGGCCGATGATCGACCAGGCGTAGGTTTCGTTACTTAATTCCGGGCGAGTATTTGCTTCACAGAGATGCCAGATGAGGAGCCCATCTAACCAGATACCAATTGGCTTTTCGAATTGGCTGACTTAGAAGATCGATCTCGTCCTGATTCCAAACATGGCCCTTGTCGGTCGGCAGTATCGTTTTCAGATTGTTTTCCAACTTCTTATGGCTCATTTGCCAGTAACGACTTATGTCTTGGCCGCTCGCATGGGATCCGACCAGTTGAGTTAGCTGAACAAATTCAGGAGGAAACGGTATGTCGTTGGAATCAAGTGATTCATCATCCGCGAACTCTGCAACGGAAATATGCGCTGGGATTCCACGTTGCGGAACGACCTTAATGTTTCGTGCGCTCGCTGGCCTTAAATCAGGAACCAAAACGCCGCAGGATTATAAAGGTCCGGTTCGCAAAACGCACTCTTTCGACCCTCGCTCTTTTGAAAACGCCAAACGCGCAATTTTCCTGTTTGGAGATCCCGTCGCAGCGGTCATTTCGACACGTAAGAACCGATACGGGCGTCGACATTTTCTAAATTGCGGCGCATCCGATCGTGACCCTGAGACCACCGATATTTTCCGTGAGGATGCTTTGAATTACGAGAAGATGTGGCACGCTTGGCCCCAAAGGCAGTCATTCGACCTTTTGTGCGTTCGGTATGAGGCCCTGTATGATCACCTCAATACTATCGAGGAATTTTTCGGGAGACGGCTGTATCTCCCTCCGCCAAAACCGAGGACCACTTCGCTGATTGATGACGTTAGTGCGCTCGATCTAGATGCTATTAGAACCACCTACGCAAATCTCATTGCAGCTATCGATCGTGCACCCGATTTGACGATTTGGCGAAAGCAATGTTGAGCGGAAATTATGGGTAGCTTCTCGATCATAATTGCAAAATAAATTGTCCGCGCGCGAGCAACATTTCTCCATGGGATTGTCGTTGCGCTTTGAATTTGAAGTTCGGAGATAGTCGAAAGTCACCGAGTTTCTTGATGTGGAGTTTGCCACACACCGGTCGGAAGTTTTCAACCGGACGCCGCGTAACTTATTGACAAATGGTCGCACTCCGTCGTGTCATCGATTTGAGGTTTGCGCAAAGAACGCGGATCCGCAGAAAACACATCGAATTTGGCGACCCAAAAATATAGGCGCCATGGGAGGAGTTAATTAAATGAAAGTCTCACGACGTTCGAATTACGTCTTGCTCGCAGGTGCGTCCGCGCTGGCATTGTCTATGGCAGCTCCGGCGGCGATTGCGCAAGATCAGGATGAAGAAGCACGTACGCTCGGCACCGTGGTTGTGACCACACAGAAGACCGAAGAATCTATCCAGGATGTTCCGATAGCAGTGTCCGCTTTTGATGAGGATTCACTCGAGAAGCTTCAACTTGCTGGTGGTCCGGATTTGGTGAAAGCCATCCCAAACGTGTCCTTCACTAAAGGAAATTTCACGGGCTTTAATTTCAAGATTCGCGGTATTGGTAACGATGCCGTCGCACAATCGGGTGATGCTGGCGTTGGTATCCATATGAACGACGTGCCGCTGCAATCAAACTTGCTCTTCGAACAGGAGTTTTTCGACGTCGAGCGTATCGAGGTGCTGCGTGGTCCCCAAGGTACTCTGTACGGCCGTAACGCGACTGCGGGTGTGTTCAATCTAATCACCGCGAAGCCTGTGCTTGAAGAATTTCAAGCTGATGCCCGCTTTACTTTCGGCAACTATAATACGGTGAAAGCCAACGGTATGATCAACCTGCCGCTCGGCGAACGCGCTGCATTGCGGGTTGCTGGCGCTTATACAAGCCGTGATGGTTATGTGGAGAATACGTTCCTGGGAACCGACATTGATGATCGCGATCTGCGGTCTATTCGTGCCACGCTCGCATTCGAACCAACAGACAGATTGCGCGGCTATGTCATGGTCGAGCATTTTGAAGAGGATGATACGCGTCTGCGCTCCGCCAAGCAGCTCTGCTCTAAAGATCCATTGAAAGATAATTTCAACGGCATTCCGATCTCTGCGGATGATCAGCTGGTAACGTCACTTGGGTGTGTGGAAGCTCCTTTGTCGGAGAGCTTTGAGCGGACGAACTCGGTGGGTACGCTTTTCGGTGCACTGCCGATTTCTGCGGGGCTGCTCAACGGTGATATCTACACGACGCCGCTTAACCCTGACTTACGTCAGATCGAAACGCCAATTGACCCGAGCTATCAGGCTGATCAAACCGTCTACACGGCGAATATTGGCTTCGACCTTACAGACTCTCTTTTGCTGACTTCGACCACTTCGTTCAGCGAAAACAGCGTTCTGTCGGTCGCAAGCTACAATAACCATGTGCCTGATACGCCGTTCAATGATCTATCGGCGATTCCGCCCGGACTTGATCCAGCCGCCGACCTATACAACGCACTATTCCCAGGCGGCGTTGTGAACGATCCGCAGCTCGGACCATCAAACTTCTTCAATACGATGGACTTATCGGGTGGCGAGAATGAGCAGTTCACACAAGAGATTCGTCTCCAGTCGGACTTTGACGGACCGTTCAATTTCAATCTCGGTGCGATCTATGTCGACTATGAGTTCAAGGAAACCATTCCGGCCAGCTATTACGTGATTTCGAATGGTTTGACGGCCTTGGCGCAGTTGAACAATGCGATTGGCGGACTGCTGCCGCCAGCCACGGGTCTATTGAACGGACCAATTCCGATTGACACGTCAAATCCTGGTGCATCATTGCCGGCTTCGCTGGATGGCCAGGGACGGAACTATTTCAGGTCGTTGTCGCCGTTCGAATTGCAATCCTTCGCTCTGTTTGGCGAAGCCTATTTCGATATTTCCGATACGCTGAGCTTCACAGCTGGTTTGCGTTACACGGACGATGACAAATCGCAGCTCAACCGGCCTTCGCTGGTCTTCATTTCCGATGATCCGGGTACGTTCGGAAACGTTCCGCTTGGCGAGACCGGTGCGTCTCAGCTCAACCAACCTGAGGTTCTCGAGGTTGACTTCCAGGAAGTCACTGGTCGTGCCACTCTTGAGTGGACACCAGACTTTGCGGCAACCGAAGACACGCTGATCTACGGTTCTTATGCTCGAGGGTATAAGGGCGGTGGTATCAACCCACCACAACAGATCGGTGCGGCCGCATTCGATCAATTCTTCGATCCTGAGTTCGTCAACGCGTACGAGATCGGGACCAAGAACACGTTCAATGGTGGCTTATTCCAGTTGAACGGGTCTGCGTTCCTATATGATTATGAGGGATATCAGATCACTCAAATCATCAACCGTTCATCAGTGAACTTCAATATCGACGCCGAAATCCGCGGTATCGAGCTTGAAGGCGTCTGGAACCCAGTGAGCACACTCTTGCTGAACGCCAATGTCGGCTTCCTGGATACGGAAGTGCAGGATGCCTTCGGCGTAGATGTGCTGGACCGCACCAACGGTCGTTCTGATCTCATTACGATCAAGAACTTCTCGAATGGCGCGAACTGCGTTGTTTCCGCGGCAGGTTACGCAGCGGTCTTGACGGGCATTGCCGGCAGCGCGTTCCCAGAAGGATCCGCGCAAGGCATCTGTAACGGTGCGCTCGCCGCTGGCGTTGGCGGTACCCTTGACCAGGAAGCAAATCTGGCAATTCTGGAAGCGGCGCTGATGCTGGATGGCCAGACGGTCAGTTACATTGACGGTGACGGAAATGTACAAACAGCCTCCATGCTGGAACCTTTCCAGGGCGAGGCGACCAGCCTAAGTGGTAACCAGATCCCGGGTTCGCCTGAAACCACGTTCAACTTCGCAGCGGAATATACCTGGGAAGGTATCTTCGGTGGTGGATGGGATCTGACAGCCCGCGGTGACTATTACTATCAGGGCGACAGCTTCAGCCGGATCTGGAATACAGGTCGCGATCAGCTGGATAGCTGGGACAATATCAACCTGTCTCTGCTGCTGATGAACACTGAGAACGATTGGTCGCTCGAAGTGTTTGGTAAGAACATCACCGATGAGGAAGTCATCACAGGTACTTACCTGACCGATGATAGCTCTGGTCTGTTTACGAACATCTTCCTGACCGAGCCTCAGACCTACGGTATCACGCTCACGAAGCGCTGGTAGCAATAACGACATCCCGGCAATGGGCCGGGGGGACGTAAGATGAAGGGCGATCCGATTTTTGGATCGCCCTTTGTCATTCGGGGCGCTCTGGCGCTGGCGCGTTGCCAATGTGCCCTATAGACAGGCGCTAGGCATGAGGGCTCGGCAGGTGAAACCAAGATGACAAGCACGCTGATACTCGGGGGCGCCCGCTCCGGCAAAAGCAGGCGCGCGCTGACGCTTGCAGAGCAGGCGAGCGCGCAGCGCATTTTTATCGCCACGGCGCAAGCGTTGGACGATGAAATGGCAACCCGAATTTCGCATCATCAGGCCGAACGCGGCGCCGGGTGGGAGACAGTCGAGGCGCCGCTCGATCTGGCTGAAGGCATCGCGCTGGCTAGCCAAGTTGGGCAGGTTTGCGTCGTCGATTGTCTCACGCTTTGGCTCTCAAATCTGATGCACCACAACCGCGACGTCGCCGCCGAGACAGAGCGACTTTGCGCCGAACTCAATCAGCGCGCAGGCGAGATCATCCTGGTATCGAATGAAGTCGGGTTAGGCCTGGTGCCCGAGACGCCATTAGGGCGCGAATTTCGCGATGCACAAGGCCGACTGAATCAGGCTGTCGCCGCGGTTTGTGACACGGTTGAATTCGTGGCCGCCGGATTACCCATCAAGCTAAAAGGCTGAGGGCTTCGTTGAGGCGCGCGAGCTGATTCTCCCCCTTAGGCAGGCCAATGCGCAAATGCTCGGGCAAGGAGTCGAACCGCCGGACATAGATTCCTGCCTCGGCGAGCCCCCGCCAGATCTCCGGTGCATGTTCCACGCACACTAGGCAAAACAGATCGGTGCCGCCAACGATTTCCAGCTTGTGCGCGGACAGAACCTCATCAAGCAGGCGGCGCATATGTTTCAGAGTTGTTCTTGTGCTCTCCTGCCAGGCTCGGTCGGCATAAGCCTCTGCCCCAATCTTGAGCGCGCCGCTTGAAACTGGCCAGACGCCAAGCTGTTCGGTCATGCGCGCGAGCAGCCACGGTGGGGCGACCAAAGCGCCGAGACGTAAACCCGCCAAGCCATAAAACTTGCCGAACGAACGCAGGATGATCAGCCCGTCTTCGCCGCCTTGCCGGGCCAAGCTGAGATCAGGTGAGAGGTCTGCGTAGGCCTCATCAATGATTAGCCAGCCGCTTTTTTCGGCCAGTTTTGCATGCGCCTCACGTAAGCGCTCCGGTTGGAAAATCTGACCATTTGGATTGTTGGGATTGCAGACAATGACCGCGTCGGACTGATCTATTTGTGCGAGGGGCGTATCTGTCTCGATCACTCGACATGGCGCTTTGCGCCAGACGTCGAGATGGTCGCCATAAGTCGGTGTCAGGATGACCACGCGCTTAGGAGATATGAACTGCGGCAGCAAGCGGATGAGCAGCTCGCTTCCCGGTGCCAGGCAGATACTGTCCCGCGGGGCACCGATGGCTTTCGCCATGGCATTCCGGCAAGCATTATACTCAGACTGCGTCGGCAGCTGATCGAACATAGCCGGGTCGGTTTCTGCGACGCGATACGGCCAAGGATTGATTCCCGTGGATAGATCAATCCATGGCGTCTGGGCCGCCGGAAACAATCTCCGCATACGATCTATGGCCCCGCCATGCGGTCCTTCACTTGGCATGGTGCGCCCCCACAATACCCAAGATGAGCAATCCCCCCAGAACGCTCATCGCGCGAACGTACAGAGCTAATCCTCGCTTGATGTCCTGCGCTTCAGGGTCGCGCGCGCCCGCATTGAGCCAGGGCTCGTTTGTGCTGTGTCCCGCATACGTGCGTGGTCCGGACAGGCGAACATTCAGCCCGCCAGCCATGGCGGCTTCAGGCCAACCTGCATTCGGCGACCGGTGCTTGCCAGAATCGCGGAGCAGCACCTTGAACGCTGATGCATTAGCGCTGGCCATCGCAAACAGGAGACCAGTCATGCGCGCGGGGATCAGATTGGCGAGATCATCAAGCCGTGCAGCGAACCCGCCAAATCTGGCGAACTTCGGTGTACGATGACCAATCATGGAGTCGAGTGTGTTGACGCTTTTATAAGCGACTAGCCCTGGCAGTCCGAAAATCAGGCCCCAGAAGATCGGCGCCGTTACACCGTCCGATGTGTTTTCGGCCAAGCTCTCCAGGCTCGCGCGAGCGATGGCGTTCTCGTCGAGCTGATTGGGATCGCGCCCAACAATACGGCTGACTGCTTCGCGGGCCGTTTCCAGATCATTCTGATGGAGCGGGCGAAGCACATTTAAGATATGTTCGTACAGGCTTCGTGAGGCGAGCAGGCTGGAGGCGATCAGCGCTTCAAGAGCGGTCCCCCACCATGAATTGGGAAGCGCGTGGCTGATCACGATCGCGACCCCTGTCGCCGCCGTGATTGTGATGATGGCAGTGAAGGCACCGAATACATATTGGATAGCAGGCGGGTGCGCGTTGCAATTGAGCCTGGCCTCGAACGCATTAATCATTCCACCGATCCAAACCACTGGATGTGCGATGCGGCGATACAACCAATTCGGCCATCCCAACGCCACTTCCATTCCCCAGGCGAGCGCGATGAGAACAGGCGTGATCATCCCGATCCTGATTGCACGTCTGGTGTCCGTGCCAGTTGCAGCAGCGCGTCAATGTCCGCTGCCTTGGCGACATTTGCGGCCAGGTCGTCGAGTGCGGTCTCGATCTGCGCGTCGAAACTAATGCCGATTCCGAGGTCGGCATCGAATTGAGACAGCCAGGAATATCGGAATTCATCTTCGGAAAACGCGCCGTGCAAATAGGTTCCCTGGATTCGGCCGTCTGCAGATCGTGCGCCTTCTGGTGTGTTGCGAATGATCGAGAATGGATGGTCGGTATCTCGGCCTGTCGTGTGGCCAACATGGATCTCATATCCGCTGATGGGTAATCTGGTGCGGGCACATTGGCCGGTCACGGGCTGCACTTGCTTTGCCCGGGTCATCACGGTCGATACATTTAGCAGGCCCAGCCCGGGTACAGAGGCGGGCGGCCCGTCATACCCATTCGGATCATTGATCCGCTGCCCGAGCATTTGATATCCGCCGCAAATGCCGAGGACGCGGCCGCCGGCGCGCGCGTGGGCGAGAATATCATGGTCCCAGCCTTGTTCACGCAGGAACTGGAGATCACCAATCGTCGACTTTGTGCCGAACAGAATGACGAGATCTGCGTCTCGGGGAAGTGGCTTACCAGGCGGTGTCCAGTGAAAATCGATGGCTGGGTCCAGGCGCAAGGGATCCGCATCGTCGAAGTTCGCCATGCGCGACAGCATCGGCGCGACCACTTTCAATTCGCCAGATGTTTCGCTCGCGCCGCCGGATACCGAAACCGCATCTTCCGCGGGGAGCGTAGACGGAGCTTTCAGCCATGGGATTACCCCGAAACAGGGCCAGTCCGTTGCCTTTTCGATCGCCTGCACGCCGTCTTCGAACAGCGCGGGATCGCCGCGAAACTTGTTGATCAGGAAGCCTTTGATCATATCAGCATCGTCTGGTGCCAAGACAGCCTGGGTGCCGACGAGGCTGGCAATCACGCCGCCTTTATCGATGTCACCGATCAGACAGACCGGCACATTGGCTCGGCGCGCAAACCCCATATTGGCGATGTCGCGGGCGCGAAGATTGATCTCGGCAGGGCTTCCTGCACCCTCAACGATGACTAGATCATTCGCAGCGACGAGGCGTTCAAAACTCTCCAGCACGGCGCTCATCAATTGATCGCGGGAGCGCATGTATTCTGCCGCCTCCATCGCGCTCAGCGCTTTGCCGTGAACCACGACTTGTGCGGTGCGATCGGTCTGGGGTTTCAGCAAGACCGGGTTCATATCGACATGGGGGGCGAGCCCCGCCGCCCGTGCCTGTAAAGCTTGTGCGCGCCCAATCTCGCCGCCGCCCGCGCAGGCCATGGCATTGTTCGACATGTTTTGCGGTTTGAACGGTGCGACGCGTAGACCTTTTTGCTTGGCGATCCGACACAAGGCTGCCGTCAACACGGATTTCCCCACATCCGATCCGGTGCCTTGCAGCATCAGCGCTTTGCTGGTCACAGCGCACCATCCATAATCAACCGGCCTGCATCCATGCGTGCCGAGACCCGATAAACGTCTGACAATCGTTCGGCGGTGAGCGTTTGGCTCGGCGGTCCGTCGGCGACGATCCGGCCTTCCTTCATCCAGATCAGACGCGTGGCGTAGCGTGCGGCCAGTTCAATATCGTGCAGGACCAGAAGCGCGCCGCCTCCGTCATCGACATAGGATTTGATCAAGTCGAGAATTCGAAACTGATGGCGCGGATCAAGCGCCGCAGTCGGTTCGTCCGCGATTAAGAGCTTGGCCTCTGTGGCGAAAGCGCGAGCACAATGGACGCGGGCCAGCTCGCCGCCTGACAAGGAGTCAGTCGATCGATGCGCTAGATGAGTCAGGTCACAGGCGACAATGGCGCGATCGACGGCAGCGGCGTCGCCTCCTGTCAGCTTCCCGAGTGTTGCCCCATGGCTGAAGCGGCCGAGTGCAACGACGTCCTGCACCTGATTAGGCCAGGCGAGGGGGCGGGTTTGGGGCAGGTAAGCAATCTGCCGCGCGCGTTCACTTGGCGAGAGCTGGCGCGTGTCCTCGCCGCCTAATGTCGCCTTCCCAGCACTTGGCGCTTGCAGGCCTAATGTGGTGCGGATGAGGCTGGTTTTTCCGGCGCCATTCGGGCCGAGCAGAATGACCAGTTCGCCAGGAGCAAGGCTAAAACTTGCAGTCTGAAGCAAGGTCGCGCCATCGATGGCCAGCATGAGATCAGCTGCTTTCAACTCAGTCATGACCGGCCCGCCTTTGCATTGCGATCCAGACGAATGCCGGTGCGCCAATCAGTGCCGCGACGACGCCAAGCTTGAGTTCATTTGTGCTCGGCAGAATGCGAACGAAAATGTCCGCGACCACCAGGATCAGGCCAGCCAGCAGAGCAGAAGGGATCAGCGATCTTGCCGGATCATGGCGAACAAACGGTCGGATCACGTGCGGGGCGACGATGCCGACAAAGCCAATGGCCCCAGCCAGTGCGACGGAGCCGCCAGTAGCGAGTCCGGCGCCGAGCACGGTCCAGATTCGCTGGCGTTGCAGGTTGAGACCCACTCCGGAAGCGGCTTCCTCGCCAAGCGTCAAGGCAGAGAGACCGCGCCTCGTGACCAGCAGTAATGCTGCACCGCCCGCGATAAAGGGCAGGGCGAGTCCAATCTCGTCAAAACTACGATTGGCGACTGACCCCAGCATCCAATTGATCATGTCCGACAGCGAAAACGGATTGGGCGCGAGGTTCATCAGCAGGCTCATCAAAGCGCCAGAGAAGCTAGAGAGACCAACACCGATCAGGATCAGCGTGACCACGGATTGCGTGCGCGTGGCTGCAAGTGCCAACAAGGCCGTCGCAATTAAAGCGCCGGTTATGGCGGCGAAGGGGAGGATCCAGGGATTCAGCGCGACAAGGCCAAAGTAGAGCGCGAAAGTTGCGGTGAGGGAGGCCGACGCTGAAACCCCGAGGACGCCAGGTTCGGCCAATGGATTTCGAAGCAGACCCTGCAAGGCGGCGCCGCTAATCCCGAGCGCCGCGCCGGTTAGAAAGGCCGCCAAGGCGCGGGGTAGGCGAATGGTCCAGACCACGAGTCGGTCCGACACGTCCGCGCCGCCAAAGAATGCCGCAAGCACCCGCTCCAGCGGCATCGCGGTTGAGCCCAACAGGCATGCGGCAAAGATCGCCAGCACGCAAAGAAGGATCAGTCCCGGGGTCAGCCAGCGCTCAATCATCGCGTGCTGCCCCTTCCGCCAAAGCTTCTATCGCCTCGAGAAGGAACCAACCCCCACACGAGAGCCAGGCGCCCTCAAGATCGACGCGCTGTGTCTCGGCGAGCTCCCGTTTGGCAATCGGGTGACGCGAAGGGCTCCACACGTTTTCATGATTGGTCTGCGTGTCATAGTACGCTGCCGCCACCAGTTCAGGTCGCTCATAGGCGAGGTATTCAAGCGGCAGGCTGTGCCAACCTGGCTTGTCCATAAAGTTGTTCAATCCAGCGGCCTGAAGCATCTCGTGCATCATGGTTTTGCCGCCTGTGGTGACCCCTGCTGGCGTCATATAAAGCGTCGATTTCCTGCTGGCATTGGCGTTGAGTTGATTGAGGCGAGTCGTGAATTCTTGGACCAATCGCTCACCGCGTTCAGACTGCCCCAATCCCTCAGCAACACCGTTGATCACGCTGGGGATGGAACCAACATCATCGCCATGAACTGAACTTGCCCATCCGACCTGCAGGACGGGAATCCCAGCACGTTCAAACATCGCCCCAGCATTTGGCCCACCGCCGTAAGAGCGAACCACCAAATCGGGTTTCAAGATGAGCACATCCTCGGCGAGCGGGCGCACGGCCGGGACGCCTTCAGCCTCAGTACGCATGAACGAGAATTCTTTCTCTGCATCGGGCGAAAGCGCCAGGATCTGTTCTCGATCCGCGAGCTTGAGTACGTATTGATCGGCGCAAAAGTCCAGGCTGACGATCCGCATCGGACGCTCGGTTGGGGAAGACCCGACCGAGGCCGGCCTGTCACAAGCGACAAGTCCGAACAGCGCGACGAGGAAAGTCAGCCTGAACATTACGCTAGTACCGTAACCGAATACCGACGGAACCGGATAGACCCGGCGTGCCATAGCCTCGAATCTGTTGATATTGTTCGTCAAATAGATTCTCGACCCGTCCAAATAGCTCAACGTTCTCTTTGAGATCGTAGCTGCCGCTCAGATCTACGCGAGTCCAGCTATCGACCACATTGCTCCCGTCCGGCTCTTCGCCATTATAGCGGACGAGTACGACACCCGAGAATGGGCCATCCGGGTCCAGCGAGAGACGGATATCGCCTGAATGCTCCGGCTGGCGGCGGAGCGGATTACCGTTAGTGTCAGCAGCGTCGATATAGGCATAGCCGATGTCGACACTTGCCCATTCGGTCAGCTCTGCGCGTCCCGTTAGTTCGATGCCCGTGGATTCGACCATCGCTTCGTTGAAGTAACCGGTCGAGGCGAAGCTGATCAGGTTTTCGATATCGGTGTCGAACACGGTCACGCTGGCTGCCAACCGGCCGTCTTGCGACCGCCAATCAATCCCTACATCAAAGGCTTCGGAGGTCTCCGGCTGCAGGTTCGGATTTGGCGCCGCAAACCCTCCGCCTGACAATTGGAATAGAGTCGGCGCTTTGAAGCCTTGCCCCCAGCTGGCCCGGAAGGTCCATTGTGGATTTGGGTTGTATGCCGCAGCTGCGCGCCCGGTCGTCTCCGTGCCGAAACTGTTATGGTCATCCACGCGAATACCAGCCGTCAGGGTCAGAGCATCAGTGGCTTTCAGCTCATACAAACCAAACAGTCCGTCTATGGTCGTTTCATTGCCGTCAAACTCGGTTTCTTCACGCTCTGCGCCAAAGGCCAGCGTATTGGCATCGTTCACGTCCAGCGTGCCTTGATAGCGATAGATCGTGCGATCCCCGGCGGCGCCAAAGCTTGGGGCACCATTGCTGAAATTTTGCCGATCAATCTCCGAAATCCCGACCAGCAAGAGATTATCGAGACTGCCACCGAACAGCATGCCGGTCAGAGAGACATTACCTGACACTTCCTCGGTTTCTGACACATTAGGCAAATCCCCAACGCTTTGCGGCGCGCCCGAAACAAAACCATCGAAAGCGGATTCAGCATCGGTCCAAAGGATGTCAGCAGACAAGCGCGCATCACCGCCCAGGTTCAGTCCGCCTTTCGCTGACACGGTCAGGGCGTCATAAGGATCGTCTTCGGTATTGCCATTGTTTTCATCGGCTTTTGAGATGCCGTCTGAGTCAGTTGCGGTGACTGCGAGGCGAAAGTCGCCAGCTTCAGATCCGTTCTCGACAGAGGCACCGCCGCGGAACGTGTTGAAGCTGCCATACTCAGCAAAAGCGGTGCCGCCGAAGCCGTCTTCCGGGCGTTTGGTCGTAATCGAGACAACGCCGCCAATTGCGTCGGTGCCCCACAAGGTCGATTGCGGGCCTTTGAGGATTTCAATCCGCTCAACATTCTCGGTATCCACGCGGGCAAAGTTGAAGCCGCCGCCAGGTGAGGAGGGATCGTTCACCGGAATGCCATCGATCAGGACCAAGGTCTGCTCGCTTGAGGCACCGCGAATCCGCACCGACGCAGAGCCGCCAAACGCGCCATTCTGGTTGATCGTCACGCCCGGCGCTGCGGCGATGGCATCAAGCACAAAGTCGACGCCAAGCTGATCAATGTCGTCGGCCGTTATGATGCTGACCGATGATCCGATCTCGGTAGCGGTTTGGTTGAGACGTGAGCCTTCGACGATCACGGTGTCCAGGGTTGTAGGATCGTCAACGGCCTGTGCCAGACCCGGCAAGGTGATGGAAAGTGAAACAGCGCTCAGCAGCGCGGTTTTGATAGACATGGGGATAGACCCTCTCAGCGCCACGCCGCCCGGAAAATGGCGCACTGAAAACGACAGACTGACCTCACAGATGACTGTGCGAGCGGCCAGGCCAGGGTTTGCCGTTTCAAAGGAGAGGTCCTTTAAACCTTCCCGACCGCTGAGACTCTTCCCGGCCTCCGGACGAACGACGCGATGGCAGGTCTCCTGGCTCGCCAATCTTTGCTTTGGGCCGCCTTCCCAAGGATATCCTCAGTGGCATTGTGGCCTGCAGCTCCTGGCTAACAGTTGCGGGTACAGCGCCGGATTCACACCGGCTTCCCTCTTAGTCGCGGGTTATGGCGACACCATCTGGCGCGCTAGATGCTACAGGGTTGTGCGCTTGTCAAACCGCACTCGCGTCGCAGGTGAGGTCAGAAATCAAGACCGCGCTGGGCTTTGATGCCAGCCTTGAACGGATGCTTGATTTCGCGCATTTCGCTCACAAGGTCGGCATAGTCGCATAGCTGAGGTTTGGCGTCCCGACCGGTGAGGACAACGCTGGTGTTATTTGCGCGTCGGCGCAGTCCGTCCAGAACAGCTTCCGTCGACAGATAATCATAGCGCATCGCGATATTGATCTCATCCAGGACGATCAGATCATACGCACCGCTCGACATCATCTCGTAGGCTTTGGCAAAGGCCGCTTCCGCCGCCTCGATATCCTTATTCTTGTCTTGGGTATCCCAGGTGAAACCATCGCCCATCGTGTGCCAGTCGACGGTGCCGAGCTTGTCGAAGAACTGGCGCTCGCCGGTGACCCATTTGCCTTTGATGAATTGCACAACTCCGACGGATTTGCCCCAGCCGAGGGCTCTGACGATCACGCCAAACGCCGAGCTCGATTTGCCTTTGCCGTCGCCGGTATGCACCAGGATCAGGCCGCGATCCGGGTCGCGGGCTTCCTCGGTTTTGCGTTTTTGCTCGGCCTGCAGTTTTTGCATCTCGGCTTTGTGGTCGTCTGCGTCGCTCATGCGCGCTCCTTTGCGATGTCCGGCAGGCGTATAATCTCGCCGAAGTCTATTTCTGTCTGGAAATGGTGTGGTTCGCGGCCCTGCGCCAGCGCCGCGCGAATTACCCCTGCATGGGTGACGATCACGGTTGGGGTTTGGGTGGCTCGAATGTCCGAAAGCGCTGTATCCACGCGGGATTTCAGATCGCCAACAGATTCGCCTCCATGGGGACGGGCAGCGTAAAAGTCGCTTGCCCATTGGTCGAGTTCGGCGCGTGGAACCTTGTTCCAGGCGAGGTTTTCCCAGCGGCCGAAATTTAGCTCGGTCAGGCGTGGGTCTAGGCGGATCTTGAGGCCTGCGTGCGCAGCGATGTGGTCTGCGAGCAGGCGGCAGCGTTTCAGCGGGCTCGACACGATGGCGGCAATGTCCGGCAGATTGGCCAGCACTTGCTCAGCCTCTTGCTCAAAACTGTCAGCGACGTCGAGGTCAGTTTGACCATAGCAAGTGCCTGATTTCACTTGAGGTTTGGTGTGGCGCAGCATCAGGATAGCCATATGACGAGCCCCACATAGAAGCCCAGTTCGCTAGCCTGCTGAACCGCGCCGAGCGTGTCGCCGGTATAGCCGTTCAGCTTGCGCTCGAACAGAAACCGCATACCTGCATGACCGGCAGCAAGACCGATCAGACCCGCCGCCAGAGCGGTGATAGGCACCCAATGGGACGCGACCGCGAGCCCGATGAGGCCTGTCCCCATAGCGAACAGCAAGCGACTGAGTGCTATCCCTTCAGCGACCGGTTTTGCTTTGCCGTCTGAACGCGCATAGCGGCTGGTCGTGATGACGATGACGCTCGACAGGCGAGACAGTCCGTGACCCACAATCAGCGCCGCAACAATCCAAACTGAGGGCAGTGCGATCAGGGCCACGAACTTGATCGCCAGCGCCATAATCAAAGCCAGCGTACCATAAGTCCCGAGGCGGGAATCTTTCATGATGGCGAGCGCCTGATCCCGGTCATGTCCGCCGCCTATGCCGTCAAACGTGTCGGCGAGGCCATCCTCATGAAACGCGCCGGTGAGTAACAGCCCGGCGGCGATCGCGAAGAGTAGGGCGAGCGGGATCGGCACGATCAAGGCCGCGAGCCAGAACACGCCTGCGCAGATACCGCCGATCAGGAAGCCGACCAGCGGATAATAGCCCGCCGCCGCGTTCAGTCTTTCGGGCGTGTAGAGATTGCCACTCGGAATGGGGATCCGGGTCAAGAACTGCACGGCCAGCAGGAAGGTGGCGATCTGATTGCTCATCCGGGACCGCTCACACCGGCCGATTCAAAACTCGCCATATCGCGCAGCATCGCCGCTGCCGCTTTCACCAAAGGCCAGGCGAGGAGGGCGCCGGTGCCTTCACCGAGCCTGAGTTCGAGATCGAGCAAAGGCGCCGCACCAATCGCGTCGAGCACCCGTCTGTGCCCGGCCTCGGCCGAGCAATGGCCGTAGATGAAATTCTGCGCGCAGGCTGGCCTGATCTTCAGCGCGCACAAAGCCGCCGCGCTGGCAATGAAGCCATCGATGATAATGATCCGACCGGTGTCGCTGGCGCCCAGCATCGCGCCGCACATCATGGCGATTTCGAAGCCGCCATATTCTGTGAGCGCGGTCTTTGCGTCCAGCTCACCCGGCGTGCGCTGCGCGGCTTGTGCCAGCAGGTCTGACTTTCGTGCCAGGCCCGCATCGTCGAGGCCGGTGCCGCGCCCGATCAGGGTTTCGATAGGCAGACCGAGCACTTTCGCAGAGATCAGACTAGCGGCGGATGTATTGCCGATCCCCATTTCGCCAAAACAGGCAACATCGCAAGTCAGCGCCCGGCCAATCTCTTCGCCTGAAGCGAGCGCCGCCTCCAACTGATCAGTCGTCATGGCCGGTTCGACAATGGCGTTGGCGGTACCCGGCGCGACGCGTTTTTGGATCAGCGCCGGGTGCTCAATCGGTGCGCCCATGACGCCGGCATCCACCACCTGAACATCGGCCCCGACGCTGTTTGCGAAGACATTGGCCGCCGCGCCTTCGGAGAGGAAGTTCAGCACCATTTGCTGTGTGACTTCAGACGGGAAGGCGGAAACGCCCGCCGCTGCCATACCGTGATCCCCGGCGAAAATGGTCAGGATACAGGTCTCGGCGCGGGGCGTCAGACTCTGCTGCACATGGGCGATCTGCGCCGCCAGAGATTCGATCACGCCGAGCGAGCCAACCGGTTTGGTCTTGTTATCAATTGTCGCGCGAACTGTTTCGGAGAAGGTCAATTTTGCGTTGCCCATAATTGAAATGTGTACCGGTCCCCGAACCGCCCTTATTCAATTGATGGGAACGCGTCCAGAGCGGATCTTGATTGAATCAGACCTGCCAGGTGCCAGGATGGCGCGCGATGAAATCATCGATCCACTCGGCTGCGTCGTCACTTTCAAGCAGTGCCACGATGCAGCCACCAAAGCCGCCGCCGGTCAGGCGAGCGCCATGTGCGCCCGTCTTCACCGCGTCGGCGATGAGCTCATCAATCTCCGGCGTCGACGCCTCAAAATCCACTGCATAAGAGCGGTGACTTTCGTTCATCAGGCGCGCAAATGTTGCCCGGTCGCCCTTGCGCAT
This sequence comes from Henriciella sp., assembly GCA_013214545.1. Lineage (GTDB taxonomy): Bacteria > Pseudomonadota > Alphaproteobacteria > Caulobacterales > Hyphomonadaceae > Henriciella. Next base: position 46,589 of record JABSQB010000016.1, read on the forward strand.
CGCGGTTGTGGCTTCCAGCGTGCGGGCATGTTCGGAGGTCACGTAACGCGCGCGCTTTTGCAGATTGGCGGGCAAAGCTGAGAGCGCTTCCATCTGGTCAGCATCAAGCAGGCAAAGGGCATCTGTGCCGAGCGCGTCAGAGGTTTGCTGGCATTCTTCAAACCGGGCCTTGTAGCGCCCGTCTGCCAACTCGCGGCGAATGCCAGAATGGATAACGGCAAATGTCCAATCAGCCGGGATGTCGATCACGTCATATCGCAAATCGCTTGTATCGAGCGCAAGGGCTGAGCCGGGGCTGAGCAGGCCGACGGCCATCTGATCCATGATCCCGCAAGGCATGCCGATATAGTCATTCTCGACAGCGCGGGCGTGCTGCGCGATTGCAACCGGATCGACAGAGACCATAGCGAGGTCGGCGGCGGCGCGCAGAATGGCGGTGATCAGAGCTGCGGAAGACGAGACACCAGCGCCATCCGGCACATCGCTGTCGATGAACAAGTCGGTGCCGCCGGTATGCCAGCCAAGCGCCTCCGCTTTCCACAAGGCCCCGACGGCATAGTCGGTCCAGGATTGTCGCTTCGGATCACCAACGGGGCGCTTGACCCGGTCATCGAACCGCGTCGATTTGATCGCGATGACGTTGCCATCATTGGGGCGCAGCGCGATCTGCACCCGGCGCTCGATCGCAGCGGGCAGGACCGCGCCACCATTATAGTCCGTGTGCTCACCAATCAGATTCACACGTCCCGGAACGGCGGCGATGGCGGCGGGGGGATGTCCGAATGTGTCTTCGAAGTTCGCTGCCAGGGTCATAGCGCACCTCGCAGCGCGTCTGCGGCCTGGTTTGGCATCACATCGACGGTGAACACGCCCGTGGCTTGCTCGACCGAGGCGAGATACTTCACCCGGTCCGGCGCGCGCAGCAGGGGATAGAACTGCGCCGTGAACTGGAATTTCCCGTCTTGGCCATATGGCGCAGCGTGCAGGCTGAGCATGCACGGCGTCTCGCGACCGAAATAGGCATCATAGCGCTGGACTGTATCGCCGAGCAGATGCGCGAAACCATCGGCCTGCTCTTCAGTGAACGCCCACGGGCCCGAGACGGGCTCGATCGCAGAGATCCAGACTTCAAACGGGAAGCGGGCAAACCGCGGCGCGTATGAGACGAGCCCGCCCGCCTGATTGATGTGATACGCGTCGCCCCACTGTTTCACATCAGCGGCAAGGTCATAGCCTTGGTCGAACGCCGATGCGGCGGTCTGCTGCGGCTGAGGGATGATCGGGAAGCCGTAAATCTGACCGTGGGGATGGTGCAGTGTTACGCCAACTTCGTCGCCTCGGTTTTCAAACGGCAGAACAAAGGCGCAGCCCGCATCAAACATCGCCTGATAGCGGTCAATCCAGGCCTCGAGCAGGAGACGGCGACGCGCTTGGCCGAGGGTGGCGAGCGAGCCGGTTGAGTCAGGCGAATAGACAATCACCTCGCACGCACCGCTTGCGGCCTGCGTTTCGAGTTCTGATTTGGCTGGCTCTGGGGCGTCCGGAAACAGGCTCGGGAACCGGTTGGAGAAGACGGCAAGCTCAAACGCTTCGAATGGGATTTCCGTCAGCGGTGCGCCCGCTTTGCTAGGCGCCAGAGGGTTGGCAGCCGCGCTGGGCTTGAAGGTCCGGTTTTGGCGACCGGCAGCATAGATGGACCATTCACCGCGCAGGGGGTGGCGGCGGAGTTCAGAGCCTTCAACGCGTTGCAGGTCGTCGCCGGGCACGCGCGCCGCGTCGTGCCGCTCAAAGCCATACAGAAAGAGGTCGCGGCCATCGGATTTTCGATGGTGGCGGCGATGTACGTCCTTGCCGGAGACATCGCGGTCCAGGATCTTCCACTCATCGGTCATGGCAGGTCTTTCTGACAGAGACGGGAGGCTCCCGGCAATTGAGACGTGTTTGAGCGTCGTATGCGATCAGGACGGAAATATCCATGCTGATTGTTCGGATTCGATGATAAAATTTCCTATTTCCAACATTCGTGCTTTTTGGCAGATCACAGATTGCAGCCTACGCCTGCGCGTTGAAAGAAGGTGAGATGAGCGAACACTCTGGATTTGTGACGCTAAATGTCGAGAGGACCAGCCTTGTCCTGAGCTGCGCCATCGGGGCGTCGCCGCGCGTTTTGTATTGGGGGCCGCGGCTTGCCAGCACGGATCCGGACCTGATCGCGTTGATGACAGACCGGCAGCACGCGCCTGGCGGTCCGGATCAGGAGATTAAAAGCTCGCTCTTAAATGAAACGGGTGTCGGTCTGGGCGGATTTGCCGGGTTTTCCGCGCATCGACAGGGCCGCGATTGGGCGACCTTGTTCAAGGTTACAGAGGTTCGGTCGCCAAGTCCGCAAAGCGCTGACATTGTCTGTGAGGATCAGGTCACCCAGGTGCGCGCCATCGTCTCGATCGCGCTCGATCCCGACAGTGGCGTGATGACCTGCCAAACGCAGATTGAGAACTTCGCTGATACGGATCTGTCGATCGATGCCTGCGCCGCGATGGTCTTGCCGCTCGATCCGCTCATGAGCCGGGTGTTTGGCTTCACGGGACGCTGGTCCGAAGAGTTCCAGCTGGAAGAGATTCCGCCATTCCAGGGCAGCTATGTACGTGAGAATAAGAAAGGCCGCACCTCTCATGACAGCTTTCCGGGCCTCATCGCAGGGACGCCAGAGACGTGCGAGCAGGCCGGCGCCTGTTTCGCTTTCCATCTCGGCTGGAGCGGCAACCATCGCGCACGCGTCGATCGCCTCAGCGATGGCCGCGCCTTGGTGCAGATGGGGGAGCTATTCCTGCCGGGTGAGGTGTCGCTCGCGGCTGGCGAGAGCTACCAGACACCGCCGCTCAATGCGGCTTTCTCGGACGCCGGATACAGCGCCTTGTCGCGGCAATTCCATCGCCACCTCAAGGGCGCGGTGATGGATGACCGGATCCGGCGCAAGCCGCGGCCGGTGCATTACAATACCTGGGAAGCGGTCTATTTCGATCATGATCATGACAAGCTCTTCGCGCTCGCCGACAAGGCTGCCGACATTGGCGCGGAGCGCTTCATTCTTGATGATGGCTGGTTCGGATCCCGGCGCAACGACAAGGCCGGGCTCGGCGACTGGTGGCCGTGTGAGGACGTTTATCCCGATGGGCTCGGACCGCTGATTGAGCATGTGACGAAGCTCGGCATGGAGTTCGGCCTGTGGTTCGAGCCGGAAATGGTGAACCCCGACAGCGAGCTTTATCGCGCGCATCCCGACTGGGTGCTGCAGGCGCCGGGCGTGGAGCAGATTTCATCGCGCCATCAATATGTGCTGGACCTGACGCGCGACGACGTGAGCGCTTACCTGTTCGAGCGCCTGCACAAGCTGCTCTCCGCGCATCCGATCTCCTACATCAAGTGGGATATGAACCGCGACATTCATCATCCTGGAAGCGATGGACGTGCGGCAACGAGCCGTCAGACGCGGGCGGTCTATGCCCTGATTGACCGGCTGCGTGCCGCCCATCCGGAGCTTGAAATCGAAAGCTGTTCGTCAGGCGGTGGCCGGGCCGATTATGGCATTCTGAAACGCACTGACCGGATCTGGACCTCCGACAGCAATGACGCGCTTGATCGCCAGAGAATCCAGCGCGGGGCATCGCACTTCTTTCCGCTTGAGGTGATGGGCGCCCATGTCGGCCCCCAGCGCTGTCACATTACCGGCCGGCGACTGAACATGCGGTTGCGTGTGGCGACAGCCCTGTTCGGGCATATGGGCATGGAGCTCGATTTGCTCAACGAGGAGGCGGCCGATCTGGACATCCTGAAAGCCGGCATCGCGCTGCACAAACAGTATCGACCGCTGATCCATTCCGGAGACCTTTTTCGCCTCGACACACCTGACCATGTCAACGCCGTTGGCGTGATGGCAGAGGATCAGTCTCAGGCGCTGCTATCCTGGTGCAACCTGACCGGACATCGCGAAACCTTGCCCGGCAGGCTCTATGTGCCGGGGCTTGATGTCAGCCGATCCTATCGCACGCGCATCGTCTGGCCGCAGCCTGCCAGGTCTGTGTCTCAGCCATCGGTACTGGACGCGCTGAACCTGACCGAGCAGGGCGCTGTGCTCCCCGGCGAAGCGCTCGCCCATGTGGGGTTGCAAGTGCCATTGCTGCACCCGGAAACCTGTCTCATCTATCATTTTGAGGCAGTTTGATCTGCAACTGCTTGTTCAAGAAGGGCGGCGCGCATGCAAGACTTAGGGACGACATGGATGAAAGTGGGCTGAAATGAGTGACGCTGACCTCGCCAATCTTCCCGGGCGGCAGAAAGAGATTCTCGAGCTGATCCGGTCTCAGGGTTATGTTGCGACCGAGCAGTTGGTGCGCCATTTCGGCGTAACCCCGCAAACCATCCGGCGCGACATCAATTTGCTCTGCGAACTGGACCTGATTGAGCGCTTCCATGGCGGCGCTGGCCGGATCGGGAATGCCTACAACCAGCCGTATCAGGATCGCCTGCAGGAAGGCATGGACGGCAAACGCAAGATTGCCCGCATGGTGGCCGCGCGCATTCCTGACGGGGCATCGCTGTTCCTGAACATCGGCACGACCACAGAAGCGCTGGCCGCCGAGCTGGTCGGGCGCAACGATCTGCGCATCGTCACCAACAATATCAACATTGCCAATATGATGCGCGAGACCGATGGCTCAGACGTGATGATTGCGGGCGGTTTCGTGCGCCAGTCGGATGGCGGCATTGTCGGCGAGGCGACGACAGAATTCCTCAAACAGTTTCGGCTCGATATCGGCGTGATCGGCATTAGCGGCATCGACGAGGATGGCACGTTGCTCGACTTTGATTATCAGGAAATCCGGTCCGCGCAGGCGATCATTCAAAATTCGCGCACCGTCTATCTGGTCGCTGATGCGTCAAAGTTTGGCCGGCGCGCCATGGTGCGTCTTGGCGACTATTCAGACATCGATCACCTGTTCACCGACAAGACACCGCCAACAGCGTTCCTGCGCGCCATCCAGGACGCGGATATGGAGCTCCATATCGCGAGCGACAGCTAGTCTTTTAACGGCGCTGCGGTGGCTGACGGCGCGCCAATTGTGAACTCAGCTTTGCGCCCAAAGACCAGGAGATTGGTCGCCAGTGCGGTGCCAATGCTCACCATCAGCGTCACGAACATATAGTGGATATAGTGAATGCCAGCGAGCGTCGCGCCCAGGCCTTGCTCCGGCGAAACGCCGACATATCGATATAGATTGAAGCTGAAGATCGCGTAGACCAGCACGCCGGTGATCACGCCAATAATGGCCGACCAGGCGCTGACATTTCGAAACGCCAAGCCGACGATAAAGGCTGACAGGATCGGCATTGAGAGCAGTCCATAAAGCTGCTGCACCGTATTGATGATGCTCTCTTGCGACGCAAATATCGGGACCAGCGCAATCGCGAGCACGGTCATCGCGATGGACACAAACATGCTCAGTTTCGGCACATCGCGGGCTTCATCCACATAGGCTTCATGCACGTCGCAGACATAGAGCGCTGCCGACGCGTTGAGGATCGAATTGAAGGTGGTGAGCACGGCAGCGGCGAGGGCGGCCGCGAAGGTGCCGGACAGGATGGGTGGCAGGATATCGCCAACGATCATGCCATACGCGGCGTCACCAACATCGCCATAAAGCTTGTAAGCCACGACGCCGGGAAGGACCACGATCACCGGAACGATGAGCAGGCGAATGCCCGCTGCAGCGAGGATCCCTTTGCGCGCTTCTTCCACGCTGGGCGAGGCCATCGCGCGCTGTGTGATGGTCTGATTAGTGCTCCAGTAGAAGATCTGAATAAAGATCATGCCGGTCAGCAATGTGTGCCAGGGGATAGGCGTCTCGCTGCCATCTTCGAGCTTGTCGCCAAGGAACATGTTCATCCGCTCCGCCGGGACGCCAGAAAAGTCCCAATTGATCGCGTTGAGTGCGAGGATCACAACCAGAACTGCAAGTGAGAGGATCAACACGCCGCTATACGTGTCGGACACAGCAACCGCGCGTAGACCGCCGAGGATGGCATAGAGCGCACCGACAATGGCGAAGGCGATCGACATGATCAGGATGGTCGAATCGACCTCAATGGCGGTGCCGGTAAACAGGCGCTCGCCAAACAGGTTTGAGAAGTCCGCCCCGGTCGTCGACTTCAGAAACAGGGAGCCGCCATACAGGATGGCTGGCAGGAAGATGAAGAGATTGCCGAGCAGGAACAGCACCGAAATCAAAGCGCGGATATGCTTGTTGTCATACTTGCGCTGAAGAAGCTCGGTCGTCGTTGTACAATTGTTGCGGTAATAGATCGGGATGAAGACGAAGGCCAGGATCAGCAGACCGACCACAGCGGCAAGCTCCCACCAGGCCAGCAGCAGCATCTGATTGCCGTTCATGCCCACCAATTGATCCGTCGACAGATTGGTCAGCGTGATCGACCCCGCGACGAAGTACCAGCTGAGCCCACCATTTGCGAGGAAGTAATCGTGGTCAGAGCCGCGATCCCCCGCCGGGGCGTTGCGACAGCTGAGATAAGTCAGACCGCCAATTGCGGCGGTGATGAAGATAAATACGCCGACCTGAACTGGATCCATATCGATGCTGCCTCCCAAGCAGAGCGTTTATGTCTCTATCCGCGCCGATGACGCAACATGGCGCGCTTGTAAATGTGTTCTCAGACCGGCGATCTCAGCATCTGTCAGATGCAAGCCAAGCTTGGTCCGGCGCCAGAGAATGTCTTCAGCCGTGCGGGCGAATTCCTGCTCGAGAAGGTAATCAATTTCGCACTGATACAGACCCCCGCCATAAGCGGCTCCAAGATCGCTCTCTGAATTTGCACCCGCCAGAAGCGTGTGAATGCAGGTGCCATAAGTCCGCGCCAATCGCTCACGCGTCGCCGCCGCAAGCCACGGATACGCCTCGGTGCACTGACGCGCGAACGCGGCAAAGTCAGCGTCCGGAATGTCGCCGCCAGGCAGCGGGGCGGCGGCGGTCCATTCTGTTCCCGGCACGGTAAGATCGGGCTGCAGCGCTTTCAGCGCGTCTTCGGCGAGTTTTCGGTAGGTTGTGATCTTGCCGCCAATCACGGAGAGGAATGGCGCATCGCCCTGATCCTGGCGCTTCAGGACATAATCGCGGGTGACGGAGGAGGCGTCTTCGGCCTGATCTTCAAACAGAGGACGAACGCCGGAATAAGTCGACACAACATCGGCTGCGCTGATGCGTTTCTCGAAATACTGATTGGCGAGATCGCAAAGGTATTCGACCTCCTCGGATGAAGCTTGGACCTGGTTCAGGTCGCCCTCAAAGGAGAGATCGGTTGTGCCGATCAGCGTGAAGCGGCCATCTTCGTAGGGGATCGCGAACACCACGCGGCCATCGCCTGCCTGAAAGATGAAGCAGCGTTCGTCGTCGAACAGCTTGGGCACAATGATGTGGCTGCCTTTGACCAGTCGGACCTGGCGGGCATTGGAGGCTTTGACCTGCGCTGTGCTCGCAATCTGATCGACCCAGGGACCCGCGGCATTGATGATGGCCTTGGCTTCGACCTGGATGTCAGAGCCGTCCTCCTCACGCAGCGTCGCGGTCCAGTGGTCGCCGTTTTGTTGGATGGCGGTGCACTCTGTGCGGGTCATTATGGTCGCGCCGAGTTGCTTGGCGTCCATGGCGTTGAGCACGACCAGTCTGGCGTCCTCAACCCAGCAATCTGAATACTCAAACCCCTTGGTGAATTCCGGCTTCAACGGGGCGAAGACCTCGCTATTGGTGCGCGTCCGGGTCTTGGTTGCTGGCAGGAGTTTGCGACCGCCCAGATGATCGTAAAGGAACAGGCCGAGGCGGATCAGCCAGGACGGACGCAGCTCTTTATGGTGTGGAAGCACAAAACGTAGAGGCCAGATGATATGCGGCGCCGCGCGCAGCAGAACTTCGCGTTCTTTCAGCGCCTTTCTAACCAGCGCAAAGTCATAGTGTTCGAGATAGCGCAGTCCGCCATGGATCAGCTTGGTGCTGGCAGATGAGGTGTGCGAGGCCAGATCATCCTTCTCACAGAGCAGGACGTTCAGCCCGCGCCCGGCCGCATCGCGCGCAATCCCCGCCCCGTTAATACCGCCGCCAATGATCAGAATATCGTACAAGATGCTGGCCCTATCACTTCAGCTCCGTACATAGGGTGCGCCGCAATGTTCGTAAACGATAAAAGTAAGCGCGTTTTCGAATATTTGAATGCGATTTCAAAGCCCGTACCGCTGGGCGGTTGACACTCAGGGCAGGCTTGTTCGAATACGAACACAAAAGCGCGTCCCCAAAACAGCGCGCGCAGGGAGGAATAGATGTCAGACCCAGATCTCATCCTGGTGATTGATGAAGGTACGACCTCAACGCGAGCGATCGCCTTTGATGGTGACTTTCAGCCGGTTGCCGTCGCTCAGGCGGAAGTGCCGCTCAGCTATCCGGACGATGGCTGGGTCGAACAGGATGGCCAGGAGATCTGGGACAAGACGCTCCAGGTCTGCCAGGACGTGATCGCTCAGATTGGCGGCGCCGAGCGCATCGCCGGGATCGGCATCACCAATCAACGCGAGACGACCCTGATCTGGGACCGCGCCACATCGCAGCCGATTGCGCCGGCAATCATCTGGCAGGACCGCCGCACGGCGGAGCGCTGTGATCAGCTCAAAGCAGCCGGTCATGAGGCCAAGGTGCAGCAGGAAACGGGCTTGTTGATTGATCCCTATTTCTCCGGCACCAAAGCCGCCTGGCTGCTCGACAATGTTGACGGCGCGCGGACGCGGGCTGAGGCGGGCGAGCTCGCTTTTGGGACTGTCGATACTTATCTGATCTGGCGCCTGACTGGCGGCGCGGTGCACGCCACGGATATGACCAATGCCTCGCGCACACTGCTCTATCCGCTGAACATCTCGCCGGATGCTGGTTGGTCGACGGCGATGCTGGAGCTGCTCAATGTGCCCGCCAGCCTGTTGCCAGAGGTCAAGCCGAGCGGCGCCCGTTTCGGGGCCACAGACCCAGCGCTGTTCGGACGTGCGATCCCGATCCTGTCAGCGATTGGCGACCAGCAGGCGGCCCTGGTCGGGCAGGGCTGTCTCGCCCCGCAAACGGCGAAGATTACCTATGGCACCGGCGCGTTTCTGGTTGCCAATACCGGAGCCGAGATTCCGAAATCGGAAAACCGCCTGCTTGGAACGCTCGGCTATGGCATTGAGGGCGGCGGCGCGGCCTACGCGCTGGAGGGCGCGATCTTCAATGCCGGAACCGTCATTCAATGGCTGCGTGATGAACTCGGATTGATTGCCGATGCGGCGCAGTCAGAAGAGATGGCGGAGGGCCTGGACGACAATGCCGGTGTCTATCTTGTGCCTGGATTTACCGGGCTCGGCGCGCCGCATTGGGACGCGAATGCGCGCGGCACCGTGACCGGGCTGACGCGGGCAGCGAGCGCCGCGCACCTGGTTCGGGCCGGACTGGAATCAGCGGCCTATCAAACCCGCGATTTGCTGACCGCCTTCGCGGCGGACGGCGCAGACGTGGCCTTGCTGCGCGTGGATGGCGGTATGGCGGCCAATGACTGGCTGATGCAGTTCATTGCCGACATTTGCGACCGCCCGGTCGAGCGTCCCGATTTCATGGAGATGACCGCCCTTGGCGCAGCCGCTCTGGCGGGCATGCAGCTCGGCTGGGTCACCGAAGCCGCGTGGGCCGCGCGCACAGCGCCGGGTCGCCGCTTTGAACCCAACATGTCTGATGATCTGCGAAACACGCTCGTCAAAGGCTGGCAACGCGCCCTTAAACAGACGCTGACGACTTAGAAGAGCTGCTCGCGCTAAACCGATGCGAGCAGGGAGGCATTGCCGCCGGCCGCAGTCGTGTTCACGGTCAGCACTTTTTCGATCCAATAGCGCTGATCCGCGTCGTCGGCAGAGAGCAGGGGAAGGATCGGTCCATCCCGTTTCGCAAGCAGGACGCCGGCACGCTCGCGCAGCGCGCCGTCAGCGATGACCCCGTCAATGCCATCGGGGAGATACAGGCTGTCATGATCGGCTTGATCCAGTGTGACGGCGATATTGCCCGTGGCCTCAGCCCGCTCGATTTGTCGCTGCAAAACGTCCGCTGTGTCGCCGCCCAGGCAGAGTAAGCGACCGCGCGGATGATAGGTCAGGCGATTATCCTCGCCGGTTGGCCCTGGTAGCCGCGTTTCAAGCGGCGGCGTCTCTCCGCTCACGCTGTCATCAGTGCGGGACAGGCGCGCCAAATAGTTCGGACCGCCAGCTTTCGGGCCGGTGCCGGAAAGGCCGTGTCCGCCAAACGGCTGGACACCCACCACAGCGCCAATCTGATTGCGATTGACATAGAGATTGCCAACCTGCGCCCGCGCGGCGAGGCGTTCGATCCGGAAATCAAGGCGCGTGTGCAAGCCCATCGTAAGCCCAAAGCCAAGCGAATTGATCGCATCGACGGTTTGATCGAAGGCCTCCGCCTTGAAGCGCACCACGTGCAGAACCGGGCCAAAGATCTCTTCCTGAAGGTCGTCAATTGAATCGAGTTCGAACGCGATGGGCGGAACGAATGTACCATGCTCAGACCCAATGGATGGACCTTCCGCGATCACGGCAAAGCGCCGACGCATCGCGTCGATATGCGCACTGATCCGCGCCTTCGCCTGTGCATCAATGACTGGACCGAGATCGGAGTTCAAATCAGCCGGGTCACCCATGTCGAGTTCGGCGACGGCGCCGTTCAGCATGGCATTGAAAGCCGCGGCAATATCTTCCTGAACACAGACAATGCGGCAGGCGGAGCAGCGTTGTCCGGCGCTTTGAAAGGCAGAGTCGATGACGTCTTTGACCGCCTGTTCGAGCAAGGCGGTTGAGTCGATCAACATCGCATTGATACCGCCAGTCTCAGCGATCAATGGCAGCGTGGCACGCCCGGTCTCAGCCAGAGTCGCAGCGATCCGCTTGGCCGTTTGCGTGGAGCCTGTTAAACAGACGCCCGCCACCGCCGGATTTGCGACGAGTGCGGCACCGAGTTTGCCATCCCCGAGCAGAAGATGGAGGGCGTCTTCCGGAATGCCCGCCGCGTGCAGGATCTTAACCGCCTCGAAGGCGATGAGCGGGGTCTGCTCAGCCGGCTTGGCGAGGACACTATTGCCGACCGCTAAAGCTGCGCTCACTTGTCCGAGGAAAATAGCGAGCGGGAAGTTCCATGGGCTGATACAGGCCACCGGTCCAAGCGGCGCTCGCGTGGCCAGATCAGGGCGCTGACACTGATTGGCGTAATAGTTCAGGAAATCCACGGCTTCGCGAATTTCGGCATCGGCATCGATCCAGGTCTTCCCGGCTTCAGCGACACAGAGGGCCATCAGGCGCATTTTATCCTGCTCAAGTCCATCCGCCGCCCGGCGCAATACCGCCGCGCGTTCGGCGGGCGTGTGGCTGGGCCACGGACTGTTGCCACTCGCGACTATGGCGCGCTCAACGTCGCCGATGACGCTTTGACGGATGGTGCCAACGCCGTGTCCATGATCAGTCGGGGAGAGGATTTGCAGCTCGGGTCCTGAACTTGGCGTCCCGTTGACCAAACCAAACCCTTCCACGCCGTGAAGCGGTGTCGTCGTTGCAGCCAGATCAGCGATATCAGACTGGCTGAGATCGAGGCCCGAGGCGGCCAGGCGACGCCCGTCAAAATGATCCCGCGGCGCATGGATTTGGGGATGCGGCGTGAAGCCGTATTCGGCCGCAACGGTGATTGGATCGCTGACGAGGTCTGCGTCCGTCACAGAAGGGTCGAGGATCTGATTGACGAAGGAATTGTTGGCGCCGTTTTCCAACAATCGGCGGACGAGATACGGGAGCAAATCCTTGTGCCGCCCGACCGGTGCGTAAGTGCGGATATTGAAACCCATTTGCTTGGCCAGCACCTCATGCAGACCATCGCTCATGCCATAGAGGCGCTGGAATTCCAGGTCTCTTCGCGTGCCTGCCATATGTACGATCGCAGCGGCGGAATGGGCATTGTGAGTTGCAAATTGCGGATAGATCCGGTCGCCGCAAGCCAGCAGCCTGCGGGCGCAGGCGAGGTAGCTGATATCGGTATGTTCCTTGCGCGTGAACACGGGATAGCTTTCCAGCCCCATTTCCTGCGCGCGCTTGATTTCAGTGTCCCAGTAAGCGCCTTTGACGAGGCGAACCGTGATGTTCCGATCATGCGATTCCGCGGCCTGATGAACCCAGTCGATCACCGGCAGCGCCCGGCGCTGATAGGCCTGAATGGCGAGGCCGAGCCCGTCCCAGCCTGAGGTGACATCCGAGGCCAGCAAACGCGACAGCACGAGCAGCGACACTTCCAGCCGGTCCGCTTCTTCTGCATCAATTGTCAGGCCGAGATTTGCCTGCTTGGCCATCGCGCACAGCTCGAGCAGCCGGGCTTCCAGAAGCGGAACGCAGGTCTCGCGCTTGGCGTATTCATAACGCGGGTGCAGCGCGCTTAGCTTGACGGAAAGGGCAGGGGCCTCATGCAGCGGTGTGCCGCGCGGTGTGGTCTCGGCGAGGTATTGAAGCGCGCGTTTGTAAGACGCGAAATAGCGCTGCGCGTCCGCATCCGTCAGCGCGGCTTCCCCGAGCATGTCGTATGAGAGGGTTGAACCGGCCGCTTCGGATCGGCGGGCGCGTTTGGCGGCACCTGCGATGGAAGTGCCGAGCACAAAGTGTCGACCGAGCAAGCCGACGGCCTGGCGCACCGCGCTCAGCATGACGCGATCGCCGAGCTTGGCGAGCAAGTTCGCCGCGTCAACGCCGCCCGTCGCCTTGATCCAGCTCTTGGCAAAAGCGAGCCCTGCCGTGCCGAGTTTGACCATGACATGCCGGGCGCCGAAATGATCATTCCAGCGTCCGGCGAGCAATTTATCGCGCAGCAACTGGGTCGCCGTCGCCGTGTCTGGAGTTCGGATCAGCGACTCGGCGAGGCGCATGAGCAGGATGCCTTCTTCAGAAGACAGGCTGTATTCCTGCAAGAAGGCATCGATGACCGAAGGCTTTTGCGCGGCAATGCGCAGCGTTCCGGCCAGCGTACTTGCGGCCTCGCCAATCTCGGCCCGGTCGGAGGGCGATAGCTCTGTCGCCGCGGCGAGGGACTTGGCGAGATCTGTCTCTGGCGCGAGATAGGCTTCGCTCAAGGCGGTGAAGGGGTGCGCGTCAAAGAGGGGGGCGGGCAGGCCGTCGCTATAAGCCATCAAAGTCTCCGTGTGAGAGACCTATTCTAGCATTACGCTTCAGTTCAAAGACGGCGAGTTAGGTAGAAAAACGGATCAATTGAGCTTATTTTCATGGAAAAGTAATCCAAATGACCTTAAACTTACGCCATGTTGGAAGATCTGGATGATTTCGACCGAAAAATCCTGCGCGCCATGCAGGCGAATGGCCGGCTTTCGGTCGGCGACCTGTCGGATGAGGTGGGCCTCAGCAAGACGCCTTGCTTAACCCGCCTGCGCCGCCTCGAAGCCAAGGGTTATATCCGCCAGTATAAGGGCGTGCTCGATCCGGCGCTCATTCGCCAGGACTATGTCACCTTTGTGCAAGTCAAGCTGGAAGCGACCACGCGCCGTCACCTCGATGCGTTCAGCGACGCGGTTCAGAACATTCCGCAGATCCAGTCCTGTCACATGATGTCCGGCGGGTATGATTTCCTGCTCAAGATCCGGACCCGTAACATGAAGGCCTATCGCGAGCTGTTAGGGGATGTTCTGTCTGAATTGCCGGGCATCGCCCAGACCTCGACGTTTCCGGTGATGGAGACGGTCAAGGACACGCATGATTATGCGGTACTGGAGCCGGTTTAGCGATTTCAAGGATAGGCTGGCTCCGCGAGTAGGAGCAACACTATTATCGACAGTCGGGGTTGAGAGGAAAAATATTTCCGGTCAACCTCCTATAATAATTCAAAAAAATATCCCAATCTATGATTTTTCCTGCAAGGTGGGGGTGCGCGAGATTCCGCAAAAGTGCTACTGGAGTGCTACTCAGCTAACCATAGTACACTCAATTTCCGGAACACCTTGTGGCCAAGAATCTGCTCACCAAACGAAAGACCGAGTCCGTCAAAAAGGGCGATTGGTTCTCGGATGGGGCAGGGCTCGCTCTGAAAGGTTCGGCGCCAGGAGCGGGGAGTTGGGTCTATCGAAAGCGTATAAATGGGAAGCTCAAAACGATGGGGTTAGGTGCTTATCCTGATATCAATCTAGACGACGCGCGCTCAAAGCGGGATGAGATTGAGGCTACGATTCTGGATGGTGGCAGCTTCGAGGGCTCAAAGGCTGTCGCGGGGCGTCCTTACGCCGACAGAACGACGGTGACGTTCTGGGAGTACGCAGACGATTGGTTGAAGCGACACAAGCCTATCCCGAAAAGCGGAAGACCTCGAACGCACGCGTTGTGGCGCCAACGTATCGAGGATTACTGTTCGTCCTTGCATCCGATGACCATGCGAGAAATCCAGGTGGTTCATATCAGAGATTGCTTGCTACCAATTTGGATGGACAAGATTGAGAGCGCAGACCGAACGCGCCACCATCTAGGAGCCATATTCGCGACGGCAAAGGTGGAAGGGATTATCGCAGAGAACCCGGCCGCGTGGGCGGATAATCTCGTCCACGTCATGCCCAAGCGAAGAAAAAAGGTAAAACACCATCCATCGCTTCCTTACGGCGAAGCGCCCGCATTCTATGCTTGGTTGGAAGCAGAAGGGTCGATGACAGCACGGTGCCTTCAGTGGGCGATGTTGACGGGTGTGCGACCGTCCGAGGCAAGATGGACGGAATGGCCGGAGTTCGATTTTGAGCAGCTGGTCTGGACGGTTCCAGAGGTCCGAATGAAGGAAACGGGTTTAACCACCCACCACATGGTTCCCATGAGCCGCGAGATGCTGCGGGTGCTGGCTGAACTCAGAAAGGGCAATGTCCAGTACCGTGAAAAGGGAAGAGCGCTCAGAGACAATCCAAGTTGGTGGAACAGGCGAACAGACTTGATCGGTTACCGATGGCTGTTCCGATTAAATCAAAAGCACAAACCGATATCTGAGACCGCCATTCGGAAGCTATTGCTCAGGGCTCCATTCCGCCACTGCACGATGCACGGCTTTCGCGCAACGTTCAGAACGTGGCTTGAGGAAAAGATGGAAGTTCCCGAACACATCGCCGAAGCCTGCTTGGCGCACAAAAAGCAAAGTAGAACTCAGCGAGCGTATCTTCGAACCGATCATCTGGAACAGAGACGGCCACTCATGGAAGCTTGGGGAGAATATTTAGCGCCCGGTTTGGCTGACGATCATCATCTGTTTGGGCCGGTGTCTGAGTTGTCAGATGAAATGTTCAAAGAACCTCCGCCACGGCGGGTTGGAAGGCCGCGTAAAGCGATGGTTGATTAACTGGCGCGTTAAATTTGAAGCGGACTTTTTGCGAAACCAAACAAGTCTTGTTTTCCTGGCATTATCGAGGCCAAGGCTCATGTGATCGACGTAGATTCGTGATGTGGGCGGTTTAAGTCCAGTAAACGAACTTTTTACCTGGTGCGGACTATACATTACTCACTTCACACCCTACTTCACACATGAGATGATCGAAAAGATTCGCAGCATCGGGAGTGTTAAATGAGTTCACGAATAAACGACCCTCTTTTTGGGGCGCCTCCCGAGCGAGTACAATTGGGGGCTGCGCCTTTGGTGCGCGTGTTGGCACAAGTGAGATTCTCCAAAATAATCAAAATCTCGGAAGAGCAACATATTGGCGACTTTCAGGAAGTCCTGCGACAGGAATATCCGCATCTAGCGAAGGATGCTGCTCAAGCTCTCGAGTTTGAAGTTAACCAGGGTGCAGTTTCTACCAAATCGACAAACGAAGTCATCTGGCGTTTGTTTGATGCACAAAAGATTTGGCGTGTCTCACTCGCACCAGAGTTCATTAGCATAGAAACTGCGGTATATACGTCTCGGGACGATTTTTTATCCCGCACTGAGCGAGTGCTTAATGCGGTCTCGCGTACACTAAAGCCAGCGCTCGCTACGCGTGTTGGTTTTCGATACCTCAACCGTTTGGAAGGGCAACACAATCTAGGTGATCTTGAGAAGTTGATACACCCAGAACTGGTCGGAATGCATTCTGGAGCATTGAGGTCTCATATAGTTGGTGCGTCTTCTCAAATTGAGGCGGCAACTCGCGAGGGACGTTTGTTAGCGCGCTGGGGACTTACGCCCGCTGGCGCATCGCATGACCCGAATATGGCGCCACCCGCGAATGAGACAAGTTGGGTATTGGATATCGACTCGTTTAAGGAAAACAATCCAGTGGAAGAGGGTTTTCGCGCCGCGGAGCTAAGCGAAATGGTGGGAACAATGGCGAATCGAGCTTACGCATTTTTTAGATGGAGTGCGCAGGATGAATTCTTGCGTCGATTTGGAGGAAATATTTAGATGCCTGCTAAAGTTGGCACAGCTGCCGCCATTGTTTCAGCGTTTGCTTGGAGCGGAACGTCTAATTCGGCGAGTAATAATTGGGACGAAGCCTCGATATACGATTCACTCGCTCCATTTAATCAAGTTAGAGCGCTTCAAATTCCGGTTGCTTCTCTCGCGGACCATATCAGGAGCATCAAAGCCAATCGTGGAACTGCTGCGGGATTTGACCTTCTATTCCTCGCAGACGGGCTGCGACGTGACCGGTCAGGAAGAGAACTAGTTCAAGAGATTAAGCGTATTTCGGGCTTAAACTGGGCTCAAGTTGCTCAGATGGTCGGTGTTTCAGCAAGGACAATCCACAATTGGAACAACGGAGAAAAAGTTGCCGCGTCAAACCATCAAAAACTGGGCCGATTAGCGTCCACAATTCGGTACATTGATCGTGGTTATGGCGACGCCAATCGTAGATTGTTACTTGGTGAAGGTGAGCGTGGTTTTACTCTGCACTCAATGTTGATCAATGAGCAGTATGACGAAGCCAAAAGCGTAGCTGGGAAAGGCGCTGGCAGGGGAATCGAGTCTCGCAACCTCACTTCAAAGGAATTACTGAATACTCAACCCGCGCATTTCGGGCATGAGCTGTCGGAGGCAATAGAAAGCGACGAGCACGACATTGAATTAGTCACCAAAGTGACGAGCCGGAAAGCACCCGCTCGCTCGCGGTCTGACCGATGAGGAGACGAGTTTGGCCGCTGTCGAGAACGAGACCGCGCAGCATATACCAAACGCCCTGGAGTATTGGCGACAGGGTGACTTCGTATTAGATTGTGGCCCATTTATCTTCGCGGATAAAGCACCGCCCGATAACCCTGATGGCTTGATACCGCGATATGCCGACGGTTATCGTGGATTCGCGGTCATTTCCCAGACCTGTGACATCGTGCGTTCAGAAGACAAGCTACCTTGTGTGGTTGTTGCGCCGCTGGTGGAGGTTACCCAAAGTCACAGGGAGATGATTGCTCGGGGACGAGCACCGCGATTTGTGTCTATTGAAAACGCTCCCGAAGGAGTGGTGGTTGATTTAGCTCAAGCGATGAGCGTTTCGAAAACCTTGCTTACGACATGGCCCCGTACGCAGGGTTTCGACAGTTCAGAGCGCGCACGTCGTTTCGCCTACGGATTGGAGCGCGCTTTCGGCCGATTCGCTTTTCCGGAAGATTTCAATACCTCCATCGCTCGCTTGAGAAAGAAGATTCAAAGCAAGTACGGCAATCCCGATTCGCCTTTGGGCAAGGCTTTGGATTTAGTGCAAGAGCTGCGAGTGCGTCCGTCAAATGATTGGAACGCATCAACCGTCTCGATTAAGTTTTTTCTTATTTTTGAAACTGGAGAGCTCGAAGAATCGACGATTACTGACGTGGTTTCCGAGTTCAAAAAAGTCTTAGCGGCCTTAGACTGGACCGGCGCATTTACCATAGATGATGACCCTGTTCGGGTTGGTTCATATGATGACTTCAGCGCCAGAGATTACAGAGAGAGCGTCCCACTCGACTTAAACGCGCTTTCTTTCGCCGAGGTCCGCACGAAATCGAACCCCGATTGAGTCAACAAGTGTTTGGTTTTCTTTTTGGCAAACACGTCCAAACCAAAAATACTATCAAGATTGAGCAGATAGAGCGTGCAAACCCCTCTACAGCTTTAGCCAGTCCGATAGCACATCTGAAACGTCATCCAGTTCGTTGTCCTCGTTCAACATGCAATATTGCTCGGAGTTGCCGGTTACGAAATAAATGCAGTGCGGTTTGAACGGTGAACCGTCGATAGGATGCCAGAACCCCTCTGCATCAATTTCGGCTTCATAGAAGATTGTGCGGTGTCCGATTCTTTCTTCAAACTTAAACGCGGCTTCCGTGCTTCCGAGGAGTGTGATGAGTAGAGCAGTTTGTCTTGGCTTAGCCAAACGTCGCTCTCTTTGGGCAAACATATCCAATATCCACCCGTGTACTCGCTTAGGTGAAAGAGAACCGTCCAGAGCGTCCAGAGCCGCTTCTACGACGTCGGAATGGGTCCATTCCCAGTCGTGCGCAAAGTCTCTGAGCTTCTCAGCAGTGGCGGGTGGAACGCGTATGGTGATTTGTTCGTAGTGGGTGCTCATGACGGCTGGTTCGTGGTCTTTCAAACTGGAGAAGTTGAATGGGTTGCTGTCACGCTGACAGCGCTCGTTGGGGTTCATCTATGGAGGAAATTCGTTCTGTTGCTCATCTGAGGGCAATATGGCGACAGGCCAACTCGCGCTCCCGAGGTCGTTATTCAGAATTCGCGGAAAATGATCGTACTCGTCAGAAGCTAAACTGAGTGCGTTTATTCGCAGCCTATCTTCACTGCGCTCGGGTATCTGGTCGCCCCTTAGGTACGGGTTTTCTTTTATGGATTGCAGAACCGCCCGCCAGCTTTCGAGGCCAAATTCGGCCATTCGTTTTTCAAGGAGCGGCATCAAAACCGAGTTTGGAAGAGGGCCTAACCCCAAATCCAATTTAGGGCACGCGCGGCACAAATCGTACAAATCATCCTTAGCTCTTTCAGCATCCGTCGAAGGCTCGAAGAGTTTCCGTTTCGCAATCGGACTCAAAGGTATTGGCGGTTTGTACCTATTCGTCTTGGGAAGTTGCGCTTGCGATGTTGCTGGCGTTCGAAACTGCCAAACTTTTGCTTTCAAATCGCTTTCCCAATCCGGTATGCGACACTCGGATTTAATCCCAAACCTGCTGAACAGCCCTTGCGATTTTTTATACCAGCTCGAGATAATCTGCGTCGAACTCAGCATGAAGATATTTGGCTCACGCTCCATCGTTGAAACGTTATCGAACATTTCCAGATTGAACGTCCGTATCGCGTCAATCACGGCTCGAAGCCCTAATGCCCTGTCGGAAACCGAGCGTCGAAGTTGCCTGCGTGCCTTCCCGGTCAGCGGGGTCAATTCGCGATCAAACGGCGTAGCGAGTTTCCTGCATCGCGTCAGAAACTCCAAAAACTGATAGATGACCTCGATGGCAAAACCCAAGTCAGACAAATCGGCCGTCCCGTCGCGCTGCCGCGCTTCATGGAGCGGCGGAGCCGCGACATGATTTGATATGTGTTTTGGGGGGGATTGGTTTGGTTCTTTAAGGGAGCACTCGCTGGTTGCACCCTCGGAGTACTCGGCGGTTACCCCTCTGCAGTACTCGTTGGTTGCACCGGTGCTTCGGTCTCGCGAGTACTCATTGGCTGCACCTTGAGTGAGTGCATCCGGCAGGTGCTGATGAACGGTGTAAAGGTTTGAGCCGTCGGATTTCTTACCCACCGTTATCAAACCATGTTTCACAAGGATTGACTGGTGAGCTGCGATGGAACGTTTCGTCTTATTTAGAAGATTGATTTGTTCCTTACGCGTGGGCCAGGCAAGCGCCTCATCGTTAGCGCGCATGCTCAGCATAGCGAGCAAAGGTAGTGCGGTTCGAATCTCTACGTTCTCGACTTCATCTTTGTTGAGGCGCCCAAACGGCTGTTTTTTGTGATGCAACAATTGATAGGTAAGCTTCGTATGCTTTCGACCGTTCCCTTTTGTTTTTTTGGTAATCAGCTTTCTCGCCACAAGCTGATTGATCGTTAGTTGAATGCGTCCTTTTGATGTCTGAAGCGCATTGGCAATAGTCGTGTATTTGGGTTTCGAAATACCGTCTCTTGAAGCACAAGTTGCAAGGTAAGCATAAACTGCAAACTGCAGTGGTGTTAAACCTGCCTGCATTACAACAGCCGGAATAATGCCGAAGTTCTTTGAGGGGCTCGGCGCGAGCGTATCCTTATCGTGATTGATGGCGCACGTCTCGCCGTCTGCTTCATGGAAGCTCCTTTCCTCATTGGGACATATATCGGATGCACGAAGCATCACTCGGCGCCGCCCTGCATTTTATCGGGCCATGAGTTTTCATACTCCGCGATGTCCGAAATTCTGTAGCGCGGACCAAACGGCGTCATCACTGCTGATGGGAAACCATCGGCTTTTTTCATTTCAAAGAACTTGGTTTTTTTGACGCCCCAGCGGGCCATCACATTCTCATTTGAGAGGAACGCGAGTGCGGGTTCGCGCGGTGTAACCGGCATCCAAACTCGTCGATATTTCGTCGGCATTCGATGCCTCCAACACAAAGTACCGCTCGACCATCGAGCGATTTCTTCACGCCTTCAGAAGGCGCAATTCTCACCAAAAAGATGAGATCATTTCTCTGTGTTGACTGCGTCATTATACTCCGCATCAGTTCGGAGCCGTAACCCCCACCCAGCAGGATGAGCATTTCTTTCTGCAATTTTTTCGGATTTGACGAACAGATTTTGTTTTTGTTATGTTCTTGCTCGGTCAATGCGTTTGACCGTGGGAGATTTGATCCAGCTTGCCGCCCTCGCGAGAATGCGAAAATGGCTAAACAGGAGGACGAACTGTGCCGTTAGAACAGGCATTGCGGGCGACTGAAATTGCGCTCCTGATTATCACATTTTCGTTGGCTGTTTTCGGCGCGTACAAACTTGGGACTGTTGTTCTGCATGATTGGCTTCAAATGCCGCAGGCCCGAGCCGCAAACTCCGACAAGGCCGCGCAGCAAAGTCCAAGAAGAAAAATAGATGAGAAAGTCTACTATGCGATGACGCATCCGACCGTGCCAATTCGGTCCCTGAAAGATGTCACGCAAGATGAGCTGTACATCGCGATCATGAAGGCCAACCGTGTAGAACTTGAATATCGCTCGTTCTTCGAGCCGATGGGGAATTACAGAGATGAAGAGGCCAAAGCGATGGTGCTCAAAGACTTCTTTGAGTTTGGTTGGTCCGGGCTATCGGAATGGGAAGAACGGGACGGTGTTCTTTGTATTAGCGTAAACTGGTGCTTCGTCGGGTGACAGTCGCTGAGGGCAAACGTCCGCTTTGGGTCAAAAGCGGACATTATGCTACGCTATCTCTCGCAGAGAATCCCAGTACTCGATTGGTGGAACATCCAGCATCATTTCATCAACCATTTTGACGAAGTCCGCGTTGAAGTAGGCCTTAGTAAGATTCCACATGTCTCGCGCCCGTGATGTGCCGAGAACAAAGTAAATGACTCCTCGATAGCTCTCCCAGGTTTCCTGATCTAGCGCCCCAGACTTGTATTGAAGCCACTCATGTTCCCGCGTTCGTAACTGGCCTATCATCCAGAACATAAGTTGCGTTTTTTCTTCGAATGTGGGCGTCTCAGCCTGAGAAAAAATGCGGCCAATCTCTGGAAATTCTACCAATCGTGACACCAACGCTAAGTCGAGATTGATTTGAGCTTGCCGTGCTTCCGACCTCATTGTGTCTGCACCCTGCTTAACTTGTAACGCGATGAAAATCAGAGTGCATGTAATCACGACCAAGCCAATAAGCTCTGCAATCTGAACAAGTTGTTCGAGCAATATCACCTCCCGGTTCTAGTTTGAAACTTTGTTTGGTCCACTGGTTAGTCACCCGGATAGATTTGTCGAACGATGGTCAGTTAAAGGACCGCTTTGGGTCCGGAGCGAGCTTACGACTTAGGAAAAATAGTGGCGACCTATGTTTTAGTTCGGAGCAGGTACAGATGCTAATGCCTCCGAAACGTCTCCACAACGAATGTAAGTCTTAGAACTTAAAAGTGGCTGACCTGATCGCGCGTCCACAGGATAGACAATCATCGCGTGGAGTTCACCAGAGAACATTGGCGTCAATTTCAAAAACAGGTACTCAGGCGCCCCTTCGCGAGACATTGGGTCAAGCCATTCCCAATCCCTGTCTTCGCGGTACTTTCCAGTTCGGCGAAGCCCTATATATGCTGCTGCACCATTTCCACCTTGATGGGTCCGTTCAATCCGGACGGGTGATGTGAAGTAGTGCCCTTTTTCGACAAAAATTAAATCGTCGCCTGCCCTAGCTATGCTCAGCTCTCCAAACAGTTGAGCCTCTTGGTTAAGTTCTTGCAGTTTCGGTTTATTGAGTAAGTCGCCAGGACCCAATATTGAGTCGTCGCATCTCTCGAACGCAGAGTCCTCAGCCTCAGAACTCGACCAGTTAGATTCGATTTCGACCCAGGACGCTTCGAGTATCGCCCGTGCTTGCGGCGTGATGTCAAATTCCTGGGCATTAGATATTAGAGGCAAACTCAAGGCTAGCACTCCAAAAAAGCATCGCTTCATAACCATGGTAGTATCCCCAAACAGCTGTTCTGCAGAGACCGAGTCCAAAAATTTGAAGGTACCTTCCAAACGAAGACTGGCAACACCATAATGAGCTTCGTTGCCTTGTAGAACAATAAGTGCAGATGTCAGCTTTGGGTCAGAAGCGGACATTAGGGTGTGATTGGTCTGATCGCTATGCGAACAAAAGCAGTCGTTAGAAACGCCAGCAGCTATCTTTCCGAGGCGCGATAATCAGGTTGGCTTTACATCCGCCGCAAACCGCGCCGCATTCTCTTTCAGGAAGGTGTCCGCATCCGCTGACGCGTCCCAGAATTGAGGCCTTGCCACAGGAATCGTCAGCGCTTTTTGAACCGCCGGTCTTTCATCTATGCGATCGAACCAAGCCTTGAGATGCGGTAAGTCATCGGCCTCGACCAGGGCCCACGGATAAGCGCGCGCCCAAGGATAGATCATCATGTCAGCAATCGAATAGTCGTCGACCAGATAATCTCGGCCTTCAAGCCTTGTATTCAGAACCTCCAACAGACGGCGACTTTCATCGACATAGCGTTTGATGGCAAATGGTTCTTCGTGTCCGTTCGGTGCAGCGATACGCTGAAAGTACATCGCCTGGCCCATCATCGGGCCGACATGCCCAACCTGGAAGAAGGTCCATTGCAGCGTTTCGGATTGCGTGATGGGATCTTCCGACAGAAATTTTCCGTACTTGCGAGCCAAGTGCCAAAGGATGGCGCCGGATTCAAAAATGGCGCGGTCTTCGCTGCGGTCGACGATCGTCGGGATTTTGCCGTTCGGATTGAGTTTCAGATAGTCCGGTGCCTTCTGTTCTTGTTTGGAAAAGTCCACGAAGGTCAGCTGATACGGAACGCCCGCCTCTTCCAGGAAGATAACGGGCTTATAACCGTTCATCGTTGCAGCCGTGTACAGGTGGATGTCTGGGATCGTCATGCTCAACGCCTCGCTCAAGCGGGTTGGTGAATGGGAAACACGTCGCGCAAATGCGTATCGAAACGGTTTAGGTCAGCCTCGATATCGGCATTCTTCATCACGTCGTACGCGGCGAATGTCGGCAAAGCGGCCATACCGAAGAACTTGGAGTTGAGGTGCATCGGGCGGAGCAGGTCATCCAATGACCCGCCGGCGAAGAAAGTCTCATTCGGGTTGTCGAACGCCTCTGCCGGTGCATTCAATGTCACAGACAGCATATAGGTCGTATTCTTGAGCGTACCGCCCAATCCATAATTGGACTTCGGCGCTTCCGCGGTGCGGCCATCGCCGGCACACAAGCGTCCATCCATGCCCGCTGTGTAGACCTCATCCATATATTTCTTGAACGGCCAGGGGGCTCCCATCCAGTTCACCGGGAATTGCATCATCACCGTGTCAGCCCATTGATGGTTGGCGATTTCTTGTTCGACGTCATAGCCGTCAGCGACCGCTGTGATGCGGACCTCGTGGCCACCATTTTCGAAATGCATTGCCGCGCGCGAAACCAGGGTTCGGTTCAATTCCCCTTTTGCGAAGGGATATGGTTGGTGACCATTGATAATGTAGATCTTACTCATTTGTTTCGTCTCATGTGCGATGTTCCTTGACGCGGACCGCGTCTGGGGCGTAATTGAGCGAGACGGTGTAGATTATCAACCAGTATACTTTTAGTAACCTATAAATCGCCTGGGGAGTTTGATGCGCGCGCGAGTGGAAGAAGACGAGCGAGGACGCCGACTGGCCGTAGATGCTTGCGACACACCTTGTGCGATCGAACGCGGGATGCGGATCATTGGCGGTAAGTGGACAGGATCCATTCTCTGGCATCTGAAAGACGAACCGGTGCGGTTCAACGACTTGTCGCGCATGATTGCTGGCGCCAGCAAGAAAATGATCACCGAGCGTTTGCGTCAACTTGAAGCGCAAGGTTTGGTTCATCGCGCCGTATTGGAAACATCCCCGATATCGGTCGAGTATTCCATCACAGAATTTGGCCGCTCGGCGCTCGGTGTGCTTGATCAGCTCAGACTATGGAGCGAACGACTGCCGGAAGATTTTGCAGGTTAGTTGTTGATTGGCTAAGGCGCTGATGCGTGAAAGAGAAGACATGAGCGCGTGCCAAGTCTCGATCGTTCGAACTTTTATTTTCACCACGCTCTAGCGTCTGCTTCCAGGAATGAGCGGCGCCAAAGTGATTGAATGACTAATGTCCGCTTCTCTAATCGGGCATTCAGGTCAAGCTCCAAATTTTGGTTTTGTGAGGGTCCGCATCCATGTCTGGG
>JABSQB010000017.1:0-49979 GCA_013214545.1 Henriciella sp.
CCCGAAAGTTCAAGAAGGATCTGACCAAAATGCGCGAAGTTCATCATTTCATCGCTGGCGACCACGTTAAAGGAAGTTCTGGTCGGTTTTCGGATATCCTCAATCCCAATACGGGCGACGTTCAGGGCAAGGTTGCGCTGGCAAATGCGTCTGAGGTCGGCAAAGCGGTTGAGAACGCGCAAGAAGCGTTTCCGGCATGGGCTGCCATGAACCCGCAGCGCCGCGCGCGCATCATGTTCGAGTTCAAGCGCCTTCTGGAAGCCAATATGGACGAGCTAGCTGAGCTCTTGTCCAAAGAACATGGTAAAGTGATCGCGGACAGTCGCGGCGATGTTCAGAGAGGGCTCGAAGTGGTCGAGTTCGCTTGTGGCATCCCGCACGTTCAGAAAGGCGAGTACACCAACGCTGCCGGGCCGGGGATCGATGTCTATTCGATGCGCCAGCCGCTGGGGGTTTGCGCCGGAATTACGCCGTTCAACTTTCCTGCGATGATCCCGATGTGGATGTTCGCGATGGCGATTGCGGCGGGAAATACGTTCGTACTGAAGCCGTCGGAAAAGGATCCGGGAGTCCCGATGCGCCTGGCAGAATTGTTCCTCGAAGCCGGAGCGCCTCCCGGGGTTCTGAACGTCGTCAATGGCGACAAGGAATCCGTTGACGCGCTGCTTGATCATACTGCGGTGAAAGCGATCAGCTTCGTCGGCTCATCGGACATCGCTCAATACATTTATGCGCGCGGAACGGCGAACGGCAAACGCGTGCAAGCCATGGGCGGCGCGAAAAATCACGGCATCATTCTACCTGATGCGAATATGGATCAGGCGGTCAAAGACATTGTCGGCGCCGCCTTTGGTTCGGCTGGCGAGCGGTGCATGGCGCTGCCCGTGGTCGTGCCGGTCGGCAAGGATACGGCCGATGAGTTCATCGAGCGCATCACCGTCGAAGCCAACAAGCTCAAAGTCGGCGTCTCAACCGATCCGGACGCTCATTATGGCCCGGTCGTGTCTGCGGCTCATAAGGCGAAGGTTGAAGAATATATCCGCATTGGCGCTGAAGAAGATGGCGCTGATCTGCTGATCGATGGCCGCGGCTTCACGCTGCAAGGGCATGAGAATGGCTTCTTCATCGGCCCGACCCTCTTCGACAATGTAAAGCCGGGCATGAAGACCTATGAAGAAGAGATCTTCGGCCCCGTCCTGCAGGTGGTGCGCGCAGAGAGTTTGGAGGAGGCGGCAAGACTGCCGTCTGATCACCAGTATGGAAACGGCGTTGCCATCTTCACCCGAAATGGCCGCGCGGCGCGCGATTTTGCAGCGAGTGTGAATGTCGGCATGGTCGGGGTCAACGTGCCCATTCCGGTGCCCGTGTCTTATCATACGTTCGGGGGCTGGAAGCGCTCTGCCTTTGGTGACACCAATCAGTATGGCACGGAGGGCGCGCGGTTCTGGACCAAGATCAAAACCGTGACCCAGCGCTGGCCGGAAGGTGATGTCGGCGATCAGGCTTTCATCATCCCGACGATGCAGTAGACCGCAGCCCTATCTTAGCGCTGTTTCTGGAGGAAGAGTTGTGACCCAAATTGCTTTCATTGGACTGGGAAACATGGGCGGCGGCATGTGCCGTAACCTGGTTGAGGCTGGCCACGACGTGCGCGCGTTTGATCTGAACGCCGAGGCCGTTGCAAAAGCCGTGACGCACGGCGCAAGCGCCGCCGAGTCTCTCGCGGAAGCCGTCAAAGATGCCGAGGCTGTGGTCACCATGCTGCCCGCAGGCAAGCATGTGAAATCTGTGTACCTCGACCAAGACGGGATCCTCTCTGCAGCCAAGCCCGGCGCCGTTCTGCTCGACTGCTCGACTATTGCCGTCGAAGACGCGCGCGACACGGCGCAAGCTGCGATAGAAGCCGGGTTCCTCATGGTCGACGCCCCGGTGTCTGGGGGAACCGCCGCCGCCGATGCGGGAACCCTGACCTTCATGGTCGGCGGAAGCGAAGAGGCGTTCAACGCAGCCAAGCCTGTGCTTGAAGTGATGGGTCAGAAGATTGTCCACGCAGGCGCATCGGGGAACGGGCAGGTTGCCAAGATCGCCAACAATATGCTGCTCGGCATTTCGATGATTGGCACGGCCGAGGCCTTCAACCTCGCCGAGTCGCTTGGACTCGATGCGCAGACCTTCTTCGATATTTCTTCAACGGCGTCGGGCCAATGCTGGTCGATGACGTCCTATTGCCCTGCGCCCGGTCCGGTTGAAGCGGCACCTTCCAATCGCGACTATCAACCCGGATTTGCCGTCGATATGATGCTGAAGGACCTGCGCCTGGCAGCCGATGCGGCCAACGGCGCCGACGTCGCCAGCCCTTTAGGCGGCATGGCTGAGCAGATTTATGCCGCGATGTCCGAAGCCGGGCAGGGCGGGCTCGATTTTTCCGGGGTGATCCTGAGCTTGAAACAAGAACAATAGGCACACCGGCTGGTTCCCAACACGATCTTGCACTCGCAAAAGCTGCATTTCTAAAACGCCATTAACATCAATGATGTATGGGCCTATAAGAAATGCAAGGAGTGTTGGTGGTGGCCGATAAGAAATCCAAAGATAAACAAGCAACGTCGATCAAGGCGCTGGAAGAGCGCGTGAATGAGATCGCGCGCGCCGTTCTCGGCAACGAGAATTTCGGCAAGGTGATGAACTCTGCCGTGACAACGCGCACGCGTGTGCAGCGCGGCTTTTCTGACCGGATGGCGAAGCAGTTGCACTTTTACAATATGCCGAGCCAGGATGACGTTGTTCGGCTCAGCGAGCAGTGCGCGCGCATCGAAGAACGTGTGGTTAGGATTGAGGCCGCGATCTTACAATTGACGGGCCAGACCGGCGCGCAAAGTTCGGGGCCGCCCCGGACCCGTCGTCCGAAGAAGAAAGCAGCGAGCGCAGTGCAACCCAAACGAACGAGATCGGCAAAGAAGGAATAGTCCAGAAATGGCTGAAGCAAATTCGCAAGGCAGTAAAAGCCGAGGACGAGCGATCCGTAAGCTCGTGGAGCGGACCATTCAGCGCAACATTAATGGCGTCTCCTACTTTGTTTCTTCCGACCCTCCAGTTGGCCTGACGCCAAAGGATGTGGTTCACCGGCGCGGAACCTTGTCACTCTTCCATTACAAACCGCAAACGGACGAGATCTATCGAACGCCGATGCTGATCGTCGCGCCGACGACCAATCGAAGCTACTGCCTCGACATGATGCCGGGCGTGAGTTTCGTCGAGTACTTCGTCAAAGCCGGGTATGACGTCTATCTGATGGACTGGCAGCCGCCGCAGCCGGAAGAGAAGTCTCTCGACCTGGCAGATTATTCTCAGCGCTTCATTCAAGAGTGTATCGATGTGGTGAAACGCATGAGCGGCGAGGATGAAGTCTCCCTCGTCGGCTATTGTATGGGCGGGGTTCTGGCCTCGATTTATACTGCCAGTTTTGAAGGCGACTCTGTGCGCAATCTGGTGTGCTTCACGACGCCGGTAGATTTCCACGAAATGGATATGTTCAACAAGATCACCGATCAGAAGCATTTTGATGTTGATCGCTTGGTAGACAGTGTTGGCAACATCCCGCCAAGTTTTGTGCTCTCAGGGTTTGAGTCTCTGGAACCAGCGGGAAAAGCCGCCTCGCGACTTCAGCTTTGGCAGAAGATGTGGGACTCCG
Source organism: Henriciella sp. (assembly GCA_013214545.1). GTDB lineage: Bacteria > Pseudomonadota > Alphaproteobacteria > Caulobacterales > Hyphomonadaceae > Henriciella. Next base: position 3,692 of record JABSQB010000017.1, read on the forward strand.
ACTTTGTCGAGACCTTCCGCAAATATGATCGCTGGGCGAACGATATGTTGCCGCTAGCAGGCGAGTATTTCAGAGACACGGTCAAAGACCTGATGTGGGACAATAAGCTGCTCGAAGGCACGCTCGTTGTCGGAGGCCGCTCGGCTGATCTGTCCAGGATCAAAGTGCCATTCTTTCACGCCGCGGCCGAGCACGACAATATCGTCAGACGGCCCGCCAGTGAGCCATTGATTGGGAAAGTTGCCTCCAAGGACAAAACCGAGATGGTCCTGAAAGGCGGACATGTCAGCATCGTTGCCGGCGCCAATGCGGTCAGACGGTTGTGGCCCGAGCTGGACGATTGGTTATCTGAGAGGTCAATCTAATGGAACCGAACTATCCGCTGGAACTGGAACAGTTGGGCACAGGATTTCGCTTGCGCAAAGTCGCCGCGGGAGATGAAGAACAATTGCACGAATTCGCGCTCGGTTTGCCGTCGCATGACCTGCTATACCTGCGCCGTGACATTTCCAAGCGCCCGGTTGTCGATGCCTGGGTGCGCGACTCTCTCGCTGGCAATATCGAGACACTGATCGTCGAAAAAGACAGAAAGATCATCGGCAATTCCGCTTTGATCATCGACACGAAATCCTGGTCACGCCACGTTGGTGAAATCCGCGTTCTGGTGGCCGAAGCCCACAGAAAATCCGGCATCGGTCGCCTGCTGATCGAACAGACCTTCGCGATCGCCGTCGCGCGGGAGCTGCGCAAGATTATCGCGCAGATGACGATCGACCAACGCAACGCCATCAAAGTTTTCGAAGAGATGGGTTTCTCTGGCGAAGCACTGTTGAAGGATCACGTCCAAGATACACAAGGCGAGTTCCACGATATCCTGATCCTGTCATGCAGCGTGTCAGCGGTCACAACCCGGATGGCGATGTCGCGATAGTCGCGAACGCGTTACCGACACCTTTGCAAACTCTCCCCTCGGGTCAGGCTTGCACGCCAGACGCAGATACCGCTTTATCAGGGCATCAAGGGCAAATGCCGGAAAAGCATGAGGAGAATCGCGATGGCTGAAGAGCAAAACGAACAGGCTGTATTGGTTGAACGGCGGGGGCGGGTGATGATCATTACGCTCAATCGACCGGAAGCGATGAACGCGATCAATGGCGCGCTATCCAATGGCGTCTGGGACGCGATCCAGGAACTAAACTCCGATCCCGATCTGACCGCCGGTGTGCTCACAGGCAATGGCAAGGGGTTCTGCTCCGGAATGGACCTCAAGGCCTTTGCGCGCGGCGAAGATATTGGACCGTTCGGAAAGTTTGTCCGCGAAGGCTCAGACAAGCCACTCATCTGCGCCATCGAAGGCTTTGCGATTGCCGGAGGCTGCGAAATGGCGCTGACCTGCGATTTGCTCGTCGCCTCGAAAGGCGCGAAAATCGGCATCCGCGAAGTCAAAGTTGGTTTGTTCGCGGCTGCGGGTGGCGTTTTCCGTTTGCCGAGCCGAGTAGGGTTCGCCAAAGCCATGGAAATGGCCATTACGGGCGACCCGATCACGGCAGAAGAAGCTCACGCTGCAGGCATGCTCAGCGCCGTCACAGAGCCAGGCGGCGCCCTGGATGCAGCCCTCGCGCTGGCCGAACGCGTGGCCAAGAATGCGCCGCTCGCCGTGGCCGCTTCGAAGAAACTCGTCCGGGCCGCGTCAGAAGGCTTTGATGAGCCTGAACTGTGGAAGATGCAGCAGCCGTTTCAGCAGAAAGTCTTCACGTCAAATGATGCGAAAGAAGGGCCGCGCGCATTTGCGGAGAAACGCGATCCCAACTGGACGGGAACCTGATTGTGCTGCCCGGCTAGGGCGCGTTATCTGCAGATATCGAAACGGTCATGGCTCTGACGTAGCGCCTCTGCCGTGTCGGCGCCCAGCTTGCCGGTTGGGCGCAGGCCCATATTCGCTTCAAAAAGCTTGATTGCGTAAACCGTCCCATCGGCGAGAACGCCGTCGAGACGACCTTCATAGCAGCCATTCTTGCGCAGCACGACTTGCGCCGCGAAGACGTCGTCATCTTCGATCAGGCGCGCTGTATAGTTTGATTGCGGTGCAGTGGGATTCAGGCGCCCGGCCGATGCTTCGGTGAGCGGGATCTCTGGCACGCCTGCAACCACCACTGTATCGCTGCCATGACAGGTATAGCTGCCGGCCAGCACATCTTCGCGGCAGGTGCCGTGATCAAACCCGGCCTGATCCGCCTGCGCCTGTCCGAGCAGGCAAACCGCGAGGGCGATGGCGACAGGGTATTTCATGGCTGCGCTCCCAATTTGATCGAAATTGCTGCGAAAACATGAGTCGCAAGTCTCATACCATTGCGCGTTTTAAGCTTGGATCATGGGCAAGTGGCGCACCCGACAGGATTTGAACCTGTGACCCCCAGATTCGGAATCTGGTACTCTATCCAACTGAGCTACGGGTGCGTTATCCGCCTCTTACGCGAAGGCTTCGGCGTATGCAATCATGCGAATGCGGGTAAAGGCTTTGCAACCGCGCCGACACTTGGCACACAAGGGAAAAGAAACGGGGAAAAGACACGGGGAAAAGATATGGGGAAACAGATGAATAAGTTTCGCATGGGGCTTGGAGTATCACTTTTCAGCCTGGCACTGACCCTCTCCGCGTGTGGTGGCTCAGGCGGCGTGATCGAGGACAAGCCTGCTGATGACCTTGAAGTCCCGGCTGAGGAAACCGTCGAGCGCCCGACCAAAGAAGCGCTGCTCGCAGAGTTCAACACCGCGCTCGATGCCGCGCGCGCAACTAGCGGACCGGGTGCCCCCGCCATGTGGCTGCTGTCGGATGAAGATACCCAGATACATATCTTCGGCACCGTCCACCTCCTCCGCCCCGAATTGGAATGGCGTACAGAAGCATTTGACGCCGCATTGGCGCAATCTGACAAGATTGTTTTCGAGGTCGACATGAGCAGCCCAGAAGCGCAGCGGGCAATCACCACCGATTTTCTTGCGCGCGGCATGTTTCAGGATGGCCGGACGTTGAGAGAAGTATTGTCTGAGGATGATGAAACAGTCGTCTCGGATGCGTTTGATTCTGTCGGTGTCCCGATGGACGCAATGAACACGTTTGAGCCATGGATGGCGTCAGTCAATCTAGGGGTCATGAAGCTTGTCGCGGATGGATATGATCCGAGTTCCGGCGTCGAAACCGTGATCGAGGCGGAAGCTGTCGAAGCGGGCAAATCGTTTGGCTATCTGGAGAGCATCTCTCAGCAAGCAGATGCGTTCGATCTGCTCGATGAGCGGGATCAGATCTCAATGCTTTATGAGTCGGCTTTGATGCTCGAAGAGTCCCCGCAAATGCTGGACCTTCTGGTCGATGAGTGGGCAGATGGTGACATTGACGGGATTGCGTCATTGGTGGCGAGCCCGGACGGGGTCGGTTTCAGCGGACCGGTCTATGATGCACTTCTGGTGGATCGAAATCGCAAATGGGTGCCGCAGATTGAGGGCATGCTGAGTGAGCCTGGAACAATCCTGATCGCGGTTGGGGCAGGTCACCTCGCAGGCCCGGACAGCGTCATCACAATGCTGCGGGAGAATGGCTATGAGATCGAGGGGCCATAGTCGGTCCGCTCAGGGCTCATTGCCTTCCCAATCGACAATCCATTCAGCAATTTGGTCTTCGTCATCCGGATCGAACAGCGTGTCCTCGCTGAGTGTCCGACCCATGATCGAGGCGCCGCGGCGATGGATCAGTGTCTTGTCACCGGAGATCAGGTGATGCCATTCAGGTAAGTCCTTGCCTTCGTGGATCAGGCGATACGAACAAGTGGCCGGCATCCACCGTAGTTCCGAGACATCTTTGGGGGTCAGGATCACGCAATCGGGCACATGCTGTTTGCGATTAGGGTAGTCGCTGCATTGGCAGGTTCCGCTGTCGAGTAGTTTGCAATGAAGGCGCGTTAGAGCGATTTCGCCTGTGTCTTCATCCTCAAGCTTGATCAAACAGCATTTGGCGCAGCCATCGCACAGCGATTCCCATTCATCGGGGGTCATCTCTTCAAGCCGTTTGGTTTTCCAGAACCGCTTGTCTTGATCAGCCATTTTTCGGGCCTTCGCCAATCAGCCACAGGAAAGGAATAATCTCGGTTCGATCAAACAGGCCCGCTTTGGCATAAGGATCGTCTGCCGCCCACGCACGGGCTTCGTCTAGGGTATCGAACTCAATCACGAAGGTAGAACCAATCATGGTCTCGCCATCATCGGAAAGGACAGGCCCGGCCATGGCGATCTGGTGGCTGTATTCGCTCGCCCATTGCAGATGGGACTGACGATTGGCGAGGCGCAGATCGCTGCTGCCTGCTTTGTCACGGGCGTTCACCAAAAATAGTGGCATGTCATTCTCCTTTGTACGGGCGCGAGAGCAGCCGTGTCATTGCGTCGTTCACGGTCGATTGTCCGCTTAGGACCGCGTCAACGGCCTCGCAGATCGGCATTTCGACGTCATGGTTATGGGCGAGCGCGACCAATGCTGGCGCTGTGGCGACCCCCTCGGTGACAGCATTGCGCGACGCTAAAATTTCGTCGACGCTTTGGCCTTGGCCCAATGCAAGCCCGAAGCTCATATTGCGCGATTGGGGTGATGAACAGGTCAGCACTAGATCGCCTAGACCGCACAAGCCGGCCAGTGTCTCTGCGCGGCCGCCAATTGCGACGCCCAAGCGGGTCATTTCCGCGAAACCTCGCGCAATCAACGCCGCATGCGCCGACTTTCCGAGCTGGAGCCCTTCGACAATGCCGCAGGCAATCGCCAAGACGTTTTTCACGGCGCCTCCGATCTCGGCGCCGATTAGGTCGTCGGTCCAGTAGGGACGAAAGGCGGGCTGTCCGATACTGGACATCAATGTCGTCCCTAATTGCTCGTCCTCGCAGGCGAGCGTCACGGCGGTTGGCAGGCCGCGGGCAACATCTGCCGCAAAGCTCGGACCTGACAGCACGGCCGGAATCGCCTGCGGAATGGATTCCTTAAGCACATCCGTCATGAGGCTGAGCGTGCTTCTCTCAATCCCTTTGGCGCACAATAAGACCGGGGTGCCGACGTCCACGTGAGGCGAAAGCGTTTCGAAGCTCGTGCGCGCGAACTGGGCCGGAACCACGGCGAGAATTGCCTGAGCTCCAGCCAGCGTCGCCATGTCCGTGCTCGCCTGCATTTTTGGTAATTCGTAGCCAGACAGGAATTGCGGATTGCCGTCGCCGTTTCGCAAAGCAGTCGCGACTTCTTCTTCGAGCGCCCAAACCGGCAGATTTAGGGGAGTGGATTCCTGTTTGGCGTACAATGACGCTGCGAGCGCTGTGCCCCAGGCACCCGCGCCCAGAATGCCAATGTGGGTAAACTCAGTCACACGATACCCCACAACTGCGTGCGAAATTGAACAATTTGTTGATCATTCACACTTTTCCTTTATCTTATGGGCATGAACGACAAAATCGATACCCGCGAGCAAATCCTTCACGCTGCTATGGACCGTATCAAGCATTATGGCTACGGCAAAACCACAATGGCCGAAATTGCCAGAGATTGCGGGATGTCTGCGGGCAATATCTACCGCTTCTTTGCTTCTAAGATCGACATCGCGGAAGCTATGGCGCGTAAGCTCAACATGGAAATCAACGCCCAAAACGCAGCATTGGCGCGTGGTCCAGGCACTGCCCCCGATAAAATGCGGCGCTTTCACCACACCGCTTTGACGACGACATTTGAGAAATTGGATAATGACGCCAAAATCTTGGAAGTCGCCGAAGTGCTTTCTCACGAGCGTCCGACATTCGCGAATGAAGAGATGGCGCAGGAGCGCGTATATCTGGTCCAGATTCTGGAACAAGGCATCGCGGAAGGAAGCTTTGCGGCGATGGAAAACCCTAATTTCATTGCAGAAATGATGCAGTCCGCGACGATGAAGTTCCGCTATCCACAGCTCTGGTCGCGCTTGACGCTGCCGAAGCTGGAGCGTGAGCTAGAAGGTGTAATGGACATCATCCTGGCTGGGTTAAGCGTTCCTATCAAAACGCGTGAGTTATTGAACGCTAAATAATTTTCAAATCATTCATTGATTTTTGATTTTCGTGTCCTAAATTGAGGTTATGGGCAGCGTATGGTCGCTGTTCAAATGACGCAAAGAAGGACAAATCCCATGCGTGTTTCCTCCCACAACGAAGCTCGTCAGGGCTTCCTCGCCGCCGCTCTTTCTGTTCCACTCGCCGTTTTCGGCGCCGCCCTTTCTGTGGGCCTGTTTGGTACAGTTGTATGAGCCAGAAATGCAAAGCCTGACCGTCAAGGACGGTCAGGCTGTTTGCATTCTTTAGGTCGCACTTACTCGACCGTAACAGACTTCGCCAGATTGCGTGGTTGATCCACGTCCGTGCCTTTCTCCACTGCGATGTGGTAGGCAAGAAGCTGAACTGGCAGAGAATATAAAATCGGTGCGATGAACGGATCGCAAGCTGGCATTTTTATACCATAGGCCGGTGTGTCTCCCGCTTGCTCCAGGCCTTTTGCATCAGATATCAGCAAAACATTTCCGCGCCGCGCCGCGACCTCCTGCAAATTCGACAGAGACTTGTCGAACAGGGTATCATGAGGCGCGACGAACACGACCGGCGTGTCTTCATCGATCAAAGCAATTGGCCCATGCTTCAGCTCCCCGCTGGCATAGCCTTCGGCGTGAATGTAGCTGATTTCTTTCAGCTTAAGTGCACCCTCAAGCGCGATCGGGTAGTGAACGCCGCGGCCGAGATAAATCACGTCGCGCGCCTTAGACAGATCATAAGCAAGCGCTGCGATGGGCTCGTCCAGCGCAAACCCTTCTGAGATCAAGCGCGGGACACCGCTCAGCGCATTGACCAGGCTTACCTCTTGTTCCCGGTCCAGAGTGCCGCGTGCCTTTCCGGCTGCAATGACGGCAGCTGCGAGCGCGCAGAGCTGCGCCGTGAAGGCCTTGGTTGATGCAACGCCAATCTCGGGTCCTGCAAGCGTGGGAAGGACAAGATCCACCTCTCGGGCGATCGTAGACGTAGGCACATTGACCACCGCAGCTGTCTTAAGCCCCGCTTCCTTGCAGTAACGTAGCGCCGCCAAGGTGTCGGCGGTTTCACCTGATTGGCTGACGAAAAGCGCAAGTCCGCCAGATTTGGGCAGCGCAGGTTGGCGATAGCGAAACTCGGATGCGATATCAGTTTTTACCGGCATATGGGCAATCTGTTCAAACCAGTACTCAGCAACGCAGGTGGCATAGTAGGCGGTGCCGCAGGCGACCATGTGGAGATGCGTGATTTCACTCCAATCGATAGCGTTATCGTCCCCAGGCAATTCCACCATTTGTTCGAACGCGTTCACGTAGGCGCCAATCGTGCGGGCCGTACTGTCCGGCTGCTCGAAAATCTCTTTCTGCATGAAATGGCGATAATTGCCTTTTTCGACTGTTGCGCCGGCGGCCTGAACAATCGTCTCGGGGCGCCGTACTTCCGCGCCTGCCTCGTCGAAAATTGTGTAGCTCGTATGGCTCAGCACGCAGCAATCGCCTTCCTCGAGATAGACGACGCGATTGGTGAATGGAGCGACCGCCAAAGCGTCTGAACCGAGAAACATCTCACCGTCTCCGACGCCGATCACCAGAGGGGAGCCTTTTCGTGCACCGACCAGCAAGTCCTCGCGACCTTCAAACAGAATGCAAAGCGCAAATGCGCCTTCGAGATTGGATAAGGCCGACTTCACGGCGGCGACAGGATCAGCCCCAGCCGTCATGTTGGCGGAGATGAGATGCGCGACCGTTTCGGAATCTGTTTCTGTCTCGAACTTATGACCCTTTGCTTCGAGGTCACTGCGTAGGGTACGGAAGTTCTCGATGATTCCGTTGTGAACGAGGGCAACCGGGCCAGCGAAATGCGGGTGGGCATTACTGGTTGTGGCGGCTCCATGTGTCGCCCAACGGGTGTGGCCGATACCGGTGGCGCCTGAAATTGGCTCTTCCTGCAATAGGGTCTGCAAGTTGCTGAGTTTACCCGCGGCGCGGCGGCGCCCGAGCTGTCCGTCATTCAGGGTCGCGATTCCGGCGCTGTCATAGCCTCGATATTCAAGCCGCTTCAGGGCTTCCATCGCGCGTTCAGCCGCCGATCCTTGCTTGCCCAGAATGCCGATAATCCCACACATATAGTACTCCACTCAGAATTTGGTCGCGGGCTTCTCCTAGCCCCGTGCTCGCCTTGTCGTCATTGCACATCCTATTTCTGATTGTGTCGAAGACAGGGGCTGAAATGCGGACGAAAGGCGGACACGTAGCGGACGAGGGCTGAATGCACCGCGAACGAGCAGTGACCGCGAAACGACACAAGGGGACCCGAATGGGGTCCCCTTGCTCAAACACTCAAGTTGAACGCTGATGCGTGTTTATGAGCCAGCAGCATCGCCGCCGGCGGCGCGGCAGCAACGAACCTGCATTTCCAGCACGCGGCTATTGAAGCGGCACTGCTCATTGTTCAACTCACGCAGGAAGGACAGACCGCCCGCACGATGCGTATAGCGGGTCTGGACACAGCCCATCACTGTGTAGCCTGGCTCACATGACCCTGTGTCCGATTTCTGGACTGTGGTGGTCTTACAGTCGAGATCCTTCTCAGACAGGTACTCGGCCAGAGAATAGGCGGCATCAGCCCGGCTTTGCGCGGCATCAGCAGATGCCTGGGCGCTTGCAGCAGCCGCAGCAGCGCCGTCAGCGATCTGGCGCGCCTCGCCGAGGCTTAAATTCGTTTCAGAAAGCGCAGTCGTGTTGCCGTCAATCTGAACGTTCAGGCGGCAGACATCTTCAGACGCGCGGTCCGCATCTGCGCAATATTCTGCGACAGACATGTCAGCAGGAATGCCGGTGGCACAGCCCGCGAGTGTAAAAGCGAGCATACTGCCCGCAAGGATTGATTTCATACGCATTTTGCGTGTCCTCTCTTTTCCCCAACGCATCACCTCATGCAGGTCATATGCCATGAAGCCATGAAAGCTTCCTTGGAAATTGCTGCAAAACTATGGCATTGCGCCTTTCAAGACCATCAGTAAACACTCGTACAATTGAACGAGGCAAGGAAATAAGAGCATTATGGCACGCAAATATTTCGGAACCGACGGAATCCGTGGCACTGCGAACACACCTCCCATGACTCCAGAGATCGCGATGCGGCTCGGAATGGCCGCTGGAAAGTACTTCAGAACCACGAGTCCAAGGCGTCATAGCGTGGTTATTGGCAAAGATACTCGCCTATCAGGATATATGATTGAGCCGGCTTTGGTGGCCGGATTCACCTCTGTCGGGATGGATGTGACCCTTTTCGGGCCGCTTCCGACCCCTGGAGTCGCGATGATGACCCGGTCGCTGCGGGCTGATCTGGGGGTGATGATCTCGGCCAGCCATAACAGCTTTGAAGACAATGGAATCAAGCTTTTCGGGCCGAACGGGTACAAACTGTCTGACGAAATCGAGCTCGAAATCGAGGCCCGAATGGATCGCGCGCTGGATGACAAGCTGGCGGCCCCGGATGCGCTCGGCCGGGCGAAACGCATTGATGATGCGCAGGCGCGCTATGTGGAAATCGTCAAAGCGAGCTTTCCGCGCCGCAAAAACCTCAAGGGCCTGCGCATTTGTATCGATTGTGCCAATGGCGCGGCCTACAAGGTGGCGCCTGCGGCCTTGTATGAGCTTGGCGCAGAAGTTTTCCCGATCGGTGTTGAGCCTAATGGTTTCAACATCAATCTTGAAGTTGGTTCTACCGATACCGCGGCTTTGAAAGAGGCCGTGCAGACCTATCGCGCCGATATCGGCATCGCGCTGGATGGCGACGCGGATCGCTGCATTATCATTGATGAGCAGGGCAATGAAATCGACGGCGATCAACTGATCGGTCTGATTGCTGCCAACTGGAAATCAAAGGGACAACTCTCTCAGGCGGGCGTCGTCACGACCGTCATGTCCAATCTCGGCCTGGAGCAGCATCTTGGAAATCTCGGCCTGGCATTGGAGCGCACAAAAGTCGGCGACCGTTACGTCGTCGAGCGCATGCGTGAGGGGGGCTTCAATCTCGGCGGCGAACAGTCCGGTCATATCGTAATGTCAGACTATTCGACCACCGGCGACGGCTTGATGGCAGCGTTACAAGTGCTCGCCGTCATGGTCGAAAAGGAAGAGCCGCTTTCCAAGATCGCGCATGTCTTTGATCCGGTGCCGCAGAAACTGGTTAATGTCCGTTTCAAATCAGGCGCACCTTTGGAAGAAGATACGGTGAAAGACGCCATTGCAGCGGCGGAGAAATCACTGGGCAGCAAAGGGCGTCTCGTCATCCGAAAATCCGGCACCGAACCGCTCATCCGAGTGATGGCGGAGGCAACGGACGCCAAGTTGATGGATGATGCCGTTGAATCGGTGGCCGACGCGGTGCGCGCCGTCAGCTAAACAAAGCCCTCAATCGCTGCGATCCCGGCGAAATCAGCGACGCAGCCCGCATTTGCGGTGTTCACACCCCCGAGCGCATAGGTCGGCATCGGCGCGGCCTTTGTCCAGCAGCGAAACCGCGTAGGTCCTAAGGGGGGTGAGGCACTCGGACTGTTCGACGGAAACACGGTTGAGACGAGCGCCGCATCCAGGCCCGCCTTGTAAGCAGCGCGAATAGCCTGGGGCGAATGCGCACTGGCGGTCTGAAGCGCAAACTTGCCGAGATGCTGCAAGGACTCGCTCAGACGCGCTTCGGGCCAGTGCACGCCATCCGCGCCCGTAGCCAGCGCCAGTTCGGAGTCCGCTGCCACGAGAAAACACAAGCCGCGATCAGAACACACGTCTGCGAGTTGCCCGGCAACGCTGTGCCGATCGGCAGCGCCAAAGTGACGATAGATCACGCCCGCGCCGACGGGCAGCGTGCGGGCTACGCTTACCGGGTCGGGTGTTCGAGCGGGATCAGTGAGAAACAGGAGTGGGGGGAGGTGCGCCGGAAAATGCCGCTGGACCTGCCGGGCGACGGAACGCCACTTGCGGGCAGCGGCAGCTTGGTGTTTCAACCCGGTCATGAGTTCAGATACACAGCCAGGTTCCATCCGCGAAGCCCGAAACAGCATTCTCGCCGAAATTGGCGACGCTGTAACTCTGGTGGCCGCCTCGAAACGTCAGCCCGACGACCGGATCGACGACGCGCTTGCGGCCGGGCAACGTGTGTTCGGCGAAAACCGTGTGCAGGAAGCACAAGAACGGTGGGGCGATCGCCTCGCCCAGTTTGAGGATCTCGAGCTTCGTCTGATCGGGCCGCTGCAAACCAACAAAGCCGAAGACGCCGTGAAGCTCTTTCACGTGATCGAGACGCTCGATCGAGAAAAACTGCTCAAGGCTCTGACCAAGGGCGTTGAAAAGACCGGCGCGTCGGCGCCCGATCTGTTTATCCAGGTCAATACCGGCGATGAACCGCAAAAGGGTGGGGTGAGTGTTGCGGGGCTATCTGAATTGATCACGACGACTCGCGATCTCTACCCGGGGCGCTTGCTCGGCCTGATGTGCATTCCTCCGGCAGATGAGCCCGCGGCGCCGCACTTTGCTTTGCTCAAAAAGCTCGCTGATGCGCATGACTTGCCTCAGGTGAGTATGGGCATGAGCGGCGACTATGCGCTCGCGGCCCGGCTCGGGGCAACGCATGTCCGGGTTGGCACGGCCTTTTTCGGCGCGCGGGAGACTTAAGCTGCGTGTTTTGCGATGATCGCGTCGAGATGCAGCGTCACCGCGTTCATGATCAGATCGCGCCAGGCGGCGGTTGGGATGAGGTCGGTCGCTTCATGGTCCTGCAGGCTGACATAACCGTGGGCGAGCGCCCATAATTGCAGCGCGGCTTCGCGCTTTTGACGCCCGCTCAATTTAGCCGGGATGGCGCGTGAGACCATATGCGTCAGCCGGTTGAAGGCTTCCTCACCGACAGCAATTGCGCCGGAAGAGGGCGTATAGGCCGAATCGCCGACGCCAAAGATCAGCTGATAGTGGCCACGATTTCGGGCGGCGAGGTCGATGTAATTCGACAGCCCCTTCAACACCGCTTCACGTGGGCTCAGGCCGTCATCCAGAACATCAATCGCCGACATGACGAGCTGGAACCCCTCAATGTACAGCGCATCCAGGATGCCCTGTTTGCCGTTGAAATGATTGTAGATGCCAATCGTCGACAGTCCGGCCCGGCCCGAAATGGCGCGCACGCTTAAGCCTCCGGCGCCGTTTTCGGCGAATAGCTCGGAAGCAGCCATTAGGATTTTGCTTTTAGAGTCGGTCATGGACACACTTGGCTTGACTTTCAATAACGGTGTTATTATCAGACCATAACACTGTTATCAAGTCACTCAATTTCGGAGGGGACCATGGCGTCAGAAACAATCGAGGTGGACTATCTTGTTATCGGGGCAGGCGCGATGGGCATGGCCTTTGCCGACATCGTCCTGACCGAGAGCGACAAGACCGTTCTGATTGTAGATATGCATCAGAAACCAGGCGGGCATTGGAATGACGCTTATCCCTTTGTCACGCTGCACCAGCCTTCAGCGTATTATGGCGTCAGCTCCAAAGAGCTCTCCAAGGGTATTGTCGATTCTATCGGCCTCAATAAAGGGTTGCAGGATCTCGCCTCCGGCCCTGAAATCATGGCCTATTTTGATGAGGTAATGCGCTATCAGTTCCTGCCAAGCGGTCGCGTGACGTATCTGCCAATGTGCAAATATGAGGGCGACGGCAAGATCTCGGCGCTCACCTCAGACAAGACCTATCAGGTCAAAGCCCGCGAGAAGATTGTCGATGCGACCTGGCTGAAAACGACGGTACCTTCGACGCATGTGCCGAACTTTGAAGTGGCCGACGGCGTCAAGTTCATGCCGCTGAACGACTTGCCGAAAGTCATGGATCAGCCATCGCGCTATGTCATTGTTGGCGGCGGCAAGACTGGCATTGATGCGGTCGTCTGGCTCCTGGAAAATCATGTCGACCCGGATCAGATCCACTGGGTCCGCCCGCGTGATGCCTGGCTGATGCGGCGAGAGAATACCCAGCCTGACAGCCAGTTCTTCGAAGCCACCATGGGCGCGCAAGCGGCGCAGATGGAAGCCATTGCGACCTCAGAATCTATCGCTGACATGTTCGACCGGATCGAGGCGGCGGGCATTTTCACTCGAATTGATCCAGATGTTCGCCCCAACATGTTCCATGGCGCAACGATCTCCGATCCGGAGCTGGCCGAGCTGCGCCGCGTCAAGAATGTCATCCGCAACGGACGGATCAGCCGCATCGAGCCTGACAAGATCATTTTTGAGAATGGTGATGTCCTGGACAGCGATCCGGACACATTGTTCGTCGATTGCTCAGCCTGCGCGGTCGGCAACTCCGAGGAGACGACGGTTTTTCAGGGCGACACGATCTATCTGCAGACCGTGCGGACGGTCCAGCCTGTCTTCAGCGCAGCCTTTATCGCGCATATCGAACTGACGCGGGACACTGAAGAAGAAAAGAATCGCTTGTGTCAGGTTGTGCCTTTGCCCAATCACGACACTGATTGGATCCGGATGCACAATGCTTTCATGATGAACCAGTACAACTGGTCGCAAGAGAAAGACCTTCGCAAGTGGCTGCTCGACAATCGCCTGGATGGCTACAGCCAACTCGCGGCGAGCATTGAGGAGCACGAGACCGAAAAGATCGCAATCATGAAGCGCCTGCGCGACAACGCAGTGCCGTCTGTCATGAAGCTGCAGCAATATTTGGCGGAAATCGCTTAAGGTCAGATCTCGTCAGGTTCGCTCCGGTCGATGACATAATAGCCACGACGCGGATTGAAGCCGTACATATCGGCTTGCGGGTGCTCGGCGGCGTCGACAGCGTCATCATACGTGTCGTACGGCCCGTGCTCTCCGGTTTGTGTGACGAGATAGAAGTGGCCCATTTCCGGGCGCTCTGGCGAATACTCAGTCAGCTGAAACATATGCAGCCTCCTTACGAAGCCCGCCCCACGTCATCGTTTCGGTGATTCGTGTGGCAGGAATGTGATCAGAGGCTTTGGGTGAAGAGTGTAAGCCTAAAACTCTATTTTTATTGAAGTTTCATCGCTCGAATTTATCAGGACTAGCAGCATATGTTCGCGTGAAATCGCCACGCATCCCTCAGTTGGGCGATAATCGTCGTGGGCGAGATGAAAGAACACGGCGCTGCCGCGAGCCGGGACGACCGGGTCGCTATTGTGATCAAGCTCTACGATCAGGTCATAGACATGATCATCACGCCAGAGTTTTTCATGGCTCGCCTGAAATGGCAGCGTGACCGGGCGATTGTACAGAGGGTGATCGGGCGCGTCGCACCAGCCATCGGTCTCGCGTAATGGCACGACAGGCAGATTTGTGTCTGGGCGCGCCATTCGATCAGGGCGGTAGAAGACTCGCTTCATCTGCCAGACGCCTTGCGGAGACGTGCCGTCGCCTTCGCGTTTCTGCGCCGCGCCCACGACCCCGCCGCGCCCCAATGCGCATTGGCAGGTCAGGCCATTTCCCGAAAACTTGCCGCGCGCAGTGGCAGTAAATGTCAAGGCGGTCACGCGCTGCTCTCCTTTTTGTGACATCAGCTGAAGAAGCGTGTAATGAAACTGTAGGTCTCATTCTCTATTTGCTGGCCACAAGACAAGGGAGAAAGTCATGGCTGTGACAAAAACCATCCTGCTCGTGGACGATGATAATGAGTTGCGCGAGGCGCTCGCAGAGCAATTTGAATTGTATGAAGGCTTTACCGTCCTTCAGGCCCCGAACGCCACGCAAGGCGTGAAAATGGCGGAAGCCGAACGCACCGACATCATCCTGCTGGATGTGGACATGCCGGATATGGATGGCCGCGAGGCCTGCAAAGTGATGCGCAATCGTGGGGTGCGCGCGCCAATCATCATGCTCACTGGTCAGGACAGCGATGCTGACACGATCCTGGGCCTGGACAGCGGCGCCAATGATTACGTGACCAAGCCGTTTAAATTCTCAGTGCTTCTGGCCCGCGTCCGCGCCCATCTGCGTAGTTTTGAACAAAGCGAAGACGCGACCTTCGATGTCGGGCCTTATGAATTCCGCCCGAGCATGAAGCTCCTGGTCAAAGAAGATGATCGCAAGATCCGTCTGACCGAAAAAGAGACCAATATTCTGAAATATCTCTACCGTGCGGGCGGTAAGCCTGTGGCGCGTGAAGAGCTGCTTTCAGAAGTCTGGGGCTACAATGCAGCGGTGACCACGCATACGCTGGAAACCCATATCTACCGGCTGCGGCAGAAGATTGAGCCCGATCCGGGCAATGCACGCCTGCTGCTGACAGAGGCTGGCGGTTACCGCCTGTCGCCGTAACTCAGCGCCAGCGAAGATTATCGCGGGTGAGGTCACTCACCCGTTTTGCGCCCATCAGTTTCATATCGCGCTCGATCTCCGTGCGCAGATTGCCGAGCGCGCGCTCAACGCCGGCCTGACCGGCTGCAGCCAGGGCGTAGAGATAGAGACGTCCGCCTGACACGGCTTTTGCCCCAACTGAGAGCGCTTTCAGGACGTGCGTGCCGCGCTGGATGCCGCCTTCGCAGATGACATCGATCTTGTCGCCGACGGCGTCGCAAATCTCCGCCAGTTGATCGAAGGGCGCACGGGACCCGTCCAGCTGACGCCCGCCATGGTTCGAGACCATGATCCCGGTGCAGCCAATATCAACCGCCCGTTTGGCGTCCTCGACGCTCATAATGCCTTTCAGTGCAAAATGGCCATTCCAGTCAGCACACAGCTTTTCCGCATCCTTCCAGTTCATCGACTGGTCGAGCAGGTTTGAGAAATAGTGGCTGACAAAGCTCACCGTATTGCCGCCGCCGCGCGTCGCTTCGGCGAGATGCGGCATGTCGAACTTTTCCTTGGTCAGGAAGTTCCAGGCCCAGCTTGGATGTGTGGCGAAACTCAGGATCGAGGAAGGCGTCAGAGCAGGCGGCGCGGTGAAGCCATTGCGCAGATCGCGTTCACGATTGCCGCCTGTGATCGTATCCACGGTCAAAGCCATGACGTTGAACTTGGCGGCGCGCGCGCGTTCGAGCAAAGCCGTGTTCACGCCCTTGTCCTTGTGGAAATAGAACTGGAACATTTTTGGCCCCGGCGCGATCTCGGCGATCTCTTCGGCGCTTACGGTGGCCAGGGATGAAATCCCGAACATGGTGCCATATTTGGTTGCTGCCCGCGCGACGGCGCGCTCGCCTTCATGATGGAACAGGCGCTGCAAAGCCGTAGGCGCGCAATAAAGCGGCATGTCGAGCTTTTGCCCCATAACCTCGACCGACATATTGACGTCTTCAACGCCAGCTAGGACGCTCGGTACCAGATCCACATCTTCATAGGCCGCGGTGTTGCGCCGATAGGTCACTTCATCGTCCGCGGCGCCGTCAATGTAATGGAAGATCGGGCCCGGAAGGCGCTTCTTGGCGAGCCGCCGGAAATCCGCGAAATTGTGGCAGTCATTCAGGTTCATGCGCGTTGTCCATCACAGATCGCGCAGAGGTGCAATGGCTCTAGGACGTTTCGGCAAACAGTTCCCGCCCGATCAGCCAGCGCCGGATCTCGGACGTGCCGGCGCCAATTTCCATCAGTTTGGCATCGCGGAGCAGGCGTCCGGTTGGGTATTCGTTCACGTAGCCATTCCCGCCCAGCATCTGAATGCCTTCTAGGGCCATCTGAGTGGCTTTTTCGGCGGCATAGAGAATACAACCGGCTGCATCCTTGCGCGTGGTTTCGCCGCGATCGCAAGCCGCGGCGACGGCGTAGGAATAGGCCCGCGCCGTCGACAACGTCACATACATGTCAGCGAGCTTGCCTTGCATGAGCTGGAACGTGCCAATCGGTTTGCCGAATTGTTCGCGCTCATGAATGTAAGGCAGGACCGCATCCAGAACGGCCTGCATGATGCCGAGCGAGACGCCAGACAGCACCACGCGCTCATAATCGAGGCCGCTCATCAGGATCTCAGCGCCCTGACCAAGTGCGCCGACGAGATTCTCTTCCGGCACGACGCAGTCTTCGAACACCAGTTCGCACGTATCAGACCCGCGCATGCCAAGCTTGTCGAGCTTCTGGGCCGTGGTGAAGCCTTCCATGTCGGGTGTGATCAGGAAGGCCGAAATGCCTTTCGAACCACCATTGGGATCCGTCTTGGCATAGACCAGCAATGTATCGGCGGTCGGCGCGTTGGTGATCCACATCTTATTGCCGTTGAGCAGATAGCCGCCTTGAACCGCTTGCGCGTTCAGCTTCATCGAAACCACATCAGACCCGGCGTTCGGTTCACTCATGGCGAGAGAGCCGAGATGCTCGCCCGAGATCAGGCCAGGTAGGTGTTTCGCCTTTTGCGCGTCATTGCCCCAGCGCCGCAGCTGGTTGATGCAGAGATTGGAATGGGCGCCATAAGACAGGCCAACCGACGCCGATGCGCGGCTGATCTCTTCGACCGCGATGGTATGTTCGAGATAGCCGAGCCCGGTGCCGCCATCTTCTTCGCTGACCGTAATGCCGTGCAGGCCGAGCTCCCCCATCTTGGGCCAGAGATGGCGTGGGAACTGATTGGTTTCGTCCACCTCCGCCGCAATTGGCGCGATCTCGTCTTGGGCGAACCGATGTACGGTGTCGCGGATCATTTCAGCTTCTTCGGAAAGGCCGAATTGCAGAGTAGGGTAAGGCACGGTCATGGCGGCTGTCCTCTTTGGACCAAAATTTCATCTGGCCCCGGGATAGACGTCGATTTCGCCGAACACAACCGCGAGTTCAGGTAAGGCGTTGCGTCATTTTTCCATATTTGCGCAAGACTGTCCTGGCTTGCGAGGTGCTGCAGGTTGCACTTGCCTGCTTGGAGGTTTGCCGCTCCGGCGCTAGGACAACGCGACTTGATTTGTGTACGGCGGCAACAAACCCCTCATGCTCGACAAAACGGCTTACAAATTCAGCGTCGCTCCAATGATGGACTGGACCGATCGGCATTGCCGAGCGTTTCATCGCGTTCTGTCCAAGCGCGCATTGCTGTGGACCGAAATGGTCACAGCTGATGCCGTCATTCATGGTGACCGCGATCGCTTGATAGGGTTTTCTGAAGAAGAACATCCGGTCGTCTTGCAGCTCGGCGGCAATGAGCCTGACAAGATGGCCGAAGCCGCGCGCGTCGCAGAAGAATTTGGCTATGATGAGGTCAACATCAATTGTGGCTGCCCGTCCGACCGCGTGCAGTCCGGCGCCTTTGGGGCATGCCTGATGCGTGAACCTGAAACCGTGGCCGCTTGCGTCGCAGCGATGCGCGCTGCTGTATCCATTCCGGTGACGGTGAAATGCCGGATCGCGATTGATGAAGACCCGCCGCGTGAGACGCTGTTCGGATTTGTCGACCGCGTCGCCGACGCCGGATGCGACGTCTTTACCGTGCACGCCCGCAAAGCCTGGCTGAAAGGCCTCAGCCCAAAAGAGAACCGCGAGATTCCGCCGCTCGATTACGGTTTGGTGGCGGAGTTGAAACAGGCGCGGCCCGAGCTGACAATAGTCCTCAATGGCGGCATCAAGACGCTGGATGACTGCCAGGAACACCTGCAAAGCTTCGATGGTGTGATGCTTGGCCGCGCGGCGTACCAGACGCCTGCGCTGCTCGGCGAGGTGGACCAAAAGCTTTTTGGCGCAGATGAGGCACCGATTTCCGGCCGTGAGGCTGTTGCCCTGTATCGTCCGTACATCGCGGAACGTTTGGAAGAAGGCGTGCGCTTATCCTCGATCACACGGCACATGCTCGGTCTGTTCAATGGCCGGCCCGGCGCGCGTCTGTGGCGGCGGACGCTCAGCGAAAAGGGGCCGAAGCCAGGGGCAGGCCTCGAGGTGCTCGATGAAGCGCTCGAAGCCGTGGCGCTGCGCGCTGTTGCTTGATTGATCGGGCTGCCAAAGCGTAACCTGCCCACCTGCAATAAAGGGGAACACGATGGCAGGATTATTGGATCTGCTGGCAGGGCCACAAGCACAGCCAGCCAAACAGCAACTCGGGCAACAGTTTGGACTCAGCGAGGACATGACCCAGCAAGCCATGGCGGCGCTTATCCCAGCGCTGGCAGCTGGCCTCAAGTCCAATGCAGGCAAACAAGGCGGCGTTGAATCGCTGCTCGAGGCTTTGAACAAGGGCACGCATGCGCGTTATCTGGACGAGCCGGGACTGCTCGGTCGCCCGGAAACCCGGGACGATGGAAATAGCATTCTGGGACACCTTCTCGGCTCCAAGGAGGTCAGCCGTGAAGTCGCCAGTCGCGCGGCGCAAAAGACCGGGCTTGGCGACGATTTGCTGAAACAGATGCTGCCTGTCGTGGCGACCATGGTGATGGGATCGCTGGCCAAGAAAAGCGAAGAGCCAGACACGCTGTCCATGCTGGCAGGCATGCTCGGCGGTGGTCAGTCCGCGGCGCCCAAACAAAGCGGGGGTCTCGGCGGATTGCTGGGTGGTTTGCTCGGTGGCGGACGCCAGAAGCAGGCGCCGAAGAATGACGGACTGGGCATGCTGGGCGCGCTTTTCGATGCCGATCGCGACGGCTCAGCCATGGATGATATTTTCGAGCTGGTGATGAAGCGCCGGGGTTAGGCGCCTGGCTTAGGCGTTCGCGCCAAAGCGAAATATTTTGGAGCGCCCGGGTTCAATCGCCCGGGCGCTTTTGTTTTCGGAGGTCCGTTCGAGCAGCCGCCTTTCCCCGGGTGAGGGCTTGCCGTTCGCGTAAACGTCCATACTGTCGAGTCCATAGATCTATCGGACAAGGAGACTGCCATGATTGGTGTCGTCGCAACCCTGGAAATCCAGGACGGAAAACAAGCGGATTTTGAAGCCACAGCCAAAGACCTGATGGCCAAGGTCAAAGCGAACGAACCGGGTTGCCTGACCTATCAGCTCTACAAGGCTAAAGGGTCGGAGACGACGTATATCTTCATGGAACAGTATGCCTCTGGTGAAGCGCTCGCAGCGCACGGCCAGACTGATTATTTCAAAGCTGCGCAACCGAGCCTTGGGGCTTGCCTCGCCGGGGCGCCGAAAATCGACATGTACGATATCGTAGAATAGGAGCGCGCCATGGATCTCGCTTTTACCCCAGAGGAAATCGCTTTCCAGAAAGAGGTTCGTGACTGGATCGCGGAAAACTATTCAGACGATTTGCGCCGTCGCAACTCCCTGTCCAAGACCAATTACCTGGACAAGGAAGGCATGGTCGAATGGCAGCGCAAGCTCGATGATAAAGGCTGGTTCGTGGTCAATTGGCCGGAAGAATATGGCGGCCCCGGCCTGACAGCCGGACAGCGCTACATTCTGAACATGGAGATGTCGGCTGCCGGTACGCCAGCGACAACCCCTATGGGCAAATCCATGGTCGCGCCGGTGATCATGGCGTTCGGAAACGATAAGCAAAAAGCCGAGCATCTGCCGAAAATCAAACGCACCGACATTTGGTGGTGTCAGGGCTATTCAGAGCCAGGCTCTGGATCGGACCTCGCCTCACTACAGATGAGCGCCGTCCGCGATGGTGACGAATACGTCCTGAACGGCTCAAAAATCTGGACCACGCATGCGCAATGGGCGGACTGGATCTTCTGTCTGGTTCGGACCTCGAAAGAGGGCAAGCCGCAAGAAGGTATTTCCTTCCTGATCTTCCCGATGGATCTGCCTGGCATTTCGATCTCGCCGCTGCCCACTCTGGATGGACCAACCGAGAACCAGCAGGAAATCAACCAGGTCTTCTTCGAAGATGTTCGCGTCAAAATCGATGACGCGCTTATCGGCGAAGAAAATAAAGGTTGGACCTATGCGAAATACTTGCTGCAGTTTGAGCGCGGCAACGCTTATGCACCGGGTCTGAAAAGCATGCTGGCGAAGACCAAGAAGCTCGCCAGCGTCGAACAATCAAACGGCGAGCCATTGATCAAGGATCCGGACTTCGCGCGCAAGATCGCCGAAATGGAAATCAAGATTGAGTCGCTGAACGCGACCGAGCTACGTATCTTCTCCGCACTGGCTGCGGGGCAGGGCGTTGGCCCGGAAAGCTCGATGCTGAAATGTGCAGGGTCGGAGGTCCAACAGGCGATCACGGAACTCTCTCTTGAGGCCGTAGGCGGATATTCCGCTCCCTTCGTACAGGACATGTTCGCAGTCGCGCGCGCCGGAACCAATAGCGAGCTCGCGACGCCTGAAATCGCCGCCACCGCGGCGCCGCGATACTTCAATTATCGCAAAGCCTCCATTTACGCGGGTTCAAACGAAATCCAGCGCAATATCATGTCGAAAATGGTGCTTGGGCTTTAAGCCCGCACCTTTCTTTGCGAGCGGGCCAAATAGAAGCCCGCCGCTTTACAGGAGGATACATGACAGAGCTGTCGGCACGCAAACCGGGTTTTTGGACGAAGTTGGCTTACGGATCCGGTGCCGCTGCGAATGGCATCAAGAATAACGGGTTCGAGTATTTCCTGTTATTCTACTACAGTCAGGTCCTCGGCGTGGATTTCGCGCTGGTTGGCGCCGCGCTGATGATCGCCATGTTCGTCGATGGCTTTACCGATCCGCTGGTCGGCTACTGGTCAGACAATATTAAAACCAGGTTCGGCCGTCGGCACCCCTTCATGTACATCGCGGCTTTACCGGTCGGCCTGATTTACGTTCTGGCCTGGAACCCGCCCGCGGGTCTCACTGGCAATGCTTTGTTTCCCTATTTGCTGTTCGTGACGATTGCCACACGCGTGGCCTACACGTTCTACGAAGTGCCAAGCAGCGCGCTCGTGGCCGAACTCACCGATGATTATGATGAGCGAACGTCCTTCCTGTCTTTCCGATACGTTTTCGGTTGGGTCGGCGGTGTGGCGATGGCGGCTTACACGCTCATGTTCTTGCTGGTGGAAACCGAAACTTATGGAAGCGGGTTCCTCAATGAAGAGGGGTACAAGGCCTATGGCGGCGTTGCAGCCGTGGTCATCGTCGCATCCATTCTGATTTGCGCGGTTGGAACGCACTCTCATATTCCCAATCTGAGGGCACCGCCGCCTGCGCGGAAGATGACGATCGGCCGGGTGTTTGCAGAGATTGGCGAAACGCTCTCGAACAAGTCGTTTCAAGGCCTGTTCTTCGCAGCGCTGTTTGGCTTCATGGCAGCCGGTGTGGCGGCCTCGCTGAATTACTACATCAATGGGTTCTACTGGGAGTTCACCACCACCCAGACTTCCTACCTCACCATGTCAGTCTTCCTGTCGGCTGGGATCGCGCTCGTCCTGGCTCCGATTGTTTCCAAAACACTCGGTAAGAAGCGCGGCGCGATAATTGTCGGTGCGATCGCTTTTTCGGTCGCGCCGACGCCGGTGCTTCTGAGATTGATCGGCCTGATGCCGCCAAATGGTAGTGAAAGCCTGTTCTGGTTGGTGCTCGTCATCACCATTTTTGATGTGGCGCTGATCATTGCTTATCAAATTCTGTCAGCGTCGATGATCGCCGATATCGTTGAGCAGGCTGAACTGAAAACCGGGAGACGCTCTGAAGGAATCTTCTTTGCTGGCATCAGTTTCATGCGCAAGCTGGCCCGCGGCAGTGGGTTGTTCTTGGCGTCGCTGGTTCTGGCCGCAGCAGAGATTTCGAGAAATGTGCAACCGGGAGATCTGTCGCCAGCGACTTTGCAAATGCTCGGCGCGGGCTATGCCTTTGGCCTGCTCGCCTTGTGGGGCAGCGCGATTGCCTTCCTGTTCCGCTATCAGATCACACGCGAAGACCACGAAGCCAATCTCGCAGCGTTGAAAGAGAACCGAGAAGCCGGCGGAGATGTTGAGTAAACAATATGGCCTGTTATGGCTTTAGGGCGCGGCAGCTGATGGGGCTGCGCATCAAAATCGGAGATTAGATGACCAAAACTGCGAGCGCGACCGAGCCGAAGCTCGGGCTGTTCACACGAATAGCGTACGGCGTTGGGGGCGCCGCGGGCGGGATCAAGAATAATGGCTTCGATTATGTCCTGTTGCTTTTCTACAGCCAGATCCTGGGCCTGCCGGGATTGTGGGTCGCGGCGGCGATCTGGATCGCGCTGATTGTCGATGCGGTTTCTGATCCGGTTGTTGGGTATTGGTCGGATAATTTGCGCTCCAAAATGGGACGGCGCCATCCGTTCCTCTATGCTGCGGCCATTCCGGCCTGTGTTGCTTACTTCTTTGTCTGGAACCCGCCGACGGGCCTTGAGGGGCAACCGCTTTTTGCCTGGCTGCTGACGCTGACCATCATTGTCCGCGTGGGATATACGTTGTTTGAAGTGCCAAGCCTCAGCCTGTCCGCGGAGCTGTCGCAAGACTACGACGTGCGCACGTCGCTGATGTCGTTTCGCTACTTCTTCGCTTGGGTCGGCGGATTGACCCTGCAGGTCTTGCTGTTCGCGGTCTTTCTTGAGCCAAGTGAGGGCGATGCGCAGGGCTTTTTCCACATAGAAGGCTGGAATGTTTACGGCCTTGCCGGGGCCTCGTGCATGTTCGCAGCGATCCTGATCACGGCGCTCGGGACGCATCACCGTATCCCGCATCTCAAGAGCCCGCCGCCCGAACGGGATCTCACGCTTGGCAAGATTTTTGGAGAGATCTGGGAGACCTTGTCGAACCCATCCTTCCGGGCCCTGTTCGTCGCAACCTTGTTCGGCCTGCTCGCGACCGGGATCTCGGCAACGCTGAACCAGTACATCAATGGGTTCTTCTGGAACTTTACCGGCGATCAGATCGCGATGCTGACCTTCGCGGTTTATCTCTCCGCGATCATGGCGCTGGTTTTAGCGCCGATTGCGGGACGGACTCTGGGAAAGAAACGCGCCGCGATTGTGATTGGCTTGATGGCCTTCACGCTCGCGCCGGCACCGGTCTTTGCCCGCTTGCTCGGTCTCTTGCCCGAGAACGGAACGCCGGAGCTGTTCTATATTATTCTCGTCGTGACCGTGTTCGATATCGCACTCATCATCGCCTATCAGATGCTGGCTGCCGCAATGGTGACGGACATTGTTGAAGAGAGCGAGCTGAAGACCGGACGCCGATCCGAAGGTACATTCTTTGCCGGGATTACGTTCATCCGGAAACTGTCACAGGGCGTCGGCGTGATGACGGCCTCGCTGATCCTCGCTTTTGCAGCGATCGCGCCAGGCATCCGCCCCGAGGATGCGAGCGCCGAATCCGTGGCCAAACTCGGCTTTGGCTATGCCGCAACGCTACTGACGGTCTGGATGCTGATGTTGCTGTCGATCACATTCTATCGCATCAGCCGCGAGGATCATGCTCGAAATCTGGAGGCTTTAGCCAATCAGAACGCCGAATGATCACTGGGTTTTCGACGTAAAATCAAAGATCTAACTGAAATGTCATCTCTGCCCAATTGCGTCCGCGCCTGCGCCGGAATAGAGCCATATTCATGATCTACTCTCAGACTATGACAAAACACGTATCGAAGTTTCTGGTCGCCGTGGTCTTCGTCCTGGTGGCCTTGGTTCTGTTGCTTGTAAGCCCGCTATACGGCGCGGCGACGGCGCAGAGTTTCTGGGAGAAAATGGTCCCGGAAACCCAGGCCCAGATCGAATTGTCTTACGCGCCGCTGGTGAAGGATGTCTCGCCCGCGGTGGTCAATGTCTACACCAAGAAAACCGTTCAGCGCCGCGCCTCCATTCAGGAGATGATGTTCGGCAACCGGTTCGGCGGACCGCGGACGCAGAGCTCTCTCGGCTCAGGTGTGATCATGGGTGAGGACGGCATCATCGTGACCAATAATCACGTCATCGATGGCGCGGATGAGATTGTCGTCGTGCTGGCGGATCGCCGCGAATATCCGGCTGAGCTTATCCTCGCTGATGAGCGCACAGATCTCGCTGTGCTGCGCGCTGATGTCGAAGGCGCTGAGCTCCCAGTTTTGGACTATGCTGACACCCGCGCGGTCGAAGTCGGCGACCTCGTGCTCGCCGTGGGCAATCCATTCGGTGTCGGGCAGACCGTGACCACCGGGATCATCTCGGCAACCGCGCGGACGGATGTCGGTGTCTCTGACTATGCTTTTTTCCTGCAAACGGATGCGGCGGTAAACCCGGGCAATTCCGGTGGTGCCCTGGTCAATACTCGCGGCGAGCTTGTCGGCATTAACACGGCAATCTTTTCCCGCTCCGGCGGATCGAACGGAATTGGCTTTGCCATCCCTTCTGAAATGGTTCGGCGCGTTGTCGATGCGGCGGTGAATGAAGGCACGATCGTGCGACCCTGGCTTGGACTTAAAGGCCAGTCAGTCACGTTTGACATTGCCAAGGCTCAGGGCCTGGATCGCCCGCTCGGCGTGATCGTTTCTGAAGTCTACGAAGACGGCCCTGCCGACCTGGCCGGTCTGCGTCGCGGCGATCTCGTGCTCACCATCGATGATCGCGAAGTGTTTGATGAGCGTGGCCTGAAATTCCTGGCAGCGACGAAATCACCCGGCGAAGATGTTGCGCTGAAAGTTCTGCGTGGCGGCAATGAGCAAGTCATCCTGACCCGCCTCGCGCCGCCGCCCGGCGCCAGTGAGGCCGAACGCGTGCTGCTGGACGGACGCCATCCATTTGCCGGCGTCGAAGTGGTGGAACTCTCCCCGCGCCTCGCCGAAGAGATTGGTTATGAGGATTCCTTTGCCAGCGGCATTCTGGTGACGCGCATGTCGCGGCGCGCCTATAGAATGAGGATCGTGCAACCGCGCGACATCATTACAGAGATTGATGGTCGCCCGATTGAGACGATGGACGATCTGAATGACGCCCTTGATCGTGACCCTGGGCGCTGGGATATCGAGATTGAGCGTAATGGCCGCAAGATCAGCGGCAGCGTGACAATCTAACTCCAAAACGTTCCCGAAATGTTCTTGCGCTGCAGCGCGAAGGATGGCAATCGTCTCCTTATCAAAAGGGGAAAGCGAAGCTATGGCTCAGACCATGACCGATTTGTTTGCTGCCTCGGATCTGTCGCAAGACGCGCCGCGACCGCTTGCGGACAAATTGAGACCGACAGCTTTGTCGGAAGTGGTCGGTCAGGATCATTTGCTCGGACCGGAGGGCGCGCTTGGGCGCATGCTGTCGACGGGCCAGCTCTCCTCGATCATTCTCTGGGGGCCACCTGGCGTCGGCAAGACGACGATTGCCCGGCTTCTGGCGCAGGAAACGGATCTGCATTTTGAAGCCATTTCGGCGATCTTTTCAGGGGTGAAGGATTTGCGCGCCGTGTTCGAAGCCGCGCAGCATCGCCGCGATCTGGGGCAGGGGACATTGCTCTTTGTTGACGAGATTCACCGCTTCAATCGCGCGCAGCAAGATGGCTTCTTGCCTTATGTCGAGGCGGGCACGGTCACCCTGGTTGGGGCGACGACTGAGAATCCGAGCTTTGAGCTCAATGGCGCGCTTTTATCGCGCTGCGCGGTGCTGGTGCTCAACCGGATCGATGCCGAGAGCGCGGAAACACTTTTGGGGCGAGCGGAACAAGAGATTGGTCGCTCCTTGCCGCTCGAAGACCGCGCGCGTCAGGCGCTGATCGATATGGCAGACGGCGATGGCCGATACTTGCTAAACCTTGCAGAGCAAGCGTTCACGCTTGCCGAAGCAGGAACCAAACTGAGCGTCGAGCAGCTTTCCACGGCGCTTCAAAAACGCGCCCCGGCTTACGACAAGAACCGGGAAGAGCATTACAATTTGATCTCGGCCTTGCACAAATCGGTACGCGGCTCTGACCCGGACGCTGCGCTGTACTGGTTTGCGCGTATGATCGAAGGCGGGGAAGATCCGCTGTTCATCGCGCGACGTCTGGTCGTGATGGCCAGCGAAGATATCAGTCTGGCGGATCCGACCGCGATGATGGTTGCTGGCGAAGCCGCGCGCGCTTTCGAACGCTTGGGCGAACCGGAAGGATTGATCCCGCTGGCGCACGCCGTGGTTCATCTCGCCACGGCGCCGAAATCAAACGCCTCTTACATGGGACTGAAACGCGCCCGCGCCGCGGCGCGGGATACGGGCTCATTGATGCCGCCCAAACACATTCTCAATGCCCCGACCAAGATGATGAAGGATCAAGGCTATGGCGATGGTTATGAGTATGACCACGATGCGGATGGCAGTTTTTCCGGGCAGAATTATTTCCCCGATGGCATGGAGCGGGTGGATTTCTACACACCCAAAGGTCTGGGCCGGGAAGGCCCAATCGCAGAGCGGTTGAAGCAATGGCGTGCGATCCGAAAGTCGAAAGCCTGAATGTGACAGACCGAACCGCTCTGCAAATTTCCAATCGCGACGCGCGGCGGCTTTGGCTGGATGCGCAAGGACTCGCAGCGACGCCGACGGGGAAGCTCGATCTCGACGGTATGATACAGAGCTTGGGGTTTGTGCAGCTCGACACAATCCAGGTCGTTTCACGCGCGCACCATCACATCCTCTGGAGCCGCAATCAGAATTATCGCGAGCGGATGCTCAACAAGCACTTGTCGGACCATCGCCTTGTTTTTGAACACTTTACGCACGATGCCTCCGTGATCCCGATGGCTTTCTATCCGATGTGGCAGCGCCAGTTTCGACGTCTGGAGGCGAAGGTCAGGCGCTGGGAATGGCATCGCGGCATGCTTGATGCGGACGGCCGCAATCAGATTAAAGATCGCATCCGCGACGAGGGCCCGCTCTGCACCAAGGCGTTTGATACGAAAGTGCAGGGCGAGAAAAAAATGTGGGCCCGCCCGCCGCACAAACTGGCGCTCGACTATATGTGGTATGCAGGCGAGCTCTCGACCTCGCACCGGGAGAATTTCACCAAATTCTACGATCTCAGCGAACGGGTTATTCCGGATGACCTGAGAGCGCATGAACCGTCTGATGAAGCGCAGATCGACTGGCTTTGCCGAGGCGCTTTGGATCGCATGGCATTTGGCAGCGAAGGCGACATTCAGCGGTTCTGGGATGCGGTCAGCAACGCTGAGGCGAAGACCTGGGCGGCGCAGAATGAAGCCGACCTGGTGCCGGTCGAAATCATCTGCGCTGACAGATCTGTCGTCTGCGTGCTGGCACCGCCGGACATTGAGCAACGGCTTGCCAATCTCCCGGCGCCGACCTCGCGCCTGCGCATTCTCAACCCGTTTGATCCGGTCATTCGGGATCGCAACCGGCTGAAACGCCTGTTCGGGTTTGACTATACGGTGGAAATGTTCGTGCCAGCAGCGAAGCGGCAATGGGGGTATTATGTCTATCCTCTGCTGGAGGGGGATCGATTTGTCGGTCGTATGGAGATCAAAGCCGATCGAAAGGCGGGCCGGTTGAATGTCTTGCGTCTTTGGCGAGAACCTAAGGTCAAATGGACCGTCGCGCGGGTGGAGAAGTTGGATGCTGAGCTCGCCCGAATGGCGCGCTTTGTCGGCTTGCAAGAGGTTGTCTGGGCAGATCAGGCAGCATCAGACTTGCTTTGATGCCTGTCTTCATTAGGTCTGTTCGCAGACTGAAGGAGGTCCAGAATGATCCGTTTGGGGCAGGCAGGTTTGGTCGCACTTTTCGTGGCAGGGTGCGCGCCTCAATTGCCAGAGGCTGGCAGCATTGTTTCTGAGCAGCAGGCGGCGGATGCCGCCGCTCATATCCATGACGATGCCGATGCGTTTCACGAATCGATCGCCGTTTTTGACAGCCATCTCGATACACCGGCTCTGTTTCATACCGATGATTATCTGTTCACCGAACGTGGCAGCTGGGAAGAAGACGGCACCCATGTCGACTTGCCCCGAATGAATGAAGGCGGGCTGGACGGCGGCTTCTGGGTGATCTTCACGCGCCAGGGCCCGTTGGATGAGGCGTCTTATGCCGCGGCGCGGACGCACGGCCTGATGCGCCAGACCGCGATCCGTGAGTTCGCGGCCAAGTATCACGAAGAAGTGGCGCTCGCTTTCAGCGCCGACGATGCCGAGCGCATTATCGGCGAAGGCAAAAAGGTCGTGTTTCAAAGCATGGAGAATTCCTACCCGCTGGGTCTGGATGTCTCCCTGCTTGAGCACTTCTACATTGGCGGACTACGCATGATTGCACCGGTCCACTTCGCCAATAATCAATTTGCCGACAGCGCCACTGACATCAATCAGATCTATGATGGACTGAGCCCACTCGGTGAGGATTTGGTTCGCGAAGCCAACCGCCTTGGCCTCGTGCTTGATGGCAGCCATGCCTCGGATGCGACAGTGCGAGACATGATCGCTTTGTCGACCACGCCGATCATCCTCTCACACACGGGCGCGACCGCCATTTATGATCACCCGCGCAATATTGATGACGCACTTCTGCGCGAGCTCGCTGAGGCCGGCGGTGTTATTCAGATGAACATTTTCGGCGGCTATCTCGAACAGCTGATACCATCTCCGGAACGTCAGGCGGCGCTCAACGTATTTAACGCCGAGTATGGCGCTAGCCCTGCCGGGCTGGAGGACGAAGCGCTGGCGACGTGGTTTGCGGCGCGCCAGGAACTCGATCGCGATTTTCCACGGCCGCGCTCAACGTATGAGAAGTTCATGGAGCATACTTTCCATGTGCTGGACGTGATTGGTCCGGATCATGTCGGGATTAGCGGCGACTGGGATGGCGGCGGCGGCGTCGACGGGATGAGCGATGTTTCGATGCTGCAAAAGATCACGCGCGACTTGCTCGCAGCCGGGTACACGCAAGAAGAGGTCGAGAAGATCTGGGGCGGCAACATGATGCGGCTTGTCCGCGCCGCCGACGAGGCGCGAACCTCTCGGCTCATGTCCCCTGATATTCTAAACTAAGCGCGTGGACTGGCTCACCATCACGCCGCCCATTGTCGCGATTATCATCGCGGTCTGGACCCGCAATGTGTTCTGCGCGCTCGGCCTTGCCATCTGGCTCAGCGAGACGATTATCGCTGGGTTCAACCCGTTCATGGGCGCGCTGGGCGGTATCGATCGCGCCGTTGGCGTGTTTGACAGTCCTTACAATACAAGGGTGCTACTTTTCTGCCTGATCATCGGCGCGCTGATTGTCTATATGCACCGCTCCGGCGGGATCAGTGCGATGGTTGAACGGCTGCAGAATTCAGGCTTTGCCTCGACTCCGCGCCGGGCCAGCCTCGTGACGGCGATTTGCGGCGTCCTGATCTTCGTTGAGACCAATATCAGCCTGCTTACCACTGGCATTCTCGGGCGACCGCTCTTCGATAAGCTGAAAGTGAGCCGGGAGCGGCTGGCCTACATCATCGACTCCACCTGCGCGCCGGTGAGCGTCCTGATCTTGTTCAATGGCTGGGGTGCTTATCTGCTCGGTCTGTTGAACGAGAACGGGGTAGACGGCGCGACCGGGGTTCTGATGGCCACGATCGGGCTGAATTTCTATGCCTGGATCACGCTCATCGTCGTTTTCTTCACCGTCTTCTCGAACAAGACCTTCGGGCCGCTGGCAGCGGTTGAACGGGTGGGCTCCAAAGCCGCCTCCACCTCTGGCACCGGCATGTTCAATGAAGCGCCAGCGCCGGCCTCGAAAGCGATCTATATGGCGCTGCCACTCCTGGTCATGATTGGCGGGACGATTGGGTTCATGCTGTGGACCGGCAATGGCGACATCCGCGAAGGCTCTGGCTCGCAGGCCATTCTCTGGTCAGTCATCCTGGGCACCGTCGTGGCCTTCTTCTGCCTGGCGCATTCCCGTCGCGCCAAGGGTGAGCTGCTCGATATCGGCTTTAAGGGCATGGGCGATCTGCTGCCCGCAGTGACGATGATTTATATGGCGCTGGTACTTGGCGCCAGCCTCAATGCCGTGGGCATGCGCGAGTTCATTGCCGGCATGGCGTCCAGCTTCCCGGCGCCATGGACCATCCCGGCCATCTTGTTCGTTGCCGCCGGTATCACGTCATTCACTGCGGGAACCAGCTGGGGGACTTACGGTATTCTCGTGCCAGTTGCCGTGCCACTCGCAGTCGGGGCAGGGGTGCCATTGCCGCTCGCGGTCGCCGCGGTCATGGGCGGCGGTGTGTTCGGTGACCATTGCTCACCGATCTCTGACACGACGATTATTGCGTCGCTCGCGTCGGGCTGTGACCATATGGAGCACGTGCGCACGCAGCTGCCTTACGCGCTGTTCGGCGGTATCATAGCAACTGGATTGTATTTGATGGCAGGCCTCGCGGCTTAGCCTAGGACTTCTTTCAGGAAGTCCTGACAGGCCGCGAAGCTGCGCCGATCTGCGCCCGCATCATAGACCGTCCCGAAATCCGGATTGTCCGCATGCGGATTGGTGAAGGCATGCATCGTCGCGCCATAAGCGTGCAGCTGCCAGTCAGCGCCGGCGCTGGTCATCTCCTTGGAGAAATCCATGACATCATCCGGTGTCGCCATCGGGTCTTCCCAGCCATGCAGGGCGAGGACTTTCGGTCCGATCTTGTCTGCGGTGTTACCTGGCGCGCCGAACAGCCCGTGGAAACTGACCACGCCCTTAAGCGCCATATTGGTCCGCGCCATATCGAGCACGCTGAGCCCGCCGAAGCAGAATCCGATTGCCGCTGCATTGTCCGTCCCGGCTTCTTTCTTAGCGACGCTCAGAGCCTCGGCGAGGCGCGACTGAAGCTCTGGACGATTGCTGGCGAGCGGCGTCATCAGGGCTTCGCACTCTTCATTCGTCTCGCCGCGCTTGCCTTTGCCATACACATCGAGCGCAAATCCGGCATAGCCCCATTCGGCCATCAACTTGGCTTTATCTTGCTCGAACTCTGACTGACCGCCCCAGGCGTGGGCAACGACGACAACCCCTTTCGGGCTGCCTTCGGGCATCGCGAGAAAGCCCTCATAAGTCTGGCCGCCTTGCTCATAATCTACGATCCGGGTGGTCACGGTCATGTTGTTGCTCCTTGCGCACTTGAGGTCCCAGAGTGGTTTAGCGGACAGCGCCCGTGTTTCAAGGCTTGCCAAGGGGAAAGACGCGTCGCAGACACGGGGGATGATCAACGCGCTTATAGATTGTGATCCGGGCCTTGATGATGCCGTTGCTTTGCTCGCCGCGTTTGGCGCCCGAGCCATAGACGTGAAAGCGATCACGACTGTCGCTGGCAACGTGAAAGGGCCTCAAACAGCCGAAAACGCGCGTATCGTGCGAGAGGTTGCGGGTCTCGATGCGAGCACTCCGGTTTGCGCGGGGGCGCCGCGGCCGTTGCTTCGGGATCCGGTCACCGCTGAAGACTTCCATGGCAGCACAGGTCTCGGGGACATTCCATTCCCGTCCCCGAAACACGCCTTGTCGGAAACACACGCGGTGAACATGATCATTGAGACTTGCAAGGCGGCGATTGGTGATCCGCTGACGCTGATCGTTACCGGGCCCATGACCAATGTCGCCTTCGCGCTGACCATGGCGCCTGAAATCGCGGACGGGATTCATGAAGTGGTGCTGATGGGTGGGGCTGATCGCGAAGGGGGCAACATCACGCCTTTTGCCGAGTTCAATGTCTTCGCAGACCCGCACGCGGCAGCTGCTGTATTTGGCTCCGGCCTGCCGATCCGGTGCCTCAGCCTCGACGTGACGCATGGTGTACGCGCGACCCCGCAGCGCCTCGATCTGTTGCGCGTCGTAGAGTCCGCTCAAGCGCAAGTGGCGGCGCAATTTCTTGAGGCGTCCTGCAAGCTCGAATTTTCGGCTAAGGGCGATCGGGATGCGCCGCTGCATGATCCGAGCACAGTGATCGCGGTCACCCGGCCCGATCTGTTTACCGGCCGCCGGGCGCGCGTAGAAGTTGTCACGGAACCCGGCAAGCAGTTTGGACGAACCATTCCGCACTTTGACGAGGATGGCCCCGTCTTGTGGTACGAACAGGCCGATAGCGATGGCGTCTTTGACGAACTCGCGCGCCTGCTGGGAGAATATGGATGATTGTCACGATTGGCGTCGTCGGATCGGTCAACCTTGACCTCGTGGCGAGCGGTGCGCCGCTTCCGCAAGCTGGCGAGACTGTAACCGGCGCACGCTTCGCACAGCATCCGGGCGGCAAAGGGGCTAATCAGGCGCTGGCGGCACGGCGTCTTGGCGCGGATGTGCACATGATTGGCTGCGTCGGGGATGACGCGCTTGCCGAAGCGGCCCTGGCCCTGCTGCGCCGTGACGGCGTCGACGTTTCAAACGTAATGAGCGAGCTTGGAACGGCGACGGGGGTCGCCCTGATCGCAGTCTCTCCTGACGGCGAAAACCAGATCACTGTGGCCAGCGGCGCCAATAGCCGGGTTGGACCGAGCGACGTCGCCGGTCTGCCCAAGTGCGACGTCATACTGGCCCAGCTCGAAGTGCCGGTCACCGCGGTCGAGGCAGCGAGTCGCGCGGCGATGGAAACCGGAGCCCTGATGGCAATCAACCTGGCCCCAGCCATCGGCGTGCCACCGCAATTACTTAAAGACGCTGACCTGCTGATCGTCAATGAAATCGAAGCTGAATTCTATGGCGATGCCTTGCACGAACGTGGTGGGTTGGTGGCGCTGACCCTGGGCGGGGCGGGCGCAGCTCTGTTCAAGATGGGCAAGGAGATTGCCCGTGTTCCTGCCTTTGACGTCCAGGTCGTCGACACGACTGGTGCGGGCGACACGTTTTGCGGGGCGCTGGCGGTGGCGCTGGCAGAAGGACAAGAGCCCGAGCAGGCCCTGAGGTTCGCATCCGCCGCTGGTGCGCTCGCGGTGACCCGTGCCGGGGCGCAACCAAGCCTGCCGACGCGCGAACAGGTGGACGCCCTGCTTAAGGAGGGGTGATTGGGCGACTTACCTTTGACCCGGATCCGACTGCCTGAACCACGCCAGCAGGCGATCCGCGCGGCGGTTCGTGCTGCGCGTGGGATTGGTTTTGACGCGGCGCCGAGCCGCATTGCGACATTGGATGATGCGGACGCGCTTTATCGCTTTCTGGCAGATCCCAAGATACATGGTCCGATCTATAACTTGCCTCGACCGCTCACCGTCGAGTCTGTGCGCGATATGATCGCGCGAAATCTGGCAGCGCAGGCAGCGGGTGAAGGGATGCTGTTCCTTCGCTTCGATGAGGCGCGCGAGGTGCTTGGTTATTCCGAATTTGAGATCTGGCCGGAATGGGGGGCAGGGGATCTTGGCGGCGCGCTGCGTCAAGACCAGCAAGGCAAACGATCCGGCGTTGACGGGGCCAGACGTACTTTTGATTGGATGTTTGATGGTCTCGGACTGGAGCTGATCGTTGCCACAGGCGCGCTCGACAATGTCCGCACCGCGCGCATGCTGGATGGGCTCGGCTTCGAGCGCAAAGGTGAGATCACCAGTACGCGCGAAGATGGATCAACGCGCCAATCGCTGGTCTGGGAAGTGACGCGGGCGGACTGGCGCCGCGCTCACCCCATTTCGGATTAGGTTTTGATCAGGCCAATCTCGCGCAGGCGTTCCATGAGATAATCCTGCGCGGTGATCGGCGTTTCGGCTTTTCCGCCTTCTTCCAGGCATTGCGGCAGCGCTTCAATCAGGACGTCCTGATTGAAGTGCAGGAAGAATGGCGTCGAATAGCGCGGGAACCTTGCCCGCTCAGGTGCGGGATTGAGCACGCGGTGCGTCGTCGATGGCAGAACGCCGCCGGTCAGGCGTTGCAGCATGTCGCCGCAATTGATCACCAACGATCCAGCCGGCGGATTGACGTCCAGCCACTCACCAGAGCGGTGCAAGGCCTGCAATCCTGCCTCTTCAGCGCCGAGCAGCAGCGTAATCACATTAATATCCTCATGCGCCCCGGCCCGGACTGTGCCTTGCGGCGGCGGATCCTGTTGCGGCGGGTAATGCAGCAAACGCAGGATTGAATTGCCATAGTCGACTTTCTTATCGAACCAGCTTTCCGACAGGCCGAGATGCAAGGCGACTGCGCGCAGCAGCTGCGCCCCGAAATCATCCATTGCCGCGTAGAAATCACGTGTCGCTTCGTCGAATTCAGCAACTTCCGGCACGGCTGGCGTGTCTTTCATGGTCGCGCGGTAGGGGCTGTCACCCGGCAGCGCGCGCCCGGTGTGCCAGAATTCTTTCTGATCCGCTGCTGCATTGCCCTTGGCATTCTCAGTCCCAAAAGGCGTGTAGCCGCGCTGGCGGCCGCCTTCGGCGTCATGATACTTTTCTTTGACGTCTTCGGGCAGTTCAAAAAAGGCTTTCGAAGCCGCAATGGCGCGGTCAATTACGCCCTGCGGGATCGGGTGATCGGAAATAACGGCGAACCCGGTCTCGCGAAACGAGCGTCCGAGCGCGTCAGCAAAGGCGGCTTTATCATCCGGCCACTGCTTGAAGGAAATAGGGGTGAAATACTCAGTCATGCCCCCTCTTACGCCCGCGCAAAAAAGAGGGGAAGTGCGGAACTTCCCCTAATTATGCTTTTGATAGCTCACATAAGCTGGATCAGTAGCCCGGAATGGGGTCTGGCATCTGCCAGCGACCGTCCTCTGACTGGCAGACTTCGACCGGTTCGCGGATCACAGTGCCATCAGGCAGCCGGGTTTCGCGGCGCACGGTTGTGCATTCGCGCTCGCTGGTTTCCTGGACGGGTGCGCCATAGAGGTCGTCCTCATCGCTGTTCGGATAGTCCGGATAGGCTGGGCCTGGACCCGGGACGCTTGCGGGCTGAGGGAAGGGATCTCCATCTCCGGCCGATTGCTGCTGGCCTGGGTTTTCCCAGGCTGGACCGGTTGGCGAACGTGTCGGGGCATGCACATCGGACATGCCGGCGCCGTAGCTACGGCTCGAGTATGAGCCACCCGTCTCGTAATAGCCAGGTGAATAAGTCCGGGCGCAATCGGACGAGCTGCCGGCCAATTCGCTGCCAATCGCAGCGCCCGCCAGCGCGCCTATCAGGCCGCCAGCGATCTCTGCGCCATCATCGCCGCGATCATGGTAATAGCCGCGGTGACGTCGATATCCGCGATAGCCACGGTATCCTCGATACCCTCTGTATCCACGATAGCGGTGATAGCCATTATCCGGCTCGAGCTCGCCGCCAATTGCGACGCCGATCAAACCGCCAGCAACGGCGCCGACA
Organism: Henriciella sp.; assembly: GCA_013214545.1. Lineage (GTDB taxonomy): Bacteria > Pseudomonadota > Alphaproteobacteria > Caulobacterales > Hyphomonadaceae > Henriciella. The sequence continues at coordinate 39,815 of JABSQB010000017.1, forward strand.
AGACCGCCGGCCAGGCGATCACTGTCTTTTTGCTTCTCGCAAGCGACGCTGGCCACGGTCGGTTGAGGCGCGTGATATCCGCGATAATGATTATGGTCTGCCTGCGCAGCTGGCGCCAAGCAAAAGGCCGCCGCAGCGGTGAAAAGACTGGCTCGGATCATTCAAGATCTCCTGTTTCGCGAGTCGCACCCGCCCATTCTTTGGACACGCTGCACGAACCCGTCTGAACGGAACCTGAAGGAATATGGCGCAATGTGGACTGGACGATGCGGCCAGCGGCGCCCATGTTACGCCTATGGGAATGCTAAAAAACGCCATGCGAAACGCCGGTCGCGCCCGTTATACCGCAGCGCAAGGCCTGCGCGCAGCCTGGTATGGCGGTCAATATGCACTGGCCCGGCGCCGTTCAGCTGGCTTTAATCGCCCGGGAGAGCCGGTGTTCAAACCGGAAAACAAGCCCGATCTGAAAGCCCTGCGGGCGGCCTATTGGGCGCTATTCAGACACGACCGGGCCAATGTCGAAGCAGGGCTGTATCCCGACCCGGTTGGGCGCGACATGCGACTGCGCGATTTGCCGGGATCCGTGCGCCGGGCGCAGGCCTTTCTGAAAGATGTCGCCGACGTCGACCGGCGCAGGCTTGATCGGAACGGCGTTGAAGTCCGCACCCATGAGGCGGCCGATCCAAAGCGCTTTCCGACCTATTATCGGCAAAATTTCCATTATCAGACCGATGGCTGGCTGAGCGAAGACAGTGCCGAGATTTATGATCACCAGGTCGAAGCGCTTTTCACCGGCGCTGCAGACGCGATGCGCCGCGCTGCGCTGGCAGAACTGGTGCGCGAAGTTCGCGGCGGTGATCAGCGTGAGACGCGCGTCCTGGACCTTGCCTGCGGAACAGGCCGGTTCATGGCGCAGACGCTGCGCGCGCTGCCGAAACTACAGCTCACAGGGGTCGATCTCTCACCGCCTTACACCGAAGCCGCCCGCAGCGCCGTCAAGCGCTGGCCGCAGGCTGATGTGGTCGAAGGCATGGCTGAAGACTTGCCGTTTGAGGATGAGAGTTTCGACCACCTGATCTCGATCTATTTGTTCCACGAATTGCCGCCGCGGGTGCGCCCGAAAGTGATCGCTGAAGCCGCCCGCGTGCTGAAACCTGGCGGCGCATTCATCATCGCAGACAGCCTGCAATTCGGCGATGAACCGGGCTTGGATGGTTTCCTGGAATATTTCCCGGAAGGGTTTCATGAGCCCTATTACAAAGGCTATCTGAAATGGGCCTTTGATCCACATATGAACAAAGTCGGCTTCACCGGCGAACGGCAAAAACTCGCCTTCCTGACCAAGGTTCGGGTCTGGCGAAAAGAGGGATAGGGACACATGACCGATAGAAAACTCATGCTCATCACCGGTGCGTCTGCTGGGATTGGTGAGGAATTCGCGAAACAGTATGCTGAACTTGGTTGGGATCTGGCGCTGACGGCGCGCCGCGCGGACCGGCTGGAAAAGCTGGCGCGTGATCTGGAAGAGAAATACCAGATCGCCACGATTGTGATCAGCCAGGATCTCGCCCGCGCCAATAGCGTTGACACGATCCTGAAAGAGATCAAGGAGGCCGGCCGACATGTCGACGGCGTCGTCAACAATGCCGGCTATGGGCTGCCTGGCACGTTCTTCAACACCAAGTGGAAGGATCAGGCCGCGTTTCTCCGCGTGCTCTATACCGCGCCCGTAGAACTGACTCACAAAGTGCTCGGCGGGATGGCTGAGCGCGGGTTTGGCCGCATCATAAATGTCGCGTCGCTGGCCGGATACACGCCGGGGTCAAACGGTCACACGCTGTATGCCAGCGTCAAATCCGGCATGATCAAATTCTCCGAGAGCATTCAGGCCGAGGCGGAGGCTGCTGGATATGAGAACGTCCACTGCACAGCGCTGTGCCCGGGTTTCACCTGGTCTGAGTTCCACGATGTGAACGGCACCCGCGAGAAAACCAATGAGATGCCAGACTGGATGTGGATGGAAGCGGCGCCTGTCGTGGAAGCCGGAATGCGCGCCTGTGAACGCGGTCAGCCGGTTGTGGTACCGGGCGCTGTGAACAAGGGCCTGGCTACGCTGAGCAAGATTCTGCCAGAGCCCTTGGGCCGGGCCATGGTCGGGGCGCAATCGAAACGCTTCCGCAATGCGGACTAGACGTCTCTTGCCCGGCGCCGAGAACCATCCTACGTGACACAAAACAATAACGGAGTCTGAGCTTTGAGAGACCTTTTTTGGGCCCTGCACAGCTATTTTATATCCCCGGTCCTGACCATCTTCTTCTTCGGACTGCTGGCCTATGTCATTCTCGGCTGGTTGATGATTGGCGGGGTGGTCGACAATCGCAATCCAACCGTGCGTTCGATTTACGGCTTTCTGTTCTCCATTATTGAACCGGTTGCGCGTCCCATTCGGCGTTTTATTCCGCCGATTGGCGGGCTGGATCTCTCCATTCTGGTGGTGGCGCTCGCCATCCCGTTCCTGCGCGACTGGCTGATCCCTCGCATCATTTTCGCCATTCCAGTCTAGTTTTTAGCTGCCGCACAGGTGACGAATCTGATGTCTCGCTCTAAAGGCGGGACATTGCAGCGGCGGCGTGCGCGTTCGTACCCGTCAACCATGGGAGAGATGGGTCATGGCAGCTGAAATCATTTCCGGAAAAGAGGTCGCCGCGGATGTGCGCGCGAGCGTCAAAACGGCGGTCGAGGGGCTGCCGGGTCAGCCAACGCTCGCCGTGGTGCTGGTCGGCGAAGATCCTGCGAGCCAGGTCTATGTCCGCAACAAGGTGCGCCAGACCGAAGAATGCGGCATGCGCTCACTGCACCATCATCTGCCCAAGGATGCGACCCAGTTTGAAGTCGAGAATCTGATCTCTGATCTCAATAATGATGATGACGTCGATGGCATCCTGCTGCAGCTGCCTTTGCCGAAAGGGTTGGACGAGGCCGCTGCGATCGAAAAGATCGATCCGGACAAGGATGTCGATGGCCTGACTGAGACCAGCGCCGGACGCCTGACGCTCGGCAAGCCCGGCATGCGTCCCTGTACACCAACCGGCTGTGTCATCCTGGCCAAACGGGCGCTTGGGGAAGACCTATCCGGTAAGCATGTTGTGGTGATCGGGCGCTCGATCCTGGTCGGCAAGCCTGCGGCGCTGCTGTTCCTGGCCGAGAATTGCACCATCTCAATCGCGCATTCACGTACAGCAGATCTGCCTGCCTTGTGCCGCGAGGCGGATATCGTGGTCCCAGCCGTGGGCCGCCCGGAAATGGTCAAAGGCGATTGGTTGAAACCGGGTGCCTGCGTGATTGATGTCGGCATCAACCGAGTCCCAGCGCCGGAAAAGGGCGAGGGTAAAACCAAACTGGTCGGCGATGCAGACTTTGACAGCTGCTCTGAGGTCGCCGGCTCAATTACGCCGGTGCCGGGCGGGGTTGGCCCGATGACGATTGCCTGTCTGCTTCGCAATACCGTGCTCGCGGCTTGCGCCCGTCGCGGTTGGGATGCGCCGGAGGGGTTGTGAGCCAACCGTTTCGTGCCTTTGAAAGCAAACTGTTCGAGGCATTGTGGACCGAGCAATCGGGCGTCTGCGCACTATGCGGCGAGCCGATGCTCCGCAACCGGTTTGAGGCGCCACACGCGACAATCTGGGCCAAACAACGCGTAACCGTGGATCACATCATTCCGCGCTCAAAAGGCGGGTCTGACGCAGCCGAAAACCTGCAGCTCGCACATGCGCGTTGCAACAAGATCAAGGGAAACCGGCTATAGCTAGTCTTCAGCGACGTCCGGGATGGCCTGGTCCATGCTCCGGGCCGGTTCGCAGCACGGGCCGCCGACCTGTTTTGCGGGCACGCCAGCGACGGTGCATTGTGCAGGAACGTCTTTCAGAACAACCGAACCGGCAGCGATCTTCGCTTCATCACCGATCCGGATATTGCCCAGCACTTTTGCGCCGACAGAGAGCAGGACGCCATTGCCGATTTTCGGGTGACGGTCGCCGATCTCTTTGCCGGTGCCGCCCAGCGTGACGCCGTGCAGCATGGAACAATTGTCGCCGACCACAGCGGTCTCACCGATCGTAATGTCGGTCGCGTGGTCAAGCATCACGCCTTTGCCGATCGTGGCTGCCGGGTGGATATCAACCGCAAAGAGCTCGCTCGCCCGCGACTGGAACTGGAAGGCCAGCGTTTCGCGGCCTTGTCGCCACAGATGGTTCGCCACACGGTGGGTCTGCAGGGCCAGGAAGCCTTTGAAGAACAAAAACGGTTGCAGCATGGAGCGGCAGGCTGGGTCACGATCCAGCGTCGCCTGCATATCAGCCTCAGCCGCCTCAACAAGTGCATGATTGGCGTCATAGGCATTGGCGAAGACCTGACGCACTTGCTGGGCGCCCATTTCAGGGCCAGCCAGCTTTTCAGCGATGTGGAATGCCAGTGCCTGGCAGATGGTCTCGTGGCTCAAAATAGCGGCGTCGATATAGCTAGCCATAGTCGGCTCATCTGCCGCGGCAGCGCGGGCTTCAAAGCGTAATCTGGTCCATACCGGAGGCGGGGCGCCAATGTCGGGATTATGTTCCACCGGTGCGATCCTCCATGCAGGTGTCTGGACTAGATGGAGTCTCAGCCGGTTAAGATCAAGTCACAGCCGCGCGAGGCGGCGGCTTCTAGGTTTTCTTCTGGTGCAGAAAGCGGATGGCAAACTCGCCGCTGACGGCGCGGACCACTTCGCCGCGCAAGGTGCCGACGCGGACCTGTTCGCCGACGACGGGAACCGGCCCATCAAACTCAAACGCAGCGCCGGTCAGCGAGATGTCGATGACGCGGCATTGCAGTTTCGTGCCATTCGCGCGGGTCACCAGCGCCGGACCACCGCCAGCCTTACGCGGCGCAGAGCGTTCGTCGGAAAGGTTGTATTTCTTGTGGTTGAGCAGCCAGATCAGGCGATCAGACAGTTTGTCTTTCTTGTGATCGGAAGCTTTGAAGGTCACCGCAAATCCGTCATCGGTGTGACGCACAACTTCACCAGAAACCCGGCCAAGATCGTCGAAATAGCAGACCACAGCCGCGCCGACGTCCGGGATCGCCCGGGCTTGTACGATCGCACCGCCGCACGAAACATTAGCTGTCAGGAATGTATGGTCAGCGCCATCATGCAGGAAGCGACCATTCAAGCTCAATTCGACGCGCTTATGGCGACGCCGGTCTGGCTTCGTCCTTAAAGATGAGGCTGGGCCTTCAGTTTTTAGCAGTGCTGCACTCATAAACGTTCCCCGAGATATATACCGCGCACCGCCCGTTGCCGTATCCATTGACAATATGAGGCGCGGGTTCACAAATGGTTGAGACTTTAAGAAAATCTCGCAGTATTGGCGCAGAGTGAATAAGCAACGAGGCAGTATAAATGAGCCAGAAAAAAGGCTTTGATTACATCATTGTAGGGGCAGGAAGCGCGGGCTGCGTGATGGCGAATCGTCTGAGCGAGGATCCGGATGTTTCCGTTTGCCTGATCGAAGCCGGCAAAAAGGACAAATCGCTGCTGATACGCATGCCTGCGGGCGTCGGCGGACTGATCAAGGACGAAAACCCCCAGAATTGGGGCTTCTGGACGACGCCGCAGAAGCATATGGAAGATCGCAAGCTCTGGTGGCCGCGCGGGCGCGGTTGGGGCGGCTCGTCTTCTATCAATGGCATGATCTACATTCGCGGCCATGCGCGTGATTATGATCAATGGCGCCAGACCGGTCTGACCGGCTGGGGATATTCCGACGTCCTGCCATATTTCCGCAAGTCAGAAGGCTATGAGGGCGGCGCTGATTCCTTCCATGGCGGCGATGGTCCTCTGCGCGTGACCGAGAGCCCGCTTGAAGACAGCATCTATGACATGTTCGTCAATGCGGGCCGTGAGGCAGGCTATCCGCTGACCAAGGACTTTAACGGCGCGCAGCAAGAGGGTTTCGGCCCCTATCAACGCACGATCCATGAAGGTGAGCGGTGGAGCGCGTCATTTGCTTATCTGCGACCGATTGAGAAGGAACGCGAAAACCTGACCATCCTGTCGACGGCTTTGGTCTCGCGCGTGGTGTTCAGAGGCGGCAAGACCCACGGTGTTGAGATTGTCGCCAAAAAGGGCGCTGAGCCAGAGACGATCGTTGCCGAGCGCGAAGTGATTGTCTGCGCGGGTGCGGTGCAGTCGCCGCAGATTCTGCAATTGTCTGGTATCGGACCCGCCGATGAGATCCGCAAGCATGGCGTCACCTGTGTGGTCGACGCGCCGAATGTCGGCGCCAATCTGCAAGATCATCTCGACGTGACCGTGATCCATGAGATGACGCAGAAGGCCTCAGCCTATTCCAAACAGGCCGGGCTGAAGAAGCTGGGGGTCGGGATCAAGTATCTGATGTCCAAGTCTGGACCGGGGGCGGACAACTTCCTGCAAGCCGGTGCCTTTCTGAAAACCCGCGAGGGCCTCGATCGGCCGGACATTCAGTTGCACCTGGTCAATGCGATGATGCGCGATCATGGCAATTACGACTATAAGAAAGACGGTTTCACCATCCATTCCTGCCAGTTGCGCCCCGACAGCCGCGGCACTGTGATGATCCAGTCTGATGACCCGTTTGAGCATCCACTGATCGATCCGAACTATCTCGCCGCTGAAACCGATCGCGTAACGATGCGCGAGTCGGTCAGAATGATGCGCGAGATTGCAGGTCAAAACGCGCTGTCGCCTATTCGCGGCGCCGAAGCATTGCCAGGGCAAAGCGTTCAGTCAGACGAAGAGATTGACGCCTTCATCCGTCAGTACGGAGAGACCATCTATCATCCCGTCGGCACCGTCGCGATGGGGATTCAGGAAGATGCACCGCTGGATGGTGATTTACGCGTGCGCGGGGTGGATGGTCTGCGCGTCGTTGATGCTTCGGTGATGCCGACCCTGATCGGCGGGAATACGAATGCCCCGACCATCATGATCGCAGAGAAGATCTGTGACACGATCCGCGGGATCGCGCCGCTGCCGCAGGAAACAGTGGAAATCGCCGCCTAGTCGCTGCGTTTCCAGATGGCGCGGGCATGTTGATCGGTGTCCGCGCCAAGACCCATCCAGGCGAGCTGCCCGGTATCCGCATTGACGATGATGAACTTGCCGCGCTCAGCGAGCACCGTTGAGAGCTGGGTGCGCAGATCATAGGCGGTCACTTCGGCATTCAGGATGAACGTCCCGGCCATAAGCTCGGAAAACTGACCGCTTTGATTGAGCACGGAGATTACCGCGCGGCGGCCATCGCCATCGGTCTGAACCGTGATCATGAAGTTTGACGGTGCAGGCTTTTCGTCTTTTGCAGGCGGCGGCGTGTGCGGAAAAAACTCGGCGAGGTCGAGATAGGCCCCTGCGTCACGAAAGGCGCCGCCATCCCCGCGCGCAACACTGGAACGAACCGCCAGCCGCCCTTCTTCGACAAAGCCGCGCATCTGGCCCAGCGTGTAGGGGCCATAGACCACATCGGACACCTTGATGCGCCATATCGGCGGATCAATCTGCGAAAGATCGAGAGCATCATTCGAGGCCATGTCGCCACGTCATCCTTGATTCGGACCTGTCAGACCATAGCCTAACGCGAAATCCAAACATCCGGGAGGCTCGCTATGATCGAGAGCGAATTCGTGAACACCAAAGTCGACGGCAAGGTTCTGATTGTTGAAATCAACCGGCCTGAAAAGATGAACGCGGTGCATCCGCCGGCCAATCGCGATCTTGGCGAAGTGTTCGACAAGTTTGCCGAAGACAAGGACTTGTGGGTGGCGATCATCACCGGCGCTGGCGATCGCGCGTTCTGTGCCGGCAATGATTTGCGCTATCAGGCAGAAGGCGGCGAGATGTTTCCGGTGCCGAGTGGCTTTGGCGGCCTGACCAATCGCTATGATCTGTTCAAGCCGGTCATCGCTGCGGTGAATGGCGTGGCCATGGGCGGCGGTTTCGAGATTGCGCTCGCCTGCGATTTGATCATCGCTTCCGACAATGCCCGATTTGCCCTGCCTGAACCGAAAGTCGGGTTGGCGGCTCTGGCCGGCGGACTGCACCGCTTGCCGCGCCAGATTGGCTTGAAGCAGGCTATGGGGATGATGCTGACCGGCCGTCACGTCATGGCGGACGAAGGCAAAGAACTCGGCTTTATCAACGAAGTCGTGCCTCAGGCAGAGCTTATGGACGCTGCTATGCGCTGGGCAGGCATGATCGCTGAATGCTCCCCGTCTTCCGTGCGCACCACCAAGGAAGTGGCGATGAAAGGCCTCGATACGGCCAATCTGGAGGAAGCGTTCTCAATGAGGTACGACGCGATCGGGCTGATGCTGAAAGGCCCTGATTTTATTGAAGGTCCGCTGGCCTTTGCGCAGAAGCGAAAACCGAATTGGTCAGGCGAATAGGTAAAATCGGTTTGTCGTCACCCTGTCATCCCGGTATGGTCGAAGGATAAGAGATAAGGGGTGACACGACATGTGGATATTGTTCCGTTCGTTCTCGAACGCGTCGTCAAAGATCATAGCAACCTTTTTTATGGTGCTGGTTTTGATGATGCTTGGCGTGCTGTTTGCGCCAGGTGTGTTCAATAGCGTCAATGATTTTGCCAATTATATCGCCAATTTGAACTGGATCCGAAATCCGTCCCTGGGCGAGCAGGGCGTGGCTGTTTTCCGGGTCTTCATCAATGAGGCATCTATCTTCGGGATCCTGATGACCCTGATTGCGCGGGCGGTGGTCGAGTTGCTCTGGTGGGGCACGGCGCAGCTTTGGCGAACGGTCAATCCGCCGGAGCCCGAGGCGACGCTGCAGGCCAAGCAGGGTGACAGCTACTATAACTAAATCTGTTGAAATCAGCTGCCAACGGTTTGCACACCGCGCGCATGCGGGTATGGCAGGGCGTCTGTTGAATAGGAGAGTGGCATGGGCCGCGAAGAAGTGTTGCGTCTCGAGGCGTATCTGAAAGAAAAGCTCAACCCTGGCCTGCGCCTGATCGCACGCAAGGAGACCGATGATTCTGTCGAGGTCTATCTCGGCGCGGAATTCCTCGCAGTGGTCTATAAGGATGTGGATGATGGCGAAACCAGCTACGCGCTGAACATGACCATCCTGTCCGAAGATATTGGCGCGGCATAGATCAGCAGCGCGATCTAAGCGATCTCAATGAAGCCCGGGGCATGTGCCGCGGGCTTTTTTACGTCCGGTGCCTAATCGACTGAGCGCCCGTCCGGGCCGCTATAGCCGCGCTCAACCTTGGCGACGCGTAACTCATAATGCTCATACCAGCGTTCAATACCGTTTTTCTGCGCCAATAGATGGCGGGTCTGAGCTTTCCAGGCGGCAATGCTCGCCTCATCTTTCCAATAGGAGACCGTAATGCCGAGCCTGTCTGCGCCTCTGGTGGACTCGATCCCCAGAAAACCCGGCTGCTCCTTCGCCAGCTCTTCCATGGCGGCGCCCATAGGCTCGTAGCCATCGTCATCCATGGACAAGCGGTTGGTGAAAATGACGGCGTAATAAGGCGGCTCTAACGCCGATGAAAATCCTTCTGGCACGGCTTTCCCTTTGCGTCCTGTGGTGCGTGTTGATGTCGCTGTTTGCCGGAACAGACTGCCGGGATTCGCAGACTTATGCGGGCGTCGAATAGCCGATTTTGAACTTACCCGCACGTTTTTTACTCCACGAAGGCGTGTGTAGACGGGTCGTGTAGACATACGGTCCCTCGCGGCGGATAAAGCGCTCATCAAGGAAGGTCATTTGATGAATCTATTAAACAGGATCGGCGTCAATCACCCCATCGTCCAAGCCCCGATGGCCGGGGTTTCGACGCCCGCCATGGCAGCGGCAGTGTCGAATGCGGGCGGTCTCGGCTCGATCGGTGTTGGCGCGGCGGGGGTGTCAGGCGCTGAGCAGATGATCGCAGAGCTGAAAGACGCCACGGACCAGCCGTTCAACGTCAATCTGTTTGTCCACGAAACACCGCAGCCAGACCCGGAACGCGAGGCTGCCTGGCTCGAACGATTGAAGCCGCAATTCGCGCAGTTTGGAGCTGAGCCGCCCCGTGAGCTGAGAACGATCTATACTAGCTTCGCTGATGATGATGCGATGCTG
>JABSQB010000017.1:49989-69868 GCA_013214545.1 Henriciella sp.
GGTCGGCCAGATTGCCGAGATGGAGAACAAGCACGTGCTTGATGCGATGCTGGATCTGTTGGTGCGCACAAAGCCAGCTGTTGTCAGTTTCCATTTCGGACTGCCGAACGCCGCCAGGATTGCGGCGCTGAAAGGGGCCGGGTGCGTGCTTCTGGCCAGCGCAACAAATCTCGACGAAGCAAAAGCGATCGAGGCAGCAGGCGTGGATGGCGTGATCGCTCAAGGTTATGAGGCTGGCGGGCATCGGGGCGTGTTTGATCCAAGCCTGCCGGATAGCGCGCTCGGGACGCTGGCGCTGACCCGGCTCTTGGTCGCCCAAACATCGCTGCCGGTCATCTCGGCTGGCGGTATCATGGATGGCCAGGGGATCGCGGCAGCTTTGAGCCTTGGCGCAGTAGCAGCGCAGCTCGGCACCGCCTTTGTCGCATGTCCTGAGAGCAGCGCCGATGACGGTTATCGCGCCGCGTTGATGGGAGAGGGCGCGCACCAGACCGTGATGACAGAGGCCCTGTCCGGGCGTCCGGCCAGGTGCCTGTCCAACCGATTTACGCACTGGGCAGACGCGGCTGCGCCAATTGCGCCACCTGACTATCCCATCGCTTATGATGCCGGCAAAGCCTTGAACGGCGCCGCTAAAGCTACCGGCGAGTTTGGCTTCGGCGCGCAATGGGCCGGACAAGGCGCACCGCTCGCGCGTGCTGTGCCAGCGGCCAGCCTGGTTGAGGCGCTCATAAAAGAGCTCGCCGACGCGAATCGGCGAGCTCTATAGCGTTCGTCTTGGTCTTGAGCCTAGAGCACGTCCAGCATTTCAGCGACCAGCGGGTGGCGAACCACGTCCTGGCCTTCCAGCCGGATCACTGAGGCGCCGTCCAGCTTGTCCAGCCGGTCTGCAGCTTTGCCGAGACCTGAAAGCTCTGGCAACAGGTCGCTCTGGGCCGGGTCGCCGGTGACCACCATGGTTGAGTGCCAACCGAGTCGCGTGAGCAGCATCTTGATCTGCGTATAGGTGCAGTTCTGCGCCTCATCGATGACCACGAACGCGTTGTTCAGTGTGCGTCCGCGCATGAACCCGATGGGCGCAATCTCGATCAGGCCTTCAGCCATCATATGCTTGAGCTGCTGCGGGCTGAGGCGATCAGAGAGGGCATCATAGAGCGGGCGCAGATACGGCGCGAGCTTGTCTTCCATGGCGCCGGGCAGGAAGCCGATTTGCTCCCCCGCCTCGACCGCGGGCCGTGAGAGGATGATCCGGGCGACTTTGCCTTTCTGCAGCGCTTCCACTGCCTTGCAGATGGCGAGATAGGTCTTGCCGGTCCCGGCTGGTCCGAGGGCGCAGACCAGCGACTTATCCTCGAGCGCTTCGAGCAGGCGGGCCTGGTTCTCAGACCGGGGTTTGACCGTCTTTTGATAGCGCTGATTGCGCGTGCCATGGGCGGGCTCAGCCCGTTTCGGTTTATCGGCATCGTCAGGATGCCAGCTCTCACCTCCGCCTGGAATGGCATAGAGTTGAGTTTCACGGGCAGCTCCTTTTTCAAAGAAGTTCGAAGCGTCGAAGGCGGCTTGAGCTTTCTGGCGTTTCGTGGCTGCGCGTTTACCCATGGGGATCTCCTTTTAGGACTGAGGTGTGGGCAGAAAAAAACCGCCGAGCCAAAGGCGCAGCGGTTGGTGAAACATTCGCGGGGTAACGGGCGTCCCGGGAGGCATCTGGCTGCCTGGCCGGTGGTGGTGTTTGTGAGGGTGGTCTATGACCCATCAACAATCCGTCTCCCGAATCTCTTGTCTTGAATTACACACTAAGAGAGTTAACCGAGTGTGACAGCGATAATCCGCGAGCGAAATAAAATTTTCTGGGAGAGTGATATGGCCTTGTACGAATTAGACAGTGTGTGCCCAACCTTGCCGCAGTCGGGCAATTACTGGGTGGCGGAGAATGCTACAGTGCTTGGCAATGTGATTCTCGAGGAAAATGCCTCGGTCTGGTTCAACGCCGTTCTGCGCGGCGACAATGACCCAATCACCATTGGCGAGAATTCCAACGTCCAGGATGGCAGCGTGCTGCACACTGACATCGGGTGCCCGCTGAACATCGGAAAGAATGTCACGATCGGGCACATGGTCATGCTGCACGGTTGCACCATTGGCGACGAATCCCTGATCGGCATTGGCGCTACCGTGCTGAACCGCGCCGTCATCGGCAAGAATTGCATCATCGGTGCGCACGCCCTGATCCCGGAAGGCAAAGTCATCCCGGACAATTCCCTGGTCATGGGTGCGCCGGGCAAGGTCGTCAAAGAGATCAGCGAGCAACAAGTGATGATGATCAAGGGCTCGGCCCAGGTCTATGTCGACAATTGGAAGCGCTTCAAAGCTGGGCTGAAACCGATAGCGGGTTAGGACGAAGGGCGCTTCCGTTGTTCGTCAGGTCCGCAAATCATGACGACGCGCAAGCGGTCGTCGCACTTCTTCGCAGCTCAATTCTGGAATTGTGTGTGGCCGACCACCTCAACGATCCCATCAAGGTCCATGGGTGGCTTGAAAACAAGACCGAGGATCGTTTTGCGCTTTGGCTGCGCAATGATCAGTTGATCAATGCCGTCGCGGTGCGCGATGGAGAGATTGCGGGGTTTGGTATGGCCACTGTCTCAGGCGAAATTCTGCTGAATTATGTGTCTCCTGATCATCGGTTTGGCGGCGTTTCAACTGCAATCCTCTCAAATCTTGAACGATCGCTCGCCGCGCATGGGATCAACGACCTCGTGCTTTCAAGCACGGAAACGGCGCATGCATTCTATCTGGCGCGGGGCTGGCGCGACCACGGCGCTCCAACGGTCGAAGATGGGATGAAGAGCTATCCGATGAAGAAAAGCCTCGGCGCTTAGCCTGCGCTTTCAGGCTCCCGCCTTGTCGCCACGAACAGGATGCCGATTCCAATCGCGCCAATCAGGATGCTCAGCGCCAACGGCGAGGTGCGCAGGAACCAACCGCTAATCGTACAGGCGAGGAGCATACCGCCGATCGCGATAAATTTGCTTTTCCTGGAGATTTCGCCGCGCTCGACGAAATCCTGCACGATCTGACCGATCCCGGGGCGGGCATAGATCCAGTCCCGCACTTTCGGGTGGGATTCTGCCAGGCAAAATACTGCGGCAATCCAGAAAATCGTCGTCGGCCACAGGGGCAGCACGAGGCCAACTGCGCCGATGCCGAGGAAGATAAATCCGAAAAGAGCCCAGAGCCACCTCATGCGACCTCCGCAGCCGCTGCCGCGCTGGCCCAGGCCCATTGGAAATTGTAGCCGCCCAGCCACCCTGTGACGTCGACACATTCGCCAATGAAGAAGAGGCCCGGCTGAAGTTTGCTTTCCATCGTGCGCGAAGATAGGGCGTCTGTCGCCACTCCGCCAGCCGTCACTTCTGCGGTGCGCCAGCCCTCGGTGCCTGCGGGTCGCAATTCCCAAGCGTTCAGCGTCTGCGCCAGCGTGTCGATCTGCTGATTGGACAATGCCCCCAGACGCGTTGTGCGCTCAAACCCGAGCTCCCAGACGAGATAGTCTGCGAAGCGGGACGGGAAAACGGTTGCAAATAGTTGTGCCAGCGTCTGTTTAGGCGCGCTGGCTTTTGCGGATCGTAGCCAGTCGAGCGGGTCAATTCCGGGGAGCAGGTCAAATGCGATCACTTCACCGGTATGCCAGTAAGACGAGATTTGCAGCACTGATGGCCCGGACAGGCCGCGATGCGTGAACAGCACGTTCTCGACAAAACCCGGGCCGGACTGAGCCTGCGCTTCAACCGGAACGGAAACACCGGACAGAGATGAGAACGCGTCGCGATAGGCGTCTGTGAAGGTCATCGGCACAAGGGCCGGACGGGTATCGATGATGTCATGTCCGAACTGCCTGGCTACATCATAAGCAAAGCTCGTCGCCCCGATTTTCGGGATGGACAGGCCGCCGGTTGCGATGACCAGACTTTGGCAATGAACCGATCCGTTGGATGTGCGGACTTCGAATCCGTCATCGACGCGCTCAATATCTGATGCGCTGGTCTCGAGCGATAACTGCCCGCCCGCGGCCTCAAGCTCATCCAGCAGCATTTGAATCACCGCGCCGCTCTTTTGGTCGCAAAACAGCTGACCGAGCGTTTTCTCATGCCAGGTCAGCTCATGCTTCGCCATCAGGTCGCAAAAGTCCCAGGGCGTGTATCGGGCGAGCGCTGACTTGGCGAAATGTGGGTTCTCCGACAGGAATCGCGCCGGCTCGGTCTCTAGATTTGTGAAATTGCAACGCCCGCCACCAGAGATGCGAATCTTCTCTGCTGGTTTCTTCGAATGGTCGATCACGTGCACGCGCCGTCCGCGCTGGGCCGCCCGTGCGCCGCAGAACAGACCCGCGGCGCCACCGCCAATGATTAGGACATCCACCTGCTGCAAAATCGATCCTATGCTACCAATCGTGGCGAAAAAGTCTTGTTTCCGCCCTGTTGGCGGCTCGCCGAAGCCGTGTAAAGGTTACAGGAATAAACAGGAAGGGACTTCACCATGCGCGGTCGGACATCAGGGGTTCGCAGCATTCTGCTCGGGGCAATGACACTTGCACTGGCGGCATGCGGAGGCGGGAACAATACCTCTGACGAGATCCCGCCGCCGCCGGACGACACTGAAGGCCAGGTGGTGGAGCGCTCCCGCTCTGATCAGGTCGCAGCCGAGCGGAGAGAACGCGAACGTCAGCGATTGGCGCAGCGAAATGGCGACGCGCGCTTTGCCTATGTTCGCTACGCACCCGACACCTCCGATTCGCTGCCTAAGGCGTGTCTGGTTTTTTCTGAGCCGCTTGATCCGAACGCCGACTATTCGATCTATGCGCCAATGGATGGCGATGTTGAGGTCGCCTATAGCGTTTCAGGGCAACAGCTTTGTCTCAGCGGTCTCAGCTTTGCCTCGACTTACACTCTGACCCTGACCGAAGGCTTGCCATCAGAGGATGGCGACGAGCTCGGCCGCGAAGAAGAAGTTCAAATCAGTTTCGAAGATCGCCCGCCTTATGTTGGCTTCAGCGGCTCGGGCGTCATCCTCCCGCGTGAGGACGCAGATGGTCTCGCCATCGAAACCGTGAACGTCGACAGCGTCCGCGTCACCGTCTCTCGCGTCAATGACCGCGCCCTGGCGTTCAAATCTGTGACCAAAGGGTCAGAGAGCCAGCAAGGTCGCTACTCCTATGTCTATGGCGACGAGAATCCGAGCGATCTCGCTTCGGAGGTCTGGTCAGGATCCATGGCGATCCAGAACCTCAAAAATGCACCTGTGGTGACCGTCTTCCCGCTGCCGGATGTGATCGGCACGCTCGAGCCTGGCGCTTACTTCATTGAGGTTTCCGACGCCGTAGAGCTGGACCGTTATGAAGGTCCGCCCGCATCAGCCAAGCGCTGGGTGATGCTCACGGATCTGGCTTTGACCGCTTATCGCAGTGGTTCAGGGCTCGATGTGACTTTGCGGTCGCTGCAGGATGGCCGCGTCATGCCGAATACGCCGGTGCAATTGATCGCGCGCAACAATGAAGTTCTTGGCGAAGCTGCGACCGGCGTCGATGGCCGCGTCTCGTTCAATCCAGAGCTGCTTTCCGGCACCGGCAACATGGCGCCTAAAATGATCCTCGCGTCTGGCCTGAAGGGCGACACCGCCATTCTGGATCTGTCGCGTGCGCCGGTGGATCTGTCAGAGCTCAACACGGGCGGACGGGTCACGCCTGGCGATGTGGACGCCTATCTCTATACCGAGCGCGGCATCTACCGCCCGGGCGAGACGGTCTATCTGACGGCGATGCTGCGCGATCGTACGGGCCGGGCGATCGAAGATCGCAATGGCACACTGATCACCTATCGCCCGAACGGAATGGAATCCTTCCGGGTTCGCTTCGCGGTTGGCGATAGCGGCACGGTTCAGCGCGATATTGAGCTGCCGCGCAGCGCATCACGGGGCCTATGGCGGTCAGTCATCGAGGTGGATGGTATCGGATCGGTCGGGTCAGTCTCCTACTCAGTCGAGGATTTCGTTCCACAGCGTATTGCGGTCGAACTTGAGACCGAAGAAGCGCCGTTTCTACCGGGCGATGATGCCAGAGATATCGATGTCTCGGCGCGCTTTCTCTATGGCGCCTCGGGCGCTGCGCTCACGGTGATGTCGCAAGCCAGGGTCGAAGTCGATCCGCAGCCCTTTGGCTATGAAGGCTTCAGCTGGGGCCCGCACGATGGCAGCTTCCGGGAACAGATCATTGATTTGCCGGATCGCATCACAGACGGCTCCGGTGTTGCGACGGTGCGCCTTGCGCCCGGCAATCGCGGCCAGAATTCTGATGTTCCGCTGCGCCTGAACGCGGTGGTGAGCGTGCTCGAACCGGGCGGGCGCGCCGTCACTGAAAGCGTGCGCATTCCGTATCGGCCGAAGGATATCTATCTCGGTATCAAGCCGGCCTTTGATGGTCGCCTGGGCTATGAGGAAGAGGGAACCTTTGAACTTGCGGCGCTGAACGCCGCCGGAGAGGGGCTGGTCGAAGACCTGCGCTGGAAGATTCTCGAGATCAACTATCACTATGACTGGTATCGCGAAGATGGGCGCTGGAAATGGCGCCGCTCGCGTACTGTTCGTACCGTCAATGAAGGCGGCCTGCGTACCCAGAATGGCGCCGGAAGCTTGTCCGTGTCCGGCCTCGATTGGGGCGCGCATGAGTTGGTGATTGAGTCCAGTGATGGCAGCAAAGCCAGCCGCGCCTTCCGAGTCGGTTGGGGCGGCGATGTCTCCGGCGATGGTGTCGAGGCACCCGACCGGGTCGAGGTTTCCGTCGAAGATCAGCAAATCGTCGCGGGTCGGCCTGCCGCGCTGACCATTGTCCCACCTTATGACGGCGAAGCTCAGATCGTGGTTGCGACCGACCGCGTTCTATCGATCGAGACACGCCAGGTTCAGGCCTCGGGCACCACAGTCACCTTGCCCGTGACAGATGAGTGGGGCGAGGGCGCCTATATCATGGTCAATGTCTACACTCCGCGCGATCCGGTGGTGCAATCCAAACCGCGCCGCGCCGTGGGTGTTGGTTATGTGCCGGTCAGCATGGAAAACCGAACCTTCAATGTTGAAATTGATGCCCCAGAACTGATCCGGCCAGGCCGCGATCAAACCATCACGGTTTCGGTCGAAGGCGGGCCGCGGGAGCGAGCGTTCGTGACGCTGGCCGCTGTCGATGAGGGCATTCTACGCCTGACCAAATTCTCCAGTCCAAACCCGACAGACTGGTACTATGGCAAGAAAGCTATGGGTCTGTCGCTCTATGACGATTATGGCCGCCTGCTCGATCCGAATCTGGGCTTGCCGGCCGAAGTCAGAACTGGTGGTGACCAATTGGGCGGTGAAGGCCTGTCCGTTGTTCCAACCCAGACGGTCGCCATGTTCAGCGGCGTCGTCGAAGTCGGCCGCGGCGGCGAAGCGGAGATCGATTTCGCCATTCCCGAATTTAATGGAGAGCTGCGTCTGATGGCGGTGGCCTGGTCGGCGACCGGGCTTGGACAGGCAGATCAGCCGATGACTGTGCGCCGCGAGGCGCCAGCAGATTTGATCCTGCCGCGCTTCATGGCGCCAGGGGATGAGGCCATCGCCACCGTCAGCATCGATAATATCGAGCTGCCAGATGGCGAGTTTAGCGCAACGCTGACAGCCAGCGCGCCGCTCGATGTCGCCGCGGCAGAGCTGTCCAAGGCCATTCCGAGCGGAACCCGTACAGACCAAGGCGTGCGCTTCTCAGCCGATGGCGCCGGTATCTCCACCTTGCAGCTCGCTGTGTCCGGTCCTGACAATTACAGCGTCTCACGCGATTATCAGATCCAGACGCGATCAGCCTTCCTGCCGGTCACCAATGTCAGCCAGGCTTTGATGCAAGAGGATCAAACCTACACCCCTGACCTAAGCCTGTTCGATGGTTTTGTGCCCGGCACTGCGCGCATGACAGTCAGCTTCTCCGGACTTCCGGTAGACCCCAATGCGCTGTACAATTCACTGGCGCGTTATCCATATGGCTGCACCGAGCAGACGATCAGCCGCGCCATGCCGCTGATCTATGCCGAGCAGCTGATTGAAGAAGGCGCGCGTGACAATCAGCCTGTCGCCCGAGACCGGGTGCAGGCGGCGATCGCCCGCGTGCTCAACCGTCAAAGCGATAATGGGTCCTTCGGTCTGTGGCGGGCAGGAGATGGCTATGCCTCACCATGGCTCGGCGCATATACGACCGACTTCCTTTATCGCGCCAAGGAGCAGGGCTATGAGGTGCCACAGGCCGCGCTTGATCGCGCTTACCAGTCGCTGCGCACCATTGCTCAGGGCGATGCCTGGCGGGTCTATGGCTACGAGACCGATGTCTATGAAAGCCGCTGGCACGATGACACTGAGAAAAAGCTGATGCAGCGCGCAGCGCCTTATGCGCTCTACGTGCTGGCGCGCGCTGGCCGCGCGGACGTTTCACGGCTTCGCTATCTGCACGATCGCGAGCTCGGCGATATGCGCTCGCCTTTGGCGAAAGCCCATCTCGCAGCAGCGCTCTCATACATGGGTGATCGTTCGCGCGCATTCAGTGCCTTCAACGCTGCGGAAGAAGCGCTCGGTTATCGCAATAATGGCGACTATTATCAGACGCCGCTTCGCGATCAGGCGGGTGTCCTCGCCCTTGCCGCAGAGACGGGCTTCAACGACCACGTGGCGCGCCTCGCCGAGCAGATCGGTGAAGACACGCCTGAGCCGGATCGCCTGACCACTCAAGAGAAGGCGTTCATGCTGCTCGCCGTTGGCGGTCTGTCGCAAGAAGATGGCCTTCGTCTCGATGTCGATGGCCTCGGCCGCAACAGCGACAATGACCGGCGTTACTTCGTCACTCAGGAGCAGGTTGAGCGGGGCGTCAGCTTCCGTCTCCGCCGTGGGTCTAGCCCGGTCTTCCGGACGGTCATGGTAACCGGCGCGCCAGACAGCGCGCCGCGTCCGGCGAGTGAGAAACTCTCAGCCACCAAACGCCTGCGCACCTTGCAAGGCGGGCGGGTGAACCTCGCTGATCTCACCCAAGGCGATCAGTTGGTGGTGACATTGACCCTGTCGCCGCGCGAACGCCGCAACAATCCGGTGATCGTCGCCGACTTGCTGCCCGCCGGGTTTGAGATCGAGACAGTCCTCAGACCCGCCGACGGCAACCGGGAATATGGTCCGGACGGGGCGTTTGCCTGGGTCGGTGAGATTGATGCCGCGGAAACCGCGGAGGCCCGTGATGATCGCTTTGTCGCCGCGATTGATGTCGTCGGTGAGTCGCGCACGCTGGCTTACGTGGTACGCGCCGTGACACCTGGTACGTTCACAATGCCAGGTGTAGTCGCGGAAGACATGTATCGCCCGGATGTGTTTGCACGCTCGGCGGCGAGCCAAGTCACCATCGCGCCACAGGTGGCAGGAGCAGGCGGTACGAGATGATCTGGCTCAAGCGCCTGGCGATACTGTTCGTCGTCTCGCTGGTCGCTATTTTCGTTCTTGATAAGCTATTCCCTCCGCCCATTGAGCGCGGGAGAGATGTCTCGGTGATGATTTCAGATCGCGATGATCGGCCTCTGCGTGCGATTTCGCGAGACAATGGATCCTGGCGATTTGCCGCCGATCTCGATGAGATTGATCCGGTCTTTGTCGAAGCGCTTCTGGAAGTCGAGGACAAACGCTTCTGGTCGCATGGCGGTGTCGACTGGGTCGGAATGGTGCGGGCCGTGACCAGCTCAGCGCGCGCGGGGCGGGTGGTCTCCGGTGGGTCGACCATCACCATGCAGACGGCCCGTCTGCTCGAACCGCGTCCCAACCGGACCGTGGGGGCCAAGCTTGCCGAGATGTGGCGGGCGCATCAGCTGGAATGGCGGCTCAGCAAGCGTGAGATCCTTGAGCTTTATCTGACGCTGACCCCTTATGGCGGAAACCTGGAAGGCATTCGGGCTGCGAGCTGGCGCTATTTCGGGCGCGAGCCAAACCGTTTGTCCGACGATCAGATCGCGCTTCTCATCGCCTTGCCGCAATCGCCAGAAGTGCGACGTCCGGACCTTCGCCCCGAGGGCGCGCGTCTTGGCCGCGATGCCATTGTCGCCAAGCTGGAACGGCTGGGATACCTCACTGAAGCCCGCGCGGATGAAGCCCGCGCTGCACATGTGCCCGGGCGTCGATACGCGTTCCCGGCGCGCGCCTGGCATGCCACCGGAAATGCTGCGGGCGATCAAAGCCGTGATGTGCGTTCCACGATCGATGCGGGACTTCAGGCAGAGATGGAACAGATTGCGCGGCGGGTCGCTGGCGATCTCGAGCCAGACGCTCAAGTCTCGCTCCTGGTGGTTGATATTCCAACCCGCGCCGTGCGCGCTGCGGTCGGGTCTGCCGATCGCGCGCGGCCTGGCGGGTGGCTGGATCTCACGGCGCAAGCGCGCTCGCCGGGCTCTACGTTGAAGCCGTTCATTTACGCACTCGCCTTTGATGATGGCAGCGCCGCGCCGTCCACGCGAATTGCAGACCTACCGAAACGATTCGCGGCCTACCAGCCAGAGAACTTTGATCGCTTGTTTCGCGGTGATGTGAGAGTCTCCGAAGCCTTGCAACACTCCCTGAACGTCCCGGCTGTGCTGACGCTCGACCGGGTCGGACCGCAGCGCTTTGCTGCCGCTCTGGCGCTCGCGGGTGCCTATCCGCGTATCTCAGGCGCCGCGACGAAAGAGCCAGGTCTTGCGCTTGCGCTCGGCGGCGCCGGACTGACCGCTCAGGAACTCACCGTTCTATACGCAGCTCTTGGCGATAGCGGGCGGGCATTGCCGCTGGTCTGGGATTCAGATCAGATCGGTCAGCCTCAAGCGCATTATCAACTCATGAGCGCGGACAGCGCTGAAAAAGTACTGAAAATCCTCCGCGAAACGCCCACGCCCGCAGGTCGTATGCCGGGTCGCCTGACGGCAAATGCCCCGCAAGTCGCGTTCAAGACTGGGACATCCTATGGCTTCCGCGATGCCTGGGCCGCTGGCGTATCGGGCGACTATGCAATCGTCGTCTGGGTCGGGCGCGCTGATGGTGCGCCGCGCCCCGGACAGACCGGACGCCTCGCCGCCTTACCGCTCTTGTTCGAGACCGCTGACCGCGCCGCACACCACCTCGGAGAAAGCGGGGCCGCGAAATCGCGTCTGATGAGCGAGGTGCAACCCGATGCGAGAGGCGCTTTGGTCGCCTTTGACGGTCAAGCCAAGCCGCCGGAGATCCTGTTTCCGCCGCGCGCAGCAGAGCTCTGGGCCGGCGCGATTGACGGGACGCCGGCGCGCCCCTTTGTCTTTGCCGGACGCGGGGAAGGGGATATGCATTGGTATGTCGACGGCGTGCCGGTCCCGCTGGATGCGGGCGGTTTGCCAAGCTGGCAGCCACCGGATGCGGGGTTCTATCGGATCTCGGCTGTCGACCGGGCCGGGCGAACCAGCAGCGTCGATGTGAGAGTGCTGGAATAGCGCCGTAGAGTGCTGCCGCGCGGAGAGGTCTGGACAGCGCGGGCGAAAAACGTGACACTGGCGTCATGAATAAGACCCATTACGACGTTCTCATCGTTGGTGCCGGGCTCTCTGGCATTGGCGCCGCGGTTCATTTGCTCAAGAAGTGTCCGGGCAAATCCTACCAGATTCTCGAAATGCGCGATGCCATGGGCGGGACCTGGGACCTGTTCCGTTATCCGGGCATTCGCAGCGACAGCGACATGCATACGCTGGGCTTCAACTTCAAACCCTGGAAAGCGCAAAAGGCGATCGCGGATGGTCCGGCGATCCGGGAGTACATCGAGGAGACGGCCGAAGAGTACGGCATCAATGCGAATATTCGCTATGGGCACAAAGTCCTCGCGGCGAGCTGGAACAGCGATGCAGCGACTTGGACCGTCACCGTCGAGACGGGTGGCAAGAAGCAGAAGCTGACCTGTAACTGGCTGCATATGTGCGCTGGTTATTATCGCTACGATCAAGGCTACACGCCGGAGTTTGAAGGCCGCGATGATTTCAAAGGTGACATCATCCATCCGCAGCTCTGGGATGAGAGCTATGATTATTCCGGCAAGAAAGTGGTCGTAATCGGCTCTGGCGCGACGGCGATGACGCTGGTGCCTGCGATGACTGATAAGGCCGAGCATGTGACCATGCTGCAGCGCTCACCGACTTATGTTGTGTCCCGACCTGCGGTGGACAAGTTTGCCAATGGGCTGCGCAAGTTCCTTCCGGGCATGATGGCCTATGGCATTACGCGTTGGCGCAATGTGCTGATGCAGCAATTCGTCTACAAACAGACCCGCGTGCGTCCGCAGAAGGTGAAGGAGAAGCTTCTTCATCTGACCCGCGAAGAGCTTGGCGATGAAATGGTCGAGCAGCATTTTACGCCGAATTACAATCCCTGGGACCAGCGCCTGTGTCTGATTCCGGATGGTGACTTGTTCAATGCCATCAATGAGAAGAAAGCGTCGGTCGTCACCGATCTTATCGACCGTTTCACCGAAACTGGCATCAAGCTGAAGTCCGGCGAAGAACTTGAAGCCGATCTGATCGTCACCGCGACCGGTCTCGATCTTCAGTTCATCGGCGGCACCGAGATTACCGTCGATGGCAAAAAGCAGAACCCGCATGATCTGCTGAATTATCGCGGGGCCATGGTCTCCAACATTCCAAATTTGACGGCGGTCTTCGGTTATACCAATGCCAGCTGGACGCTGCGCGCCGACCTGACCAGCGAATATATGTGCAAGGTCATCAATCATCTCGACGAAGAGAATTATGTAGAAGCTCGCCCGGTTGCGGACGGCGTTGAAGCAGATGCTGACTTCCTCGATTTCTCGTCCGGCTATGTGCAGCGCGCGATGGAGCGCTTTCCGCAACAGGGCAAGGATGCGCCCTGGCTGATCACTCAGAACTATTCACGCGACATTTTCCTGATGCGTTATGGCAAGCTGGAAGACGGCGCGCTGATCTTCCGGCGCGCGCATGAAACCGTGGATGAAGTCGCTGGACTGGTCCCGGCCGCTGCTGAATAGCAGCGATTACACCTGGGCGCTGAAAACAACCTTGAACGCGGACGCGCTCCGGCGTATGAACCGCCTTTCAGGGCAGCCTTAGCTCAGTTGGTTAGAGCGCCGGTTTGTGGAGCCGGAGGTCCTTGGTTCGAACCCAAGAGGCTGTACCATTTTATCCGAACTTGGTTTTGTTGGGCTTCAGCCAGCCATAGGCGCTTTCATAGCGTTCAAACCCGTCATCTGGTACGACATAGTGACAGCGCAGCTGGCTGCTCACAAAGTCGGTCAAAACAAAGCTGTTGGTCTGCCGATAATGCTCGCCGAGGATGGGCTTTACGGCGCCGGTCGCCTCTTGCAGCCTGTAATGCGGAATGGTCGGGAAGATGTGGTGGATGACGTGCAGGTTGCCGATATTGTGGGTCAGCCAGTTGAACGGCCCATAATTGCGATCGACAGAAGCCAGCGCGCCTTTGAGGCGGCTCCAGTCCTTCTCATCATAGACCGGCACGTCCGGCGCGACATGCTGCATGTACGTCACAAAGGTCAGCCAGGCGCCGTAAATGAGGTAGGGCGCGAGGATGTATTTGGCGAAGAACCCCCAGCCGAAAACCACACCGAGGCCGATATAGAGGCTCAGAAACCCAACCAGCGACAGCAATCCCAAATACCAGGAAACCCGAACCGAGGTGGTATAGAGATCGCTCTGCGGCAGGTAATGGCTGCCCGTCACCGGCTTGTAAGTAGTGAGATTTCGGATCCCGATCTTGTACATCGGCCAACCGATGATCACGAAGATCCCGGAACGGAAGATGATCTTGCGGAACAGTGTGTCTTCACCTTTGCCAGCAGGGCGGAAGACCTCTTCCTGCTTGAAATGACCGGTTTTCATGTGGTGAAGCGCGTGGCTGCGTTGCCAGCCGCGATAGGGCACGAGGATCGCGCCATGGACGAGAATACCGACAAGCGTGTTGACCGTGCGGCTCTTGGCGAAGGACCCGTGGCCCGCATCGTGCCCAATGACGAAGAGTGACCAGAGCATTGTGCCGATCAGGAAGATGATCGGCCACTCGAAATACCAGGCGCTGACTTGGGTGAGCGACCAATACAGGCCTGCAATCACGAGGAGGTCAAAGACGAGATAGGCACTGGAGCGCCAGACATTTGCTTCAAAACATCGGTCGGGAATGGCTGCACGCAGGTCTTGCTGCGTGAAGGGGAGGTCTTTTATACTCATCTCTTACTCTGCTCATACGCCTAAACAGATGCGTCCCGCTCTAGCTTATGGCTTGCAATTATAGATGGAAAATTAACATCCCGAATACTGTCGCATCTGCAGGGGGTCGGCATTATCGCCACACTGCACGGGAGATCAGGCGGGATGACTCACACACAGTCTTGCCCCAAGGGGTGACGAAAGCTACGAAGCACCCCATATCTGCTGCGGCGCGGCATCGCGCGTCGTTTTTTATGGAGACAGGATGTCAAAAGAAGAAATCCTCGAGTTCAATGGTACCATTGTTGAACTCCTGCCGAACGCGACGTTCCGCGTGAAGCTTGAAAATGATCATGAGATCATTGGCTATACAGCCGGCAAAATGCGGAAAAACCGCATTCGTATCCTCACCGGGGATAAAGTTCTGGTCGAAATGACCCCTTATGATCTGACAAAAGGTCGGATCACTTATCGCTTCAAATAGGCTTGTTGCCTTGAGTGAAGCTGAGGTTCCAGACGGGTTTGAGCGGCATTTTCGCCGCTCCGGACTGACCGACCCCTGGGAACCACTCTACTCCCGAAAATTAGATGACCGTGTCCAGATGGGCCTATTTCTGGCGGAGCAGCACTGCAATTCGCGCGGTCTGGTGCATGGCGGTTTGATTGCCGCGCTATCGGACAATGCGATGGGCCTCTCATGTGTTGTCGCGCTTGCATCGGCGGGCCGGGACGCCGGCAAGGGCCTGGTGACGGTTTCGCTGGGAACCGACTATCTTGGCAGCGCCAAACTCGGCGAATGGCTGGAGATTGACCCGGAGCCGGTTAAAGTCGGCGGTTCAATCTGTTTTGCCCGCGCCATTATTCGCGGCAATGACAAACCTGTCGCGATGGCCAACGCGACCTTCAAGATCCTATGAGCGAGCTGGTTCTGGCCAGTGCGAGCCCGCGCCGAAAGCAATTGCTGGCGCAGATTGGTGTGACGCCGGACGCGATCAGCCCGGCCGATATTGATGAAACCCCCATCCCGGGAGAATCGCCGCGAGCCTATGCTGAGCGGCTTGGGATCGAAAAGGCTCAGGCCGTGCACACGGAGGGACAGTTCACGCTTGCCGGCGATACGGTGGTAGCGCTTGGTCGGCGCATTCTTCCTAAGGCTGAAACTGACGACGAAGTGCGTGATTGTCTCGAACTGATCTCTGGCCGGGCGCATCATGTGATCACGTCGGTCTGTCTGATCGGTCCTGAGGGGCAGGTCGCCAAACGCTTGAGCGATACGCGTGTGATCGTCAAACGCCTGACCGAGGCTGAAGTTACGGCTTATATCGAAAGCCAGGAGGGGATCGGAAAGGCGGGCGGCTATGCCATCCAGGGCCTGTTCGGAGCCCATATCAAACAGATTTCCGGCAGTTATACCGGCGTCATGGGGCTGCCCGTGTTTGAGACGGCGCAGCTGCTGACCGGGCTCGGCTACCGATTGTAGAAGTCGAACTCGATCTCATACTGCAAATGACCGTCGCCCATGGACAGGTCGTAGCCGCCAAAACCATAAACATAATCAAATCGAACCGATTGTGACGGCAAGCTCGCCGCATTGCGACGCCGAATAGAGTTGGTGACCTCCAGGATTCGCGTCGGCGTGCCGAGAATGTCGCCAAGGTCATTAATCGCCCCGATCTGGCGGATGTAATTGCCGTTGCGTGCATTCGCGCCGAACGCCATGCCATCATCATTACCGGTTCTGGTGACACCATACTGAAAGCCGATATTGTCGAGCTGACCTGGCGAGTTCAGACCGCCCCCGGGGCCCAGCAGGCGCGCCTCGGCGGTGACGTAGAAATCTGTGCGCGAGGACAGATAGAAACTGCGCTGCGCCGTCGTATCGGCTGCGACGAGGTTCGTGCTTTGCGTCAGTGCGAATGGGTCCATACGATCGCTGGCATCGAGGAAGCCATTGCTATTGGCATCCAAAGGCAGGCGATCGGGCACGCCATCGCCATTGGTGTCGATGCCAAGCAGGACGCTCTGATCCTGCAACGGCACGGCGTGCAAGCCTTCGGTGCGGGTACCTGTGAAGACTGGATTGACCCCGCCGGCGCCCTGAAACGGATTGCCCGTCCAGGGGATCATGCGTCCGCCGACAGGGACTGTTCCGCCGGTCGTGAACACGTAATTGTCGTACACGTCGAACGTGAACCCGTCATGCACGACAACGCAGCCATAGGTTCGGCAGTAAAAGTCCGAATCCAGCCATGACGCTGATGCCAGAGGCGCTGAAACGGAAGCGGCGAGCCCGGCAATCAGCGCCTTGAGATTATTCCAGCGCGTTTTCTGCATCGTTTGAAGATCCGCTCGACAGAGCCGACTCCTCAAAGGCCAGATCAGACGTGAACGGAGCCAGCATAACCGAGCCCGTTGCGCTTTGCGGTGCGAAGATATTCTCAAGCGTCACGCGGACTTCCGGGTTGGTCGGCAGGTCCTGTGTCAGCGGCAGGCGATATGTGCGCGAGGCGTCATCCAGAACCACAAGATTACTGATCGGTTCCTTGATCGTCTCACCGCTATCGCCGCTAATCTCGATCTCGCCGCGCAAACGGGCATGCGCCGTGCCGGTGTTTTCGAGATCGAATGTGACCGCCTGTTCGCCTTCAGGAGAGACAGTGAGGGCGGCCTGTTTGATTTCGGGGTGGCTCTCCGCGTCGCCCATGGTCAGGTAGAACAGACTGGCAATCTGGTACTTTTTCCAAACCCCCGACTGGCCGGCGCGCTCTTCTGGTAGCAAGGTCGATGCGATCAAGGCGAAGCGGTAATCGCCTTCACGCTCAATGCGGATCGGCGCGGCCATATCGACAATGATCTGTTCGGTTTCGCCTGGGCGGAGAGTGACGAAAGCGGGGCTGAAGCGGACCCAGTCGGCAGCCGATGTATCGCTGTCACCGGGCGGTGCGAGCTGGATCTGTCCAGTTCCATCCAGGGCCCAGTCGGCGAGGCCGAGCGTCAGCGAAATCGTATCTTCCTGGTGCACATTGCCCAGATTGATCACCTGCCTCTGGCGGTCTCCGGGCTGAACGGAAATCTCAACGGTGGTCGGTTGCAGGCCGATGCCAAATGACGAAGCGGGTGCAGCTAAGGCGGTCAGCGCCAGGCCGAGAAGCCCATAGCGCAGCGTAGACGTGAAGCCCATTAATCAAATCTCTCATTTCATTTGTTATTTTTGATCTACTTACCGCAAACCCGTTACTGGATTGTTTCCACGTCTCATTCACACTGATACAGACAGGTTGCGAGAGTCAGAACGCTCGGGTAACGCGAAGCCATGAAACTGCCAGGTCACAAGAAACGACGCGAACATGTCGCCGCTGACCTTTCGACCATTCCGGGGCGAAAGCGTGCGGAGCGTGAAATGACGCTCGGCGATCATGGATTCCTGCGCGAGAGCTTCCAGAACCTGCATCAAATCAGCGACGAGATGTGGCGCGCGAACCAGCCCAATCCGCGCCAAGTGGCGGAACATGCGCGCGTGCGCGGCATCAAGACCATTCTCAACCTGCGCGGCGAAAGCACAAAAGGCTATTATCTGCTGGAAAAAGAGGCCTGCGAGGCGGCCGGGATCGAGCTGATCGATTTTCGCGTCTATTCGCGCGACACACCGACCGTTGAGCGCGTGTTGGAAGCCAAAAAGCTGTTTGAAAACATCGCTTATCCGGCGCTCATGCATTGTAAGTCTGGCGCTGACCGAGCCGGGCTGATGAGTGTTCTCTACATGATTTTCCGCATGGGTGAGCCGGTGCGCGTCGCCAAGCAGCAGCTGTCAAAGAAATACCTGCATATGCGCGAGGGCAAAACCGGCCTGCTCGACGCTTTCTTTGAGGCTTATATCGAGGCGGAAGATGCGACGGGCATTGGCTTTGAGGACTGGCTGAAGACCGAATATGACCGTGAGCAGCTGAAAGCCGACTTCCTCCGCTCCGGGCAGGCCAAATTGCGCCTCGATTGGATCCTGCGCCGCGAATAGTCTTTTTCGCTGGCCTTGGCGCGGGATTCATGGGACGGTTCCTCCGTGTGATACTGAGAGGAAAGGGGTCACTCATGAAAAAAGTTTTCTTTGCATCACTGTTTGCTGTGGGATTGGCAGCGTGTGGAGGCGGCAGCGGCAACGCAGCCAAGACGGCGATTCTGGATTCTTGTCTTGAGGAAGCCGACGCTGATGCAGAAACATGTAACTGCATGGCGGATCAATTCGTTGAGAATCTCGATCCAAAACTGCTCGATCTCATCGTCGAAGCCAGCAAGGCCGAAGATGAGGATGCCTATATGATGTCAAAAATGGGCGAGCTTGAGCCCGCTGAGATGACTCAGTTCATGACGGTCATGATGGGCGCCGCAACCGAATGCGGAATGGATATGTAAGGCCCCTGGCCACTGCGTTAGAAACAGCCCGGACCTGATAGAAATCAGTTGTCCGGGATGTCTTTGAGTAAAAAGAGGATGCCATGAAATTCTTCATTATCAACAGCTTCCGCCTGATGGTTTACATCGCCTATATCGTGATTATCGGGCTCGGTGTCGCCATGGGTTACTATAATGGCTACGTTCTAGAACAGAGCAGCGTCGAATTGATGGGGCTGGGTCTGCAAGGACCAGTAGCCGACTTTCTGACTCTGGTCGGATTGAGCTTCCTGGGCTGGGTGACGGCCAGCCTGGTCTGCGGCCTGATCGTGACGTTTCTCGATATTCGGGATGACATCAATGATCGTTTGCCGGACGCGCGCCGCGACGACTAATTACCTTAGAATTGAGAGAGCCATATGAGTGGATTGGAAGTCGCCAGCGTCTATATCGCCGTCAATATTCTCATTCTCATATGGCTCGCTTTTCGCGTCGTATCTCATAGGCGCCAGGGCAAAGTCTCTTTAGGAGACGGCGGCTCGGAGGATTTGGCGAGAGCCATTCGCGCCCATGGAAATGCGACGAAGTATATTCCCATCATGTTGATTGGATTGTTGGCGCTCGCCTTCATTCAAGTACCAAATTGGGTGATCCACGCGCTTGGTATTGCCTTCACGTTTGGCCGACTGATCCATCCGATGGGTATGACCAGCGGCCCGATTCAGTTGCGCCAGCTCGGAATTTTACTGAGCTGGACCAGCTTGGTCATTCTGTCGCTTGTCTTGCTTTATCACGTCTTTACTTAGGCGTGGATGACGCCAACGCTTTCCATTTCTGACCTTTTTTCCGCAACGCTCGCAGGCGTTCGCCAGATCGCTGTGCCGACAGCTGGTCCTGCTTTGATATTCGCACTGGCCGTAGGCGCCATGTTCTGGGGGGCTGAAGCTCTCCCGGAAACAACAGCAGGGTCGCTTGGGTTCTACCTGCTCGTCGTGATCGCCGTCTTCGCGCACAGCTTGTTTTCAGCGTCCATGTATCGAAACCTCGTGCAAACGACTGGCACGCTCTGGACATCGGTCTGGAAGCTGACCCTGGCCTGGATGTTGATTATTGTGACTGTTGCCATTCTGGCGACGGCGCTTGTCTTGTTCTTCTCCCTGATCGGGTCGAGCCTCGGCGTTGTTTCCAGCGAGCCAGGCCAAGATATT
>JABSQB010000018.1 GCA_013214545.1 Henriciella sp.
CCCGAAAAAATTAGCCTGTTCTTCACTCTGGTCACGCTATAGCCGCGGCGGGAACAGCTGAAATCATTTACGCTCGGACTGCGTCGGGCCGGAGACCCTGACGCGCCATGCCCCATCCGACTTTGCCGACTGGCCCCACCCGACAAGGCGATCGCTACGAAATCCTTGATGTCCTGCGCGGCTTTGCCTTGCTTGGGGTCCTGATTGCCAATCTGGTTGAACTGGGCGGCGAGGGGGTTCTTGCCACGGCCGATCAACTCGCGGCGCTCCCGTCTGCGGCCATGGACGAGCAAACCAATTGGCTTTTGAACCTGTTCATTTTCGACAAGGCCAATACGCTGTTTGCGATCCTGTTCGGGGCCGGGTTCTGGATCATGCTGGAGCGGTTGTCAGCGCGCGGCGCGGCGTTTGAACAAATCTATCTGCGCCGGATCGCGCTTTTGACGGCGTTCGGGTTTTTGCATCTGCTCGGCTGGTTCGCCTGGGACATTCTGCACGTCTATGGGCTGATGGCCTTTGTCCTGTTGCTCTCCCGCAAAATGCCGGTCCGCACGATGTTCTGGGCCGGGCTCCTGCTCATGATCTTCGCGCGGCCGATGATTGAAGGGTTCATAGGCCAGAACGCATATCTGTCGGCTCAAATGGATCTCGCCTACACCGACGCCGCGGTCCTTGGCCGCTAATCTGCGGTGCTTTCAGGCGATTTCTTCGCCTGGGTCGGGGCGATGAACAAGATGACGGTCCAGGACTGGTTCCTCAGCGGCACCATGGTCGCCTGGTTCACTTATGCGCTTGGGCGTTTCTATATCGGCGCCTGGATCGTGCGGCAGGGCTGGATCCGGACGGTGGAAGACCGCCTGAGCTTTGCTGGGGCGCTGATTATCCCGCTCCTAATCTTCGGCTTCGGTCTGGAAGGCACGGCGCTGCTGCAAGATGGACCTGCCGGGACGTGGGGTGCGTCATCATCGCTCCTGGTCGAGGTGATGCACGCGGTGGCGACACCGCTCATCGCGGCGGGCTATGTCTGCGGTTTGATGCTTTTGTTCTTCGGGCGCGGCACGTCATGGCTGGTGCGGCCGTTTGCACCGGTCGGGCAGATGGCACTGACCAATTATCTGCTGCAGAGCCCGTTCATCATCCTGACGCTTGGCAGTTTCGGCCCCAGTCTGGGGCTCGCAGGCCATGCCGGGAGCACAACATATACGCTGTTTGCACTCGGTTTTTTCGCCGCGCAGATCGTTTTTAGCCACATCTGGCTGCAGATCTTCCGCTATGGTCCAGCCGAATGGGTCTGGCGCGCGCTGACCTATGGCAGCTGGCCGGCCCTGCGCCGAAGCATGCCGCAACCGGTCTAGGGACTGCTTAGCTCCCGCCACGGCACCCTTGGAAAATTGCCCCGCGCACGTTACCTCTAACGTGAACGTCAGGAGTACCGCATGTTCCTCAATTTCTTCAATGAGCTTCGCGCCGCCAAAGTGCCGGTCACTTTGAAAGAATATCTGTCGCTGATGGAAGCGATGGATAAGGGCGTGATCGACCGCGATGTTGAGGATTTCTACTATCTCGCCCGCGCCGCGTTGGTGAAGGATGAGCGCAATATCGACAAGTTCGACAAAGTCTTCGGCCATGTCTTCAAAGGCCTGGACAGCTTGGGCGAGGCGATTGAAGCGCAGGACCTACCCGAAGAATGGCTGCGCAAGATGACGGAAAAATTCCTCAGCCCGGAAGAAATGGCTGAGATCGAAGCCATGGGCGGCTTTGAAAAGCTGATGGAAACGCTGAAACAGCGCCTCGAAGAGCAGAAGAAGCGCCACGAAGGCGGCAATAAGTGGATCGGCACCGGCGGCACCTCTCCGTTTGGCGCGAATGGCTATAATCCCGAAGGCATCCGCATTGGTCAGGACAAGTCCCGTCATCGCCGCGCCACCAAGGTCTGGGACAAGCGCGAGTTCAAGAATTATGATGACAGCGTCGAGCTCGGCACGCGCAACATCAAAGTCGCGCTGAAACGCCTGCGCAAATGGGCCCGTACTGGCAGCCCGGATGAACTCGATCTCGACGCAACCATCCGCAACACAGCCCGCCAGGGTTATCTCGACATTGAAATGCGCCCGGAACGCCGCAACTCGGTCTCTGTTCTGCTGTTGATGGATGTTGGCGGTTCCATGGACCCGCACGTGAAAGTGATGGAGGAGCTGTTCTCCGCCGCGCGATCTGAGATCAAGAATCTCGAATATTACTACTTCCACAATTGCCCTTATGAGGGCCTGTGGAAAGACAATCGCCGTCGCCGCGCCGATGTCATCCCGACCTGGGATGTGCTGCACAAATATCCGAGCGAGTACAAAGTCATCATTGTCGGCGACGCGACGATGAGCCCGTATGAGATCACGTATGCCGGCGGCTCAGTCGAGCACTGGAACGAAGAACCCGGCGGCCTGTGGATTCAGCGCCTGGTCGAGCAATATCCAAATCTCGCCTGGCTCAACCCGGTCAAATCCGGCGCTTGGGAATACACCGGATCGATCCAGCTGATCCGCGAGCTGATCGGTCCGGACCGGATGTTCGAAATGACTCTGGAAGGCCTCGACGGCGCGATGAAAGAGCTCGGGCGCTAAGGCTCGTTACTCCGGCAGTGCGAAGGCTACGACATGGTCGCCGATCCGCGTGCCGGATTTGCCATGACCGCCGGCTGCGATGACGACATATTGCTTGCTGTCCCAGACATAGGTCATTGGCGTTGCTTGTCCGCCAGCTGGCAGGCGGCCCTTCCATAGCTCTTTGCCGGTCTCGACATCGAGGGCGCGAAGATAGTCGTCCATGGCCGCGCCGATGAAGATCAGACCGCCTTTGGTCACCACCGGTCCGCCAAAATTGGGCGTGCCGAGATTGAGCGCAAGGCCGCCGGGTGCAAGATCGCGGGTGCTACCAAACGGACGGCGCCAGACGATCTCGCCGCGGGCAATATCAACTCCCGCAATCACGCCCCAGGGCGGGGACGAGTAGGGCAGACCCAGCGGCGATAGGATCGGCTTGCGGCTCATCGCATAAGGCGCGCCTTCCATCGGCGCGAATTCGGCATCATGGTCGATCTCAGTGGCTTCGCGGGATTCGGTGTTCGGATGCAGATGCACGGACTGGGCGACATTGTTCATATTGATAACAACCAGATTGCGCGACGGATCAAAGGCCGCACTGCCCCAATTTGCGCCGCCGCCCGTAAACGGGTAGGCGAGCGTCCCTTCGACCGTCGGCGGCGTGTACAGCCCGTCCTGTCGGAGCTGTTTCAGCTTGCGGCCGCAGGCCATCTTGTCCCAAAGCGTAATGCCGAAGGCCTTGCCCGGATCAAGCCGATCCGGCACCACAGGCTCCAGGCGAACCGGGAAGGGTTGTGTCGGTGAGAGCAGCTCGCCCTCGACGCCGTCCTGCGGTACCGGGCGTTCTTCGACCGGGATAACCGGCTCACCCGTGTCGCGGTCGAGCACGAAGATCAGCCCCATCTTCGTGACCTGAACGACGACGTCGCGAGTCTCACCGTTATCGACGATCTGATACAGCCCAGGTTGGGCCGGCAGATCATAGTCCCAGACATCGTGGTGCACGATCTGATATGCCCAAACCACTTCGCCCGTGCGGGCATCAAGCGCCACGACCGAATTGGCATTCTCATTATTGCCTGGTCGTTCACCGCCATAATAATCCGGGCTAGCGGTTGAAGTGGGCAGAAAGACCAGTCCACGCTCTGAGTCCACAGACATGGTCGACCAGACATTGGCATGGCCGATTCGGGTGGCGCCATCGTCGTTCCAGGGGATCGGATTGTACTTCCACATCTGCTCGCCCGTCCGCGCATCAAAGGCATGTACGGTTCCGAGCGGCGCGTCCGTGCGGAGATTATCGCTGATCGACGTGCCGGTAATGACCACGTCTTCGAACACAACGGGCGCCGAGGTAATCTGAAACTCGCCGGGCCAGCGCAGCGCCAGGCTTGGTTCAATCTGTACGCGGCCGTCGCCGCCAAATTCCGTGCAGGCCTCTCCGGTATTGGTGTCGACAGCAATCAATTCCGCTTCAACCGTGCCCATGAAAACGCGCGCGCCACACGCGCCGTCCGAGGTCGGGGCTGGAGCAAAGTGCGCAACGCCGCGGCAGGTAAATTCATTGCCCGGCCGACCATCGATTGGCACTTGCGGATCATATTCCCATTTTATCTCGCCGGTGCCCGGATCGAGGGCGATGACTTCGTTGAATTGCGTACAGAAGATCAGCGCATCATCGACCAGGATGGGCGTGGTCTGGAACGAAGCCCGTCGACGCGCTGCCTCGCGGCCGTCAAACGCTCCGGTCTGATGGACCCAGGCGGTCTCCAATTGGCGGACATTGTCACGATCGATCTGATTGGCGGCTGAATAGCGGTTGCCGCCCTCGTCACCGCCATAGGATGGCCAGCCTTGGCCCATCGCGCCGGGCACCTCGCGGACCGCTTCCGCATTGCCGTCGATCGACAGGTCATCCCCAATCCCGAGCGCCCGCCAGACCGCCGTGCCGCCCAGAAAGCTGATCGCGATCAGGGCGAGAAGAACCAACAGGATAAGTCTAAGCGGCGTCAGTTTCATGGTGCGGGTCCGGTGCGTCCTGAACCGCATGTTGACGGGTCTCCGCCCGCCTGTCCATCTCAGCGTGTGGAGGCGGCCTCCAATACGCGCAGAAAGTTTCCACCCCAGATCTTGTTGATCTCATCCGCGCTATAGCCGCGCCGCACAAGTTCAGCTGTTACATTCAGAGCGGAATCTGCTTCCTCAAAACCAACAACACCGCCGCCATGATTGAAGTCGGTGCCAATGCCGACATGATCAATGCCGATCCGGTCCACGACATAATCGATGTGATCGACCATTCGGCTGACATCCTCGCGACCGACCAGCGCGCGCATATTGGTCAGGAAGGTGATTTTCTCGGCATCATCCTTCAGCTCCCAATAGAGCTCGTAGGGATAGGAATAGGTCTCCGGTAGCCCCGCTGCCAGACGGACGTCACGGATCTTCGCTTTCAGCTCGGGGTCAGACAAATCCACCAGATAAGCGCTGAAGGCCGCGATATGGATAACCCCTCCGGTTTCGCCGATCCGATCGATCTCTTCGTCCGACAGGTTGCGGGTCACATCAGACAGCGTCTTAGCATTGGAGTGGCTGGCAATCACCGGCAGGGTGGCGACTTCAATTGCCTGCAAAGTCGCGGCTTTCGACATTTGCGAAACGTCAATCAGTCCCCCCAGAGTATCAATTCGCTCGACTGTCGCAATGCCGAGCGCAGACAAGCCACCATGTTCTTCAGTCGCTTCGTAAGTGCCGGTCGCCCCGTCGAACTTAGGGCGCGAGGAATCGGCAAAGTCATTATGCCCGAGATGTGTCAGGCCAAACACGCGAACACCGGCGTTATAGAGTTCGTCAATGCGATCGACATCGCCTTCAAGGGCCTGCGCATTCTGAAATCCGAGCAGGACAGATACGAGACCCGCTTCGGTGTTCGCGCGGACTTCGTCTGCAGAGGTGGCGAGCGCGATTGTGGCAGGCATGGAGTCGGCGAGCGCCAGCGCCGCCGCGAGCTTCTCAGCGCTTTCTGCACTGGCGAGGGCGTCGCCCTCTGGCGTGCGCGCTTGAGGACTGGCCGCAACCGACATCACAACCGCATCAAAGCCGCCTTGAAGCAGTTTGTCCGGCGCGACTTTGGAGCGTCCATCTGCGCCGAGATAAAGCGGCGAAGTGCTTTCAATCTGAATATCTGCATGCGCATCCAGAACAATCGCATTGGCGTGGATTTCAGCAACGTCCAGTTCCGAGATCGGTGCGCCGATTTGGCAAGCTCCAATGCTGAATGCGAGGGCGCCGGTAAGCGCAATTTGCCTGAACCTATGCATCGCCATGTCTCTCCTCACGCTGTTTATTGACCGTACTTTCGACAGCCCTCCCCTGCGAGAAGCAAGTGAATTTGAGGCGATGGTTAACTTACCGCCAGCGGCGTCCCAAAAAAGTCGGTCAATTTCGGCGAATCTGGCAAAAGAGTTGCATCGTATTTGCAGCGATTAGTCTTTATCAGGAACGACGATGCCGATTTCGGAAAATGTGACGCTGAGAGGCGCCGTGAAAATTCCGCATCCAGACCTTGTGAACCTTTACGGGTGCACAGTCGGAGACGGCACGATGATTGGTACGTTCGTCGAAATCCAGAAGAACGCCGCTGTCGGTGAGCGCTGCAAGATCTCGTCCCACAGCTTTATCTGCGAAGGCGTTGAGATCGAGGATGAGGTTTTTGTCGGTCATGGCGTCATGTTCACCAATGACCGCTTTCCGCGCGCGACCAATGCGGATGGGACGCCCCAAACAGACGCGGACTGGACGCTGGAAAAAACGCTGGTGAAGCGCCGCGCATCGATTGGTTCCAACGTGACTGTTCTGTGCGGTGTGACGATTGGCGAAGGCGCCCTGATCGCGGCAGGCGCCGTCATCACCAAAAATGTACCAGACTTCGCGATCGTGGCGGGCGTTCCCGCGACGGTGCGCGGCGATATGCGGGACGTAGAGCAATGACCCTGAGCGATGAGAAACTGAACATTGCCGTGATCGGCTATGGCTATTGGGGCCCGAACCTTGTGCGGAATTTTGCCGAGCTCGAAGGCGCGCGCATGCATTCCGTCGCCGACCTGGACGAAGCCGCGCTCGCCAAGGTGGAAAAGCGATACCCGACGATACAGACCACCACAGACGCGATGGCGGTCATCCACAATCCGAAGATCCAGGCCGTCGCCATCGCGACCCCTGTCGCCACGCATTTTGACCTCGCCATGGCTGCCCTGAAAGCTGGTAAGCATGTCTGGCTCGAAAAGCCGATGGCGGAAACGGCTGAGCAGGCGCGCGCGCTCGTCGCCGAAGCGAAAGCGCGGGGGCTGACCCTGCACGTGGACCATACATATCTTTACACCGGCCCGGTTCAGAAGATGCGGGAGCTGGTTCAGACGGGCGCGCTGGGTGACGCGCTCTATTATGACAGCACGCGAGTCAACCTTGGCCTGTTTCAGCGCGATGTGAACGTCGTCTCAGATCTTGCCGTGCACGATTTTTCGATCCTCGATTACGTCTTCGACATGCGTCCGACAGCAGTTTCAGCTTCGGGCGTGAACCACTATCCGGGCACGCCAGAAAACCTCGCCTTCATCACACTGTTCTACGAGACGGGCTTCATCGCGCACGTGAATGTGTCCTGGCTGGCGCCTGTAAAAGTGCGCAAGATCCTGATCGGCGGGTCTGAAAAGATGATCACGTTCGACGAGCTGGAACCGTCAGAGAAACTCAAGATCTATGACAAAGGCGTTTCCTTTACCGACGATCCAGAGCAAATCCACGAAATGCGGGTCGGTTACCGGGTCGGGGATATGTGGGCGCCCAAAGTCGCTAATGTGGAAGCCCTGCGCAACGGCGCTGAGCACTTTCGTGACTGCATCCTGACCAAAACGCCCTCCATCTCTGATGGGCGCTTCGGCTTGCGCATGGTCGAAGCCATTGAAGCTGCAACTCAATCCATGCAGTCACGCGGCGCGACTGTGCAATTGCCTGTATTCGAGGAGGCCTGATATGGTTCCGTTCGTTGACCTGAAAGCGCAATATCAATCGATCAAGCCAGAATTTGATGCGGCGGTGATGAAGACGCTTGAGAATTGCGCCTTTGTCCTCGGTCCTGAAGTCGCTGCGTTCGAACAGCGCTTCGCTGCCTATTGCGACAATGAGTTCGGCGTTGGCGTGAATTGCGGCACCAATGCGCTGTTCCTGAGCCTGCTGGCCGCTGGTATCGGCGAAGGCGACGAAGTCATCACTGTGCCGCACACCTTTATCGCAACAGCCTCAGCCATCCATTATACCGGGGCCAAAGTCGTGTTTTGCGATATTGATCCAGTGACCTTCACGATGGATCCAGATGCGCTGGAAGCGGCGATCACACCGCGTACCAAAGCCATCCTGCCTGTCCACCTTTATGGACAAATGGCAGACATGGATCCGATCATGGCGATTGCCAAAAAGCATGGGCTTATCGTGATTGAAGACGCGGCTCAGTCGCATGGCGCAGAATATCGTGGTCGTCGTGCCGGATCGATTGGCGACCTGGCAGGTTTCTCATTCTATCCGGGCAAGAATCTCGGCGCGGCTGGCGAGGCGGGCATCGCCGTCACCGCCAATGCGGACTGGAACCGCAAGCTGCGCATGTTGCGCGACTGGGGCGCTGAAGAGAAATATCACCATGAGATCATCGGCTACAATATGCGGATGGAAGGCCTGCAGGGCGCTGTCCTAGATGTGAAGATGAACCATCTTGAAAAATGGACCGGAGGGCGCCGCGCCGCAGCTGCACGCTACAATGCGCTGTTTGCCGGATCAGGGGTTCAGGTTCCGGTTGAGCTGGATGACCGACGCCATGTTTATCATGTCTACGCGATCCGCACGCCTGATCGCCAGCGCTGGATCGATGAACTGAAAGATGCAGGCGTCGCCACAGGCATCCATTATCCATTCCCGCTGCACCGCCTGAAAGCGTTCGATTTCCTCGGCTATCGCGAGGGCGAATTCCCGCATGCCGAAAAAGCTGCTGCGGAAGTCCTGTCCTTGCCGATGTTCGCGGAGATCACGCTCGAACAGCAAGAAATCGTAGCCGACGCCGTGCTTCGGCTGCAGTCGGAAACCGAAATCACCGCTTAGCGCGAACCCTGATCAGACCTGACTGAAAGTCGCCGAACATGAATCTTGATGGAGCAAAAATTCTGGTGACCGGTGGATGCGGTCTGATCGGGTCTACGACCATCGACCAAATCCTGGCCCATGAGCAACCAGAAGAGATTGTCATCTTCGACAATCTCGTGCGCGGTTCCATGCGCAACGTCGAAGAGATTCTGCAAGACCCGCGCGTGCGCCTCGTCAAAGGCGATATTCGTGACCAAAGCGCCATCGAAACCGTGACCGAAGGTATGGACGCCGTCATCCATATGGCTGCAATCCGCATCACCGCCTGCGCGGCTGAGCCTCGCGAGGCGATGGAAGTCATGAATGATGGCACCTACAATGTCATCGAAGCAGCGCACAAAGCCAAAGTGCAACGTGTGCTCGCCGCTTCGTCTGCGTCGATCTACGGCATGGCCGATACGTTTCCCACCGATGAGCGCCATCACCCCTATAATAATGATACCTGGTATGGCGCGTCCAAGGTCATGCTCGAAGGGTTGTTCCGCTCATTTCATGCGATGTACGGGCTTGATTATGTCGCGATGCGCTACTTCAACGTCTACGGACCGCGCATGGATATCCATGGCAAATATACTGAAGTGCTGGTGCGCTGGATGCAGCGGATCGAAGAAGGCGTGCCGCCATTGATCCTCGGCGACGGCCTCACTTCAATGGATTTCATCTATATTGAAGAACTCGCCCGCGCGAACGTTTTGGCGCTCAAATCCGGTGTCACGGATGAGGTGTTCAATGTTGCCTCGGGCGTCGAGACGAACCTGAAGGAATTGGCCGCGACCCTGATGAAAGTGATGGGCGCTGATCCGTCCATGATCCCGGAATACGGCCCCGAGCGAAAAGTGAACGCCGTGCCCCGCCGTTTGGCTGACACAAGCAAAGCCCGCGAGCTGCTTGGTTTTGAAGCCGAGGTGGACCTCGAGGAAGGTCTTAGCCGTCTGGTCGAATGGTGGCGTGCCAACAAGGATCAGGTCGCATGATCCCTATCATCAAACCGCTTATGGGCGAGGAAGAAGCCGCGGCTGCCTCCCGCGTGATCTTGTCCGGCTGGGTGACACAAGGCCCGGAAGTCGCTGCCTTTGAAACCGAATTTGCCGCCTATATGGGCGCCGAGCATGCGGTTGCCGTGTCCAATTGCACGACGGGGTTACACCTTGCGCTCCTTGCCGCTGGCGTTGGCGAGGGCGATGAAGTGATCACGGTCAGCCACTCTTATATCGCGACGGCCAATGCCATTCGGTACTGCAGCGCGGAGCCGGTTTTCGTCGACATCGATCCGCGGACCTGCAACCTCGACCCAAGCCTCATCGAGGCCGCGATGACACCACGCACCAAGGCGGTTCTGCTTGTTCACCAGATGGGCATGCCGGCGGACCTCGCTGCGATTGTCAAAATCGCCCGCGCTAACAACCTGTTTGTGATCGAGGACGCTGCCTGCGCTGCCGGATCAGAAATCCTCTGGGACGGCGCGTGGGAGAAAGTCGGACGCGTGCGCGGCGACGCCGCAGTGTTCTCGTTCCATCCGCGCAAGATCCTCTCGACCGGGGATGGCGGCATGATCACCACGCCGCATGCGGATTGGGCTGCAAAGTTTAAACGCCTGCGCCAACATGGAATGACTGTGCCTGACACGGTCCGTCATAAGTCCAAGCAGGTGGTGTTCGAGACCCATCCCGAGCTTGGCTACAATTATCGCATGACCGACATTCAGGCTGCCGTTGGCAGAGAGCAGCTCAAGCGCCTTCCGGGTGTGGTCGCACGGCGCCGCGAACTGGTCGATCTCTATCGCGCTGAACTGGCAGACGCACCTGGGATCGAAGTTCCGGAAGAACCGAGTTGGGCGCGCAGCAATTGGCAGAGTTTCAGCGTGCGCTTGTCAGAAGCCCTCGATCAGAAAGCCGTGATGCAAGCCATGCTCGATGCGGGTGTCGCTACCCGGCGCGGCATCATGTGTGCGCACCGGGAAGAGCATTATCAAGGCAGCAAACTGCCCGCGCCTTTGCCGCATTCGGAAGCTCAGCAGGACCGGCGCATCATTCTGCCGCTCTATGTCCAGATGAGTGATGAAGACGTGCGGACCGTCGTCGCAGCGCTCAAAACCGCGACCGCAGCTCGGGGGCGTTGATGGCAAGCGTCGATATCGTCGTCCCGTGTTACAATTATGCGCACTTTCTGGAAGAGTGCGTGTCGAGTGTTCTTTCGCAGCGCGACGTCGAGGTTCGAGTCCTCATTCTCGACGATGCCTCACCCGATAATACACCAAAGATCGGCGAGGCCCTCGCCCAATCTGATCCACGTGTGACCTATCTTAGAAACGAAGAGAATCTCGGCCTGATCGGAACCGCAAACCGCGGTCTGCTGGACTGGGCGGAAGCTGATTATGTCCTGCTTTTATCGGCGGACGACTTGCTTACGCCTGGCAGTCTTGCCCGTGCGACTTCGATCATGGAGGCGCACGCTGACGTGCACATGGTTTTTGGCCGGGCCCTGTTGATCAGCGATGATTTTGAAGCTTCGGAAGTTCCGCCCGAAGACCAGGACGCGCAGGTTCAGCTGCTCACGGGTCACGACTTCATCCGGCGAAATTTCACGCATGGTAATCCAGTACCGTCTCCCGCAGCGGTTTTGCGGACGAGGGTGCAGAAGGAACTCGGCGGATACCTTCCGCAGTTTGCGCACACGTCGGATATGGAAATGTGGATGCGCTTTGCCGCGCATGGTTCCATTGGCGTCATCAACACGCTGCAAGCTTGTTATCGCATTCATGACACGTCGATGAGTGCGCCGCGAGTCAATCGAGCTATCTCTGACCGCGAAGAGCGCCTTGAGGCCTGCGCCTACGCCGTCGAACATCTGTGTCAGCATGTTCCGGCAGCCAAGGATTGGCTCACCGATCTCAAGCGGAGGTTTACCAAGGAAGCGTATTGGCTGGCCAATCAAACCCGCTACACCGCCAGCGAGCGCGAAACATGCGTAGCCTTCGCGCGACGCATCGAGCCGGATGGTCCATTGTCTCTTTCGTATCTGAAATTCTTGCTGAAACGTATGGTCATGGCCGCGCGCAGCGAACAGGACGCTCCGGAGACGTTTGAGCGGGCGGGCCTGAACACTTCCATCTATGGCTGGTGGCCGGACGAGGCGCAGTCTTAATCCAGATCAGCATCGGCCTTGGCGAGTGCGCGCGCGAGCTCCAAAGCCTCGTCGGGTGTATCGGCCCAGTGAATGGTACTCAACTTCTCGCTGCTATAGTCCCAGACGGCGCGGTTCTTTCCGTATAGGTCTGGCAGCATTACACAGGGCTGCCCGCGCAGTGCAGCCAGAACGTGAGGGTGCAGGCGGTCGGTGACCAATACACGTCCGCGATCCATGGCCTGATTGCCACGCTTCAACATGGCACGCGAAACCGACAGAAAGGCGCGATTGAGCATCGGACTGGTCAGCGGGCTTGAGGCTG
Source organism: Henriciella sp. (assembly GCA_013214545.1). GTDB lineage: Bacteria > Pseudomonadota > Alphaproteobacteria > Caulobacterales > Hyphomonadaceae > Henriciella. The sequence goes on from JABSQB010000018.1 coordinate 12,235, forward strand.
GAACAAGCTCGCGCAGCTTCCAGCAGATCCGGCTCGCCAGGACACTCGGGTCGTGCTTATCGAGGAAACTTGGCCAGTCGAAAACCATGATGTCTTCAGGCTGTGAGAAGCCGGCACCTTCATGATCATTACGGGCCAGCCAAATCACGTCCATTTCAACCGCGCTTCGATCTCTGGCTTGCGGGGACAGCATGAACGCCGTGTCGTGCACTGTGTCCACATTGACGCTGTCGGGAAACGCCGCTCGCGCTGCCCTGGCGCTCACTTCATCACGCGCGAGCAAGTGAACATCTTGATGATCGCCAAACATCGCCCCCGCGGCTGCACGATCTTCATCGTCGATCAAGATCATCGTCGAGGGCAGCGACACCAAGCGGTTGTCTGGACACGCCGCCGCGACTTTGCGTTTGATCTCCGCATGCCAGGGCCAAAGCCGAGAGATCGAGACGCCGCCCAGGAAAACGATCGTGCCATCGCCAACCGCGCGTTTCATCGCCTGCAGATCAATCTTGGCGGGCTGCGCTGTATAGGCAACGCGAATGCCGCGTGAGCGGAAATAGGCGTGCAGCGCGATCCACATCATGTGATTGCCGACATTGCCATCGAACGGAAAGGGAATGAGCGCGATGGGTTTGCCCGCCGGGATATACTGGTCCAGGGACTCAAGGATTTGCGAGGTGTGATCCGCAAACAGCGCCTGGTCAGCTTGAGGCAGGTTGATCGAAGCCAAGCGATTCACTCCTAATCCGAGGTCTAGACCCGTTGGGTCCCAGCGCGAAACACGTCCAGCATGTTCACGATTTCTTGCTCAGGGCCTGCGGGTTTACCGGACAGGACCCATAGCAACAGGGTCGAAGCAAGATAGGTTACGACCCCGACCGCAATCAGGATCGAAATGTCGATGAGCGCAGGCTGATAAAACCCGAACAATTGCATCGCCCAGACAGCGAGTGCCATAAGGCCAGCTGAAACACCGACGCGCCAGCTCGCAAAAACTTGCTGTTGAACGGAGACGCCAATTAAGCGACGCGAGAGCACTAGGTCGAGCAACAGAATAAACGTGCCGGTAATGCAGCGGGCGAGCAGCAAGCCGATCAGCCCGCCCCAAAGCAGGCCAACAATAATGATCGGGTAACGCACGATTAGGTTGATAATATCACGCACGAAGATCAGACGCGTCTGACCGAGCCCCATCGCCATGGGCAGGAAGGGACTGGCGAGCACTTGAATTGCAAAGATCGCACTCAGCACCTGGATGACGAGCCCCGCCGCGACCCATTGCGGGCCCAGCACGAACGCCACTACAGGCTCAGCGACGAGCGCGAAGCCAACGCCCACTGGTACCGCGATCATGGCGAGCAGGCGCTGCGATCGCAGGAAGGCATCACGCAGCCGGTCAGTTTCGTTCTGCAGTTTGGCGAAGGCCGGAAACAAGACATGCACCAATGGCGCAATCGATTCCTGCACCGGCAATGATGCGAGGCGGCCGCCGACATTATACTGTCCCAGCATAGGGGTTCCGAGCAGCGCTCCGACTAGGAGCTGATCGGCCCGCCAGTTGACTTCCCGCACGCCCGATCCGAGCGCGATCCATCCGGAGAATGACAACAGGCTACGCCATTCATGCAAGGAAAACCGCGGCAGGTATGGGATCAGGGCATAGGATAGGATCAGCGAAACCAACTGCGATGCCAGCGCCCCGATCACGATGGCCCAGAAACTCTGATAGATCACCGCAATCGTAATCGCCGCTATGAGCCCGATGAGCTTTTCAGCCAGCTGAATCAGCAATTCCTGATGGAAGGACAACCGTCTGCGAAACTCAATAATCCGAGGGTTCTGCAACCCGTTCATCAGGGCCGCAAAGCCGAACGCACCCATAATGAAAGCAATGCGTGGATCACCAAAGGTGGCGAACCCCGACGCGATGACGAGCAAAATGAAGCTTACACCGAGGCCGCGCAGCACGCCCATCGTCCAGGCGGAGTCAAAATGCTCCCGTTTTGGTTCGGCATGCTGGATCAATGCCTCGGCAAGCGACAATTGCGAGAAGGCGCTGATGATCGCAAAAACGACCGCCGCGACGGCGACCAATCCGAAATCTTCGGGGGTCAGAAGACGCGCCAGCACAACGGTGCTGATCAAGCCCATCAGGCTCACCGCGGCGCGAACCCCGGCGGTCCAGATGGACCCGATCGCGAGACGTTTTCGCATCTCGGTCATCAGACCCACTCTTCCCAATTGTCGAATGCGCCATTCAACAGCGCGCGGAAAATTCGGTCATTGTCGAACTTGGTGACGAACGTTCGACCAATTGTCGCCGGGTGGCGGGTATTCTCTGCCTGGGCATAGATCACGTCATACCCGGTCTGACGCGCTATCGCCTGCGCCTCATCGGTCCAGTTCATTGACTGTCCAAACGGGATCGCGAAGCTTGTCGGCGCAAATCCCAGGCAGGCTTCAATGCGGGCGCGCGAGGCCTGCAGCTCATGCTCGATTTCGGACCGGGCGAGCTTCGCAAAGTCTGGATGGGTGACGGAATGACTGCCAATCTCCAGGTCTTCGCCCTGCAGGCGTTTCAGCGCGTCCCAATTCAAAATCGTGTCGCGTGTCCATTCATCAGTGTGATCACTCCACTGGCTGACGACAAACAAGGACCAAGGCAGATCGCGCTTGCGAAGAACCGGCGCGATGATTTCGGCAGCGCTCGTCCAGGCGTCATCAACGGTGATCGCAACCTGATTGGGCTGCCCGCCATCGGCGGCAATCGTAGACGCTGGCACAATCTCAAAGCCAAGGTCGGTCAGCAAATCCAGTTGCCGCTCGAACCGCTCAAGCGAGACATCGTTCACGCCGGTTTGTGGTTGTGAGACCGAGTGATAGGCGAGAATCCGGCCGCCCGTCCGGTCACTACGGTTTGCTGACAAGGTTGCAAGGCCTGTCCGTTCTGCGGCCATGCGCGCCGCAGCGACTTGCGCCCGTTGAAGCCCGACCGCACGAAGGAGCTTTTTGGCGCCCTTTTTCAGCATTCCCTCTTTCCTCGGCACGATACGGTTTGTTGCACGGCTTCCAGCGCCTTCACACATCGTCTTGCTGACCACATTTGGTAGCCACGCGCAAAGAGCAAATTCAAGACCCCGACCACGGCGACACTAGGGTTTCCAGAGCGCGCTCGGAAGGTTCCCAATCCCAAGTTTCGAGAGTGGGCGCTTGCGCAACCAGCGCAGCCAGATGTGCAGCAGCTTCGTGCGGGAAACGCCCAGAGATTTTCGCGCGGTGCCGAAGAATGGCGTGCCAGCCAGCGCGTCCCAATAGGTCCACCACCATGGGTGATACCCCTCAAACGTCCACGGTTTTTCTGGCCCGGTGAAGTGTACAATCTTCGGGCGCTGCGCCGCTTCCATGCTTTCCAGGGAGAAATGCCGCTCGAAAATTTCGAGCAGATGGACTCGCTGGACATTCCATTCGGTTGGAATCTGGATCCAGTTATTCTGATGGATCCAATTGATAGCATCCTGGTCCTGATAGGGAAGGTCGGCGCCATGCAGTGCGATCTTTTCCAGCGCTTTTGAGAAACTCTGTGTTTGCCGCACCAGTTCCATGTCGATCAGCATGACGCCGGCATTCATATACTGGGCGTCCGCTCCGGAGATCCATTCACGCCAATGTTGGTGGACTTCATCAATTCCGGAACTCAAATAAGCGTCCGCAACGGCGCCAATCGCAGCGCCCTTCATATCGAAATCCCAGAGTTCCTGAAGGTCACTCAAGACGATCAGATCAGCGTCCAGATAGATCAACCGCTTACAAGCCTCAGGCGCGAGTTTTTCCAGCCCAAGGCGGAACAGGGTTGCCTGCGAGATATGATTGCTGACCTTGTATTCCGGCAGTTCAAAATCTGCCATGTCGATCCAGGTGAACTCGGCCGCCGGGGCGACGGATTGCGTCATTTTTCTTTGGGACTCGCTGATCCCGTTATGCATGATCAGAAAATGGAGCTTATGCGCAGGTGTCCGCCGGACGATGGAGGCGATCGTCGCGCTGACATGCGGCGCGAAACAGCTATCGCAACCAAAAGCAATCCAAATCTTGTCGGACAATTCAGCGCCTTCACTAGATAGCAGTCGGGTCTCTCGAACAGCCTGAGGTCTCGCCCGCAATTTGGTTCGGGGATTTACGCCAGTTCGCGATCGAAATTGATATAGGTCGCTTTGAATACGCAGCAAAACTGAAACACCCGACTCTAGATTCTCATTTATCAGCCTAACGGAGCAAGAACCGTGCAAATTTAGGCGATTCGGGCCGGTAATGCGCTCGATCGGCATGAAATCCTGAATTTGGGGGTATTTGGGCTGATTATGCGGTCAGTCAGGTGCGTCCAAATGCCCTCAGAAATCGGCGCATTGGCTGTTCATAGAACTGGCTCGCCAGCCACGCAGCAAGTGCGGATAGGACGACCACGAGCGGGAAGTCTATGACCTCAAACGGCTGAGCCAGTCCGAGAAATCCGAAGACACTTCGCATCCAGAAATAGATCGGTTCATGCAGGACATAAACACCATAGGAGACGAGCCCCAACCATGTCGCGATGGCGGCGATCCGCCCTGACGCTTGCGCGTTTTGCACGAAGAATATGATCGCTGGCATCAGGATCAGGCAGGCCAGCGCGTCAAAACCCCGCCGGTATGGCTCCGGTACTGGGCAGCACAGAATTGCCGCCAACAAGCCCACCGCAAGCCAGACCGGAACAGATGGCATGTTAAAGGCAGAGCGGGCGCGATAAATCGCAATGCCTGCAAAGACCCCAAACATCGCGCGGGCGATCCCAATATGCACATCCGAGAGCAGCCAACCTGCGCCAAGGTCCGGCTCATTTGGCACCAGATGGAAGACGGCCAACCCGGACACAATCAGCACAGCAATCAAGACCCTCAGCGATAACCAGGGCGCGAGCACTGCGTAAGCGAGATTGGCGATGAGTTCGGCAATCAAGGACCAGGACGGCGGATTGAGCGGGTAAAGCACCTCAACTCCGGATATGTTGGAGGGCACGGGAAGGAACATCAAAGAGAGCGCCGCCATCGGGACGAAACTGCTGAGAGCCGTCTCAGAATATCCGAAGAGGCTGAGATAGATCAGATGAAGCGCGCCGAGCATGATGCCCAGCAAATATAGAGGATACAGGCGAACCAGGCGCAGTTTCAGAAAAGAGAGACTGCGAATCTCGCTCTTCAGGCGCTCACCATAGGCATGGCAAAGCACAAATCCGCTCAAGACGAAAAAGAAATCGACCGCAAGATAACGCCCTGGGATCAACGCACGGATGAGGTCTGACGGCACGTGATCTGCGATTACCGCAAATGCTGCAACACCTCGCAATCCATCTAGCACCACGAAGCGTTCCGGTCGCGCCGCATGAGAGGTTACGTCTGTGTCGGTCAACAAAAAGCCCTCGTGAACATCGAAATCTCGACCTTAGTCGGCTTGCCTTGCAACCCCGAGCCAGTTTCCAATAGGCGACTTTATGCCCGCAATTCAACCAACTGCGACCGCGTTGTCCGCAGTGTGCGCATTCACCAATAACTGCGTTGGAAATCTGAAGCTTTATCTGGCATCTGAGAGCGGACTGATGCACGCTGTGAACATGGGGCCGATTGGCACGCGCACTGCATGAGACGCGTATCGTTCGACATTGGTTCATACTGAGTCGCTAGATCGGCGATCAACGAAGTGGATGACAGAGATCGCTGATGAACCAGCTGGCCAAAAAAACTGCGACTGGCGCGATCATCAATATCTCGGTCACGCTATTCAAGAATCTGGCTCAGTTCCTGATCATCATCCCAATTCTGGCGCGAATTCTGACCCCGGAGCAATTCGGCCTGATCGCCATGGCGATGACGCTGGTTGGGTTCCTCACAACATTTCATGATCTTGGCATCTCTGCGGCCCTGGTTCGGGCTGAAAAACCGACTGCAGCTTTTTGGTCGAGCGGGTTCTGGCTAAACTTCGGGTTCGGTACGCTGATGACGGTGCTCGCCTACTTCTCGGCGCCCTGGGTTGCCGCCTTCTTCGGCGAGCCTCTGGTCGAAGAGCTGGTGCGCCTGATGTCATGCGTCCTGTTTCTGCATTGTATTTTCCTGGTGCCGATGGCCTGGTTGCAACGCAACCTCAAATTCCAGACCATCGCCGTGATCGATCTCGCCGCGATCTTGATCTCGTCGACAGTCGCCATCGTTCTCGCACTGAACGGCTGCGGCGTGTGGGCCTTGGCCTGGCAGCAAATCCTGCTCTATGCGGTGAAAGCGATTGCCGGAATGCTTCTGCATAAGGCTCCTATTCGGTTCGTGTTTGAGTGGGCGCCAATCAAAGCAGTTCTTCCTTTTTCGCTCGGTCTGACCGGGACCGCTTTTGTTGGCTTTCTCAATCGCAATACGGATAATGTTCTCATCGGCCGCTTCCTCGGCGCCGACGCATTGGGCTTCTATGATCGCGCTTACCTGATGATGCGTATGCCGATGAAGACTTTGTCGAGTGGCCTGAACTTCGCGCTGTATCCGGCCCTGTCCGCAGTGCAATCGGACAAAGGCAAACTCGGCACTGCCTATCTCAAAACAGTCTCCGTCCTGAGCGTACTGGTTTTCCCGATGATGACGGGCCTCGCAGTCGTCGTCGTGCCATTTGTTGATCTTTTGTTTGGCTCTCAATGGGGCCCGGTCGCACCGGTCCTCGGAATTCTTGCCTTTGTCGGATTGCTGCAATCCGTGGGCTCGATCGCCAATGAGGTCTGGAAGGCGCGCGGCCGGTCAGGCCTACTGCTTCGATGGTCTCTGATCCGGTCAGCTGTGTTCATCATCGCGTTTTCAATTGGCGTCTATATCGGCACATTAGAGGCCATCGCGATGGCTTACCTGATTGCCAATGTCATATTGCTCGTCCCGTTCCAATATGAGTTGATCAAAGAGCTGAACATCTCCGTATCTGCCATGTTGGCAGCTGTGCGGGCGCAGTTCTTATCGTCCTTGGCGATGGCTGCCGCGGTGCTGGTGGTGAAAGGGATGTTCCCAGGAATCGAGAGCTTGAACAGCACGCTGCAATTGCTGATCCTCGTACCGGTTGGCGTGATGGCTTACGGTGGCGCCATGGTGGTGTTCTTCAAGAGCTTCATCAGGAGCACGTTTGAGGATTACAAAATGCTGCGCCGTAGCGGAGATTCAAGCGCCCCGGCAGTGGCCTGAACCTAGCCTCAACCAATCAATCGACAATCACGCTTTCATAGACCGGCGCGGGCGCATCATCCTTGAGATGAGCATCCAGGAAATTCAGCGTCAGCTCGAGCAGTCTGAGGCCATTCACAGCCTGGCTCCAGTCATAGATGCGAATGCCAGAATAGCCATGCCCGGCGCCCTCAATGATATACATCGCGGCGCCCACGCCTTTGGCGTCAGCCTCTGCCTTCAGATCGTAGGCGCCTTGTGTGGCCACCCGCTGATCTTCACTGCCATGCAGGATGAAGAGCGGTGCATCCTGCGCATCCATCATGCCGTCTTTAAACATCATGCCCCAATAATCGATGACGACGTCAGGCTGGGGAATGCTGATGCCATATTCGTCCAGGCCATAAGCGACATGCATCGCTGCGACGCCGCCAGCGGAACCGCCCCACAGGCCAATTTTGGACGTGTCGATACAACGCTGCTCAGGCGCATCTGAGGTCAGGAAACGCAGCGCAGCCGCGGTGTCCTCAATCGAGGCTGTAATGCCATTCGCGTAGTTCTTTCGCGAGGTGCCTCTGGATGGCAGGTCGGCCTTTGCTTCTATCAAACCAGCTCGCACCGGCAAAAACTCGTCAGAGATCACCGGCCGATCCGGGATCAGGCGGTAATTGATCGCCGCCGCGACATAGCCGCGCCGGGCCGCGTCTTTTGCGCGGATATCCCATTGGCTCTGCGTCTTCGAGCCTCGGACCCAGGCGCCGCCATGAATGATCACCACAAGCGGTTTCAGCGTGTCGCAAGGCTCACGCAACTGATAGATATCCATCAGGAGCGGCTTCGAGCCTCGCCGCGTTTTTCCCTGCGCATAGACCACGTTCTGCTCAACTGAGAGGCGTTCGTCCGCCATCAAGGGTTCGGCAGCGTTACAGGCGGCTGTGACCATCAAGGCCACTGAAGTGGCGATCTTTCCGGCAGTTTTCATAACTCATCTACTCGCACTAATGGCCTGAAACTTGGGACCGAGACCCGACTGGCGTCAAGCTCGAAAGCAACTGGAACACCCCTCCACCGAGCCTGAGACGCGCCTAATTGACGGTCACATCCTCATAGACTGGCGCGGGCGCTCCGGTTTTCAGATGCGCGTCAAGAAAATTCAGGGTCAGATCCAGCAAGGTCACGCCATTGACGGCCTGGGCCTGACTTTCAATCGAAATGCCCGAATAGCCGTGCCCGGCCCCTGCGATCATGTAGATCGAAGCTCCCACGCCGATCGAGTCTGCCTCAGCCTTGAGATCGCGCGCTTCTTGCGGATCAATCAGATCATCGGCGCCGCCATGAAGTATGAATAAAGGCGCTTCGGTTGGTCCGATGATCCCGTCCAGGAAGGCCATCCCCCAATAATCGATCACCACATCCGGTTTAGGATAGGTGATCGAAAACGTGTCGAGGTTGTAGGCGACGTGAATGGCTGTAATGGCCCCGGCTGAGCCACCCCAAATCCCGATCCGGGACATGTCGATACAGCGGTCTGCCGGGGAATTGCTGTCGAGATATCGTAGCGCCGTGACCGTATCTTCAATCGCCGCCGTGATGCCGCCAGCGAAGTCGGCGACGGTGTTATCGTCCCAGTCCTGATCGACATTGGCGGCGATCAGCTCGTTCAGCACGGGCGTAAACTCAGCTGAAATCACCGGGTCATCGGGGATCAGGCGGTAATTGATGGCGGCGGCAACATAACCGCGCGAAACCGCGTCGCGCGCACGATCATCCCAGCCCGTGCTGGTCTTTGAGCCTTGCCGAAAACCGCCGCCATGAATGATCAAGACCAATGGGCGAAGCTCAGTACACTCTTGCCCGGTTTGATAGATGTCCATCAACAAGTTTTCCGAACCACCATCTGTCAGGCCTGTGCCATACACGACATTGGTTTCATTCGTCGGGGTCACCGAAGATGGTGGTGGGGGAGGCGGCGGAGGAGGAGGTGGTGGTGGTGGTGGTGGTGGCGAAACCCCCATGGACGGGGGGGCAGTTCCACCGCCGCCACCGCCAGAACAGGCGACCAATAAACCGACGGACAAAAGAGCCGACGCTACGCAGTAAGTTGGTTTCATTCTGAATCCATTGACTTGTTGACCCCGACCTAAACGGCTTGCAGGCCAGTAAGGTCAAGATTTTTTGCATTAATTGATCGACACACAATCGGTTGAGAACACCGATCCACGTCTATCTATTCCGCCTAAGCAACCCCACGTGCCCGGTTAGTTTTCAGTTTCAGCCGAGAAATCCATCAGCAGTCGGCGGACCTGTTCTGCCATGTCGTCAATCGCCGGTTCGTCAAAGATCGTTGCGTGATTGGCATCCACGGTCATCGGAATGAACGACCGCGTCAAATGCTGGTCCCAGCCGAGAGAAGGCCCGAGATTGAGGTAGCGCAAATTGGTTCGCGCTGCGCGCACAATGACGACTTGCCCCTCATAGGGCTGAGGGCGATAGGCGTTGGCGGCAACGTGGAACGCGTCAAAGACACGCCAACTTGCCGCAACCAGTTCTGCGTCCTGATAGAGATCGCCTTTGAAGTTGGGCATCAGCTTCCCGACGACCGGCACTTTGCGTATCGCTGTACCAATCGTTTCGGCTGCAACGCTCGGGTGGAGTCGCGGCAAGTTTCTGACCCGGTCAATCATCCGGTTCTCGACTTCACCAGCATGCGGATGGATGGTGTCGAACATGATCAGCAGATCGACGGTTTCACCAATCTCTTTCAGCTGCTGAGCCATTTCGTAAGCCACGATGCCGCCGCCCGAATAGCCCGCCAATGTGTAAGGACCTCGAGGTTGGACCGAGCGCATCACCTCGATATAGCGGCGCGCCATCTCAGGGATTGATTCAAGCGGGGTGAGCTTTGCGTCAGACCCGTAGGCCTGGAACCCGTAAATCGGACGCGTATCTGGCAATCGGTCCGCCAAGGACTTGAACTTCATGACATTGCCCTGCGCGCCATGGATCGCATAAATCCCGCGCAAGCCGGGTAGGCCATTCGTCAATTGCACCAGGGGTGACCATTCCGCGATTTCGGTTTCGACTGTCGCGCCTTTCTCCGCCTGAACGGCACCGCTGACACCATGCTTGGCCAGGACAGCGGCAAGCTCAGCGATCGTTGGCGCTTCGAACAGCGTCGCAAGCGGCAGGGAAACCCCGTGCTTTTTGCGGATCGATGCAAACAATCTCACGCCAATCAGCGAATTACCGCCAAGGTCAAAGAAATCATCGCCGGTCCCGACTTTTTTGACTCCGAGAAGATCTGACCACGTCGCCGCAAGATCCAGCTCTACAGGGGTCTCTGGCTGCAAGTAATCGGAAGCAAGCTGGGGACGCTCGAAATTGCTGTCGTCGTTTTCGTCATCGCTTTCAGCGGACGAGTCTTGATCAAGCTGGCTGAGCCACACATCCGGGTCGACTGAAGATACAATGGTCTGGACCAGGCCGCTTTGCGACATGACACGACCGAATGCTTCGACGCCTTCATTTGGACGGATGCCTTGCAGGAGCAAGGCCTCCAGCGCTTCATTTTGCGCTGTATTTGTCCCGGCCGTTATCTTCGCTCCGCCGCTTGCAAAGGCTTCATCTGCCGCCAGGCGTTTCATGGTGAAGCGAAAGATCTCGGCAAAGACGTTGCCCGAAGCATCCGCCAAAGTGACATCAAAATAAGCGAGGCCGTCGCCGCTGCCCGGCAGGCAACGCACATGACTGAACACATGGGCCGGCATGTCGTCATAGACATGGACCCGGTCATAGCTGAGCGGGACATAGAATTCGCGGCTGAGATCGACGCCAGGAATAAGCTGCTGCACGCCGCCCGTGGCCATATCCAGAATGGCCGGATGAAGACCGCCGCTTTCGAGGTCGGCTTGGAACTCATCGGCCAGTTGCAATTCGACCAGCGCTTCACGCTCGCCATAGGCAACTTGCTTCATGTTCGCCCAACGTTGTCCGAAGCTCATGAAGTCCTGATCCAGGAAGCCGTCTTGCGATACCCAAGTCCGCACTTTGCAACGCTCAGCAAGTTTGTGCAGGTCGATCGCATCAGGCTGCGCAGTTTTCAGCTTTGCTGCATCACAGACCACCAGAGGCATATCATCGAGGTTGCTGCCATCACGGATTGAGAGTTCGGCGTGGCCGTTTCCGTCCCGAACGGCGTGCAGGCTCAGTCGCCGCGTCTCGCCATCCGGCACGACAAATGGCGCCAGGAAGGTCAGATTGGAGAGCTTGATCTTTTCGCCTGGGTAAAGATCCGCCGCCGCCGCGCGCGCCAGTTCCAGCATGGTCGTGCCAGAGAGCAGCGTGTTGCCATCCTTGACGCGGTGCTCGCTGAGGATCCAGTCGCTTGCTTCAGACAGATCGCGAATAAACAGGCGTCCATTAGCAACATCCGTATAGCCGTCCCAAGCTGGGCTACGGCTCGGCAGATAGGGCAGTGTGCCACCTGATTGGACCTGTTGAGCGGCCTCTGCCATGCCGACGTCACGCCACGCATTCCAGTTTATGACCGCCGTTCGCCCCGCGGCGCGTTTGGTGCGCTGGCGCGCAAAGGCATCCAGAAAGGCGTTCGCGGCCGTGTAGTCGACTTGCCCGGGCAGTCCGAGAAAGGATGCGACGGAGGAGAACATGACGAACAGGTCGAGATCTTCTGTGATCGCTTTGTCGAGATTGATGCTGCCCGCGACTTTCGGGGCGAGCAGGCGGCGCATCGAGACGGCATCCTTCACCATCAAGGGTGCATCATCCATGCTGCCCGCGGCGTGAATGACGCCGTTCAAAGCGCCCAGCTCGGTTCGAATGCTGTCGATCGCGTCCGAGAGCCCGTCAGCCTTCGTCACGTCACCTGCGACGACCATGACGTCAGCGCCTCGTTCACGCAGCTTGCGGACATGGCGGATGCGCTGCGCGACTTGGCTGTCGATCGGATCGGAGAGGATCGACTCCCATTCTGATTCAGGTGGCAGGCCTTTGCGGGCCATCAAAGCAAGTTTGACCGGTTTAAGCGCACTCATATGCTGCGCCACTTCCATGCCGATTCCGCTCAGGCCGCCGGTGATGAGATAGACGCCGTTTTCGCGCAGCCAGTCGGTGGATGGCACGTCTGCAGCTTCAATCGGGCTCGGCGATAGTGTTCGCACCCATCGCCCAGTGGTTCGCAAAGCGACCACGGACTCGCGCGGTTCGCTACGCAGTTCATCGCGCAAGCGTCCAAGCAACTCAGGCGTCCAGCGCTTGAGCAGTGTCTGACGCGGCAGGTCGATACAACGCGTTTTGATATGCGTGAGCTCACGCGGCGTGGTCAGGACCGGACCCAGAGCCAGGGACTGGTACGGATCGCAGACTTCATTGTCGAGCTGCGCAAGGCGAGAGGTCAGGACTGAAAGCTGTACGGGCTCAGACCGGCTCGCCAGTGCTTGCACCAAGTAAGTTGGCTGAAGGAACAGGCGGTCCTGCTTCTTCTCATGCGTGCGCGACGACCGCCGGGCATCCTGGGTCGCGAAGATGATATGATCTGGCGCGCCAGACGCCTCCTCAATCTCCTCAAGCACTTGAGCGAATTGTTCGCTGTCGGAAAAATTGATCGTCCAGGCTTGGTCGCTGGTTTGGTGCAAAGCGTCACCTGGCAGCACCGTATGCACGGTCTCGTCGCCTAACTGATTTTGCAGCTCAGCCACCAGTTTCGGCGCATGTCCGAAGATCACCCAGTTCCGCGCAAGGTCGGCCCGAGGCGTGCGCACCAGAGGAGCTTCGCGGAACGATAATTGCGCGAACCAGTCTTTAATCTCCGGGCGTTTCACCAAGGCGTCCGACGTCGTCGCCGCCGTCTTGCGAGGCTCGACCCAATAGGAGTCGCGGGCGAACGGATAAGTTGGCAGAGGAATACGGTTGCGCAATTGGGTGCTGTAAAACTCATCCCAGTCGACATCAGCGCCCGCCGCCCAGATCTTGCCGAAGCTCAGCAGTGCGAAATCCAGATCGCTCGCAGATTCCTGCGGGTGGCGCACCGTATTGAACGCATAGCGAAACGGCGTTTCCTGCGCCTTGGCGAGCATAGAGAGCGTGCGCCCTGGGCCAATCTCAACCAGAACCGGCTCGCCGAGCGAGCGCAAAGTCTGCAAACCATCCGCGAAGCGAACTGTAGAGCGCAGATGATTGACCCAGTATTCCGGATCGCAGGCCTCATCAGGCGAAATCCATTTACCCGTCAGGTTCGAAACGAATGGCATGGCCGGGGCTTTGAAGGCGATCTTGCGGCACGCCGTCCGGAAGCGTTCCAGGATCGGATCAAGCATGCGCGAATGCGCGGCGACATCGATGCGGATCGGTGTTGAGTCGATGTCTTGCTGGGTCAGCTTGGCTTGGAACGCGTCAATCTGATCTCGTGGCCCGGAAGCGACGCAAAGGTCCGGCGCATTCACCGCGGCGATATCAAGGCTCTCAGGGGCTAGCGCCCGGACATCCCCTTCAGACATCGGCACGCTGAGCATACCGCCCTGATCAATGCATTCGAACAGTTCGCCGCGCAGCATGACCAATGTCAGCGCGTCTTCCAGCGAGAACACGCCGGCTTTGCAGGCGGCGACATACTCGCCCATGCTGTGCCCGATAAAGGCATCCGGCTGCAGACCCCAGGATTCGTAAAGCTCGGCCAGAGCATAGGTCGTGGTGAACAGCGCCGGTAAAGTGAGTGAGGGTTGTTCAAGGGTGCGCGTCGCCGCTTCAACCTGATCAGCTGGCGGATACATCAGCGGTTTGAGATCCCGGCCCAGCTTCGGCGTGATAATGGCGAGGCATTCATCCACGGCCTCGCGATAAACTTCGTCCTGCTCGTAGAGCTCTCGTCCCATGTCGGCATATTGAGCGCCGCCACCGGGGAACATGAACACCGTCTTGGCGCGGTCTTTTCCGGCTTCGAGCGTCGCTGCCATCTTGTCAGATGGATCGCGCAGCCGCGCCGACGCTTCTTTAGCATTTGCGGCCACCACAACGCGGCGATGCGGCATCGGACGGCGTCCGAGCGCGAGCGTATAGGCGGTATCGGCAAGATCGGTGTCTGCATCGGCATCCAGAAAATCAGCCAGCTGGAGTGATGCGTCGTTCAGGGCTTCGGCCGTCTTTGCCGACAGGACGAGCAATTGCTTGTCGCGGGCATCTTCGCCCGGCAGCGCTTCCGGCGCTTCTTCAAGAATGACGTGGCAGTTCGTGCCGCCAGCGCCGAGTGCGGTGACACCGCAACGCAGCGGACCCTCAGCGGTCCAGTCTTTCAGACGGTCGTTTACGTAGAACGGACTGTCTTCCAAATTCATGGCCGGGTTCGGGGTTTCAAAGCCCAGACTTGGCGGCATTTGGCGATGCTTGAGCGCCATAACCGCTTTGATCAGCGAGGCGGCAGCTGCCGTTTCACCCAAATGTCCGATATTCGATTTTACCGAGCCAATGCCGCAATAACCGGTTTTCTCCGTGTGCTGACCATAGGCTTCGTTGAGCGCTTCGACCTCAATCGGATCGCCAACCAGCGTGCCCGTGCCGTGCGTTTCAATGTATGTGATGCTTTCGCCCGGAACGTCCGCCGCTTTGAGAGCGTCAGCAATGACATTGGCCTGACCGTCGACACCTGGGGCAAGATAACCGACTTTCAGGGCGCCATCATTATTGATCGCAGAGCCTTTAACGACCGCGTGAATCGTATCGCCATCATCCAGGGCATCATCGAGACGCTTGACGATCAGCGCGCCCGCGCCGCTGCCAAACACCGTGCCGGCGCTTTTGGCATCGAACGGACGGCAATGACCATCTGGCGAAAGGATTTCGCCGTCGCGATACATATAGCCCTGACCTTGTGGGAACAGGATCGTTGCGCCGCCGATCAGCGCCATATCGCACTCGCCCTGGCGCAGGCTTTGCGCTGCCATGTGCAAGGCGACGAGCGCTGAGGAACAGGCCGTCTGGACGTTCATGCTCGGCCCGCGAAGATCCATTTCATAGGAAACGCGCGTGGCCAGGAAGTTCATGTCATTGCCAGTATGGCGGACCAGAAAGTCGCCCATGGAGCGCATGATTTCCGGGTGTGTGCGAACATTCTCGACATAATAGTCAGGCGCGCCCGCGGTCGCGAACACACCGACTTTGCCATCTTCTGGCAGGGCCTTGTAGCCGGCATTCTCAAACGCAGCCCAGGCAATCTCGAGGAAGACCCGATGCGCCGGATCCATGACCGAGGCTTCGCGCGGATTGAAGCCGAAGAAACTAGCATCAAACTTGTCGACATCGCTGAGCAAAGGGCAGACTTTGACATAGTCAGGATCATTGAGATCGGCTTCGCTCACACCTGCCGCGCGCAGCGCGTCGTCATCGAGCGGGACGATCGACTCGACTCCGTCACGAACATTGTTCCAGAACGTGTCGACATTCGGCGCACCTGGAAAGCGCGCCGCCATGCCGATAATGGCGATATCTGTCGACTGAACTGGATGATCCCCGGTATCTGCCATACTACGCTACGCGGCCTTCTCGCTTCGCCCGGCGCTTGGCAGCAGCCTCTTCGCGGCGGTTTCGTTTCTTGTCATCATTTGCCGGCTTGGCACCTGGTCCGGTCGTCTCCTCGCTCAAGTGCGCGGCAAGCGTCTCGATTGTTGGATAACGGAACATCGAGACCAGAGAAACCCGTCGCCCAAGCTTCTTGGACAGGCGCTGATTGGCCTGTGCGGTCATGATCGAGTTGGCACCGAAATCGAAGATATTGTCGCTTCGGCCGACTTGCGTCAGGCCAAGCAGCTCCATCCAGGTTTCGGCAATCATGGTCTCAAGCTCGTTCGACGGTGCCACATATTCGGTTTGAACCGGCGTGGATTCTACTGTCGGAGCCGGCAGCGCTTTACGATCAATCTTGCCGTTCGGCGTCAGCGGGAGGGTCTCCATAGCGACGAAAGCCGAGGGGATCATATAGTCCGGTAGGTGCTCCTTAAGATGCGCGCGCAATTGATCGATCAGTTGGTTCTGATCATTCGACTGGGTCGCCGGTTGATTGGCATAGGCGCCTGGTTGATCGAGCTCTAGAACTTCAGCGTCGTATGATACGGCTTTGCCGCTTTGCGAGCTGTGTCGCAGAACCACATCGAAGAGAGACGGATCATCGCGATTGAAGCGCGCCCAGGCAATTTCATAATCCGGGTGAAGCTCAAACAGAGCGCCTGGATCGATGCCAAGGCTGCGATCTTTGGCTAATGCATCACGCATTGCATCCGCGGTGACATCCTCGCCGGTTTCGAGTGACTGACGGGCCCCGTAGACCGGTGCGAGCCGCGCGTTCTGGAGGCCCTGCAGGAATAGGACGGGTTCGCCCGCAGCGAGCAAATCCTGAATGCCTGCTTCTGAGCTCGCGCTTTGCGGCGCTGGCAAATCCAGAGTGTCGCCCGTGGCCGCCCCAACGTGCAGTACGACGTCATATCTGAAATCTGTCATCTCATTGGCTTCAGCGCCGCGCTTCAAAGTGAGTGTCACCCCCGCCAGACGCGGGATGTCGCGAACCAGGGCGTGGAAGAAATTCTCACCCAGCACGAGTTCGCTTTCGCGCGCCATTCGGGTCTCGATGCGAGCGCTTAGGGCTTTGGGATCGAGTTGCGCCGGTGCCTGATTCAGCTCAACCACTGTGTGGAAGGCGGCCAGCTGCTCGAGGCTTCGTACATCGCCGATGAAAATCTGACCGCCATCTGACACGAGGTCACTCGCGCGGGTGATCACATCGGTGAGGTAATCGGCACTCGGGAAGTATTGCGCAACGGAGTTGATGACCACCGTGTCGAAAGACTCCTGCTCGAACTGTCCAATCGCGTGCGCGGGCAGTTTGCGCAGATCCGTCCTGGCCTGCTCCTCAGCGGTGAGTTCCTCAGAGATGCGCGTCAGAGCGTTCCCCGATAAGTCGATCCCTGTGTAGCGATCGACCGCGTCGAGAATGCCGTAGAGCACCATGCCGGTTCCGCAGCCGACTTCCAGGACACGCTTCGGGTCAAGATCGCGCACGTTTCGCGTGGTTGCGTCGCACCATTCGCGCATATGCTCGACCGGGATCGGCGCGCCAGTATAGCTGTCATTCCAGCCAGCAAAGTTGAAGCGCGCATCCGCGTCATCTTCGCTCTGCTGATAAGCGGTGTCCCACAGCGTCTGCCAATGCGTGACTGTGTCATCATTCCCCTGCTCGCTTTGCGGCGAGGTGTAATAGGCGACCAGTTGCGGTGCGCCATTATCGGTCCGGGCAGCAACAACGCTCTGCCAGATATCCGGGTGACGGCTCAGCTGAGTTTCAATCTCGCCAAGCTCGATCCGGTAGCCGTTGACTTTGACCTGCTGGTCCATGCGGCCGAGATACTCAATCTCTCCGCTCGCTTTGTAACGCGCGAGGTCGCCGGTGCGGTAGAGACGTTCACCGGGCGCATATGGGTCGTCGATGAACCGCTCCGCCGTCAGGTCGTCGCGGCCGAGATAGCCAGGCACAACGCCTTCGCCGCCAATGCACAGCTCTCCAGCCTCGCCAAGCCCGACCATTTGGCCATTGGCATCCAGCAAGCGGATCGTTGTGTTGGCGATCGGACGACCGATCGTGATCGGCTCATTGGCTCGAACAGGCGACGTCGTAGACCAGATCGTCGTCTCGGTCGGCCCGTACATATTGGTGAATGATCCGGTCAGTGTCTTGTGCAGCGTCTCAGCGAGATCGTTTGGCAGGGCTTCACCGCCCAGCATCAGATGCTTCAGTGATCCAAACTGCTCGAGCACCTCGGCATCATCAATCATCATACGCGCCATGGATGGCGTGCACTGCAGGTGCGTAATCTGGTGCGCCTTGAACGTCTCACCAACCGAGACGAATTGCTCAGGCTCAGCGCTCGACCCAACAGAATTGGCAAGCTCACGCAGGCGATTGAGATGCGGCAAGTTCTTCAGAACCGTGTCAGACTCGATGCCAAAATCGACCAGGCAGGCAATCTCATTAACGCCGATATCTTTCAGTTTCTCGACCATGCCCAGGGCATGCTCAGGCGAACCAAACAGGCCAGCCGTTTCGAAATAGCGATCAAACGCGTGATCCATCAGAGCTGCGATGTCTTCGTCGGTAAACTGGGACGTATCCAGCTGCGCCTCAGGGCCTTCCAGGGATGGCCGTTTGAACGCTGGGAACATCCATGGCGCAACTTTGACCAGATCGAACGAGCTTTGCAGATAGTTGCAGAATGGCTGACGGGCGATCTCGCGGGCCTGCTCTGTATCCTCACACACGAATGTGTGCAGCATAAGCGAGACCTGGCCTGGCCCTTCGAAGCCGGAATCGGCGCGCGCTTCGCGATAGGCGGCGAGCTTCGTCCGCAAGTCTTCCAAATCCTGACCCAGCATATTGGTCAGAATGTTCGCGCCGAGGCGACCAGCAGATTTGAACGTCTCGATATTGCCAGCCGACGCAATCCAGATCGGCGGGCGATCCTGGATCGGGCGCGGGAAGGTTGAGACCTTGATCATCTCACCTTCGCCATTTGCGACTTCCACCTCTTCACCAGCCCAAAGCTTGAAGACGGTGTCGATGCTCTCAACCATGATTTCGCGGCGGCGTTCATAGTTTTCCGGCATCAGGGCGAAATCATTTGCGTGCCAGCCAGACGCGAAAGACAGACCAACCCGGCCATTCGACAACTGGTCCAGGACAGACCAGTCCTCAGCCACCCGGACCGGATTGTGCAACGGCAAAACAACACTGCCTGCGCGCAGGGCGACGTTTTCAGTAATCGTGGCAAGCGCCGCAGTGGTCACCGCTGGGTTCGGGAAAATGCCGCCAAATTCATGGAAGTGACGCTCCGGCGTCCAGACAGACTGGAAGCCGTTGGCATCGGCAAACTTCGCGCCTTCCAGCAGCAGTTTGTAAGTCTCGCCAGGCTGCGCATCGCCTTGCGATGACGAGAAATAGAACATGCCGAAATCCATCGGCGTGTCAGACACTTCTACAGTGGCTGCATTCGACAGCGTGCTGCGGTCCATCTCGCCCTGGATGACGACTTCAAATCCGCGCGCCAGAGTCCAAAAGATTTCGAGCACTGAAATGTCGAAACTGACGCTTGTGACCGCGAGCCAGACGCCTGGCTCAGTGCCAATTACATCATCCATGCCCGCAAAGAAATTTGAGACATTGCGATGTGCAACCTTCACGCCTTTCGGGCGCCCGGTGGAGCCGGATGTGAAGATCACATAGGCAAGATCATCCGCGGTCACAGATGTCTTCGGCGCAGCACACTCGGTATCGCTGGCAATCGATTCCAAAGTCACCAGATCTGCGCCTTCAAAACGAAGGTCGGGCGCTTGGGCAGCTCCTGTCAGCAGCACTTTCGCGCCAGAATCTTCCATCATGATTGCGAGGCGATCACGGGGATAGGACGGATCCATCGGAACATAGGCCGCGCCCGCTTTCATCACACCCAGCAAAGCTACGACGAGCTCAGTCGAGCGCTTTGCGCAAACAGCAACGAAATCGCCAGGCTGGACGCCTTGTTCGATCAGCGTGTGGGCGATCTGGTTGGCGCGTTTTTCAAGCGCGTTATAGGTCAGCGAAGAGCTCTGAAACACCACAGCCGTCGCATCTGGTGTGCGAGCGACTTGTGCTTCGAATTGTTGGTGCACGCACTGATCACTGGCGAACGCCTTTGCCGGTCCGGTCGAGAGATCGAGCAGCGCCCGCTTTTCTGATTCCGGCAGCAGGCTCAGCTTCGCGACAGGCGTTTCGGGTTGCGCTTTGGCTTCGGCGAGCAAGGTGTCGATCCGCGCCGCCATGGCTTTGACCGCTGACGCGGAAATAGCGTTCTCGTCATAGCTGAACGTGATCTGGTCTGACGTGTCATTGGCGTGAAGCGTGAGCGCGGTTCCAGGCAGGAGATCTGCCGTGCCGTCGAGTTTAACGCCGATTGGCAGTGGTTTGCGCGAACCATAGTCGGCACGCAATTGTTCATAGCGACCGTAAATGTCGCGCGCGAATGTCCCGCGCTTATCCTGCTGCGCCAGAGCTTCGTCGACCTGTGCTTGCACGGCGCTGAAGGACGACTCCAGCGCGATATCGACACGCATTGGAGTTTGGTCCGCATAGAAACGATCGCCTGATTCCGGCAAGGTTTTAGCCAGCGCCAAGTCGAATGCTGACGCCTCTCCGGCCCGTGCAATATATGCGGCGAAGGCGCTGATATAGTCTTGCGCCGTATGCTGACGGTCGATCGAAATCTCGCCTTTGGCTGGGTTTTTTTCAGACTCGCGAACTTGCGCCAGAGCAGGGGCAATCTGCGTCGCAAGCCGGCGCATCCAGAACCGCTCGTGCTTTGTCAGCGAAGCGTCTAGATCAGCGAGGGCAGCCTCTTTAGCGCCCGGTGCGGCGATCGAGGTATTTGCGCTCTCTGATAATGCGTCCGTTTCAATGGCCGACCCGTCAATCCGTGCCAGACCACTCAGACGTACGGCGCCATCCTTGGCAGATACAGTCAGCGTATTGGATGCCGCGGCCAGAACTTGTCCGGGGGCTGATGGCGATGCTTGCGGGACCGCATCAACATGCTCGACCAGATAGACGGCATCGCCGAGCTGGACTTTCGGCAGGCACATCCAATTGTCTTCGCGACCGAGATTCAATCCGCGAACGAGGCGGCTGATTTCCGCAACCGTCTGATCGAAATCGATCAGGCCAAGGCCAGGGCGGTCAGAGCGAACGTGAAAACCGGTTTGCGCGCCTGGGGCACGGCTCGGCATAGGCATGCCGCTTTCGCGCTCAGCCTCCAGAGCAACAATCAGATCGGCAAATGTCTCGCGGCAGGCATTGGCGCATTTCACGCCGAGCGAAAAGGCCGTGTCTTCGTCGGAAATGGTGAACGAATTCTGGAGCAGGATATCACCGCCATCGACGTCTGCGGTCATGGCGTGCCAGGTTACGCCATGGGTATCTGCGCCATCGATAATCGCCCATGATGTCGCATTAAAGCCGGCATAATCCGGCAGTGGCGAGTCATGATAATTAATCGCTCGCTGGGTCGGCAAGGCGACCAGATCATCCGGTAAAATCGCGTGATTGATGATCGAAAACAGATAATCAAACGGGGCGCCTGAGAGCTGCTCCACAAGATTTGACTTTGGCGAAAGCAGCGGAATATCGGCACTTGTCGCCCAAGCCTCGACTTCCGAACAATCACTGACAATGGCATGCGCTTGATGTCCAGCAGCGATCCACTGTTGGATGCAATCGATAAGCACCTGCGTGCTCCCGATGAAAACAGCTTTATTTTGCGTCCCTGACATTTTTTTGTCTAATCTACCCAGCATTTACAATCACTCTCAACGATCCCGAAAGTCAACGAATTCAACTGTTGAGAAGCAAAATTCGTTCCAACCGATACTCTTGCCCCTAAGTTTTCGCGTGATAGGCGAGTTTTAGCTCTTTACCACCCGATTTCACCCCCACCGCAAATCGCAAACCCGGTCTGATTTCGTGCGCCTCGAAAACCCAGTTTTTCGCGGCTTCAGGATCCCCATGGACACGCAACAGACCCGGCGCTTCACCGAACGGGGTCATGTCAAAATCTTCGAGGGGAAATGAGACCCCGAGGCCCAGGCCTTTGATAAAGGCTTCCTTGAGCGTCCAGTATCTGAAAAAGGCCTGCGGAATGTCTTCTGACGCCACCTCAGAGAGATGCTGACGCTCGACCGGCGACAAGGGCCAGTCCATCTCCTCGCGGCTCAAGGGCTTAACCGCTTCCAGATCGAGCCCGATCTCTGCCTGCTCGCAAATGGCAAGCGCGGTCCAGGACCCTTCGTGGCTCAGGCTAAAGTGCAGGTTCGCGCCCGGCAAACGCAACTTGCCATACTCATTCTCTTCGAATTGCAAATCGACAGCCGTTTTTCCTGTAATCGATGCCAGCCGTTCGCGAACCCTGGCGCGGGAGATCGCCCAGAACGTGCCTTTCTGACGAGAGAACTGGCGGTCGCGTCGGGCCAGCTCTTCGTCATTTAACAGCGTGAACAGGTGATCAGCTTCACCGACATAGTCGGCATTATCCCAGAGCCAGATTTCGACCGAAACCTCAGAATTTTCAGATGCAGGGGTCATGGCGAAACTTGGATGGAGATGGCGGTTGAATTGAGGCGACCTTACTAGGGGCGATTTATGGAGAACCGGTTCATTTCAGGTGGAAATTTCATCGATCTGCAGCGTCCATACATTGCTCACCTTGAAGCCAGGATGAATTTCCCAACCTGCACGAGATCGCGAATGTTGCCTTCCTTTGCCGCGGCCTTGATCCGCCAGTACATTGACCGCCCCAGTTGCCGAACCACCTGACGTCCAAGCGAGGACGAGGTTTTCAGCTGCTGGACTTTTTGTTTGATGTCCGCCGACTCCAGCAGCGGCGCGCAGCCGAGGCCGTAGCTGGTCGAGATCCGGATCAACTGGATCTCATAATCGCTCAGCGTGTCGCCGAAAGCCGGATCGATTGCGCACCATGCTTCCAGGGCTTCGTCCCACAGGACATGGCGCCCGAATACGGAGCCTTTGCGGATCATGGCGCTGCGCGCACGCGTCTCCGCGTGTTCAGGATCGTTCCATATTCTGGCAGGTACCAGTTCATCGTCGGAAAGGTCTGCCAAAAGCGGCATAATGATCTGGCGGTGATACTTGATCCATTTCTTGTTCGATTCCTCGATCGAAAATCGCTCTTTAGCTGAGCCGCGTGTGCCCTGGTGCTCACGATGTAGAAAGACGGTTTGTGGCAACACCCGGCCCACGCCCTGCCGCGTCAGCCTGAGCAGCATTTGATAATCCTGCGACCGCGTAAGAGATTCATCGAACGGTCCGACCTGATCATAAAGTGATTTTCGGACGATCAATCCGGGTTGGAAAATGTGGCAGCCATCAAGCGCGTCAGAGAAAATCTCGTCTGGGCGCGAAGCTTTGGAATAACCTGGCGCCTTGCGAATGATTTCGCCTGACTTGGGATCGGTGAAGAAATCCTCGTGCAGGCCCGCGCAGAATTCGAGCTCTGGATCGGTTTCCAAAGCCTGCATCAACTGCTCGCATGCATCTGGTAGCACCAGATCATCATCATCGCAAATCCAGACGCAATTCCCCTCGATCATTGTCAGGGCGAGATTGAGCGCCGCGGCTTTTCCGCCATTCTCCTTGCGGTGATAGCGAACCTTGTCTCCAAATGCGGCGACGCGTTGCGCCGTCGCATCGGTCGAACCGTCGTCCAGGACCAGAATTTCATCAATCGGGCGGGTTTGCTTCAGCAAGCTATCGAGCGTGTCCGAAATCAGATCGGCACGGTTATAAGTCGGCAGGATGACGCTGACGCGATCGCTCACAGGTTCCCCCTTCTGACCCTTTCTTGCTTCAAATCTCGCGTGCTGCAAACACATTCCAGCACGACCGATTCGAATGCTGCCAATCCCAAATTTGCCCCCCGAACGACAACATGAAACCGTTCGACATAGTGGCTGGCGCCCGCAAGATACATGCCAAGGCAACTGCCATTATGCCTTTGTTTTATTGCACTTTAATGGCCGCTCACTGACCAGTCAAAAAACGGATGAATAAGCGCCTGTCTTGGCATATGATTTGCTCAGATTTTAGCTGATTTTCCGCTCGGTGAGAAACGCCCGATTTGACGATGAAGTTCGACGCCCTGATCCTTACAGATCCCCGCTTTACCGGCGGGACCTCTGCTGCGGTCGCTGCGGACGTAAAGGCGATGTCAGCGGCAGGGCTCAATATCGGCCTCGCGCTGATCGAAGCGCAGGGGTTTTTTCTCGACACCGAGACACCAAATGCGGCCGTCTTGAGCCTTCTCGATCTGCCTGGCGTGACCGAGGTTCAGCTCGGCAGCTCGCAAAGTGCCAGATGCGATATTGCGTTTTTCCATCATCCCTCAATGTTCGAAAATCCGGTCAAACATGGCTTGCAGATCGAAGCCATGCGCAGCGTTCTCATCGCGCACCAGCCTTTGTTTCTCGGCGATAGCGCGCTTGCCTTTGATCCCTTCAGAGTCCAGCGCAATGTCCGCAAACAGTTCGGGCAAAGCTTGCTCTGGGCACCTGTCTCCGGTCTTTGCCGCGAACAGTTTCGGTCTTTTGCGCCCATGCTTCGGATGACACAGGAAGATTGGCCAAATGCGTTCGACGTCAGCGCCTGGAGTCCACAGCGCGCCAAATTGCAAACTCCAACCCTGACAATCGGTCGTCATGGTCGCGCGCATCCCGATAAATGGCCTGCATCCGGCAAGGAAATCAGCCTCAGCCTGCCGGCTGGCCCGGAGACCAAGGTGAGTGTCATGGGCGCGGATCGCGATTTTCTTATGGCAATGGGCGTTGATATCTCGGCTTGGTCGGTTCTGGATTTCAACGAAATCCCAGTCCCCGACTTCCTCGATGGTCTGGACGTATTTTCCTATCATCACGCGCCGAGCTGGGTGGAGTCTTTTGGCCGCACGATCGCCGAAGCGATGCTGATGAACGTACGCTGTATTCTTTCGCCGGCACTTAAAGCCACATTTGGACCGCATGCGCTCTACGGAACGCCGGAAGAGGTCCCCGCCATTCTCGATCATATTCGAGCCAATCTGGCTGCTGAACGCCAGGCTGCAGAAGCGGCCCGCGATTTTTGTATCAGCGCGTTTTCAACCGAAGCGATCATTAGCCGGTTCGAAACTTTGAAGTCCGATGAAGGCACCGTGTCGAGAAATCCGAAACCGAAAGTCTCGCCAATGATTGCGGCCAAGAAACTGATTGGGTTTCGACGTCGGCGTTGGCGCGAACAGAGAGGCGCTTGAGCATGTCAAAGACTCCACCGCTTTTCATTGTCGGTGCACCGCGATCGGGTAATACGCTAACCCGCCGCGTGCTGATGGCTTCGGAACAAATCTACATTCCTCCGGAAACCTATGTGATCGGCGAAATCCTGTCGCGCTGGCGCAAATGGGGTCGCCTCGATTGGCGCGAGCGCGTTTGGCTATTCTGCGCCTATTTTGAACGCCACCCGCATTTTGAAGATCTGGAGATTGAGTCGCTCAATCCGTTCTCTGAACAAGCCTGCGCGCTCGCGCGAAGCCAGCAGACAGTGCATGCGCTGATCGATCTGTTTTACGCCTTCATGACGCACGAGCATGGCTATACCGCAGCGCGTTGGGGGGACAAAACACCGTGGAACACAGTGCACCTCAAGCACATCGTGAAGACCTATCCAGACGCCTATTATCTGTATCTGAAGCGCGATGGCCGCGATGTTGTGGCCTCGCAAATGAAGTCAGACATGCGCGATTTCGAAAACTCGGCTCAGCGCTGGATCGATGCCAACGCCTCGTGCCGACGCCATCTTAAACGCGCGCGTCGGACGCATCTCGAAATCGCCTATGAAGATCTGGTGACAGATCCGGAAAGCGTTTTCCGGTCAATTTTCGCTTGGGCGGATCTCGAGTTTGCACCGGAGCATCTGACCAAAGTACCAGAGAAGCTCGGCGATGTTGGGCGCCATGCACACCACGCGGCTGTGACCCAGCCGATCACCGCGCGCTCGATTGGAAAATGGCAGGAAAGCCTGACCGCGGATGCATTCGACCACCTGCCGCCTGCTTTCAGCGAAATGATGCAAACACTCGGCTATGGTACAGATAGTTCTGGCACAGCCGGGTAGCTATTCAGTTTGGCTCAGATCCTAGTCGGCGGCCGTCGGGCTCAAATTGCCGTAATACTCAGCCTCTTTGACTGAAAAGAACGCCGCCACGATACCGCTATGAAACATGGCTCGCACATAGTGACGTCGGCTGGTCGCTGTGGAAGCAATGGTCAGCGCGGCGAGAACCATCAGGTAGGCGACCTTCACCACAGAAGCGGCGAGTTTGAACAGGTTGCGCAGGGCACTGCCTTGATAGACCACCACCTTGCCATAGGTGATGCCCGACCGAAATTTGTTCTTCACCAGCCAGTCCAGAGACAAGCGATTGTCCGCAACAGGTTCATGCACCACCGCTGCTTTCACTTCATCAATCTTTGCACCGCCGAGGTGGCATTGATGGAAGAACTGAGTGTCCTCGCCCCCAGAACGTCCGCGATCCTCGCTGAAGCGCAGCGGCGCAATCACCGGGTGCTGCCGTTTGAAGAAGGCGTTGCTGGTATGCCCGGTCAGGATGGGTCGCCGGTCGCCAACGCTGATTGAGTGTAGGTCGATCTCACGAATCCAGTCGGGCGCGTGATCTGGGTAGACGGAGATGACCGGTCCAAATGAGAGATCGAGATTGTCCCGCATCGCTGTGTCATAATGGTGCTGCAGCCACTGCTCGGTTGCGACTTCATCATCGTCGATAAAGGCAATCCATTCGCCGTTGGCATGATCGAGGCAGGCATTACGGGCGATGGAAATATTTCGTGCAGGGGCGTGGACATATTTGAGGTCCAGTTGAGCGAACTTTGCCGCTGTCGCCTCGACATAGTCTTTCGCGGAAGGTTCGACATCATTGTCGACCACAATCACTTCGAGACTGATCTCTGGCCCGACCTTCTGACGCGCGATCGAAGCAATGGTTTCGCACACAGATTTGCGGCGAAACGTGCAGATACAGACGCTGATCAGCGGGGCGGACATGATCGCTTTCCTCCGCCTCAGGCCTGATCCGGCTGACCAAGCGCGATCGGCTGAGTCGCCGCGGGCGCTCTGCGCTCAATGATCTGGTCCAGCAGATCGGCCATGAACCCTTCTGGCTCGACAAAAACGGTCTCCGGCAGCGTTAACAGAGTCTCGCGGCGCGACCGGATGTCTTCCGGGCGATCGATCAGGCCCCGCAAGAGATCGATCAGCGAGGATTCTATCGGCTCTGGGACAGTGAAACCGGTCTCGGTTTCGCGTATCCAGGCTCCGGTTTGCGTGTCGGCAGGGGCAATAGCCGGCACGGCAAAATAGCCGCCTTCATAGATCCGGTTTGGCAAGAGCCATTTCGAATTCAGGCCGGCTTCCATGAAATCACCTGACCAGACGAGATCGAGCTGATTGTAGATTTCCGGCAGATCGTCAGGGGCTTTGTAGGCGCCGTGAAAAACGATGTTTTCGACCTCATCAATCGTTTCATGGAAGCGCGGAACGCTCCACAGATCTGGTTTGCCGTGAACATTGATTTCGATCGCATCGCCAAACTCTTTCGCGGCCCGCACCATGAGATCGAGGGTGCGCTGGCAGCGGAGGATCCCCACCCAGCCGAGGCGCAACGGACCAGCACCAGATTGCGGGTCTACTTCAGACGGACGGGGAACGGCATAGGCGAAAGCGGCCGATAATCTGTTCTCGACCAGATAAGAACGAAACGTTCCTGCATAATGGCGTTCAAAATGCTGTTTCACAAAGGCCGGAGAGCTGACAATCACGCCCAGGCTGCGTTTCAGAAACGCGCCTTCAAACTTCCGCGCAATCCAACCGAGGACATCGTCCCGGCAGAGCAGGCGGTGAATATCGAGGCTCTCATACAGAACGGGCGTCTTCAGACCGGCCAGCTTTTTCGACAAAAAGGCGGTGGCCAGCATATCTAGATTGCGCGCCACGATCAGATCTGATGAGGCCAGGATCTGTTTATGCTTGGCCGCGCGGGAAGCGCCGCGAAACACGCTCCAGATCCGGTTGAAATAGGCGCCATTCTCGGTCTCGCCCAGCTCAACATTTTCCCATTCCGGGGCCGGCCCATCTAGCCGTTTGTTCATGAAGCCGTGGACCGTGTAACCGCACTTCTGAAAAGTGTGGACCCGTTTGCGAATAGCTGCGTCTGATGAGTCATGCCCAAAATAGGAGATGCGCATCGTCTTAGCCATTGTTCAACATTGAACGAAGCTGCGTTGAAGTTTCCTCGTCTTCTCCTGGAACCGCTGGCTCATTCAGGTTTGCCGCTGGCAGTTTCGTCACGTTCCGATTGCGACGTGGATTGATCCAGCGCCAGCGTGACTCGGTCGTATAGTATTTTCTGTACGCCGATGAGGTCGAGGCCTGCTCAGTATGGTGACGCTTCTTGGTCAGGTCGACCATGTTGAGACCGATACCCAGCACTTCGGCTTTCATACTCTTCAGCATTTCCAGCGCGCGGCGAACAGAGGAGCGGCGCGAGCGCATCCAGCGCACGATCAGGATCGTCTTGTCAGTCTTGCTCGCAATCACGCCGGCTTCGGCGATCAGCAGCAATGGCGCCGTATCGATCAGGATCAGGTCATACTGTTCCTTGAGACGCTCGAGCAGCGTGTCGAACGCCTTGGTGCCGAAGACATCATACAATGTCCGCCCGTTGAGAGTCAGAGCCAGCAGGTCGAGACCCGTATGCTCTTCGCGATAGATGGCGTCTTCCAGTTCACACTCACCAGACAGATACTCGACCAGGCCGGTCTTCGGGTCGAGCCCGGCAGAGGCGGTCAGCTGGCGGCGACGGAAGTCGCCATCGATGACCAGGGTCTTGTCGCCGGACAGAGCCGACATACGGCCGAGGCTTAGCGTCAGGCTGGTTTTCCCTTCATCCGGCAAAGAGGAAGCAATCGTGACGGTCTTGGTTTGCTCCTCCATCGCCGAGATGGCGATCGAGGCGCGGATATAGCGCATACTTTCCGCATAAGCCGATAACGGGTCTTGGACCAGGAAGTCGGCGGGGACCTTGCTGCCAAAGCCGAGGAATTTCAGCGATTTGATCAGCGGCACCGCGCCGAGGCTTGGGAAGCCAAACTTGCGTTCGATCTCTTCGACGGAGCGAATCTGGTTGTTGAAGATCTCCAGAACGATTGCGAGACCCGCACCGGCCATGCCGCCAAGCAGCAGGCCGACAATCAGGTTCAGTCGGGTGCGCGGAGAGGAAGGTCCCCACGGAATGCCCGCTGGCGACAGAATGCGAGAGTCTGGCTGCACCAGCTCGTCCTGTTCGCGGGTCTGGGTGAAGCGCTGCTTAAATTCCTGCAGAATCATCCGGCTGGCTTCGGCTTCACGCTCAAGCTCGTTCAGGCGAACTTGCGAGCGGTTGTTTCGGGCGAGCGTTGCGCGCGACTGATTGATGCGGCGATCAAGCGCCGCGATCTGATCGTTGGCCACAGCCAGTTCGACACGCAGGTTGTCGATGATGCGGCTCATCTCGCTATTGATCTGTTGCTCATAGTCGACGATCTCGCCTTCGACGGCGATCATCCGCGGGTGTTCTGGCCCGAGCGATGTCGAAAGCTCAGCCTTACGGCGCTGAGCGTCTGATAATTGGTTTTTCAGGCTGTTAATGACTGGCGAGCTTAGAACCTCGCCAATCGCATCAACGCCGGCGCCCGAATTCAGCTGGCGGCGCATGCCGTCATAACGCGCGCGGATGCGAGCCACTTCACCTTCCTGCTCGACCTTTTGGCGCTGCAATTGCGCGATGCTGGCTTCCGTCAGCGTCGTACCCTGCGCGGCCAGCAGGCCAGACTCGGTCCGGTAATTCTCTACGATAAGCTCTTTGGCGGTAACTTCTGATTCCAGCCCTTCAACACGCTCGGCCAGGAACCGGGTCGCCCGCGCCGTAGCTTCGAGTTTCACTTCCAGCTGTTCGATGCCGTATTGCTCGGCGACGGCATTGGCGAGACGCGCCGCCATTTGCGGATCAATACTCGTGACGCGGATCTGGATGAGATAGGTCGCGCCGACGCGGTTCACTCGAACCATGCCGCCCAGGCGGCCAACAGCGCGCTTTTTCAGCTCTTCTTCAGACGGCATAACGCGCGGCTCAGCCGGCTCATCGTTGTTGCCGCCAAACACGCGCTCAATAAAGCCCGGCTCCGGCGGTGGCAGAAGCAACGGATTGAACTCGGGTTCGTTGATCAGGTTTTCCTTCTCGACGACCTTGGCAAGCAGGGCCTGCGATCCGATCACCCGCACTTCGGTATCAAGCACAGACGTGGACAGGGACGTGCCGCTTAGAACGTCGCCCAGATCAATAACATTGGTGCGCTGACTATCGACGATAACAGTCGATGTCGCCGTATAAAGCGGTGTTTGCGAGAAAGTATGATGGGCCACGTATCCGAAGATCAGGAGCGTCACGACACTGATTAGAACGAACCGGCGCAGGGCCAGTTCCACGATCGATTTCACATCTCGAAAGATGTTGTCACTCATCGATTCGGAGTGCTCTTTGAAATCTGGAGCAAGCTCGAAACTAATCTTCTGTGACATAATCGACCACCACGTTCTGTATCATCAATTTATTTTTCTTCGGCATTCGCCGTTCTAAGGACGTCGCGCCTTGCATGTCTTGTGCCGAATTTTATTAGCCCTGCGAGGAAGCCCCACCCCCATGACATGTGCATGGTGGCCAATGCGGGTCCTGTCCAAAAACCACATACGCTTTTCTTGGCGACCGCAAAGGCGACTGACACGCAGGATAGCAACAGCAAATAGCTTAACGGGATTAAAGCAAGCCATGGGGTTACCGGCAATAAGGCAATCCCGAAAATCACGCCCAATAAGGCTAAAACCGGCACCATTTGTCGAATTTTCGGGCGCATGCGGTGTTTCAGCGTCGTCCGTGCACGCCCTTTTCCATAATTGTAGTATTGCCGCATCAATGCGGCCAGCGATCCGCGCGGCGTGTACTCGATCCGAATATCCGCATCCAAATAGACCTTTCCACCGGCTAGGCCGAGGCGATGGTCATACTCAGCGTCTTCATTGTGGGTAAACGTCTCGTCATACCCGCCAATCCTGCGGAACCAATCAATATCAAAGCCCGCATGATGGCCGTGATCGACATAGCCTGAAGTCGCGCCCGCGCGATGGGCTGCGCCGCCTGACCCGAGCGGGGTATCAACGGCCCAGGCATTGGCCCGCTCAAAGCAAGTCGACCCGACTGAATCCATGACGGTGACAACGGACGCCGCCTCAGTTTCTTGAAGCTTTGCCACAACGCGCGAGATGAAATTCTCCGGGTAGGATGAATGCGCGTCACAGCGTACGATATAGCGCGTTTCTGATGTGGCGTGGGTTGCAACCGCATGATTAATCGCGGCCGATTGCAGCCGTTTCTCGTTCTCGAGAAATTTCAGCTCAGGATAAGTGTCCTGCAGGCTCATGACGATCTCGCGCGTTCTGTCCGTGCTCAGACCATCACAAACAACAATGGCGCAATTCTGACCGTCCTGTACCAGCAGAGAGCGAATGCAGGATTCAATATGCGCTTCCTCGTTCAAGGTCGGAATCACCACCAGAACTTGCGCAGGATTTGAAAGCTGATCAGCCATTGGTTCCACTTGTTAAGTCCGAGCACCCATCTCGCAGCGGCGCAAATACGCCTCACGCTCGTTGCCGCGTTGCGTACAAGTCTTATGCCAGTCTGCACGAGGTTAAAGGCCGCGCAACCGGTGCGTGCCCCATTTTGATACAGGCGCTGCGACGTCCAGGGTTAGCGTTTGGCCAGACCCAGTTTCTGAGCCAGCGCTCTAAACAGAAAGTCCGGCGCTGACGGCGAAATGAACAGCGCCGAAATCAGCTTCCCCAGGTCGCGCTCTCGTCCCGCTTCAATCAATGTCCAGCTTGCCCATTCTTTGCGGGAATAGCGAAGGTGTCCCTTGATCGCATCGCGTTCGGCGCGGCTAAGATCCGGGCGCTGCAGAAACGCCTTGTCGATCATGGCAACCCGGCGATGCTCCTCACCCGATTGCGACCGCGACGCGCTGAAATCGCGCTGGATGAAGTAATAGCCAAACCCATCTGTGAGCACGGCTTTCGCGCCGTCGAGAAGCAGGCGCGTATACAGCTCATAATCCTCCGCAAACCGAAGCTCATCCCGGTAAGGGGCGAACGGATTATCCAACCGCTTTCGGGAGATTAGCGGTTTCAAATAGCCGAGCTCAGATCGATCCTCTTCCATGTCATACGCGTGGCTTACGAAGAATTCCGCGCTGAGCGGCAAGACGCCATCTGGCTTGGTCGGCCAGAGCGGGCGAACGATTTCGAACGGTTGATCGCCATGCGTCACATACAGATTGTCAGCGACCAGATCGGCCTGCTCTTCGTGCGCAGTTTGGAGCAGCTTGCTCAGCCGCTCTGAGTCCATAGCATCGTCACTGTCGAGCGGCATGAACCAGGCAGCATCGGTTTCGGCCAGAGCGGCATTCCGTGCGCGTGAGGGCCCGCCATTCTCGGGCAACTGAAAACCGCGCGCACAAGCGAGCTCGGCGCACACCGAGGCCGCGACGTCGAAACTGTCATCTGTCGAACAATCATCAACGACAACGACGTCGATTTGGTAGCCCTCAGGAACCGTCTGCGCCGCCGCCGACCGGATGGCGCGTTCAACATTATCGCGGTCATTGTAAAGCGCGATGATGATCGCAACTTTCTGATCAATGAGCGGGCGGGACATGGTCTGGCGTAGCCTTGGGTTGAAGCGATTGCAGTCTAGCGGCGTACAAGGCGCATGGCGAACCGGCCCATGGCCTGGAACCAGCGCGGGCGAGCATCTGCGTCAATTGCTGGTTTGATCATCGCGATCTGTAGACCCCGCGGCGCAATTTGCAGCGTCGTCCACCAGAGATATTCCCAGACCTTCTTCACCGCACCGGCCTGAGCCAGCTTGCGGGCTTTCGAACGCGCCAGCAGCTCACGCAGCGTGTCGCCTTCAATCGGGTGCTTTTCCGGTTCGATAATCATTGAAACGACGCGCTCCTGAAGGGCGAAATCATCGTCTTCGAACAGATTGGGATTGACCGCTAAGCCGAGGCGCTCTGCATGCATACGGGTCGAGTTGTGCCGATCCTTTGTGTGTTTCAGGCGCCAGCGGGCCCGCTCGGCATAGACTTTACTGAACTGCGAATGCTGGCGTGTGTGCAGGCGATAAGCTGACACCGGCGTCGAGATGGTGACGCTCTCGCCATAGAGCGGCACGGTCGAGCAGAGATAGCCGTCTGCGCCGTAATTATAAGTCTCTTCGTCCATCGGCATGACATTGGCGACCGCCTCGCGGGAGAAGACGAGGCCAGACGTCACTGTGCCATCGTAGTGACCTGTTGTTCGCAGGCGCTCTGACACGTTTCCGCCGGCCAAAGGCTGATCCATGGGCGGATAGACTCCGAATGTGCCACCGTCCTCATCGCCATAGTTCATACGGTAATGGTAGATCGCGATCTCCGGCCGATAATTGGCGAGGATGGTCGCCGCGCCGTCGGGTAGCAGGAAATCGTCCGCATCGAGGAACATGACCAGCGTTCCTGTCGCCGCCTCAAACCCGGTATTCAGTCCGCCGCCCTGGCCGCGGTTTTCTTTAAGCAGGATGGTCTCCACGCGGTCAGCATACTGCTTGATCACGTCGACGGAATTGTCGGTTGAGGCATCATCAACGACGATGATCTGCACATCCTCTTTTTGCGCCAGCACGCTTTCAATCGCGGCGCCGACGAATTTCTCATAATTATAGTTGGCGATGATCACCGACAGGGTGGGGGCTTCAGGCGCTGACAATTTCTCTACCTTGTGATCCTCTGAGGACTTGGTTCTGGTCGTATCGGGATTGCGTTTCAATCCGGTTTAAGCGACCGCTTGCTCGTGCGCCATTCATCCCGCGTGCCAGCCGCGATTAGCGACTTGGAAGACGTCGAAATTTCGCCCCCCAACCGCGCGATTCCAAGTTAGCGACCGATGGCACTATTGTTGCAATCAGCCCTTATTATCTAAGATACCGTCCAGATTGTGCTATCAATGCGCAATTGGAGTAGAGTGGGAACAAACCGATGCATGCTACAAAGACTATTGCAATCGTAACCCTGGCCTCAGCTGCTTTGGCGGCGTGCGCCACCGTCGATCAGACCGACCCGAACGCGGCGAGCACGACGCCAGCAGAGCCCGTCAGCGAACCGGTTGTCGAGGCACCGGTCGCAACTGATCCGGCCTTCTTCGTTGACTGGACGCAGCAAGCGATGGACGGACGCTGGTTTATTTCCGAGCACAACACACCCAACGGGCATTGGGAAAGCGACTGGCGTCGCCGCAATGTCAGAGCTCTGCCAAATGGCCTGAACATCCAGATGACCTCGAAATCGCCTGGTGCCAATGAATGGCCTTGGAGCGGCGGTGAAATCCAAACCCGGCGGGCACACAGCTATGGCGAGTATCAGGTGATTATGCGCGCCGCAGAGGGCGCCGGCTTGATTGGCGGCTTTTTTACCCATACCGGCCCGTATTATGGCAATCCGCACGATCAGATCGACGTCACGTTCACGGGCAAGGACCCTTATCAGGTTCAGTTCAATGCGCTTGCTGACAGTGTCGATGTTGGCGTCATGAATTATCCGCTGGACTTCGATGTTTCCAAGAATTTTGCTCTTTATTCGTTCATTTGGGCACCGGATCGCATCACTTGGTACGTGAATGGCGAATTTGCCCATGAAGTCTCCAACGAGAACGTTGTCATCCCGCAAACCCCGGGTAAACTGTTCGCGAACCTGTATCAGGCGCGAAACAAAGGGTGGGCGGGACAACCAGACTTTCTGGAAGGCGCAACGGCAACGTATCGCTGTATGTCCTATCGACCGTTGGAAGATACAAGTTCGCGTACCTGCGCCGATGCTTATGAGTCCTACGTAACGGGTGGATAGATAAATGGGATTGAAGACGCTTGTACTAGAGCTGAACGAGCTTTGCCCGCCACTGCTCGATCGATTCATTGCCGAAGGTCACCTGCCCAATTTCAAGAAGCTTCAACAGGGCGGGGCGACCTTCGTAACCCATACCGATGATGAGAGCCTGGAACCGTGGGTCCAATGGGTATCATTCCATACCGGCCTGACCCAAGACGCGCACCAGATCACCGAACTCGATCAGGGTCATATTCTGAAACAGCCAAGCCTATGGGACAAACTGGCTGAGGATGGTCAAACCAGCCTGGTCTTCGGATCCATGAATGCTGGCCCGTCGAGTCATGAGAAGGTCACTATCGTTCCCGACCCGTGGTCGAAGAATGTACCGGCTTCCAAGCCTGAGTTTGAAGCCTTCCATAAGTTCATTGCCCGTCAGGTCGCTGAACATTCTAACCCGGATGACAAGATTACACTGGCGGAGCTGAGCAAATTCGGCCTGTTCTGTCTGCGCAACGGCCTCTCGGTCGAAACGGTCTACAAAGCCGTGAAGCAGATCCTGAGCGAGAAGGTCAGTTCCCGTGACGTGTATTGGAAACGCGCCTGCCTGCTGGATGACCTGTTGTGGGATGTGTTCTCGACTACTGTGAAGCGCCAGAAGCCGCAAAACGCCTTCTATTTCGGCAATTCTGTTGCCTTCCTCCAGCATCGCTATTGGCGCCACCTGATGCCGGAAGTCTACAAAGTGAAACCATCAGAACAAGAGATGTCATCTTACGGTGATGCGGTTCTGCACGGCTATAAGCGCTTTGACCGCACCATCGGCAAAGCCCTGCAATTGCTGGGGGATGATGGCGCTCTGGTCTTGGTCACCGCGCTCAGTCAGGAACAGAATCTGCGCTATGAAGAGCAAGGCGGTAAGTTCGTTTATCGCGCCCGAAACTTCGAGAAAGTCCTCGACTTTATTGGCGCGCCAGCCGGGATCTCTGTCGAACCCGTGATGACCCATGAGGCTTGGGCGACATGCCAAAGCGAGAGCGACGCTGAAACATTGCTGCAACGCTTTCAGGACGTCCGCCTGGATCAGTCGAATGCACCGATGTTCGGGTATCGCGAGGCCAAAGGTAATCGGGTGATGTTCTGGTGTGATCTGGAAACGAAGATCCCGGAAGATACGGTCATTGTCGACACGAAATCCGGACGCGAGATCGCTTTCTTTGACCTCTTCGCGAGCGTGGGTCAGGTCAACAATTCACAGCACAATCGCGATGGCGCCTTCTGGATCTATCGCAGCCCGATCGAACTCT
The DNA here is from genome assembly GCA_013214545.1 of Henriciella sp. Lineage (GTDB taxonomy): Bacteria > Pseudomonadota > Alphaproteobacteria > Caulobacterales > Hyphomonadaceae > Henriciella. The sequence goes on from JABSQB010000018.1 coordinate 48,407, forward strand.
CAGCGTCTGATCAGAAGATCGACCTCACAGATGCGACGCGCATGGTGCTGGAAGTTGCGCGCGCCTAAGGCTCTGAATAATATGAATTAAAAGAAAGCGAGAGCGGCTTACGCGCTCTCGCTTTTTTGGTGATACTGCCCATAAGGACGGAAGCGGTAGAGGTAGCTTGGCACCACCGCTTCAATCGATTCCAGGGTTGTCACGCCGAGGTCTTCGAGCGTCAGCGCGCCTTCGGAGACCACATTGTCAGACTTGAGCATTTCGACCTGATCACCGGTAATTGGCGGCGCGCCCAGAAACCCGGACGAGAGCGGCCAGATGTAACGGAATGCGGTTCCAAATGCCAAGCCGAGGGGCTTTGCGACAAAGAAGGGGAGCGGCAAGGCAAACCGCTCGCGATCGATGGTCTCACCGATAAACGCGTAGAGCTCTTTCATCGAATAGACGCTCGGACCGCCCAGTTCGTACGTGTTGCCGCTCGCATCATCCCGCTCAATCGCATTGGCGATGGCATCCGCGACATCTCCGGCATAGACCGGCTGCAGCTTTGTGTTGCCGCCGCCAATGGCGGGCAGAACAGGCACGAAGCTGGTGAGCGGGTGGGTCGACATCGCTGCAAATCGATTGAAGAAATCATCTTCAGGACCAAACACGATGGACGGCCGCAGGATGGTCGCGCTAGGGACGATGTCGCGAATCGCGGTTTCCGCTTCGCCTTTGGTTTCGGCGTAATCGGCTTTCGCTTCGGCATCCGCGCCAATCGCAGAGATATGCACGAGCTTCTCAATGCCAGCCGCCGCGCAGGCTTCGGCGACATTGATTGCGCCTTCGCGCTGCGCGCCTTCAAAGCTCTGACGTCCCTTTTCGTAAAGGATACCGACCAGATTTACGACAGCGTCAGCGCCTTCAACGGCCCGATCGACGGATTGGCGATGGCGGACATTGGCTTGAACAATATCGACCCAGCCTGGCGCCCCGGCGAGGCGTACATCGCCGGCAAGGTGAGGGCGGCGAACGGCGACGCGCACGCGATACCCGGCCTCGACCAGGCTACGGGCGGCGTATCGACCGATAAATCCGGAGCCACCAAAAACGGTCACCAGTCCTTTAGGCATTGCAAGCCTCCCGAAAGATCAGATTCAAATCAGATTGCGGCGTTTGATCATGAGCCTTCGCAAAAGTCCATGTTCAACAGGTGTGACTTGGTGCCCAAATGCAGATTGAAAAGCAGGTGGCGGAGGAATTAATGTCCTGAAAACGGCAATTTGTTTATCATGCACTCAGAGCTGCCCGAAATAGCGAGGACACGAACAGATGACAGATCAACACGACCCGCTCGAAGTGATCGACAAATTCCTCGGCGCTTTGCGTTCTGAACTCGCAGCGAATCCGGAAATGACCTACCGGATCATCAAGGCTCTACCGGTGAGTGTCACCTTTGAGGCGGCAGAGATGACGGAGATCGTCAATCCGCTGGAGATCATCTCGCAGAACAGCAGCGAAAAAGCGCGTGAATTGTTCAGCGCATTTAAGCCCGCCGAGCTCAAAAAGATGGCCCGCCGGGTGAATCTGGCCAGCAGCACCGATATGGCGCGGCTGTCACTGGATGATTTGATCGACCTGATTATGAGCCGCGGCTCGCAAAAAATCGCTGAGCGAAGCTCGATCGGTTGAATCGAAACGCCAGGATTCGCGCATCAGGCGAATTATGATGGCGATGCACCTCCAAACACTAAGAAACAGAAGTCGTTTCTGATGATTTTACCCGCCCGCCGGACCGTTTTGCCGGGTGGTGAGTGCCTGTGGATAACAAACTGATGCAAAAAAGGCGCGCAAAAGCGGCTTAAAGATAAGCATTTGATTTTTTCTGCTTTCGACACGAACTTTGTCATCGTCTTGTCTTAGTTCGTATTGAGAAATCTGGTATATTAATTGCAGATGTAATGAAAGCAGGGGACGGTTTTCAAACCCATTCGATTGGTTTTACGCGCAACGCGGACGCTTAGAGTTCTTATGACCTATCTATTGGACAAAATTCGCGAGTTCTTCTCAGCGCTCATCGGGTGGCTGCCATTTATTGGCAGGCGCCATGTCCGCACGCCGCTGGCCTCAACAGAACCTGCCCGAACGACCGCGAAGTTTCAGCGCCTGAGCGACGTGAACCGCGTCGATACAGCCAATCGTGCGCACCATCATCTGGAAGGCAGCTTCGTTCATGCACCCGAGCTGCCGATCGACGCGCCGGTTTACGCGATTGGCGATGTGCATGGCCGAGCCGATTTGCTCAACGCACTGATCGAGGTCATCGTCTATGACTGCAGATCCAGCCAGGAGAAACCGCATTTGGTCTTTCTCGGCGATTACATCGATCGCGGGTTTCAGTCGCGCGAAGTGATCAGCACGCTGATCGAGCTTGGTCGCAACAAGGACTTCGAGACCGTATTCCTGAAAGGCAATCACGAGCAGGCGATGTTGCGGTTTCTGAATGATCATCAGATCGGCCCAGACTGGGCGAATTTCGGCGGGCGTGAAACTCTGATCTCCTACGGTATCTCGCCGCCAAAATCGATCAACGCGGTCGAAGAGTGGCAGGAGATCCAGCAAGAACTGGTCAAAACCATTCCTGCCCAGCATGTCGAGTTCCTGGAAAAACTCGAAGTCAGTCACAAGATCGGCCCTTATGGATTTGTTCATGCGGGCGTGAAACCAGGGGTGCCCTACGAACAGCAGACGGACGAAGACCGGATGTGGATTCGAGACGAGTTTTTGAATGCCAAGGACAAGGAAGATCTATTCATCGTGCACGGCCATACGCCTGTAAACGCGCCATATTCAGACCATCGGCGGGTAAATGTGGACACGGGTGCGTACTTTACAGGCAGATTGACGGCCGTTAAAATTGAAGGCGATAAAATGTCCTTTCTAACCAACCAATTTCAGGCGCAGGAGGCCTCATGATGCGAACCGAGTTCAAGGGCATTATTCAACTGATTTTTTGTGTGCTTTGCCTCGGCCTTGCGACCGCCTGCCAATCGACGCCGGTTTCGACCGGCAACAACTCGCCAACGACGACGGCAGGTCAGACCTATGATGGCGACTATCGCCTCGGGCCTGCAGATCAGCTTCGGGTGACCGTATTTGGTCATGACGACCTCTCCAATCAGTACACCGTCGCGAGCAATGGTACGATCTCGTTTCCGCTGATCGGCGACATTGATGCGGCCGGCCTGACGGTTTCAGAGTTTCAACGCCTCACAGAACAACGTCTCAGCGAAGGCTTCCTGAAGTCGCCCCGCGTGACCGCGGAGATCATGACTTTCCGCCCATTCTATATTCTTGGCGAGGTCTCGCGTGCGGGTGAATACCAGTACACAAACCGCCTCACCGTGTTGAACGCGATTGCGACGGCGGGCGGGTTTACACACAGGGCCAATCGCCGCGTCGTTGCGATTAAGGGTTTCGATGACACAGAAGAGCGCCGCGTAGAGCTGACACCGACAACATTTGTCCAACCGGGCGACACCATTCGCGTTCTGGAACGGTTCTTCTAATAAAAAAAACACACGCATTTGGGGGTGAGCGCATGACAGGAAATCATCCCTCAATTTGGTCAAAGGGGTAGAAAACCAATGTCGAAATTTACAACCGCCGCCGTCGCGGCCTTTATGATAAGCAGTTCGACATTCGCGTACGCGCAAATGGCAGATGCGAGTTACTATGGCGGCGCATCGGTATCGTCGCCGACAGCTGGCCAGTATTTTGTGCGCAACCGATACACCGCCGCAAACTCGCGTTCTTATGCGGGTCTTGACCCTGTTCCTTTGCGTCTCGGCGCCTTTGAGGCGCGTCCGGTTCTGCTGCTCAGCGCACGTTCGCGCAGCAATATTTTCCTGAGCGAAACAAATGAGCAATCCGACACGCTGGTCGTCGCCGCGCCGTCTATCTCGATGGCGTCGACCTGGTCGCGTCACCAAATCGGCTTCGACGCCGCTGTGCGCCATGAAGAGTATATGGACCTGTCCAGCCAGAGCGCTACTCAGTATGGCCTGCGCGGTTTTGGTCGGCTCGATGTTTCGTCAAGCTTTGGCGTGGCTGGCTCGGTCTTCCAATACAACCAACGTGAAAGCAGGTTGGATGTTGGCGCCGTTCAGGGCGGTTTCGAACCGATTGAATTCGTTCGCACGGGCGCAGAGGTCAACGCTGCGTATGCGACTGATCGTATCCGTATCAACGGTAATTTCGGCGTCACCGATGTGGATTTTGAGGACGCGCAAGGCGCTGGAATGATCATACTGGATCAGGATTTCCGCGATGCAGAAATCACAACAGCCGGGATTTCCGCGCAATATGCGGTCACGCGTGACTGGGCCGTTATCGGTGAAGTCTCGACGGTCGACCGCGAATATGCCGCCACCGGGTCAAATCGTGACATTTCAGGTATCACCTATCGCGGCGGTGTGAATTTCGAGCTGCCGGTCAATCTTCGCGGACAGGTCACGGCCCAGTATCAGGATTTCGATCCGGATGATCCAGCGCTGAGTAACATCCAGCAAACTGGCCTGAGCGCCAATGTGCAATGGTTCCCGACCCAGCTCACCACTGCGAATTTCTTCGCATCGCAGAGCGTATCGGATGCCGGTAACACTGCTGATTCCAACGCCCTGGTAACACGCTATGGCGCTGGGGTAGACCATGAATTGCTTCGCAATCTGGTCCTGTCCAGCAACGTCTATTTCGAGACGCGCGAGTTTAACCCTTCAAACCGCGAGGATGAGCAGACTGTGTTCAGCGCCTCCGCAAACTGGAAGCTAAACCCGAACGTCCATATTCGCGGCGGATATAGTTTTGCGACGCAAGACTCTCCCGTTGCGTCGTTCGACGATCAGAGGTTCACCATTGCGCTGCGCATCTTCCCATAGGGTGCGCCTGAGAGGGCGTTGAGAACAAAGCGCTCAAGCGTCCTCGCCATAGGCCCCACGGAATCAAATATAGGCTCATGCGATCTCCGCATGAGCCTTTATTATTGTTCAGACGGGTTGTGCGATTCTACGCTCTAACCGCTGCAGCAAAGTCTTGTTCGCGGACCACCATATTGCCGACATGGCGCCGACGGTCACCGCGCGCATACACCGCGCCGCAGGCGAAGAACAGGAAGGCCTGGAAGTTAAATCCGGACCAGAGTGAAGACTCCACCATGGAGGACATCAGGCTGACGGCAATGATCGCGCAAAAGGCAATCACCGGCATATCAGCGCGGGTGAACAGTCGCTTCAGCGCCATCCAGATCACGGCAGCCATGGACAGGACAAAAGCCGCATAGCCGATGATGCCAAGATGCACCATCACTTCCAGATGGACATTGTGGAAGGTCAGCTTGGTGCCCAGCGGTTTGTGGTCATTGATGTTCAGCGTCTGGGCAGAGCCGACATCATCCTGCCAGAAGCCTTCCAGTCCAACCCCGAGATATGGCCGCATGCCGATCTGATTTCCGGCCTCTTCCCACATTGCCGTGCGCCCGGTGAAGGTCGCATCCTTACCGAATGCTCCCAGGAAGGAATCGATCAAATGCTGATCCACAAAAATCAGCACCGCATAGATGATAATCATCGCCGTCATTAATCCGAGGACGACGAGAAGGCTGGATAAGTGCTGAATCTTACGGCTGTCGAGGAAGAACACGCGCATCCCAAAAACCAGCCCTGCACTGGCAATGAGCATAAGCAGCGCCGTGGTCGATTGGGCAGCAACCACCAGATAAACAAACGGTGCCATCATGGCCAAGCCGAACCACCGGAAATGCGTAAACTCTTTCGGGTTGAGCGCAGCTGCGGCGGCAACAATAAACCCGTTCAGCATGAACTGCGCTGCATAGTTCTTACTGCCAAAGCCCGCGCCTTGTTCGATGGTTGCGTTGCGGGTCAAAATAAAGAGCAGGATGACCGTACAGGCGATCAACATACATCGCACAATCTGAGTCGGGGTGAACCTGGACGCGACCACCACCACGACCACGGTTGATAGGATCATCAGCAACGAGCCGCGAAGGGCTTCTGACGCATAAGGCGACCAGAACATGGATAACAAGGCGATGATCTGAAACGGCCAGAGCCACCAGGCCTTAACAACGCCGGTCATGACATTGCGTGTGTCAAACAGGAAGAAGGACAGAAAGTAGAGAATGAACAGGTATCTGAACGGTGTCATGATCCCCAATGGCAGGGCGATCACCAATAGCCAGATGACAAGCAGCGCTTGATCGTAGAGCTTTCCTCCCGAAAAGGGCTCATAGACGCGCGAGATGATCCGTCCAGGCTGCATTGAGGTCTTCACTGTCCATCATGTTTCGTACTGATTGCTCACTGGATGCCTGAACAGGTACCCTGCGATTAACCTTGCGATCTATGACTTTATGCACTGATCATACCAATGCATAGGCGCATTAGAACAGGATGGTGAAAAATGCCGTCCAGAATGTGGCGCAAAAGGCGGTAACGCCCAAAACCGTCCACCAGAGTGGCCATTTCTGACTTGAAGAGGCAATAGCTGGCGCACGCATGGTGCCCATCGAAGGCGCGGACAAGTCCATTGAGGACGTGCTTATATTTGTATGTCCGGTTGCGATCGTCATGTAGCTCTCATCAGTCTTCGCTGTCGGGCAGCGGTGTACTGTCGAGACCATAGAAAGCCTTTATTGATCAGTCCTTAAGCGGAACCGTAAGATTTGAGAATCTCGGCGCTGGAGATTATCGGGCGCCGGCGCGGCGCAGAACCGCGGGGAAGGTCATCAAGATGATCTTGATGTCCATAAAGAAAGACCGCGCTTTTACATAAGCCACGTCCAGTGCGACGCGGGTTTCGTATGTGGTTTCACTGCGGCCGCTGACTTGCCACAGGCCTGTCAAACCCGGGCGGACAGAGGTGTAATAAGAGAAAAACTCGCCATATTTCTCGATCTCGCCCTCAACAATCGGACGCGGGCCGACCACGGACATCTGACCTTTGAAGATGTTCAGAAGCTGAGGCAGCTCATCGAGCGAAGACTTACGTAGAAAATCGCCAATCGGCGTGATCCGGGGATCGTTTTCCAGCTTCCGTGTGGCCATCCACTCGGCTCGGGCAGCTGGGTCCGTTTCGAGCAGATGTTCCAGGCGCTCGCTGGCGTCGGGCACCATTGAACGGAACTTGTAGAGCATGAACTCTTTGCCGTCGCGGCCAATGCGCTTGTGACGGAACAGGATGGGGCCATTATCAGACAGCCGGATGATCAAGGCGATTGGGACCAGAACTGGTAACAGGAAAAGCGCCGCAGCCAGCACGATCAGAATATCGGCTGTTCGCTTGAAAAAATTCGAGATATACCAAGCCAGCGGCTTGTGCGCTTTTGCCACAAATTCCGCGTTCTGCAGATCACCTGTGTACGGCTGATAGCCCATTTCTTGTCCCACACCGAATCTCAAACCAGAGGATTTCTAAATAGCTCTAGAAGGGCTCAGCAATTTTCTTGCCAACTTCCCCGATGGAGCCTACGTCCCTGTGAAATCTCTGGGTTTCGATCACAAAAGTACTCGTTACTTATATATGTTGCAGGAACGGATTGATTGCAAACGAGTTCGCGCATGAAGCGAGTATTTTGTGCAGTTTGCCTGAATTTTCGCAGGGTGCCTAAGATTTGCGACTCCCGCAATCCGCGAGTGCTGCAATTCACGGATTGGGAGAGGCCGCTCAGCATAAGCCAATGCGGTTCCACCCTTTCGGGAAGGCCCCAGATATGTCAAAACCCGTCTCAAGGGAGACGGACTCAATGCCTGCTACGATTGCAGCGATCGCCAACCTGAAAGGCGGCGTCGGTAAATCTACCACAACACTTATGCTCGCCGATGGGTTGGCTTACTATTACGGAGCCGACGTTCTGGTTGTGGATCTCGACCCACAAGCCAACTCCAGTCAGATGCTGCTCACCGATCGCGGCCTGCAACTGGCCTTTGAGCAAGGCAAAGGCGTTCACCATTTGCTGGAACAGTTCGCCGCCAATCAGCCGCCCAATATCGCAAATCTGATTTTGCCCAATGCCGTCACGCTGGAAGAGTTGCGCCGGGCCGAAGAACGCGATGAGCGTCAGGGCTGGATCTCCATTCTGCCCTCTCACACGCAGCTACGTCTGACCGAAATGGAGCTGGAAGAGAAGATCTATGCCAAAGGCATGGCGCCAAGCCGTCTTGCCAGCTATCTCGCCGACCATATCGCCAAGGCGCTGGAGCCGCTGACCAACCTTTATGATGTGATCTTGATCGACACGCCGCCTTATCTCTCGCCCGTGGCGCGGGCCGCGCTCTCGATCGCCGATCAGTTCATCACGCCGACGCTCGCCGACTCCGTTTCAATCTGGGGCACGAAACAGTTTTCGGACTGGATCACCGCGAATGTGACGCCGCACCTGGCGTCGCGCAATTATGTCGTCATCACCCGGTTCAAGAACACGCGCTACGCCCGCAATGCTGAGATGGAGCTGAAGGAAATCTATCTCAAAGATCGCACGTTCGGGCCGACCATTCCGGAATCGGTTCAGGCGCTCAGCGCAATGGATCGCCCGGATCTCGACAGCTATGATTCCATGCGCGGTAAGTATGGTCGGCTCCGCGGTGATGTGAAACGTCTCACGGAAGGCTTTGCCGAATTCCTTGCCAAGCGCAGCAATGTCGCCCCGCCCAAGCGCGTTCGCGATTAATCAGAGCTTTTGCAGCGCCGTCCTCAGCGCTTGTAAATCCGCGGGCAGAGGCGTCTCTACAAACACGCGTTCGCCGGTGACTGGATGCGCAAAGCCAAGGCTGGCCGCGTGCAGGGCCTGACGCGTGAGCTTGCGGGCAAGGCTCGTCGCCGTATCGAAAGCCTCGCCCCGGCCATGCGCCTTGATGCCGCGATGACGGCCATAGACCGGATCCCCAATCAGCGAGCAATTCCTGTGCGCCATATGCACGCGGATCTGATGCGTGCGTCCGGTTTCCAGACGGCACTCGATCAGCGCCGCGGCGGGCCGGGCCTCAACTTTGCTGATCTCGCCATAGGTTTCCAGCGTCCTGTAATGGGTCACCGCATGTCGGCCCTCGCCATCGGGAACCGCCGCCATTTTCTTGCGATCCTTCGGGCTCCGCGCAATGTCCGTCTCGACTGTTCCTGCGCCTGGCCGCGGCGCGCCGCGCGTGAAAGCCAAATAGGTGCGATCGATTGTGTGGGTCGCGAATAAGTCTGACAACCCTTTATGCGCGGCCTCGGTTTTGGCGACGACCAGAACCCCGGTTGTGTCCTTGTCGATCCGGTGGACAATGCCGGGTCGCTCAACGCCGCCAATTCCAGGCAGACTTCCTCGGCAATGATGCAGCAGCGCGTTCACCAGCGTCCCCTGCCAGCTGCCCGGCGCCGGATGCACGGCCATTCCGGCAGGTTTGTTGACCAGGATCAGGTGCTCATCTTCAAACAGGATATCGAGCGGGATATCTTCCGGCTCCGGCACGGCAGGCACCGGTGCGGGCATGTCGACCTGATAGACCACTCCAGGCTCAACCCCGCGCCGCGGATCGATCTGAACCGCAACCGCCTCGCCTCTTTTTTCGGAAACATGTCCGTCCTTAATCAGCGTTTTGGCGCGCGATCGCGACAGGGCGTCGATCTGTTCGCTCAGGAATCGATCAAGCCGGGTTCCCTTATCGGATTCGCCTGCTAAAGCTGATAATTCTGTCATGAGACGCGTATAAACCGACACGGCAGAGAAGGACATGCTGTAATCGCAATAGCGGCGGCAAACGGAGAGTTAGGATAATGACGAAACTTACGCGGCGAGGTTTGCTTGGAGCGAGTTCAAGCGTGCTCGGACTGGCAGCTTGTAATTCAGAGCCTATCCTGGAGCCTGAAACGCGTATTCTGGTCAGCGCTGATGAACGCCCTGCCTATCCAGGTACGGTCAGCTTCATTCACGGTGTCGCCTCCGGTGACCCGCTTCCCGACAGCGTCATCATCTGGACCCGCGTCACGCCGGACGCGTCCTATCCCGGCGAAGCCGTTCCGATCAGCTATGATGTGTTTGAAGATGCTGAAATGCAGCGCGCCGTGAAATATGGTCAGGGCTACGCGACGGCGGAGCGCGACTATACCGTCAAAGTCGCTTTGAACGATCTTGAGCCGGACAAAGAGTACTTTTTCCGCTTCCGCGCCAAAGTCACGTCCGGCGATGTGGTCTCACCCTCAGGGCGGACCAAGACCACGGCAGCAAGCGGCGATAAGCCGGTGAAGTTCGCCGTGATTTCCTGCTCGAATTATCCGTTCGGCTTCTTCCATGTCTATCGTGAGATCGCCAACACGCCGGATCTGGATGCCGTCGTGCACCTCGGCGATTATCTCTATGAGTATGGCATCGATGGCTATGGCGGCAGCACCGGACAGGAGCTTGATCGCAATCATGAGCCGCCGCTCGAAATCGTCTCTCTGGATGATTATCGCACGCGGCACGCACAGTATAAGACCGATCCTGATCTGCAGGCGGCACATGCTTCCGCGCCCTGGATCACCACCTGGGACGATCATGAGAGCACCAATAACTCCTATCGCTCCGGCGCTGAAAACCACAATCCGGAGGCTGGCGAAGGCAATTGGACCGACCGCAAGCAAGCCGCTGTCCAGGCCTATCTGGAATGGATGCCAGTGCGCGATCCTGAAGTCGGCAAGGCCCGCGAAGCGCTATATCGTCGCTTTGATTTCGGCGATGTCGCTTCCGTCATCTGCCTGGAGACTCGCCTGACCGGGCGATCCGACGAGATCAGCTGGTTCACCGAGATTGGTGGTTTGCCCGCCGCCGAGGTTCCGCTCGCAGCTGCTGCTACTATGATGAAGGTTCAGGACCCTGAACGCACCATGCTCGGCGCGACGCAGGAAGCCTGGCTGGATGCCGAGCTCAAAGACTCGACCGCCAAGGACAAAGCCTGGCAGGTGCTGGCCAATCAGATCGTGATGGCGCGGGTGCGCCCGCCAAATTTCACGCAGACCATGACGGACGCGCAAAAAGCGGCGCAGGATGTCGGTTACATTCAGCAACTCATCCCATTCAGTCAGCTTGGCCTGCCCTTCAATCTTGATGCGTGGGACGGTTTCCCGGCGGCGAGAGACCGGCTCTATGCAAGCGCCAAGGAAGCAGGCGCGCGCCTGGTGACGCTGACCGGTGACACGCATACGGCTTGGGCGAACACTTTGGTTGACGGCGACAATGAGCGCCGCGGCGTCGAATTTGGCTGCACATCGGTCACCTCGCCAGGGCTTGGGACCTATATCAAGGATGTGCCGGATCTCGGCCCGCAATTCGCTGATGCTAATCCAGAGGTCGATTATCATGACCCGTTCGATAGCGGCTGGGTGATGGTGACGCTTACCGCCGACGAGGCTCGCGCTGACTTCAAGAAAGTCACTGATGTGACGGCGCAAACCTATACGGCAAGTGACGTCGCCTCCTATGCGGCTCAACGCGACGGCGACAGCCTGACAGCGCTCAGCCAAGTCTAAGCCGCTCGCCCCTGCGGCAGTCTTGCCTGCGCCCATGATCCATGCTGTCTCAGCGCCAATTGAGACAGGATATGGAGGGCGCTATGGGCGTTTTGGATGGTAAGGTGATTTTGGTCTGCGGCGGCGGCAATGGCATTGGCAAGGAATGCGCTCTGCTGGCCGCGCGCGAAGGCGCGAAAGTCCTGGTCAACGATCTTGGCGGCGCTCTGACCGATGATGGGTCTTCGGCGGGTGATGCGGGTCTCGCAGAACAGGTTGCCCAGGAGATTCGCGACGCGGGTGGCGAGGCGGCCTCAAACTCTGAAAGCGTAACTGACATGAACGCCGTGCAGGGCATGGTCGAGCAGGCCAAGGATACGTTTGGCGGCCTGCATGGCATCATCAATCCAGCCGGCATCCTGCGCGATGGCATGTTTCACAAGATGAGCGAAGATGACTGGAAATCTGTCATCGATGTGCACCTGCACGGCTCATTCAATGTCACCCGCGCAGCGGTCGAACTGTTCCGCGAGCAGGAAGATGGCAGCTTCGTTCTGTTCACCTCAACCTCTGGTCTGATCGGGAATATTGGCCAGGCCAATTATGCCGCCGCCAAGATGGGCATTGCCGGGTTGTCCCGGATCATCGCCATGGAAGGCGTGCGCAAGAATGTCCGCTCCAACATCATCGCCCCGTTCGCGTGGACGCGGATGATCGCCTCTATTCCAGTGAAGGATGAAGCGGGCGCTGAGCGGGTGGAGCGGATGCGGACCGGGATGCGGGCGGATCAGGTGGCGCAGCTGGCGGTGACGCTGTGCGCTGATGATGCCAAACATGTCTCTGGTCAGATTTTCAGCGTGCGCGGCAATGAGGTTGTCCTGTTCAATCAGCCGCGGCCGGTGAAATCTGTGTCACGTCTCGAAGGCTGGACGCCAGAAACGCTTATCGAACAAGGCTTTAGTGCCATGGAGGGGAGCTTCACAGATCTCGGCGCGACGACCTCTGTGTTCCCATATCCGCCGGTCTAGGCTATTCCATCCGGCGAGAGGGTCAGCAGAACGCAGGCCCGGGACAGAGTGCGCCGTAAATGGAAAACGAGAGTAAAACATCCGCCCTGATGGAGTGCTTTCCAGCGCCGGAACGTGATGTGGTGGTTTGCAAACCTGTTGTTGAATCTACGCACAGTGACGCCAGCGCGCCGCAAGCGGCTGCCGAAACACCAGCCAGTCTTTTCGCCTGGGCCGATCCGATTATCGCTGATCCTGTCGGCTGGGCGCAGGCCAATCTGCTCGATCCGGCCGTGATGGGTCCGATCCTCTGGCAAGTCGCGGCGGTCCTGGCCGCTCTGACGCTTGGCGTGCTCACGGCGCCGCAACTGCGCAAGTGGGTCAATTCTGGCCTCGCACGGATCCCGGAACGGACTCGCCGCATGGTGGATGAGACGCTACCGCGTCTGGTGCGGCCCGCGCTCTGGGCAGCGTTTTTGTATGCGGCGCAAGCGGCAATGGCGGGCAGCGGGATGGACAGCGCCTGGGTGCGGATTGCCTCCTCACTGTCGCTGGCCTGGCTGCTCATTCGTCTGGTGACGACCTTCCTGCCGGACGGGTTTCGCAAGCCGGCGGGTTGGATCATCTGGATCTTCGCCGCTTTTTACGCCTTCGGTGTGCTGGATGAAGTGATCAACTGGCTGAGCAGCATCGGCCCGCCATTTGGCAATCGCACCATCAGTCCGGTCTTTATTGTTCAGGCCATCCTGACCGTTGCGCTCTTCATGTTTGCCGCCCACTGGCTGGCCAAGAAGCTGAAGACCCGGGTCGACGACTTGCCTCAGGTCGAGCCGTCCTTGCGGATCCTGATGGGCAATGCGGTTCAGGTCGGGCTGTTCTTCGGAGCGGCTCTGCTCGCCATGGCCGGGCTCGGCATTCCCTTATCTGGCCTCGCCGTGCTGGGCGGCGCGATCGGCGTCGGTCTCGGCTTTGGCATGCAACAAATCGTGGCGAATTTTATCTCCGGCGTCATCCTGCTGACCGACCGCTCGATTAAGCCGGATGATGTGATCGAAGTCGACGAGACCTATGGCGTCGTGAAATCGCTCGGCCTGCACTACGCATCGGTGATCACCCGAGACGGCAAAGAACACCTGATCCCAAACGAGATGCTGATCACGGACAAGGTGGTGAACTGGTCGTACTCGAACAAGGAAGTGCGGGTGAAACGTCGCCTGCGCGTCGAGTATGAGGCCGACCTGCGTCAGGCCGTGGACCTGGTCCAGCAAGGCGCGATGGAGACCGACCGCGTCCTCGCCCGGCCCGCACCGAAATGCCTGGTCATGGAATTTGGCGACGAGGCGATCGAAATCGAAGTCCGGTTCTGGATCAATGATCCGGAGAATGGTGTCTCGAATGTCTCATCGGCGGTAATGCTGAACATCTGGGACCGGTTCAAGGAAGCCGGGATCGATATTCCTCTGCGCCACGAAGATGTGCTGATCACACCAGGATCGACGCTCAAGGTCGAAATGGTGAAATCGTCCAAGGACGAAGACGCCTAAGATCGCAGACCCCGGTTCAGCGACGCAAACCAATATTAATCAAGCTTTGCTAGGGGATCCGGATAGCTGCATCCGAGAGCCGACATTGATCCAAGCCATTAAATCGCACCGGCGCCTGGTCGCCTTTGCCAGCCTTCTCAGCCTCGGCCTGTTGATCTTTCATGGTCTGAGCGGAACCCCGGAAGGCAATTCCTACAAGTATAATCTGCCTTGGTTTGACGCCTTCTATAGCGCTTTCTGGCAAGGCGATCTGTACCCGCGCTTCTCGCCGGAGCTGTGGTACGGCATGGGTGCACTGGATTTCTACTTTTACGGTCCGCTGCCATTCTGGATCGCGTCAACTTTAGGCGCTGCGACTTGTCCCGGGTGTGAGACCGGTACGATCTTCTCGCTCACCGGGGCCTGGATCATCATCCTTTCCGGCATCGCTTTCTTTGCGTTTGCGCAACGCTTTTTCGCGCGGCACTGGGCCGGGTTTGGCGCCATTGTCTATGCGCTGCTGCCCTATCATTATGTCGCCGACTGGTATGATCGCCAGGCCGTGGGCGAGCTGACCGCCTACATCTTCATCCCCCTGATCGCGCTCGCTGTGACCAAGCTGATCGAGGACCGCAAAGGCGGCGTACTGTTCGCGCTCAGCGTTGCGGGCCTTGCTTTCAGCCACTTGCCGTCGACGCTGATCGTCGGCCATTTCATCGCCGCCATCATTATCTGGGCGGTGCTGCAGCAAGAGCAGTGGGCGGCGCGTCTGGAGATGCTCGTGCGTTTCGGTGTCTGGGGCTTGCTCGGCATCGCGCTGAGCGCAATGTACTGGGTGCCTGCACTCGGCCTGCTCAATACGGTTTCGCCGGACATGCTGGCGACCGACTATTATCGGGCGACGGGCTGGCTGTTGCTCGATGGCGTGCCTGAAATCTCGCCAGAGACGTCCCTTTTCGTCAAAGCTTGTCTGATCCTGATCGTTGCGACGACGCTGATCGCAGCTTTGATCCTGCGAAATGGCAAGACGCCAAGCGCGCTGTGGCTCTGGATCATTGGGCCGAGCCTGTTCGCCTTCTTCTTCATGACGGTCTTCTCCTATCCGATCTGGAAGTTCTGGATCCTGAACAAGGTCCAGTTCCCATGGCGCACGCTGATTGTTGGCGAGCTGTCTCTGGCGCTCGGCAGCATCGTGATTGCCAGATACGTCGTACAGAACTGGCGCGACTCGCAGCGCCTGCGCGCGCAGCTGTTCGCCGCGATTTCTGTCGCCTTGCTCGGCGCGGCTTATCTCGTCCAGGCGCCGCGCATGGTTCAGACCATCGAGGATAGCGCCGTCCGCGCCGGAACATTCGAGCCGGTCGGGACCCCCGAATATGTTCCGCCGAGAACGCTGGAATTGGCGCTCGAGCGATTCCGCGCCGTCGCCAACGACTCCCACACCAGTGAAGAGCGGTTCTATCTGTTCTTTGATGAAATGAAGCAAAGCGCCGAGACGGCCCACCAAGCGTTCCAGACCGACGCACCGGGCGGATCGCTGACCGCACACCCGCATAACCGCCTCACCCTGCAGACAAATCTGGAACAGGCCGCAACCGTCCGGCTGCCGCTGGCCGCATGGCCATATTGGCGGGCGCAGATGGCGGATGGGCGCATTGTCGAGCTTGGCAGCGACGAAGCTCTCGGCGTCGCGACCCTATC
This sequence comes from Henriciella sp., assembly GCA_013214545.1. Taxonomy (GTDB): domain Bacteria; phylum Pseudomonadota; class Alphaproteobacteria; order Caulobacterales; family Hyphomonadaceae; genus Henriciella. The sequence continues at coordinate 64,161 of JABSQB010000018.1, forward strand.
GCTACCGGCAGGCCCCGCGCAAACCAGTATCTATATCGCTCAGACACCTCCGGAAAAACTCGGCTCTATGCTCAGTTTGGCGGCGCTGATTTTGCTCTTTGGCGGCTTTGCTGCGCGCCAGTTGCGCTTCAAATTCGGCGCTGAAAAGCCTTTGGCAACTTCTCTGCGCTAAGACATCAGGCCTAGGCTTGCAGGAGCGCGCGCGATGCCAACTCTGTCGATCATCGTTCCGATGTATAATGAAGAAGACGCCATGGATGGCTTCTTCAAGCGGGTGCAGCGCGTGCTCCAGACCGTTACGCCGTCTTATGAAATCATCTGCGTCAATGATGGCAGCCGCGATCTGACCCTGGCGCGCCTGCGTCAACGCTCTGAGCAGGATGAACGGATCAAGGTTGTCAATCTGTCGCGTAATTTCGGCAAGGAAATCGCGCTCTCAGCCGGGCTCGATCACGCCAGCGGCGAGGCGGTGATCCCCATCGATGCCGACTTACAAGACCCGCCGGAGGTGATTCCGCTCATGGTTGCCAAATGGCGGGCAGGGGCCAAGCTGGTGCTCGCCAAACGTCGTGACCGGTCTTCCGACAGCTGGCTAAAGCGGTTCACCGCGAACGGCGCTTACTGGCTGTTCTCCAAACTCACGCATCCGCGTATCCCGCAAAATGTCGGCGATTTCCGCCTGATGGACCGGGAAGTGGTGAACGCCGTTAAGCGCCTGCCGGAACGCTCGCGCTTCATGAAGGGTCTGTTCGCCTGGATCGGTTATGAAGCCGAGACGGTCGAGTATGATCGCGAAGCCCGCTCTGCTGGCGAGACCAAGTGGAATTACTGGAAGCTGTGGAATTTCGCGCTGGATGGCATTACGTCCTTCTCGTCGCTGCCGCTGCGCGTCTGGTCTTATCTCGGGTTTGGGGTCAGCCTGTTCGCTATGGCCTATCTCGGGTTTACCATCGCCAAGACCATGATTTTTGGGCTCGACGTGCCGGGCTATGCCTCCTTGATGAGTGTCATACTGTTCTTCAATGGCATCTTGCTGGTCGGCATTGGCGTCATCGGCGAATATCTCGCGCGCATCTTTACCGAGGTCAAAGCCCGCCCGCTTTACATCGTGTCAGAAACGATCGGGATCGAAGCGGCGGCCCGCGCGGATGAAACGCCGGACCTGCTTCACCGCGATGCGATCTAGCTGAACAATCGGCCTTTCCGGATGCGGTCTACCCCCAGCACCAACCCGCTGAACACCATGGTGAGCCCCAGGAAAGCGGCAAGCTTCAACCACCAGGAATCGAAGCGATCGTCGCCGGTTACGTCCAGAATGTGAAACCGCCACAGGACATCAAAGATCCGCCAACGAGTGGTGCGAACCGCGCGCACGTCGCCTGATGTCGCATCAATATAAATCCTTTGCTTGCCCGGCTCATACTCGATTACCCAGACGGGCAGGGGCCCCGCATATTCGCGCAGTGGGTTTTCGTGAATGAGATAGCTGACCGACAGACTGCCAAGCCCGTCTGGCTTCTCACCGAAGCGCGCGATCAGTGCGTTCACATCGTCTTGCGAAATTGGCGAGCGAACGTCACCTGACGAGGCATCGATCATCTTTCGCGCGCCGTCGACTTCGACCATCCAGACCGGATCATCGAGGAATGCCTTCAGCTCAATATGAGCGATGGACCCCTCTGTTTGCTCGAGCACGTCCTGCGCCGAGACAGGCACCAGCATCTCCGACAAATTGCCATGCTGAATGTCTGGCCGCCACGGATCCCCACGAATGGTTTCAATCGGGTAGAGCGAAAAGAACAAACCACTCGCGGTCCAGGACAGGAGCAGAAATCCCGCCACCAGACCGACCGTCTTGTGGACGCGCGCAACGCGCCGTGCCATCCGAGCCATGCAAGCTATCCTCACTGATTTCCGCGCTGTGCTGACATAACTTTCGGCCCGGGAACACCGGACAAAACAGCCGCTGGCGCTAGATTCACGCCCTGCGTGCAAAACTTAACAAAGAGTCACATTTTCCCTATTGACCACATTTGTAGTCATCATTATTGACCACACTTGTAGTCAAAAGGTGAGATGATGAGTCTGCAAATCACCCCCGCTGAACTGGAAATCATGAAAGTGCTGTGGAAGCGTCCTGGCATCGGTGCGTCGGAAATTGTCGATGCGCTGGATGGCGAACAGGACTGGAGTCCGCGCACGGTAAAGACGCTGCTTTCGCGTCTGGTCGAGAAGGGCGCGCTGGAGACCGAGGCCGATGGCCGCCGCTATCTCTACCGCCCGACTGTCGCCAAGCGGGATTATCAAAAGAAAGAAGCCGGACAGCTGATCGACAAGCTGTTTGGTGGCCGCGCTGCCCCTCTGGTGGCGCAACTGGCTGATGCCCGCGGGCTCAGCGACGACGATATCGAAGAACTCGAAGCTTTGTTGGGGAGACTGAAGCAATGAGCTGGACAGAATTTCATCCGCTGATTCAGGAAGCCATTCTAACCACATTCGCGGTGGGTGTGCTGGTGCTGCTGGTGCTATTGATCCGCAAACCATTTGCCATGCGCTTTGGCGCCAAGGCGGCCTATTTGCTCTGGGCGCTGCCGCTGGCGCGCTTTGTAACGCCGCCTTTGCCCGGCAACTGGTCGCTGGCTGGCCTGCTCGGCTTCAATCGCCCGGCGCCGGTCGAAGAAACTGTGGTATCGCCAACCACACCGCATGAATTCGTCTGGAGCCCGACCAACGAAATCACCGCAAATATTACGGTCGATTCCGAAATCGCTGCCGTGCTGGCGCAACCTCCCATGCCTGAATATCCGGAAGCCGCCGCACCGATGGCGGCGACCGGGACAAGCTTGTCAGAGGCCATCCTGGCCCAGGCACCCCTGATCCTGACGAGTGTCTGGCTCGTCGGGATGGTCCTCTGGCTAGGTCGTTCCATCTTTCAACAGCGCCAGTTCCTCGGCCTGATTGAGGCGGATTCCGAACCTGCAGAATCGGCAACAGTGGCTGAAACCGCTCGCATTGCCAAACAGCTCGGCATCAAGCGCGTACCGGAAGTTCGCGCCAGCCTGCTGTGCAGCGGCCCGCTGGTCACAGGGCTCACCAAGCCTGTGATCCTGCTGCCCATGTGGTTTGAAGAGGACTATGACGCGGCTGAGCGCCGTGATGCGCTGGTGCACGAACTGATGCACCTGAAGCGCCGCGATCTCTGGGCTTTCCAGGCCGCGCGCATCGTTGCTGCAACGCAGTGGTTCAACCCGCTCGCGCATGTTGCCCTCAGCGCTTTCCGCACGGATCAGGAAGCGGCCTGCGACGCCGATGTGATCACCCGTGCGAAACTGTCTCCAGCCGCCTATGGCCGGACTTTGGTCAAGGCCGCCCGCCTTGCCCGCCCCTCAGATCGCCGCATCGCTGCGGCGAGCCTGACCCTCGCTCATCCCATAAAAGAAAGACTAATAATGATGACGCATCCCACTCCCACTCTGCGCAGCCGGCTCATGGGAGGCACACTCGCGGTGGCTCTCGGCGCGGGCGCGATTTTCACCACGGCGTCGTGCACCTCTTCGGTCGCGCAGGAACTCGACGGCGCCCCGCAAGAAGAGACCCTCACTGACAGTGAAAGCCGCAACGTGATCGTGGTCGATGAGACCGCAGATATGAGCTTTGCCTTTACCGTCGACGGCGAAACCTTTGCCTTTGACATGGCCGATATGCCGCCAATGCCGCCAATGCCGCCAATGCCAGCTATGCCCGGCTTTGACGGAATGGTGTTTGAGCAAGACGGCAATAGCTTCCACTTCGAGTTCGACACCGAAAAACTGGAAGCGCTCGAGAACATGAGCGACTCGCCAGAATTCGCCGAGTGGGAATCCAAGATGGAAGCCTGGGGCGAAGAAATGGAAGTCTGGGGTGAAGTCGTGGAACAGCGCGCCGAAGCCTGGGCTGAGCAGATGGAACCTCAGATCGAACGCTGGGCTGAGCTGCACGCCGACAATATCGAAGGCCAAATCGAATTGATGGTTGAACGTGCCGAACTGAATGCGGAGCAAGCTGAGCGCCTGATTGAACAGGCCGAAGCACAGGTCGACCGCGAGGCCGCCCGGGCTGAGCGCCGCAATGTCTGGATCATGCGTGCCAATGGCGACGAAGGCGAAGAGTATGAAGGCGTCAGCGCCCCTGAGACCCGCGACTTCGGCAATGCTGATTTCAACAAGGTCGATGTCGGCAGCGGCATTACCGTTGTCTACTCCCAGGAACCCCAGCCGTCTGTCACCGCACGCCTGGATCGCGGCAGCTGGGAGCAGGTCGAAATTGAGGTCGAAGACGGCACGCTTACCGCGAAGCGCAAAAAAGGCGTCAGCTGGGGCCGCCGCGGTCCGCAACTGACCGTCTATGCCGCGTCGCCAAATCTGATCTCGGTCGACACCGGCTCTGGTGCCGCATTCAAAGGCAGCGTCGTGGCTGGCGACCTTGACGTGGACGCGTCCAGTGGCTCTTCGATCAGCATTGAAGGCGCTTGCGAGAGCCTCATCCTGGACGCCTCGTCTGGCTCCAGCGTGTCGCTGCAAAAGCTGGAATGCTCAAGCGCCAATGTTGATGCCTCCAGCGGCTCCTCGATCCGCGTTTATGCCTCAAGCAGCGTCGATGTCGATGCCTCCAGTGGGTCCTCGATCACCGTGAGCGGCAATCCTCAGGATGTGACCAAGGACACATCCAGCGGCGCCTCTGTCCGCATCCACTAAACCCCACGCCTCTCTGGAATCTGCGCACAGGTTCCACCCCTAGAGAGAGAAACCCCCGCCTCAGGGCGGGGGTTTACTTTTTTGGGGGTGGGCGGGCTGTGTTTGGGGTCGAGGCGGAAACCACGCCGCGCGCGACGGGCGTCACCCTCGACAGCCGAAGGCTGTCTGAGGGCCCATCTCGGACCCTCTCTGCTTGCTGATAGGACAGGAGATGGCTCCTCAGACCGCTTCGCGGTCGAGGAGGACGCGGAAATGAAAGTTCGGTCCCCTTGAGCCTCATCCTGCGCGACGTCGAAGGACGAGGCGGGCTTGATGCAAATGCCAGTGCGCACGACCCTCTCTCTCGCGTCCCCGATCCTTCGACGTCGCTCAGGATGAGGGCGTAAGGACCTTGTGTCCGCTTCTGGCCCATAACAGACATTGCCAAGTCTGGTACTTCGCTGCACCCCGATGACGCGAACTGAATTGCAAGTTTGAATCGCGCGACAATCCGGGAACAACCCTCAGGTCGGAGGATGCCGGGACAGCTCGCGC
>JABSQB010000019.1 GCA_013214545.1 Henriciella sp.
AGAAGCTGAAGAAGTGGAACTGGCACCATGCTCAACTGTGAACCAGGAATTCGTGGTTTACTTCGAGTGGGATAGCTCTGATCTGACGAGCCAGGCGTCTGCAGTTGTCGATCAAGCGATTGCGAACATTCGCGACCGCGCTGATTGCTCAACCGGCGGCGTTAGCATTGTCGGCCACACAGATACCTCTGGTGCTTCGGCATATAACCAGCGTCTGTCTGCACGTCGTGCATCCATCGTATCTGATGCGCTTCAGGCGCGTGGTATCGATGCAGAGGCGATCTCCACGGATGGCCGCGGCGAGAATGATCTGGCCAAAGCGACTCGCGACGGTGTTCGTGAGCCGCTGAACCGTCGTTCGGAAGTGACTATCGTCGTTCAGTAATTTGAGCGATTGATTGATTTGAGAAAGGCCCGGGCCATCAGGTTCGGGCCTTTTTCTATGCCTTGCCGCAGCATCGGGGCACGCCTAGATTAGGCTTGATGAGACGGGAGTGAGACTGTGTCTAAACGCAAAGCGAATTACGCGGAATTCTGGCCGTTCTACCTGCAGGAGCACGCCAAGACGTCCACGCGCAATCTTCATTATGTCGGAACAGCGCTGGTCATTGCGATCGCTGTATTCGCAGCGGCAACGCAGCGCTGGGCCTGGTTACTGGCCATGCCAGTGGCGGGCTACTTCTTTGCCTGGATGAGCCATGCCTTCGTCGAGCGCAACAAGCCGGCGACATTCACCCATCCGCTATGGTCACTGATCAGCGATTTCCGCATGTTCTTTCTGTGGCTGACGGGCCGTCTCGGTCCAGAGCTGGAAAAAGCGGGCGTCGGCATGGAGACATCAAAATCCGAAGCGATCAGTTAGGACAGGTCGCCCCATTGTGTCAGGGCGGCGCGGGCGATTGGTTCACCCCATTCCTGCACAAAATGACCGCCATCTTCGACGATCATTGGGTCCGGGCAGCCATTAATGACAGCCTGAAGGGCTGACATCTGATTCGGGCCCAGAACCGGGTCCTGAGCACCGACCGCCATGAAGGTCGGGCCGGACCATTCGCTCTGCCACCATTTTGCGGCGCGCTTGGAGGTCTCGACCCCTTCCATGCCCGGGTCCGTCATCACCAGTTCGGGGAAGCGCCGTACGCCCGCTTTGAACGTAACGTCCGGGAATGGCGCCGCATAGGCCGCCGCTTCCGCATCATTGAGCACAGGTGTGCCGCGCTTCATCAGTCCGGCAACGTCCATATCAGGCTGTGTGCGGTTGTAAGCGCGCCAGGATTCGAAGCCCTGACCTGGGGACTGACCTGTCGGGATAGCCGTGTTCATAACCAGCAAGCGGGAGAAGCGCTCTGGCATATCCATCGGGATGGTCAGGCCAAGAATGCCGCCCCAGTCTTGGCAAACCAATGTGATATTGCTCAGATCCAACCGCTTGATCAGCTCGACCATCATATTGCGGTGGAAGTGGAAGGTGTAGACCTCGTCTGCAGTCGGCTTGTCCGAACGTCCGAAGCCGAGCCAATCCGGACAAATCACGCGGGCGCCGCTCTCTACGAAGACAGGCAGCATTTTCCGATAGAGGAAGGACCAGGTCGGCTGGCCGTGCAGGCACAAGAAGACCCGATCCGCCGATTTTGGGCCTTCATCCAGATAGTGCACGCGTAAACCCTCATATCCCGGCAGGTCATCGACGTAGTTGGGCTCATAGTCATAGTCAGGCAGTCCGGAAAAACGCTCATCGGGGGTGCGAACGGCTTCGAGGGTCATGGTCTTGCTCCTGATCAAATGGTTGGGGTTTGTCGTCTGCTGGTAGCTAACCAGAGGGCGGTGCAGCTGAAAAGCAGTTCCGCAAGGAAAGCCGTTCACATATCGAGGCAAAAAAGAAGGCCGCTCCTAACGAAACGGCCTTGGGAGAGAGTGAGTTAAATAAGTTGATTAGGATTTTGCAACAGCGTTGCAGCGCTCCAGATCAGACGCGGATAGAGTATCGGTGCCGTTTGAGAATTCGGCCAGTTTGCCGACTTCCTTGACCACTTTCTTACAGGTGCTGACTTTAACGGTCTTACGGTCCAGCGTGGCACGGCAAGTGTCATCGGCGCAGCTCCAAAGAGCTTTAGCAGCAATAACTTTCTCAGCTTTTTCCATTGGAGCTTCGAGCGTGGCGGTGAATGCGGTACCGGCAAAAGCAGTTCCAGCGAAGGCGAGGGCGGTGGTAGCAGCAGCGAGTGTGCGGATCATGGGAGGAAACCTTTCAATTGTGATGGCGTGGTGCCGACGTCGATGACTTCATTTGACAAGACCGAACATATAAATCCTGAACAATAAGTCAATCGTTCAGCGCATAGAATTTTGCGACTCATTGTCATCAGCTGACAGAAATTGACAGGAGCGCGTTGAACGACGCGCGCGAGATTGACGCGACGAAGCGGATTGCCGCCGCGCGTACGCCAATTACCGTCTGCAGGGCAGCTCAGGAGGAAATCATGGACTTCAATATTCCGCAGGACATCGCCGACTATCTGGCGGTTCTGGATGAGTTTATCGAAGCTGAGATCAAACCGCTGGAGCAGCAAGACGATAATATCCGCTTCTTTGACCATCGCCGCGAATGGGCGCGAACGGATTTCGAGAATGGCGGTCTGCCTCGGCAGGAATGGGAAGAGCTGCTGATGGAAGCCAAGCGTCGGGCGGATAAGGCCGGGCATTTTCGCTTCGCCTTGCCATCCGAGTATGGCGGACAGGATGGCTCAAACCTCGCCATGGCGATCATCCGTGAGCATCTCGCGCGCAAAGGTCTTGGGCTGCACAATGACCTCCAGAACGAGCATTCAATCGTCGCTAATTACCCACAAATCCTGATGCTACGGGATTTTGCCCGGCCCGAGCAAAAGCACCTGATCCAGGACGCGCTGGATGGAAAGTTCCGCGCCACTTTTGGTCTTACTGAGCCAGATCATGGCTCTGATGCCACCCATATGGACACGGTGGCGAAGCGTGAGACCCGCGATGGCGTCGATGGCTGGCTGATTAATGGTGAAAAGATGTGGACGACGGGCATGCATATGGCCAGCCACATGATGTGTTTCGCCCGTACGAGCGGCGATGATGGCGATGCGCGCGGGATTAGCTGTTTGCTCGTACCGGCGGATGCACCGGGCCTGAAGATTGAAGAATACCTTTGGACGTTCAACATGCCGACCGATCATCCACGCGTTTCGCTCAAGGATGTCTGGGTGCCGGAAAGTGCTTTGTTTGGACCCGCCGAAGGCGGACTGGCACTGGCCCAGCACTTCGTTCACGAGAACCGCATTCGTCAGGCCGCGAGTTCAGTTGGAGCAGCGCTATATTGCATCGACGAGAGTGTCGACTACGCCCAGGCACGCAAACCGTTCGGCAAAGCGCTGGCGGTCAATCAGGCGATCCAGTTCCCGCTGGTCGAACTTGCCACCGAGGCAGAAATGTTGCGCTTGCTCATCTTCAAGACCGCGTGGGAGATGGATCAGATGACCAAGCCGGAAGTGGCCCAGCGCCTCTCCGACAAGGTCTCGATGTGTAATTACCGCGCCAATCGACTGTGCTGTAATGCGGCGGACCGGGCGATGCAGGTGCATGGCGGTATGGGCTACTCACGCCACAAACCGTTTGAGCATATTTATCGCCACCACCGCCGCTACCGGATCACCGAGGGCAGCGAGGAAATCCAGATGCGCAAGGTTGCCGGGCATCTGTTTGGATTTATGGGCAAGAACAAGCGTTAATCCGGCCGATAAAATTCGCCGTTCCCTTTTGGCGAGCTTTTAACACGACACGCGTACCACGCTTAAACACGTACTAGGGGCGGTTGGTGACTTCGAAGGAAGCGCCAGAGGGAGCGAGTACGTGGCTGACCAACGCCTGAAGGCGTATCGAAAAGATACGCGCGGAAACATCACCATCATTTCGGCACTTTGCATGTTGTCGATGACGCTGTGCCTCGCACTCGCCATCGATAGTGCTGGGCAACTCAATACCAGAAAGCTGATGCAAGCGGCCCTGGATTCTGCCTCTCTTACGGGTGCCAAAGTGGTCGCCAGAGGCGGTCATAGCGATGACGAAGTCAAAACGCTCGTCATCAATGCCTTTCATTCAAACATGCTGACCGGGCGAGGTGACCTCACGTGCGGCACGCCAACCGTTGATCTTGATGCAGATACGGGTGATGTCTCAGTGGACGCAGAGTGTACCTATCCGACCATGCTCGGCGGGTCGTTAACGCCGAAAACCCTGTCGATTGAGGAAACATCGACCGCGCGGGGCGCCCGAAAATACATTGACGTCGCTATGGTGTTGGACGTGTCTGGATCGATGAGAGGAACAAAGATCGAGGCCTTGAAAACCGCTGCCAAAAATGGGGCGAAAATGCTCCTGGACGCAGGTCAGCCAGGCGACATTCGCGTGTCGACAGTGAGTTACAGTACGACGGTGAATGCCGGGCAGTACGGGCGATACGCGGTGGGCGAGGACGTGGATCTAAGCGGCACATTTGGATGGTGGGAACAGGGCTGTGTGACGGAACGCGTTGGTGACGGCGCCTGGGATGACCGCGCACCGGCAGAGGGCGCTTGGGTCACGGAAGGATACTACTGTCCTTCAATTCCGATGCTGCCATTGACCGCGAGCCTTACCGATTTTGAGAACAACATCGACTATCTCTATGCAGGCGGAGGCACTGCTGGGCATATCGGTATTGCTTGGGGCTGGTATCTGATTTCGCCGAAATGGGAAGATATTTGGCCGGAAGACTCAACACCGCTCGCGTACAATGCACACGATTCCGCCAAAGCGATCATTCTCATGACGGATGGCGAGTTTAATCGGGCTTACCATGCGCCCTATGGCAACAGTCACGAGCAGGCTGTGAAACTCTGCGAGGAAATCCGCGACACAGGCATTTTGATTTTCTCGGTCGCGTTTCAGGCGCCGACCGAAGGACAAGAAACCCTGAAAAGCTGTGCGGGCGTCGAGTCGCGTTACTATGAGGCGTCGTCAGATACCGAACTGATCAACGCGTATGAGGATATCGCTGCGCTGCTGACGGAACTGAGACTGGTCGAATAGAGCCTCCTGCGCAACGAGCGGGCAGTTTTGCTTTCAAGCCATGCACCCTGTCGCGTATTGCCTTGGTCGCTGAAGCAGCAACGCCAAAACACTTGCCGCTCCAGCGGATTCGGACTAGCTAAATTTCATCAGCTCCGTTCCGGGAGAGAATCGAATTTTCGATCGCCGAAGGCGCAACCGCCCCGGAAACGCTCAGGCAGAAGGACCGGATCGGAGTCAACACGCTGGAAAGAGGCGCTCGCACAGCGTGGCAGCCTCGCCGAAGGAGCAAGCGCCGGTCTGATCCGGTAGCGGAATCTCTCAGGCGCCAAGGACAGCGGGGGCAGCACAGATCCGCCTTTGGCGTGACCTGTCCTGCTTTGGAAGGCGCCAGAATTGGCTGAAACCGAGACGCTGAAGCGAACGCCGCTCTATGACGTGCATGTTGCGCATGGCGGTAAAATGGTGCCCTTCGCGGGCTATGAAATGCCGGTCCAGTTTGAAGGCGTAAAACCCGAACATCTCTGGACCCGAGAGCATGCGGGTCTCTTCGATGTCTCTCATATGGGCCCGTGCTTTCTCTTCCTGAAAGACGGCCTCGGCCAAGCTGGCGCGCATGAGAAAATTGCGGCGCTGATGGAACGCCTGGTGCCGAGCAATATTGCCATCCTCAAGCCTGGGCAGGGACGCCTTTCGGTTCTGCTGAATGAACAGGGCGGTATCCTCGACGATCTGATCATTACCCGGATGCCCGGCGAGGGGCTCGACGGCATGCTTTACATCGTCGTCAACGGCGCTGTGAAGCAGCAGGATTGGGCCCATATTGAGCGCGAGCTGGGCGATGCGGCGGCGCTGCAAAAGGCGGATGACCGCATTCTAATGGCGCTGCAGGGCCCGAAGGCCGAAGCGGTGCTCAGCGAGCGTTTCCCGGAAGCAACCGAGCTGAAGTTCATGCGGTGCGCTTATCTTCAGCGCGGGGATGAGAAGATCATGCTGTCGCGGTCCGGCTATACCGGTGAGGACGGGTTCGAGCTGCTTCTGCCGAACAATGATTATGGCCTTGGCATTGTCGATAGCCTGCTCGCCGATGAGCGGGTCAAACCGATTGGCCTCGGCGCGCGCGATAGTCTGCGCCTGGAGGCTGGGCTTTGTCTCTACGGTCACGACATGGATACAAACCGCGATCCGGTCGAAGCTGATCTTGGTTGGGTGATCCAGAAATCGCGGCGCGAACGGGCTGATTTCCCGGGCGCAGAGCGGATCCTCAAAGCCTTTGCAGACGGTCCGGCCGAAAAGCGCGTGGGAATCCAGCCACTCGAGCGCGCGCCAGCCCGCGAAGGAACAGAAATTCAAGTGAATGGCGAATCCGTCGGGATCATCACGTCAGGCGGCTTTGGGCCGAGTGTCGAGAAGCCGATTGCCATGGGCTATGTCCGCGCCGATCTCGCCGCGCCTGGCACCAAAATCGATCTAATGGTGCGTGGCAAAGCGCGCCCGGCAGAGGTCTGTGACCTGCCATTCGTACAACCAAACTACAAACGCTAACGGGGTGAGAGAGATGAGTACATATTTTACTGAGGATCATGAATGGATCACGGTCGACGGCGATGTCGGCACAATCGGGATCACCAAGTACGCGGCTGAGCAACTGGGCGATGTGGTCTTTGTCGAAGTGCCGGAATCTGGTGCGAGCTTCGGCAAGGGTGACGACATGGCGGTGGTCGAAAGCGTCAAAGCCGCCTCTGACGTCTATGCCCCGGTTGGCGGCGAAATCACCGAAGGCAATGGCGACCTCGCCGACGCACCTGAGACTGTGAACGAAGATCCGGAAGGCAAAGGCTGGTTCTGCAAGATGAAACTGTCTGACAAAGGCGATTTGGATGGTCTGATGGATGCCGACGCCTACAAGACCTTCTGCGAGGGCCTGTAGCACGTGATCGTTTCGGCGCTCTTCTGGGGATTGGCGGCGATTAATCTGCCGCCAGTCATCGCGGCCGTCGCGCCGAACCAGTTGGTGCGCCTTTATGGTGTGTCTGCCGAAGATAAGACCTTGCTCGCTTTGTTACAGCATCGTGCCATCCTGCTTGGCCTGGTCGGCGCAGGCTGCGCCGTGGCTGCCCACATTGAAGGGTTTCGCTGGCCCGCGCTGTGGGCCGCGACGATAAGCATGATCAGCTTCCTGATCGTTTGCTTCATGCAGCGGCAATTCGCCGGTCCATTGCGTAAGATTGCCGTCATGGACGCGATTGGCATCCCACTTCTGATCGCCTTGTTTTTGATTTTACCCTCCTGAATGGAAGGATTGACTGTATGAGATATCTCCCTTTGACCTCCGAAGATCGCGCCGCGATGCTGAACACGATTGGTGCGGCATCGGTCGATGATTTCTATCAGGACGTCCCTGAAAGCGCGCGTCTGAACGGTACGATTGAAGGTCTGCCCGACCATCAAGGTGAACTCGCGGTAGAGCGCCATCTTGCCCGCCTGGCCGCGAAGAACACAACGGCCAGCGAAGTGCCATTCTTCGTCGGGGCAGGGGCTTATAAACACCACGTGCCGGCCAGCGTGGACATGATTATCCAGCGCTCGGAATTCCTCACCACATACACCCCGTACCAGCCTGAAATCGCTCAGGGCACGCTGCAGACTCTATTTGAATTCCAGACCCAGGTGGCGGCGATGACGGCCATGGATGTGGCCAATGCCAGCATGTATGACGGCTCTACGGCTTGCGCCGAAGCGGCGGTCATGGCCTGCCGTGTGACGCGCCGCAAGAAAGTCGTCCTGTCAGGTGGCCTGCACCCGCATTATGCCGCGGCGACGCGCCTTCTCTGCGAAGCGCAAGGGATCGAAGTCGTCGAACTCCCACCGGCAATAGATGGCGAACTTGAGCTCGCCAATCATGTTGACGACGCCACGGCCTGCGTGATCGGCCAATCGCCAAACGTGTTCGGCACGGTGACAGATCTCTCACCAGTGGCCGACGCTGCGCACGAAAAGAAAGCGCTGTTGGTCAGCGTCTTCACCGAGGCCGTTTCGCTCGGCCTTGTGACGCCACCCGGAGAGATGGGCGCTGATATCGCGGTCGGGGAAGGCCAGTCCATCGGCAACCCACTAACTTTTGGCGGCCCCTATGTCGGGCTGTTCGCCTGCACTCAGAAACTCGTTCGGCAAATGCCTGGACGCCTTTGCGGCGAGACAGTCGATGCTGACGGCAAACGCGGCTTCGTGCTCACCCTATCGACCCGTGAGCAGCACATTCGCCGTGACAAGGCGACGTCAAATATCTGTACGAATTCAGGGCTTTGTGCGCTGGCATTCACAGCGCACATGACCCTGCTCGGCGGCACGGGGCTGGAACAGTTGGCGTCGCTCAATCATGAAGCGGCCTGCGATCTTGCCGATGCATTGGCGGCTGTTCCCGGGGTCGAGATCCTCACTCCGCGTTTCTTCAACGAGTTTGCCTTCCGCACCCCGGTCGATGCTGAAGCGGTGCTGGCCATGTTGGAAGAACGCGGCGTGCTCGGCGGCATCAGGGCCAGCCGATTACTGCCGCATGATGGGCTTGGCGACGTCATCATCGCTGCTGCCACGGAGTGCACAACGCAAGACGATATCGCGGCTTATGCGGCGGCGCTGAAGGAGGTGATCTGATGGGAATGCAATCGATTGGTCGTCCGACCGCACCGTTCGCAGGCGGCATTTCTGACGTGGAAACTGTCTCTGGCTCCAAAGGCCTGATGCAACGCGAAGACCTGATCTTTGAAGTTGGTGACCCGGACAAGACGGGCGTTGATCTGCCCGCCGCCAAAGGGACCAAGAACCGTCTGGGCGGGGTCACTCGAAAGCGGGGCAGCGGCTTGCCGGGCCTGTCAGAGCCCGAAGCTGTGCGCCACTATATGCGTCTCAGCCAGAAGAACTACGCTATCGATCTCGGCTTGTTCCCGCTTGGCTCGTGCACGATGAAGCACAATCCACGTCTGAACGAGAAAGCGGCCCGCATGCCGGGCTTCGCAGACATTCACCCGCTGCAGCCGCAGCGAACGGTGCAAGGCGCGCTGGAGCTGATTGATGAGCTGGCGACTTGGCTGAAGACGCTGACCGGCATGCCTGCTGTGGCGATGAGCCCGAAAGCTGGCGCGCATGGAGAGCTGTGCGGCATGCTCGCCATTCGTCAGGCATTGATTGCGCGCGGCGAAGCAGAGACGCGCAAGCGTGTGCTGGTTCCAGCCTCTGCCCATGGCACTAATCCTGCGACAGCGATCCAGTGCGGCTTCATTGTTGATGAGATCAAGGCCAATGAACGCGGTCGCGTCGATATGGCGGATCTGAAATCCAAGCTTGAGACCACCGATGACATTGCCGGGATCATGCTGACCAATCCAAACACGTGTGGTCTGTTTGAAACCGACATCAAGGAAATTGCCGACCTGATCCACGCCGCTGGCGGTTACTTCTATTGCGACGGCGCTAATTTCAACGCGATTGTCGGACGCGTGCGTCCGGGCGATCTCGGCGTCGATGCGATGCATATCAATCTGCACAAGACCTTCTCCACCCCGCATGGCGGCGGTGGTCCTGGCTCTGGCCCGACTGTGCTCTCAGACGCGCTCGCGCCCTATGCGCCGGTGCCTTACGTCGTCAATGAAGGCGATGGCTTCCATCTGGTCGAGGAGGCCGAAGGCGAAGCCGCGGAAGCCTTTGGGCGCATGGTAGCTTTCCATGGTCAGATGGGCATGTTTGTGCGGGCACTCACCTATATGCTGAGTCATGGTGCAGACGGTCTTCAGCAGGTGGCTGAAGACGCTGTACTAAACGCCAATTACATCCAGGCGCGTTTGAAATCGGTGATGACGCCAGCCTTTGACGGCTATTTCATGCATGAGGCTTTGTTCTCCGACGCGTTCACCGCCGACGGGATCGAGACGATCGATATTGCCAAAGCCATGCTGGACGAAGGCTATCATCCGATGACCATGTATTTCCCTCTGGTTGTCCATGGCGCCATGCTGATCGAGCCCACAGAGACTGAGTCCAAGCAGGAGCTCGACCGCTTCTGCGACATGCTTAGCGTGATCGCGGAGCGCGCGGCTCAAGGCGACGAAACGCTGAAAGGTGCGCCATACCTTGCGCCAATGAAGCGGTTGGATGAGACCCAGGCGGCGCGCAAACCGGTTCTGAAATGGGTCCCACCTGAGCCAGCCGCCGTAGCTGCGGAGTGAATCAGATCGCCGCTGGGGTGTTCTCAGCGGCGGTGCTTGCTGAATTCGGGCGCCAACGCCGGAAGAAGTGAATGGATGGACGCTCGAACCAGCGATAGGTGAGGGCTGAGACGGTAATTGTCCCAGCGGTGACGAGAACGAGATAGACCGGCGTTACGATCGGGCCTGGCTCGAACAGCGTATACGTGACCCGGCCGATCGCGCTGATCGTGAGGGTGTGACACAGATAGAGAGAATAGCTCCAGTCGCCGAGCGCAACCATGACCTTAGGAATGCGCCGACCGAGACCATGTTGCAACTCCAATGCAACGAGTCCATAAATCAGCAAGGCGAAAGGTAGGCCGTAGAACAGAGTGCGTCGCCAGACCGGGTCCATCGCCGTGAAGTCTTGATGCCCGAGCGCAGCCATCAATGCTTGCGTTGGTTCCAGATCCAGGTTGAGGAACGGGATTAGGACGCCGAGACCACCGATGAGCGCGCACGGCAAAGCAAAGCTGCGCCATCCCGCCTTGACTGCGTATCCGACCAGGGCTCCGACGGTGAATTGCAGCGTCATTGGATAGAAGGCGAGCTCTATCAGATTGCCTGCGAAGTTGTCTGAAAGACCGGCGAGTGCTCCCACCACAACAATCGCTGACCAGGCCAAGATCCCGAAAAGGCGCATCCGCGCGGGAAGGAGCAGGATTAGAATCGCGAAAGCGATGTAGAAATACACTTCATGCACCAGCGTCCAGCCCACGCCCAGGACGGGGTGTTCAGGCTGTGGCCACAAGATGAAAGAGTGGAAGAGGTGAACCGTGCTGTTCAGGCCGGCCGCATCAACGCGTGGCGCGTCATACAGCGTGCCTTTCATGGTCCAGAAGAAGATCACCATAGCGATCGCGAACAGCCACCAGAGCGGGTAGATGCGCGTCGCACGCGAGAACAGGAAATCGCCCGCTTGCCCGAGCCCTCTACGTAAATCACCGGCGACCCAGACAATGATGAAACCCGAGATCACGAAAAACAGGTCGACCCCGTGCGCGCCATTGATCCAGAGATCGGTGAGCTTATGCGCACGTTCGGAATGCGCCTCTTCGATCGCCATGACGTGGCATAGAAACACAGCGAGAGCGGCGATGCCTCGTAATGCCTGTATGGAATAGAGTTTCGTCATGACTCGCTTTGCGCTGCGCGGTGGTCAGCTTCCAATCAGCCGACGAAAACACGCTAGTTCCTTTGTCTATGCAGGCACACCGGGATAATCAACTGCGCTGTGTTTTGCTGGGCCCGAAAAGCCTTTGACGTGTTTTGCGGGTGCTCTGGACAATCGGCTTTTCGAAGAAATTGTAGGTAATGCCGGATACCATGATCGCGGCCATGCTCGCCAAGACGACGAAGGCCAAATTGTCGAACGGGCCAGCAATGTCGAAATGCGTGAAATACAGACGCGCCAGCGCTGTGATCACCAGAATATGGCTGAGATAAAGCGAATAGCTCCAGTCGCCGACGGTCACCAGACTGTTGGGCATGAGACCAGACAGCGTGCCGCGGCGCTCTAGGCTGACCAGTCCGTAGACTATGAGCGTATAGGCCGGTCCATAAGCCAGCATACGGTAGGTAGGTTGCAGTTGATGAGCGACCGTGAAATCGACTGAAACGACCGCGCACACCAGCAGGGCGAGGCCGAGTACAACAGCCGGCCAGGCAAATCGCGTGAAGCCCGACAGAATGAGCCATGCCACCGCGCTGCCCATCAGAAATTCGAGCGTTAGCGGGAATAGCGCTAGACTTAGCAAAGAGCTTGCGAAAAAACCGGTCCATTGCAGCGCCGTCGACACAACAATGAGGAGTGCCCAGAGCACAAAGGCCGGTTTGCGAAAGCCCACGGGCAACAATAAAATCAGCGCAAACACCACGTAAAAGTACATCTCGTGGATGAGCGTCCATCCGAGCACGAGGACTGGCGGGGAGCCTTGGGGCAGCAGCAGGAACGACTTCAACAGATGCATCGGCCCTTCGGCGTCTGAGATGTGGTCGACGTCCCATGGGTGCCCGGTGGAAACAAAGAAGTAAGCCGCCGCAACCGCTGCGAACAACCACCAGAGCGGATAGATTCGTAAAACGCGGGAGAACATGAATTTCAGGCTGCTTTGGGTGCCTCTCGGCGAATCTCCGGCAACCCAAACCATAATGAAGCCTGAAATCACAAAAAACAGATCCACGCCGCTGACGCCTGATATCCAGATTGGCGACAGTAGAGGCGCGGTATTCGACAATTGCGATTCGAGGCCTTGCAGATGTGCCAACATGACCGCAATTGCCGCTATGGCTCGCAGTGCCTGAACGCTCTTGAGCTGTTGCATGGTCTGCCTTGTGTGTTCTTGGCGAAACGACGTTCTGAAATTCACGTGATTTCAACGGAATGTGTGTATGCAAAATGCCTAAGTCTTGCCAGAGTCATAATTCACAAAAGGCCTATTGGAAGAATGGGGCAGAGGACCATATTAAAGGAAATGCCAGACGGATCGTCTCCTTTCGGTAAAGAGCGCCTTAAGCAAGGCGCCGCCACAGCTCCGCTCGGAGTTGTTGGTTCGAGCGTGCGCACGCTTATCCGGCAGGCCTTTGCGCTTCTGGGTCTGGTTCTGATCGCTGTTGCTATTCCGATTGCCTTCGTCACGCCGCTTCTACCGATTGGTTTGCCGATCGCGATCCTGGGCGTTGTCCTGCTTGGCCGAAACTCGCTTTGGGGACGGCGCTGGATGGAAGGTGTTCTGGAACGTCATCCTCGGGTGGAGCGTTTCGCACCGAATTGGCTGATGAAAGCCGTCTTCGCGCGTGAGAAGCGAACCCCTGAAAAATAAAAGCCCACTGAGATCAGCGGGCTTTCGAAATTCTTGAAACTTGAAACCGTCGCTTAATTGAGACGCTTGTCGATTTCGCTCAAGGCGCCGTCGAACAGGTCGTCCGATCCGTCTGACTTGGAAAGAATCGATCGTGCGGCTTCTGTCGCAGCGTCGGCTGCTACGCGGCGAACGTCTGCAGCTGCGTCAGCCTCAGCGCGTGCGATGCGGGCCTCAGCCTGTGCTTCGCGGCGTGCGACTTTTGCTTTGAGATCGGCCTTGGCTTGCTTCATCATCGCATCGGCGTCCGCTTTGGCGCGCTTGACGATGTCTTCTGCGGCTGCGTCGGCTTCTTTTGCCTTCTTCTTGGCATCAGCCATTAGCTTGGACGCTTCCTCACGCAAGGCGCGGGCTTCGTCGATCTGGCTCTGGATGCCTTCGGCGCGCTCATCAAGCTTGGAGAAGATGAGTTTAAAGCCGCCAACAAAAGCAACGATGAACAGGAAGATGACCAAAGCGGCAAAGGCCGTCGCGGTCGTCGGGTCCGCATACCACGGTGTTTTGGCGTCAGCTGCGTGGGCAGCGGGCGCGAAAAGCAAGGCGGAGGCGAGAAGGGCGTAACGCATGACTCTTATCCATCTCCCAGCGCTGTTTTAACCGCGCTGTTGATACTGCGCTTGGCCGCCTTCGTGCCGAGCTTGCTGAGAATAACCTCAGTCGTTTCACCGGCAATGGTTGCGACATTCTTCATCGCTTCGGCGCGAAGCTCGGTGATGCGACCGTCGGCTTCAGCCAGCTTGGCATCAACTTCGGCGTCGACCTTGGCCGTCTCGTCCGCGATCGTCTTGTCGATCTTCGCGCGGGCTTTGTCTGCAGTCTCACGAGCCTTGGCATGAGCCTTGGCAATCGAGACCTCAACCGCTTTCTGCGCGTCGACAGCTTCCTCATTGAGGCGTGCAGCCTCGTCGAGGTCGCTGGCAATTGAACTCTCGCGCCGCTCAAGCGTGTTGCCAATGCTCGGCAGAATGAAGCGCGAGAGTACAAAGTACAGGGTACCGAATAGCAGCACCAACCAGAAAACCTGGGAGGGGAAGTGCCATGTTTCAAACGGCGGGAATGGCGCGGCTTCTTTTGCCCCGCTTGCCGCCTCTGCAGCCATCATGATCGCAATCATAACCTATCGGTTCCTTTGAGTGTCGTGAAGATCAGGTGCGTGGTTAGACCACGAACAGGATCAGAATCGCGACCAGGAATGACAGAATGCCGAGCGCTTCTGAAAGCGCCATACCGATGAACAGGTTACCGGTTTGCTGTGGAGCAGCAGATGGGTTGCGCATCGCAGCGTCAAGGAATGAGCCGAAGATGTTACCCACACCAATAGCAGCACCGATCATGCCGAGGGTTGCGAGGCCAGCACCTACGTACTTAAGACCGAGAGTGATATCGCCTTCCATGAGAATCTCCTTTGGGAAGTCTTTCGTTCGATTTGCGCCCCGTGAAGCGTGTTCGAAGGGGCACGTCAAGTTGAAACAGCACGGCTAAATAGCCGCAGTGAAGCGGGCTCCTTAGTGCGACGGGTGTAGGGCGTCGTTCAGGTAGACGCAGGTCAGGATCGCAAACACGTAGGCTTGCAGACCTGCAACAAGAAATTCGAGCGCATTCAGGGCAATGCCCATGCCGAACGCAAGCGGCGCCACAAGCAGTCCAATACCGCCAGCTGTAATGCCTGTCACAACGAAGCCGGCAAACAGTTTCAGCAGGATGTGACCCGCCAGCATGTTGGCGAACAGACGCAGAGACAAGGTCAGCGGGCGCGCGATGAATGAAATGATTTCGATCGGAATCAGGATCGCATAAATGACGATCTTACCGAGAATTGGCATGTCTCCGAGAGACGGTGCAAATAGGCCGAAGAATTTCAGGCCATTTTTCCACAGACCGAAAATGATCACGATGCTGATGACCAGCAGCGCCAGCAATCCGGTCACAATGATGTGGCTGGTTGTGGTGAAGGCGTAAGGCACCATGCCGATCAGGTTGGCGAACAGGATGAAGAAGAACAATGTGAACACGAACGGAAAGAAGCGAAGGCCTTCCTCTCCAGCTGTGCCGCGGATCATGTCAGCGACAAAACCATAGCCAATTTCGCCCATCGATTGCAGGCGGTTTGGAACAACCTTGCCGCGCGAAGCTGCGTAACTAAAAAATGCGATGCACAGCACAACGCCGAGCAGCATAAAGCCAGCTGCGTTGGTGAAGGAAATATCGTAGCCAAAGACCGGTGGCAGTTCGAACCATTTCTGGACCTCGAATTGCTTCATTGGATCGGCAGCGCCGTAGAAAAAGAGATTCATAATCGCGTCTATTCTTCTGGGTTAGAGCCCGTTTTGTCGGGGCTCATGGCCGGATTAGTCGCATCCGTCAACTCTTTGTAAGCGCGAATAACACTTAGCACTCCGGCGGCGAGGCCAAAGCCCATCATGATCAGCAGTCCCCAGGGCTCGGTTCCGAAAGCGGTATCGATCCAATAACCGATCATTATCCCAACAAATACGGCCATTCCGAACTCTGCGCCGTAGCGCAAGGCCATGGATCCGGCATTGGCGCCAGCTGAGGATTCTTGCTGTGCTTTCTTTTTCTCAGGCTTCTCCTGCGCGCTTTTGGCGCGGGCGATGCGTTCGGCCAGATCGTCGTTTTCGTCGCTATTCATGCCGAGTCGCTACCGCGTCTACTCCGCCGCAACAAGCTCTTCAGCGGTATCCAGATCGACGGAGACCAGTTTGGAGACACCTTTTTCGCGCATGGTCACGCCGAACAGGCGATCCATTCGGCTCATTGTCACTGGATTGTGGGTGATGACGATGAAGCGAGTGTCGGTGCGCTGGCGCATTTCGTCCAGCATCCGGCAGAAGCGGTCGACATTGGCATCGTCAAGTGGCGCATCCACCTCGTCGAGCACACAGATCGGCGATGGCCGCGACAGGAAGACCGCAAAGATCAGTGCCGTCGCCGTCAGAGCCTGCTCACCACCTGACATAAGCGACAGCGTGCCGAGGCGCTTGCCTGGCGGCTGGGCGAAGATTTCAAGACCCGCAGCCAACGGATCATCCGCGTCGACCAGGCGCAATTCTGCCTCACCGCCGCGGAACAGCGTTGTGAAGAGCGCCTTGAAGTGCTCATTCACTTGATCAAAGGCGCCGAGCAGCCGCGTGCGACCTTCATCGTTCAGCGCTTTCACGCCTTCGCGCAGCTTGGCGATGGCAGCGGTTAGATCATTCTTCTCCTCGGCTTGTAGTCCAAGGCGAGAAGCCAACTCTTCGGCTTCTGATTCGGCTTCCATATTGACGCCGCCCAGACGCTCGCGGTCATGGCGCAGGATTTCCAGCTGACGCTCAGCATCTTTCACATCCAGATCCGCCATCGTCTCTTCATCGAGCCCTTCGCGAGCAATCGCGAGTAGACCTTCCGGGGCCCGCTGGAAATGTGATTGTGCGATTTCAGACGCTTCTGCCAGACGCTCGGTGGCGTTTTCCAGCTTGGCATTGGCGATCGCGAGGGTCTCGCGGGCGCTCATGGCTAAATTATTGGTAGAACGCGCCGTCTCTTCGACTTCGCGGATCTCAGCTTCTCGGGTGGCGAGTGCATCGGCAGCTTGCTGGCGCTCACCTTCCAGACCTTCAACCCGCGCGGCAAGCGTATCGAGTTCCGTTTGCAGGGTTTCGGGACGAGCTTTCGCGGCAGCCGCTTCGGTGGCGGCTTCAGAGCGGCGCTTGATCAAGGATTCCACTCGCGTCACAGAGCTTTCCAAGCGTCCGGTCCAGCGCTCGACATCCTGCTCCAGCGCGGCGCGGCGCGCCATAGCCTGCTGACGATTGCGGGTCAGGTCGGTCAGGCGGCCACGGCATTCCGTTTCGCGCTCCCGCGCGCTGGCCAGAACGTTGCGAGCCTCTGTGACGGCTTGCTCCAGCCGCGCCAGATCTTCAGTATTCTCAGGCTTGGCGGCTGCTTCAAACGCTTCACGCGCGATGTGCAGGTCTGATTCGACGCGGGCGAGGTTTTCCTTCGCAGAGTCGGCTTTCAGGCTCGCTCGATCTGTGTGCTGTTTGGCGCTCGCCAGATTACGGCGGGCCTGGTCGAGGCGCTGCGTCGCATCATGCACGTTTCTGCGAAGCTGTTTCTGGTCTTCCTCGGCGCCGATACGGGCGCCGCGGATCTCAGCGTGAGCGGCCTGTAGTTCGGATACTTTCTGGCGCTGCGGGCCAAGGGCGGCTTGCGCGGCTTCGAGACGCGCTTGTTGTTCCAATCGTTCAGCCGCCGCCACAGGCGCTGCTGGCGTGCGGGTGAAGCCGTCCCAGCGCCATAGATGGCCATCCAGCGTGACCAGGCGTTGGCCTGGCTTCAGATCAGGTGCGAGCTCTTCACCTTCAGAGCGGGAGACGACGCCGCATTGCGACAGGCGCGCAGCGAGCTCACCGGGTGCCTCAACGAAATCGGTCAGCGGCTTGGCATAACCAGGCAGAGCCTGGGTCTTTACTGTACTGCCGCCCCAAAAGATCGATGCAGAGCGATCTGTCGGCGCTTGTAAATCATCACCGAGCGCAGCGGCGACGGCTTTTTCATAGTCATCCCGGGTGCGCATCTGTTCCACGACGGGTGGGCTCTGCGGCCCTTCAGCTTTGCGAAGCAGTCGGGTCAGGCCGGCAATTTCGGTTTCCAGCGTACGCAGCGCGTCCTGAGCTTCGTCGGCCGGTGTTTTCGCGGCGAGTTCGGCTTCCTGTTTGTCGAGAATGCGCTGTTCTGCAGCCTCAAGCGCCTCTTGTGCAGCACTGAGCGTTGCTTCTGCTACGCTTTCGGCTTCGCGTGCAATGTGAAGTTCATTGGTGAGCGCGGATGTATCGGGCAGGGCCTCGACTACACCGCGCAGATGCTGGACTTCCTGCTCGAGGCTTTCCATGCGCCGGCGGTGCGCATTGGCATTCGCCTCAAGGGCTTGAATTTCAGCGCGTTTTTGCGCGAACGCCTCGCTCTTGGCGTCAGCATCCGTCTGCGCCTGTTCCAGCGCTTGCTTCGCTTCGGCTAGCACGCGTTCAGCCTCGGCTTCTTTTTCCTTGTTTGTCGTATCGTTCTCGACCGGCAGGGCCGCTAGCGCCTCGCGCGCGTCGGCGAGGGTGCGCTCAGCTTCTTCCTTCTGGCCTTGCTCACGCTGGATGTCTTCGGCGAGGCGTGAGGCTTCGCGCTCAAGTCCGGCCAGCAGGTCGGCGGCATTCTTGCGCTCCGTTTCCACTTTGGCGAGGTCGATCCGGGCTTGGCCCAGTTTGCCAGAGGCGACAGCCTCCGCGGTGCGCAATGGACCAATGCCCTCACTGGCTTCCAGGCGCTTGGTCTCTGCTACGGCCGCTTCGCGGGTGAGGCGTTCAACTTCGGTTTTTGCACGGGCCAGGGAGACTGCAGCGATTTCCTGATCGTCCTTGGCGGTTTGCCACTTCAGGTGCGCAATGAATGCTTCCAGTGCGGAAATCTTGGCGCTTAGCTCTTTGTATTTACGAGCCTTTCGGGCCTGCCGCTTCAAACTGTCCAATTGGCGTTCGACTTCGGCTGAAACCTCGGTCAGGCGCTCAAGATTGGTTTCTGCGCCGCGCAGTTTCAGCTCAGCTTCATGACGGCGCGTGTTCAGGCCAGCAATTCCAGCGGCCTCTTCAAGAATCCGGCGACGATTTTGCGGCTTCGAGCCAATCAGTTCGCTGATCTGGCCCTGGCGCACCAGAGATGGCGAGTTGGCGCCCGTGGAAGCATCCGCGAACAGAAGCTTGATGTCCTTGCCGCGAACAGTTCGGCCGTTCAGCTTGTAGCTTGTCCCGGCACCGCGCTTCAGACGGCGCATGATTTCCAGTGTGTCGGCGCTGTTAAACTCTGGCGGGGCGGTCCGCAAGGAGTTGTCGAGCACAAGGGTCACTTCCGCAAGTTCGCGGGCAGGGCGGCCCGCCGCACCGGAGAAGATCAGGTCGTCCATCTCGCCGCCGCGCATAGCTTTGGCGGAGTTCGCTCCCATCGCCCAGCGCATCGCTTCAAGCAGATTCGATTTGCCGCAGCCATTCGGCCCGACAATGCCGGTTAGCCCTGGCAGGATTGGAACGGACTCAGGATCGACGAAGGATTTGAAGCCTGCGATGCGGAGTTCTTTTAATTGCATGCAGCCCCCGTGCTCCTTTATTCGCCCGTGCTCGCCGCGTAAGCGGCATCTAGCTCGCCCGTAAACGAGGCAACCGAAATTCGGGCACTGTCTTCCATCCGTTCTCCGTTCAGGAAGAAAGTTGGTGTTCCCGTGACATTGTCGCCGTCAGCAGCCGCTATCGACGCCCGAATGGCATCGCGGTTTTCCTGGCTGTCGAGACAAGCCTGGAAAGCTTCATCGCCGTCAATTCCATGATTGGACGCGACCTGTTTCAGCGCTTCAACAACAGGACCGCCTTGGCGGGCAAGTGTCAGGATTGCGTCCTGGCGCATAAAGAGCTCGTCCAGCAAGTCATAATAGGCTTGACCTTCCGTGCAGCGCGCCAGCGCAAATCCGGCGACCGTCACGTTTGCCGGTGCGGTCGGGAACTCTCGGAAAACCAGTTTCAATTTACCGGTATCCACATAGTCGGCTTTGACTGTCGGCATGACCCGGGTGTGAAACACAAGACAGGCGGGGCAGGTCCAGCTGGCATACTCCACCAGGGTCACAGGCGCGTCCGGATCGCCAAATACAATGTCTTGCAGAACCACTCTGTTGGAGTCTGTCCCGCCCGAATTCGTTCCTGATTCGGACGATTCCGAACCTGAACCACAAGCCGCAAGGGCCAGTGCTGCAGCGGCCATTACAGTACCGCGACGGGTGAAACGAAGCATGCTCATAACCTTTCCTTAACAGTCTGAGTCGGATTGGTTGCCAAGAAGTTAACGCTGTTGCGGGGGCGAAACGAAACCTATTCTGCGGTCGCTTCACTCGCGGAAGAGGTGCCCAGTTCGGCATCCAGGATGGCGCGCATGCCATCCGCGGTGCGCCACTCATAGCCTTGCATCCGCTGGCCGTTGACGAACACGGTCGGGGTCGAATTGACGCCCTGGCTGTCGCCTTTCATCACCGCTTCGCCAATCGCGTAGGTGACATCCTTGTTGGCGAGGCACTCGTCGAATGCGTTGCCGTCTAGGTCGTAACTCGAAGCGAGCGTGCGCATCGCGCCTTCAATGTCACCGCCAGACCGGGCAAGATTAAGCACGTTGGTTTGAGCCGCAAACAGGTCTTCGATGACGTTATAGTATTGGTCTTCACCTGCGCATCGAGCGAGCGCGAATCCAGCAACTGCCAGATTGGCGGGCGGCGTCGGGAATTCGCGGAATACAAGTTTGGCTTTGCCTGTCTCGATATACTCGCTTTTCAAGACGGGAATCACGTCGGTGTGAAACTGCAAGCAGGCCGGGCAGGTCCAGCTTGCATACTCAACAATCGTGATCGGCGCGTTCGCTTCGCCAAGCGTGATATCCGTCAGCGCTATTTCGTCAGATCCGGATGAGCTCGTTTGCGCGTTGCCCGTGTCCGCAGCGCCGCAAGCGGTGAGAGCAAATACTGAGAACGCGGCAAGCGCGATGCGGCGAGTCATACGAGGCATGTGGGGACCTTTCATGCGAGTTAGACGGAATCAAAATGGGAGAGAGGAGTCGTCTTCTGGTGCGTTTGTTTCAGGTTCAGCCGTTAGCACGGCTTCTCCCAATGCCACTAGGGCGGTGCGCAGTTTTTCATCCTCAATTGTCTGTGCGCTGGCGAGCAAGGCGTGCTTTTGCTCCGGCGTCATCGGCACCGGGCGCTTGGTTGGGCGAGCGGCTGGCGCGCCGAAATGACCTTGCAGGATCTTGATCGCAGTGATGTCCCCACCTGCGGCCATAGAAACGCGTTGCCTGATCATCTCGCTCTGATGCTGAACCAATCCCGCGGCTGCAGGGATCACCATCAACGTCAAACGCCGTCCGCCTTTGGCCGGTGTCAGTTTCTCTGGGCGACAAAGCCGCGCGAGTTGTTCGCCAACAATATCTGGCCATTCGACTTTTAGCCGACTGAGCGTTGCGCCCGTTTTGGGCATGGCTTTTCGGGTCAAACGCATTGCTGCTTTGCCGATTGTGCCAGGTCCAGGATGCACCGGTTTCGCCTTGGTATAGCGCAGCTTGACTCGTGCGCGTGCTTCTTCCAGCGGATCGAGGCTTGATCGTTTCTCCATTCGCGTCACCTTGCCCGGCATGAACATGGATGAAAAGTTACACTTTGCAGATCTTTTTGAAGAGCAAGATCTCTCTGGACGATTGCTCGACTGGTACGCGCGTTCAGCCCGCGAACTGCCATGGCGTATCGGGCCCGCAGATCGCGCACTCGGTGTAAGCCCGAATCCCTACCGTGTTTGGCTGGCGGAAATCATGCTGCAGCAGACCACCGTGCCGCATGCGACGCGATACTATCTCGCCTTCACCAAGCGTTGGCCGACGATTGATGATCTTGCTGCCGCTGCAGATGAAGAGGTGATGGCGGCCTGGGCCGGGCTTGGCTATTATGCCCGCGCCCGCAACCTGTTGAAGTGCGCACGTGAGGTCAGCGCGCGCGGCGGCTGGCCGACAACGTTCGATGAGCTCCGAAAGCTGCCAGGGATTGGGCCATATACAGCTGGCGCAGTTGCAGCGCTCGCCTTTGGACGCCGCGCGGCTGCTGTCGATGGCAATGTCGACCGGGTGTTTGCGCGGTTAATGGCGCTCTCTGGCGATTGGAAGCGCGAGAAGCTGCGCCTGAAACGTGTGGTGGAGGACCTCGTCCCAGAGGATCGGCCAGCTGAGTTTGCGGAAGCGCTGATGGATCTTGGCGCGACGATCTGCACGCCAAAGTCACCAAATTGTCTGATCTGTCCGCTGCAAGATCTTTGCGCTGCGCGGGAAGAGGGGGCGCCAGAGCGCTATCCGATCAAGCCGAAGAAGATGCCCAAGCCGACACGGCTCGGTCATGTCTATGTCTTGTTTGGCGCGGACCAGACGGTGATGACGGAGAGACGTCCTGAAAAGGGATTGCTCGGCGGTATGCTTGGGTTGCCAACTTCGCCCTGGAGTGACGCGTTTGGGGCGCCGGATTTTCCATCGAATGCCAATTGGGTCGAAGCGGGAGAGGTTCGACATGTCTTCACCCATTTTGCGCTGACGCTGAAAGTGTGGCGCGCTGAAAATGACACGCAGAGTTTTGACACCACGCGCACTGAGGCCGCAGATGGCTTACCGAGCGTGTTTGCCAAGGGGTTGAAGCTGGCGGGCAGATAATCAGCGCATGCGTATCCGCACGCCGGGAAGGCAAGTTTGCCTCGCGCTCCAAGCACGCCATGTCATACAGAGACCGAGGAGGAACTAAAAATGCCGACCAATCAATCATGGTATCTACGCCGCCGCCCTGTGGGTGAGGTTTCGGAAGGAGATCTGGAGCTTGTGTCTGAAGAGATGTCGCCGCTCGCGGACGACATGGTTCGCGTCCGCACCCTCTATCTGTCGCTCGACCCGACCAATCGCATCTGGATGAGCGATATGGATGCCTATCTGCCGCCGGTTGAGTTGAATACACCAATGCGCGGCGGCTCGATTGGTGTGGTTGAAGAGAGTAATTTCGACGCTGTTTCTGTCGGTAGTATCGTCAATACAGGCCTCGCCACTTGGGCGCTGTACAATGATTTGCCAGGCGATGCCGTAAACGTATTGCCGCCGATTCCGGGTGTTCCTCTGACCGCCTTCATGGGGCCGTTGGGCGCAACCGGCATGACAGCCTATTTCGGTTTGATGGATATAGGGGCGCCGAAAGAAGGGGACACGATCGTCGTTTCCGCAGCCGCGGGCGCTGTGGGTTCCATGGTCGGGCAGATCGGCAAGATCAATGGCTGCCGCGTTGTCGGAATTGCCGGATCAGACGAGAAATGCCGCTGGTTGACCGACGTTGCCGGCTTTGATGCGGCGATCAATTACAAGACAGAAGACGTTGGCGCCGCTCTCGATCAGCATTGCCCCGATGGGATCGACATCAATTTCGAGAATGTTGGCGGAACGATCATGGAAGCGGTGATCGCACGGTTGAATGATTTCTCTCGCATGCCGCTTTGCGGCCTGATTTCCACATATAACGCAGATCCGGAAGCGAGCACGGGGCCAAAGAATTTTGAAAACCTGCTGATGCGCCGAACCAAAGTGCAGGGTTTTATCGTGATCGATTATCTGGACCGGTTCGCCGAAGGGATCGCGGCGATGGGCGGTTGGCTGATGGAAGGGAAGCTGAAATTTGAGACCGACATCGTGGAGGGCCTAGAGAATGCGCCTTCGGCGCTGCGCAGACTGTTCACCGGCGCCAATCTCGGGAAACTTGTGCTGCAGGTCAGCGAGCCACCCGCCTGATGAGAGGCGGAGCTACACCATAGAGTTTCTGTGGATAGATCTATAAAGTTCTTGCTTTGTTCTCTTTCCCGTTTATCAGTTTCGGTATGCGGACGGGACAGAAACTTGCCAATTCAGGCCGTGTAAATCGTGATGAAGTGGAAGCGACGCGTGAGCGCTTCCACCATCGCGGTCGCGGCGCCGTGTCGAACCAGACCGGGCGATATGAGCGCGAAACGCGCGAGGCCTTGGATGATGGCTGGGGCGCGATCAAAGAAGAGGCGCCACCGCTTAGAACCACTCTGACCAAGGAAACACCGCGGACGATCATTACGTTCAATAAGTCCCCAGACATTCATTTTGATCGGTCGATTAATCCTTATCGCGGCTGCGAACATGGCTGTGTCTATTGCTTTGCGCGTCCGACCCACGCGTATCATGGGCTGTCTGCAGGGCTCGATTTTGAGAGCAAACTATTCTTCAAGCCTGACGGGCCGGACCTCCTGCTCAAGGAACTCTCTCGTCCAGGCTATGTTCCGCGTCCGATTGCGCTTGGGGTGAATACGGATGCTTATCAACCTGTCGAACGCGAACAGAAACTGACGCGCCGTTTCTTGCAAATCCTCAGCGATCACAATCATCCAGTTTCGCTACTTACCAAATCAGCGCTGATTGAAAGAGATATCGATCTGATCGCGCCCATGGCGGAGAAGAAGCTCTGCAGGGTCGGGGTGTCGATCACGACGCTCGATCCAAAACTTGCGCGGCGGATGGAGCCGCGAGCAGCGACGCCGCGCAAACGCTATCAAGCAGTTCGTAATCTCAGCGCGGCGGGTGTTCCAGTGACAGTTATGGCCGCGCCGATCATTCCCGCGGTGAATGAGCCGGAGCTGGAAGCTTTGCTCGAAACAGCAAAGGCGCATGGTGCAGCTGGTGCCGGCTATGTGTTGCTGCGCCTACCGCATGAGCTGAAGGACATTTTCCATGAATGGCTGGTGCAGCATTATCCGGATCGTGCGGCGAGGGTCATTAATACACTGCGCGAGATGCGCGGCGGAAAGGACTATGATGCTGACTGGTTTTCGCGCGGCACAGGTAGCGGCGTGGTGGCGCGTTTGATCAAGCAGAGATTCCTGAATGCGATCCGGCGTATACAGCTTGAGTCGACCCGTCCGCCGCTGCGCACAGATCTGTTTCAGCCGCCTGTGCTGAAAGGCGACCAGTACAGCATGGATCTGTAGATTATTGTGCAATCTGAGCGGCAAGCTTCTCAGCGTTGGCAGCCTGGGCTTCGCGCGTCAGTTTGTAATTGCGCATGATGATCGCTGCCAATGCATACGCGACGACGGGAACCCCGACAAAGACCAACATCACACCGCGCACGACCTCTGGTCCGTTCTCGCCAGATGGATCAAACCCGACCCAGGCTCCAAGCAGGATATAGGGAATGCCGATGGCGAAACTGGCCCCTGTTTTGTAGGCGCCGGACATCAGCGAGTAGTACATTCCAGAGCGGTTCTCGCCGGTCTTGGCTTGTTCGGCCTCGATAATATCTGCGACCATGGACCGGGCCAGAATGAACGGCGTGCCATAGCCGAGGCCAGACACCACGGCGGCGAACAGAAGAGGCACCAGACCGCCCCCCACGGCGCTCAACGGCAAGTAAAGCATATAGGTGCCGATCGACCAGACTGCGGTTGCGACGAAAGCCGTGTGTTTCTCTGTTCGCTTCGAAAGCCAGATCCAGAATGGCATGGCGGCAAACCCTGCGACGAAGAAAACCATCAGGATCACGGGCGCAAAATCAGTAACGCCGAAGCCCCACTGCGCCGCGAACAAGAAAGTTCCGCCAGTGCCAGCAATTGCAATGCCGACTAGGATTTCCACCAGCAGGACGCGTACCATGTTTGGGTCACGGAAGGCCGTTTTGATCGCCTCCCAAGAGAATTCCATTTTCGGTTCATCGGCTTTGGGGGGCGGATCAGGAACAAACAGAATTGCCAGCGTGACGGTGAGAGGTAGGACGATCATCAGGATGATCCCCATCACCAAAACCTGGCCGCGTCGATCGATCCCGAAATTGATCGCCAGCAAGGTCGGTATGATGAGCAGCGAGAGCAGTGTGATCGTCGAAATGATTTCGCGCCACATGAACAAGCGCGATCGCTCATCATAAACGGTCGTGATCATCGGCACCCATGACTGATGCGGGGTCTGGAGCATGGTGAAGCCAAGCCAGAACACGATCAACCAGACCACCAGATAGGCCGGAGAAACAGAGTCCCCCATCGGCATGAACATAAAGAACGCCCCGATCATTAGGACCGGAATACTGGCCACCAGCCAGTGTTTGACGCGGCCCCATTTGGTGGGCCGGGTGTCGACGAGCCACCCCATAACAGGATCCGTTCCGAGGTCCCAGAAGCGCAGGATCATGAAAATCAGGCCAACCATCGTAGTGCCGAGGCCGAGTTGCTCGGCGTACATTGGGGCCACGAACACAGCCATTGGCAGGCCAATTGCGGCAAGCGGCATTCCAACGCTGGCGAAAGCAAGGACCCGCGGCAGCGGAAGGCGGTCTGACGCAGTGCTTAGTAAATTGAAGATGACGCACGCGTCACGAAAGGCAAGCAGAATCGAACGGAAGACGAAAATCCACAGACTTGTCCACAAGCCGAATATCCGGCAATTTCGATATCGAAACAATTGGGCGGGAGCGAAATCGATTCGCTGGTAACGAATCAGAAACCCAAACCGGTAGATTTGGAGTGCTTCTGATTCGCAACTGATTCGACGATGGGAAGCAAGGGCATGGAGCTCAACGAGAATACAATCATTGAAGGCGAATGCGTTGACGTGCTGTCGCGCCTGCCAGACAATTCGGTCGACCTGGTCTTTGCCGACCCGCCTTACAATCTGCAACTTGGCGGCGGGCTGACCCGGCCGGACCAATCGGTTGTCGACGGCGTGACCGACGCCTGGGACCAATTTGACAGTTTTGATGCTTACGACTTGTTCACGCACCAATGGCTGAGCGAATGCCGCCGTGTCTTGAAGGATGACGGCGCGATCTGGGTGATCGGCTCGTACCATAATATCTTCCGCGTTGGCACCGTGTTGCAGGATGCGGGTTTCTGGATTCAGAATGATGTTATCTGGCGCAAGTCCAACCCGATGCCGAACTTCAAGGGCACGCGGTTCCAGAACGCACACGAGACCATGATCTGGGCGGGCAAGTCCGAGAAGTCCAAGGTCACGTTCAACTACGATGCGCTGAAGACCTTCAATGAAGATAAGCAGATGCGTTCTGACTGGCTCATTCCAATTTGTGCCGGAGGTGAGCGCCTGAAAGGCGATGATGGCAAGAAAGCGCATCCGACGCAAAAGCCGGAAGCCCTATTGCAGCGCATAATCCTGGCCACATCCAAGCCAGGTGACGTGGTGCTTGATCCGTTTTCCGGCACTGGCACGACTGCGGCCGTCGCCAAAAAGCTCGGTCGTGCATTTGTCGGGATTGAACAAGATCCAGCTTATGTGCGCCTGTCGCGTGCTCGCCTAAAAGCCATAACGCCAATCGAAGGCGAAATGCTCGAAGTTCAAAAAGGCAAGAAAGCGCTGCCGCGCGTGCCGTTTGGGGCGCTGGTCGAAAATGGCTGGCTCAAGCCGGGAGATCGGCTGTGGTCCCCGAAAAAGCGTTTCAATGCCCGCATCCGCATTGATGGCAGTCTGACCACAGGCGACTCGTCTGGCTCGATCCATCGGGTCGGGGCTTATGTGCAGCAGGCGCCGGCTTGTAACGGTTGGACCTATTGGCACTATGAAGAGCCAAAGAATGGCGAACTCGCCCCGATTGACTTGCTGCGCCGTCGCTATCGGCACGAAATGGGGCTGATGAACTAAGCAAGGTCTGGTAGGCTGGGTCAGAGATTTCAATGACCCAGCAAGGATGATCATGGCGTTCGATTTTCAGCCCACTCTGACGGGCGAGTTGATTGCGCTCAGCCCGGCGACAGAGGCCGATTTTGAGCCACTGTTTGCGGTTGCGTCTGACCCTGAACTCTGGCGACAACACACGGCCAAGGACCGTTGGCAACGAGATGTTTTTCGCGCCAATTTCGACGGTGCTTTCGAAGATCAAGGCGGCATGGTCGCGCGCGAACTGGCGACTGGCGAGGTCGTCGGCTTCTCACGATTTTCGCAGATGTTTCCTGGTCCAGACGATATGGAAATCGGCTGGACTTTTTTGGCGCGGCGGCTTTGGGGCGGAAAGTACAATCGCGACATGAAGCGTAGCATGCTCGCGCATGTGCTGGCTGAGTTCCCGCGAGCCATGTTTCGTATCGCCGAGGATAATCCGCGATCTCGGCGCGCGATGGAGAAAATTGGCGGCGAGCTGACAGACTGGCGTGGAACCGTCGAATATGGCGGCGTGAGCCACCCTTATCTTGCTTATGAAGTTACGCGCGAGACCTTTGCAGGTTGGGACGACTGATCGCTTCTGACGCGAAGTGATTTGGAACTGTCACAGATAAAGCGTAATGTGAACGCGTGGGGAGCCCGATTAGGAGGCGCTCATGCGTTTGGTATTTGTGATTTTGTTTATGGCCGCGATTTGGGTGTCCGGCTGGATCGTCGGCAGTCTGAGTCCGGCGCCGCAATTTTTACTATCCCCAGTGCAGGACTGGCTGGGAGATGGCGACGTACCAGACGACGCAGAGGTGGAGAACGATGCCGCAGAAGAGGCAGGCTCTGCACCGGCTGAGGCAGACGATGCATCAGTGCCCGATATCGAACCCATGGTGCCCGTGGAATTGGGAGGGGAGGCTGCACTCTCGCAATATCGCGCCTGGATCAGTGAAGCTCGCGCATCGCATCCTTATCCGGACTCTGAAACGCACATGTTTGACGTGATGATGTGCGAGTCCGGCGGCGATGCCAGCATTGTCAATCCGGCGGGGCCTTACACAGGTCTTTTCCAGTACGCCACTGGCACCTGGAATGGTGAATGGAACACCTATCGCGGCGATGGCATCACCAATGCCCGCGCGCAGATTTTCGCCACGGCACTCGCCTGGAATCTCGGTATGCAAAACCAATGGGGTTGCTATTCTCGCGCACACTAAGGGTGCAGTAACAAGCGACGGGATCGCCAGAATCGCGCGTTTCAATAAGTACAGTCACAAGTTGAGGTGTGCTCATGAAACGACTCCTTTTTCCCGCTATTTTGCTTTGTCTCGCCGCTGCGCCTGTGGCCTGCGCGCATGATCGAGACGATAATCCACCAGGACCCGCTGGCGGTCCTGGCACGAACTGGGAAAACCCACCCGGACCAGTCGGAGGCCCGGGTGCCAGTCCTGACCGGCGCTTCGTCTATGTTCGGGGAGCGAAAGTCAGGGTCGTCTCGCGTTCGGCGGGTTACTATTACCATCCGAGCTATGGCTATTGGCACAAGACATATGGCTGGTGGAACCAAGCCGCACGTTGTTGGGCCGATCGCGATGATAATCCGCCGGGCCCGGCAGGCGGTCGCGGGACCAATTGGGAGAACCCGCCCGGCCTGAAAGGTGGACCCGGCGCATCACCGGATCGATACGGCAGGTGTCGCTAAGAGGTGGTTAGTCGCGCGGCTGCCAGCCGGCTGGCATACGGAAGCTTGGCTTCGCCTTCTTCTTCTGAAACGGCTTGCCCGGTGTGGGAGAACTGCCGTCTGAATATGGCCCTTCGGGTTTCTTTCCGGCGGCGATATCGGCGAGCTTAAGCGCTGCATACTGCCCCGGCGCAGAGCCTAGCTTGTGGTTCTTCGGTTTCACCGCTTCGACTTTCTTGCCGGAGAGCGGTTTCAGCCATTTCCACCAAGTCGGCCACCAAGAACCAGGCAGCTCTTCAGCGCCAGATAGCCACTGACCCGGGTTTTCAGGCAGTTCTGTATTGACCCAGTGCTGATACTTTTGCGCGTCGGGATGGTTGATCACCCCGGCAATATGGCCAGAGCCAGCCAGCGTGAACTGAACAGGGCCCCCGAAATTCTGCGCACCTTTATAGATCGAGTGCCACGGACAGATGTGGTCTGAGCGACCAGCCTGAATGAATACCGGAACCGTGATATCGGACATGGAAACCGGGTCGCCAAATACTTTGAACTTACCGCGGGAGAGCTGGTTCTTGTTGTAGAAACTCTTGAGATACTTGCGATGCGTCGGACCGGGGATATTGGTCTGGTCGGCGTTCCAGTAGAGCAGATCAAAAGGTCGTGGTTGTTTGCCCATCATGTAATTGTCGACGACATAGCGCCAGACCAGATCAGCTGGGCGCAGCCAGTTGAACGTCTCGCCCATCATCTCGCCGGGCATGATGCCATTGTTCTCTTCGATGACATCGTCGATTTGAGCCAGCGACTGATCCTGCGTGAAGATCTTCAGCTCGCCTGCCAGATCGAAATCCGACTGAGAGGCAAAATAGGTTGCTGATTTGACCCGCTTGTCACCGGTTTGACCCATATGCGCCAGAGCGCTCGAGAGCAGCGTGCCGCCGATGCAATAGCCGATCGTGTTCACTTTCTTGACGCCAGCTTCCTTTGTGACGACGTCGAGGGCAGCGTGGATGCCTTGCTCGATATAGTCATCCCAGGTGTAGTCCTTGGTCTCATCATCGGCGGAGCGCCAGGAGACCACAAATGTGTTGACGCCTTTGGAGAGGAGCCAGCGGATCATTGAGTTTTCCGGCTGCAAGTCGAGGATGTAAAATTTGTTGATCCAGGGCGGGAAGATCAGCATCGGCGTCTTGTGCATCTTCTTGCGCGTTGGATTGTAATGGATGACCTCAATTAGCTTGTTGCGGAACACCACTTTGCCTTTGGCGGTGGCTACGTTCTTTCCGATCTCGAAGGCTTCTTCATCGGTCTGTGTGATCGCGAGACGACCATCGCCGCGCTGTAAATCGCCGCGCGCATTACGCAAGCCATCCAGAACGCTCTGGCCATTGGTCTCGATCATGGCGCGCAAAGCTGCCGGATTGGTGGCCAGCATATTCGTCGGTGACATCGCATCGACAAACTGGCTGAGATAATAGCGTGCTTTCAGCTCGGATGTGTCATCCAGTTCATCTGAAACCGAATCGACCAGGCCTGTCAGCCATTCTGCATTCAGCATCCAGGCCCGGCGCATGAAATTGAAGGCAGGATTGGCGTCCCATTCGGGATCAGCAAACCGGCGATCTCTCGGCAGCGGGCTGCCATTGGCCATGGACTGGAACAGGTTCATCCAACCCTGAAAAAGGGTCATCATGGCGTGACCGGATTTTTCGGGGTTGCGAATGAGCGCTGCGCCGACTTTCGCAGTCGCTTCGAGGCCGCCATACGGATCGGCTTGTCCGGGCGCGGGTGGGCGAAAATCCGCGCCATTGAGCGAGTCTGTGAGCAGCCCCTGCGCCTCCTGCAGGGCTTGCATCAGGTTGGCCGCTATGACCTGCATTGTTTCCGAACTCATGTCGGAAAATGCATCCGGGAGCGTACTCGCCCCAAAATTATCAAAGTTTCTACCTTTGGTCATCAGACCGACACTCGCTATTCTGTGCGAACCTATATAAGACTAAACAGCTTTGGGATTTATGAGTCCAGCAAGGGAAATTATTGATGCGCGCTGCCTATTTCGTAACTTTTGTCCTTTTGGCGGGCTGCTCCAGCTCGTTTGAGAAGGTGCAGGCGATGCGCGCGCAAGCCCCTGAATGGTACGAAGCCCGCAAAGTTGAGTTCCGAGGTGAGGGATATCCGAGCCTCGCATCCGTCCCGGAAACAGCGCCCGACTATAATCCGCGCCGCAAACTGGCTCTATCAGAAGCGGACGTTCAGGCGGCTTTGGTCCGGTTTAACAGCGACCCACGCGCTGAAGGCGCGGTCGAGACGGCAGAGTCGATGATGGCCTGGGCCGCGGAGGTACGGCGAGCGGTCGAGGGGCGACTTCCCGCCCCCGATTTCATGACCGATGCCGAGGTGGAAGAAATCAAGGCGCGCTTCAACGTTCCGCGCGCACGCCTCTAGACCAAAAATTTAAGTATGACGGAGATCCGCACCATGAGCGGAGAATTTCACAAGATCAGGCGCTTGCCGCCTTACGTTTTCGAACAGGTCAATCGACGCAAAGCTGAGCTGCGAGCAGCCGGCGCTGATATTATCGACCTCGGCATGGGTAATCCGGACATGCCGGCACCGCCGCATGTGATTGCGAAACTGGCAGAGACCGCCGCCAAACCGAATGTCCACGGCTATTCCGCTTCCCGCGGTATTCCCGGCCTGCGTCGAGCTCTGGTCGAATATTATGACCGTCGTTTTGGCGTAAAGCTCGATAAGAACCGAGAAGTCATCGTGACTTTGGGATCGAAAGAGGGATTTGCCAATCTTGCTCAGGCGATCACAGCCCCCGGCGACGTCATCCTTGCGCCGGATCCGTCTTATCCGTTGCACCATTTTGGCTTTATCATGGCTGGCGCATCTATCCGTGCGATTCCAGCGCCGACGCCGGAAGCTTACTTGTCTGGGATCAGCAAGGCGATCCGCTATTCAGTGCCGCCTCCGACGGCCATGGTGCTGTGCTACCCGTCCAATCCGACGGCCGATGTTTGCGATCTGGAATTCTACAAGGATGCTGTAGCACTGGCGAAGAAACATGACCTCTATATCCTCTCTGACCTCGCCTATAACGAGATCTATTTTGAAGAACCGACCCCTTCGATCCTGCAGGTGAATGGCGCGAAGGACATTGCAGTCGAGACGACGACCATGTCCAAGACCTATTCCATGGCGGGTTGGAGGATCGGGTTTGCGGCCGGAAACGAACGTCTTGTCGGCGCTTTGGCGCGCGTGAAATCTTATCTCGATTACGGTGCCTTTACGCCGATCCAGGTTGCTGCCTGTGCCGCGCTCGACGGGCCGCAAGATTGCGTTGATGAGTATCGAGCCACCTATAAGTCCCGCCGCGATGTGCTGATCGAGAGCTTTGGGCGCGCAGGCTGGGAAATTCCAAGCCCTGAGGCTTCGATGTTTGCTTGGGCCGAGATTCCACCGCAATGCGGAGACATGCGCAGCTTGGAATTTGCTTTGAAACTGATGAATGAAGCCGAGGTTGCTGTCGCACCCGGCGCCGGATTTGGCGAGCATGGTGACCGACATGTGCGCATCGCCTTGGTAGAGAACGAGCAGCGCATCCGGCAGGCCGCCCGAAACGTGAAACGCTTCCTTGCCAAAATGGATGCTGACGGGCAAAGCGAGGCCCTGCAAAGGACGGGATCGTGAAAACAGTAAAATTGGGAATTGCAGGCCTCGGTCATGTTGGCTGCGGGTTGATAGAGCTGGTTGAGCGCCAGGCTGAACTTCGTTTGCCAGGTAAGGTCGAAATTGTTGGCGTTTCAGCACGCAGCAAGAGCCGTAACCGCCCGGTAGATGTTTCAGCTTACCGCTGGTTTGATGATGCGGCTGAACTCGCCGCCGACCCTGAAGTCGATGTTTTTGTCGAGCTGATGGGCGGCTCGGACGGTCCGGCAAAGGTCGCGGTCGAAGAGGCCCTGAAGGCGGGCAAACAAGTTGTAACCGCCAATAAGGCGTTGATTGCCATGCATGGTCAGGATCTTGAGTCGCTGGCGCAAGCCAATGACGTGGACCTGATGTTCGAAGCCGCCGTGGCCGGCGGTGTTCCTGTGGTCCGCGTGCTGCGAGACTCGCTCACCGGTGTCGCCATCCAGCGTGTCTCTGGCATTCTAAACGGCACCTGCAACTATCTGACGACGGAGATGCTGCAAACTGGTCGTTCCTATGATGAAGTGCTCGAGGAAGCTCAGCGACTTGGATATGCGGAAGCTGATCCGACACTCGATGTGTCAGGCATGGACGCTGCTCATAAAGCCGCCATCCTTGCCTCAATTGCGTTCACGGCTGATCTCGATTTCAGCAAGGTGTCGGTTAAAGGGGTCGATACAATTGAGCTGATCGACCTCAATCTGGCGGATCGTCTGGGGCTGCGGATCAAGTTGATTGCCGAAGGCATCCTGAGCGATGACGGCGTAGTTTGCCGCGTCGCACCGCTTGCCATGCCAACCGATCACCCTTTGGCGCGCGTTGATGGCGCGCTTAACACAGTCCGTGTCGAAGGCGATCCGCTGGGGGCCGTCACACTGACAGGCCCGGGCGCAGGTCCTGGACCGACGGCAAGCGCAGTCATGGGCGACATTTCAAAGCTGTTCTCACCCACGGCGCGCAGCCCGTTTGGCCGTGCAGATCATCATGTCACGCGCAATTTCGTTGCCGCAGAACCTGCTGAGCGTTCAGCCTTTTTCCTGCGCGTAAAACTGGCCGACCGGTCCGGCGCACTTGCCAGTCTCACCGAAGCTCTGGCCGCGCATGGTGTATCCGTCGACAAACTGCTGCAGGAGTCAGCTGATGACAGCGATGTCTCGCCTGTTGCCATTGTTACGCATGTGTGTTCTCGCGGGGACATAGATGCCGCCAGCGCCAGAGTGTCTGCTCTGGAGGCAAGTGTGGGCGC
The DNA here is from genome assembly GCA_013214545.1 of Henriciella sp. Lineage (GTDB taxonomy): Bacteria > Pseudomonadota > Alphaproteobacteria > Caulobacterales > Hyphomonadaceae > Henriciella. The sequence continues at coordinate 34,069 of JABSQB010000019.1, forward strand.
ACCGCAAGTGATCCCAATCGATGCGGCAATGTAAGATTTAGAACTGGGTCGAGAGTGTCCTGGGGGAGTGAAAAATGAGTGAGAGCATTCTGATTCCGCATCTGGCAGATGCCATGGTGCGCGTAACAGAAAAGGCTGCGATTGCGGCTGAAACCCTGGCCGGGCGCGGCGATGAAAAGGCAGCAGATGCCGCCGCCGTGGACGCCATGCGCACCGCTTTCAATGCGGTAGATTTCAAAGGCCGCGTGGTGATCGGTGAGGGCGAGCGTGACGAAGCGCCCATGCTCTATATCGGCGAGGAAGTCGGTACCGGGAATGGTCCGGAGATCGACATCGCGCTCGATCCACTCGAAGGCACAACGCTAACCGCAAAAGCCATGGCCAATGCGCTTGCTGTGTTGGCCATCGCGCCGCGGGGCGGGCTGTTGTTCGCGCCGGACACCTACATGCAGAAAATCGCGATTGGTCCCGGCTATGAGGAAGGCATCATCGACCTGGATGCGACCCCGGCAGAGAACATCGCAGCGCTGGCCAAGGCGAAGGGCGTCGATGTTTCAGCCATGACGGCTTGTGTACTGGATCGTCCACGCCACGCAGATATCATCGATAGCTTGCGTGAAGCGGGTGCGCGCATTCATCTCATCTCAGACGGCGACGTTGCGGGGGTTATCAATACGACAAATCCAAGCACCGGCATCGACATGTATGTTGGCTCTGGCGGTGCGCCGGAAGGTGTGCTGGCGGCTGCGGCGCTGAAATGCGTTGGCGGTCAGATGCAAGGCCGTTTGATCTTCCGCAATGATGATGAACGCCGCCGCGCAGACCGTACCGGCATCACTGATTATGATAAAAAGTACACGCTGCACGAGCTCGCTTCCGGCGAGACTGTATTCTGCGCCACTGGCGTCACTAAAGGCGGTCTTGTCGATGGTGTTGTGCGCCGCGGAACGCAAATCGAAACCGACACGCTGGTCATGAGCAGCGCCGACGGCATGGTGCGAAAGATCAAGAGCTGGCACCGCGTTTAGAGCGTTTGTTTCACCCGCTCGCGAGTCATGGTTGAAGAGGCCATGACCGATGCAAGCTTCTCTGTTTCTGAGTCCTATGGTGGGCGTTACTGGAACCTGCGCGCGCCGGATGAAGAAGCGGTTCGGCAGTTGGCACCTCATCTGGCCGGTAACGATCTCTTGGCGCGTCTGCTGGAACCGCGAGGTCTGACGCCCGATCAGGTCGACATATTTCTGAATCCTACCCTGCGAGCCTTGTTTCCTGATCCTGCCAGTTTTCAGGACATGATGAAGGCGGCGGTGCTAACGCTGGACGCGATCACTGCGGGTAAGCGCGTGACGGTGTTTGCAGACTATGATGTCGATGGTGGCACCAGCTCGGCCATCCTCGCCCGTTACTTCCGTGCCTGGGGGCAAGAGATTGGTCTTTACGTGCCCGACCGGCTCACGGAAGGTTACGGACCAAGCCCGGAGGCGTTTCGGCATTTGAAAGAGCAGGGCGCAGACCTCGTGATCACTGTCGATTGCGGCGCAGCAGCGACGGCAGCTCTGGCAGAGGCAGTTGCGATTGACTTGCCAGTCATCGTGATTGACCACCATTTGATGGGGGCCGAGCCACCTGAATGCGCGGCTCTAGTCAATCCAAATCGCGCCGACGATACCAGCGGACAGGGGCATCTCGCAGCTGCTGGTGTGGTGTACGTTTTCGCAGCAGCGCTGAACAAGCTAGCGCGCGAACGAGGGATCGAGCCGCCAGGCGGTTTGCCCGATATCTTGCACTGGCTCGACCTCTGCGCGCTTGGCACCTTATGCGATATGTCACCGCTTCACGGAGCCAACAGAGCGTTCGTCAAACAAGGGCTAAAAATCCTCGAACGCGGACAAAATCCCGGACTGCGCGCACTGGCGGATATTGCCGGGATCGGGACGATTGAGAGCGTCTATCACGCCACGTTTGTGCTCGGTCCGCGATTGAATGCGGGCGGAAGGGTCGGTGACCCGTGGCTCGCCGCTAAGTTGCTGGCGACTGACGATCGCGCCGAAGCCATTGCACTTGCCGAACGCCTGCATGCGCACAATGACGAACGCAAGGCCGTCGAAGCTGCGATCCTGGAGCAGGCCTCTGTAGAGGCGCAAAAGCAGATCGAATCCAATCCTGACACCGGCATTCTGATTGCAGCTGGCGAAGGCTGGCATCCAGGGGTGATCGGGATTGTTGCCGGGCGGTTGAAGGACCGGTTTCACCTGCCCAGCATCGTTATCGGTTGGGGGCAGGGGCTGGGCCGCGTTGCGAAAGGCTCTGCTCGATCGGTGCGCGGCGTGAACATTGGTGAGGCCATATCGGCCGCAGCAAAAGAAGGCGTGATCCTCTCCGGCGGGGGGCACGCCATGGCGGGCGGTCTCAGCTTGGAGCCTGCTCAACTCCCGGGACTGAAAGACTGGATGCAGGCCCATATGTCGGAGTTTCGCGAAGAGCGCGCGGCGGCCAGGGAACTCACAGTCGACGCTTTGCTTGATCCGTCGCAAGTGACCCCGGAAACCTTCGATCTAGTCCAGACCATCGGCCCGTTTGGCCAGGGCGCGCCTGAGCCGGTTTTCGCACTGCGCGACGTCGAGATCACCTATACGCGGCCGATTGGCGAGAACCATTTAAAGCTCACCGTCGAGGATGCCGGCGCGCGGGTCGAAGCGTTGGTCTGGCGCTGTATGGGCACACCGCTCGGCGACGCTTTGATGCAGCGCGGCCGCGTGCATCTGGCTGGACGCCTGAAAGACAATGTCTGGAACGGCCGACGGACCGCGCAGATTGATGTTATCGACGCGGCTGCGGCGGGCGGTTAGCCGAGCACCGCGACCGTGGTCTCTGACTGAAAGCCATTAAACCGCGTCGCCAGTGCCTGACCATATGCGCCAAGGTGGCAGATTTCGATCCAGTCGCCTTCGCCGGTATCAGCGGGCAGGTGGAACGGCCCGGCCATCGTATCCATGCTGTCACAAGTCGGTCCGAAGAAACGAAACGCTTCCATCTCTTTCGCGGCCTCGTCAGTGCGATGCAGCTTGACCGGATACTTCCAGGCGCACTGGGCGGCATCGAACAACGAGCCATAAGATCCTTCATTGAGGTACAGGTCCTGACCTTTGCGCAGTTCGACCCGGGTCAGCGTCGAGCCGCCTTCACCGCACAGGGCGCGGCCGGGCTCGCCAATGATCTCCAGGTATTCAAAGCCAAAGATCTTCAGGCCCTTCGCGATGCGGTCGAAATAGTCCTGCGTCGGCGCAGGCTCGAGCCCAGGGTAAGCGACCGGAAAGCCTCCGCCAATGTCCAGGCTCTCAATCTGAACCTCTGCGATTTCGAGCAAGCCGTGCACATAAGGCAGAGCGCGAATATAGTCGGCCGGATCCATGCACTGGCTGCCGACATGGAAGCAGACACCAAGCTTCGCTGCGACCGGACGGGCGGCGCGCAACAGCTCGATCGCATCATCGTAGTCAGCGCCATATTTGCCTTCGAGCGGCATGCTGGCAGAGCCGCCTGCCGGAAGGGCGAGGCGCAGGTGGAGATGCAGGTCGGTTGCGTCTTGCGTTTCGACCAGGATTTTGCCGAGCTCGGCCATGCTGTCGAACGCGAAATGCCGGACGCCAACCTGATAGGCATGGCGGATTGTACGCCGCGATTTCACCGGATGCATGAGATAAAGCTCGGCGTCCGGGCAGGTCGTTCGAACCAGATCAATCTCGCGGATTGAAGCGACATCGAAGCCGCGCATACCGGCCGACCAAAGGATCTTCAGGACCGCCGGATGGGGGTTGGCTTTCACCGCATAAACCGACTGACCTGGGAATCCGCTCAGGAAGGTCTGCGCCGCAGATTCGATGGTTTTCGGGTAGAGGACATAAATCGCATCATCGCCATCATAGGCCGCAATTGCCTCTGCAACTGAGTTGAAGGCGGGCAGACCGAACGGACGGTCGAAATCAGGAAGAATGGCGGGTTGCGCAAGGCGCGAGGGGGCTGGGTTGAACATGGGCTTCAGGGTCCGAAAGACGAGAGTCAAAATGCTCGAAAAGTCAGGGGCAGACACAAATTTTGATCGTGTCCGGCTCAGTCGGATTGGCGGGCAGTGGGCCCGCTCAGCACTAGATAGGTTCGGCGACAGCCGCCATGTAATCGGCGTCTTTCGCGAACGTCGTGAACACCGTGGTCAGGTCAAACGCAACGTCGATGCGTTTGATCGGAAGGACCGGAATAAGGGGGCAAACGCCCTTCAGGGGATGAGTCATCCAAGTATCCTCGCAAAGCAAGATCGGCCCGAAACCGACATTGAAAGAGAAGACAGTTGGGCTCCCCCGTACTGACAGCCGCCAGGCGGCTCGTCGTGGTTCGCTTACTTGTCAGCGGCGCACATATGATTTCGCGCGCTCTGGGTCAAGAAAAATTCGAAGCGTCAGATGGTTGCGAGGCGATTGTAGTTGGGCAGGATGGACAAAGCCGTGCTTTTTTGGACATCTGCTTTCATCGATGATGCTTATCCCCCCAGCGAAAGTCAGCCTGTGACCACGTACAAGCCTTCTGCTTTGTTCACCTACATAGAGCGCCTGCAGGCAGAGCGCCCCTGGGGCACGTTTTTGGATGCCGGGACAGGGATTAACTCAATCCAGTGGCTGTCCGGACTGGAGACCGAACGCTGGACGGCGGTAACGGGTGCAGCGGGTGATGCGGAACGGGTGCGCTCCGCCACGGATGCGACGCGCCGCCCGCAAGATCAGATCTTGCTCGGGAACTGGGCGAAGGCGGACTTGTTGAAGGGGGAAGTGTTCGACACTGTCCTGGCTGATTATCTACTCGGCGCTGTCGAAGGGTTTGCGCCGTATTTTCAACCCTATCTGTTTGCGCGACTGCGCCCGTTGACGGGGCGCGTTTTGTACATCACGGCGCCGGAGCCTTATGTCCCATCGGATAAGCCAAAAACGCCAGCCGGGCGCCTGGTTTGGGAAATCGGTCGCTTTCGCGATGCCTGCTTGATGTTGTCCGGTGGCATGCCTTATCGCGAATATCCCTCTGGTTGGGTCATTGATCAATTGAAACGGGCAGGGTTTGCGCCGCGCGCGATGGAGCGGTTCGAGATCAAGCACGGTGAGCGATTTGTGAACTCGCAAATCGACCTATGCGCGCCAGGTTTGAGCCAGCTGACGGATCATGGTCTGGCAAACGCGTTAAGGGCTCGCGGCGAGGCTCTGCGTGCAGAAGCGCTGGACATCATTGCTGGCGCAGGCGCACTTGCGCACGGCCATGATTACGTGATCGCAGCGGAACCCGCCTGATCCGGGCCTCATTTTGCATGAGTCAATTTAGCAGCCGCAATTAGCGTGACCACCAACCGCGCTTTTTCTTTTTCGGCTTGGTCGTGGTCTCCAGGACCGGTTCCGTGGTGATCTGAGCGGGCGCCGGTTCGGCCATCACAGGCTCTGGTTCAGGTGCTGGCTCCGGTTCCGCTTCAGCGACCGGCTCAGGCGCTGCCTCAGGTTCAGGGGCCTCGTTTGCTTCCGGCTCTGCCACAGTTTCAGATTCTGGCGCTGGCTCTGCATCGAGGGCAACAATCGGTGCTTCCTCGACCGGAGAAGCGGGGTCATCTGCAGGGGATTTCTCGGCGCCTTCGTCAGACGCTTCACCGTCTTCATTCGCGGCAATCTCTGCGGTTTCTGGTGCGCCTTCGCCATCCCCTCCGCGACGTCGGCGACGTCGGCGGCGGCGACGTTTCTTGCCTTCTTTCGGCTCGTCATCGCTGGCGCCATTTTCGGCGCGCGTTTCGCTTGGTTCGCTTTCAGCCTCGGCCGTGCGGGCTTCAGGAACAGCGACCGGCTTGGCCTCAAGACCGCCTTCGCTTGCCTCGGGCAGCTCGTCCGGTTCGTCGCCTAAAAGGTTGGAGATGGACAGAGCGAGACCGTCGAGCAGAGCGCCGCCATCTGATGGTGGGGCGCCGGGATCCATGGCTTCGCCATCTCTGCGCCGACGACGTCCACCTCTGCGGCCACGGCGGCGGCGTTTGCGACGACCTCCGCTTTCGTCGCCCTCTTCGTCCGTCGTCGTGGCTTCGACTTCGTCCTCGTCTTCATCCTCTTCGGCGTCTGGCAGAAGATGATCATCTGCATCGCCTTCCAGGAATTCCTCACGATTAAACTTCTTGCGGCGACGTCGACCGCTGGATGCCTTGTTGGCGTCGATCTCGAAATCACCAGGGATCATGGCGCTCGAGGATTTGATGGCAATCGTGAAGCCGGCCTCGTCTTCGATCGCAGAAATCGAGTCGCGCTTCGAATTGAGCAGGTACAAGGCGACATCGGTCGGCGCGGTCACAGTCATGCCGCGCAAGCCGCCTCCAGCGGCGCGAGCTTCCACGGCCCGCAGGAGTTGCAGCGCCGAAGACGGGATCGAGCGGCGGCGCCCGGTGCCATCACAGGCCTCACATTTGTCAGATGTCGCTTGCAGCACCCCCGCACGGCGGCGCTGGCGGGAGATTTCCATCAGGCCGAATTGCGAGATGCGATTGTTCTGAACCCGGGCGCGATCAAGTTTCAGCGCCTCTTTCATCTTCTTTTCGACGGCGCGATTATTCTTGTTCTCGTCCATGTCGATAAAGTCGATGACGACGAGGCCGGCCAGGTCACGCAGGCGCATTTGTCGGCACGCCTCGGCGGCGGCTTCAAGATTGGTGTGGAGCGCGGTTTGTTCGATATTTCGTTCGCGGGTCGATTTGCCGGAGTTCACGTCAATCGCGACTAGCGCTTCAGTCTGGTTGATGACGAGATAGCCACCGGACTTCATCTGCACGGTCGGCGAGAAGATCGAGTCGAGCTGATCCTCGACGCCTTCCTTGACGAAGAGCGGGGCCTGGGCCGTCCAGCGTTTGACCTTCTTGGCCTGGGTCGGCATCAGAGTCTTGGCGAGATCCTTGGCTTCGCGATAAGCGCGGTCGCCTTGCACGACGACTTCGGAAATCTCGCGGTCAAACATGTCGCGCATGGCGCGGTGAACGAGCCCGCCTTCTTCATGAATCAGCTCCGGCGCGACCGACTCAAGCGTCTTGGAGCGAATGTTCGACCACAGCTTCTGGAGATAATCATAGTCGCGGCGGATTTCGGATTTGGTTCGCTTGGCTCCTGCCGTGCGGACGATCAGGCCCATGCCTTTTGGCACTTGCAGGCCGTCCATCACCGTTTTCAGGCGCTTGCGATCATTGCCGTTCGGGATCTTGCGGGAGATGCCGCCGCCGCGCGGAGTGTTCGGCATCAGAACCGAATAACGGCCAGCAAGCGACAGATAAGTGGTCAGCGCAGCGCCTTTATTGCCGCGCTCTTCCTTCACCACCTGGACCAGCAAAACCTGGCGGCGGCGAATAACTTCCTGGATCTTGTAACGGCGCGTGATCGATGTGCCGCGCGACTTGCGGGCGCCGCGGCGACGACGTTCAGGCTTGGCCGCCTTCTTCTTCTTGCCGTCATCTGAGTCAGCGTCCGTCTCGTCAGGGGACTCAGCGTCGGCGCTGGCTTCAGTTTCTTCATCCGCATCGGCCTGGGCTTCGTCGCCATCATCATCAGCGTCTGCTTCGCTGGCGGCTTCATCAGCGTTGTCTTCGTCAGAAGAGGCCTCGGCTTCGTCGGCCTCATCCTCGTCAGCATCCGCCTCGGCGTCGATCTCATCGAGATCGTCGTCATCATCCGGGTCGTCATCCGCAGCTTCGGCTGCTTCGCGCGCGGCTTCTTCGAGCAGGGCCTCGCGGTCGGCTTGCGGGAGTTGGTAATAATCCGGGTGGATCTCGCTGAACGCGAGGAAACCGTGGCGATTGCCGCCATATTCCACGAAACAGGCTTGCAGGGAGGGTTCTACTCGCGTGACTTTCGCGAGGTAGATATTGCCTCTTAATTGTTCGCTGCCGGTTGTTTCAAAATCAAAGTCCTCGACACGTCCGTTGTTGACGAGGGCGACACGGGTCTCTTCCTGGTGGACCGCGTCGATCAGCATAAGTTTGCTCATTGTAAGCTGCCTTGCAGTCTGGCGGCGCTAAGGCCCGCAATCGTTGCGGGCGATGGCGATACGCGCCAGTGAATGTGTTGTTAGGGACAGGCAGCGCAGCAGTCCGGCCAGCTCTTTCGATAGAGCGGCTCTCGGTCCTGATTGTTGCGGCCTGTAAGCTCATATTATCCGTTCCGGTCTCGGCGATGGTGCAGGGGGTTAGGCCTGTTCACCCGCCTTTCGGGGATTCTGTTCGGACCCCATCTGGGGTTGTTCTCTACATGCCCCTTCTCAGCCCGAATTAAAAGACCAAAAATGCGGGTAGGCGGATGTTTCTTTTAGGGGCGGTGAAGTCGCCTTATTCTTCAGGCAATCGGTACGCAATCTCGTAAATGAAGCGGGCGCGGTCCTCAACGGGACGCGAGACAAGTGTGCCTGTGATCCGTTCAAACTCCCCGGTGCCACCGGTGATCGGATAGATTGAGTTAAGCGGTTCCGTCCTCTGAACGCCCTGACCGGCAATGATCCCCCGACCGTCCAGTTCGATATTGAAGGTGCAGAAAAAATTGTCTGCTGCATCGAGCCGCGTGCAGTGACCGGCGCTGATTCCGATCACATCTCCGGCTTCGGTTTGCATATTCGAGTGCCAAAGGATCTGGTTGCCGATGCCGTCTTCCTGATCGAGCGATACGTAGGCATCACCGACGGCGTCATTGTAAACGGTCAGGGATTTGGTCGTCTCGTCCGCGCTCGCCAGCGGTGAGAGCCCGAACAGTATTGGCAGCAGAAGGCAAATCCGCTTAGCGTTTTGGTATGACATTTATGATTCCGTAGATGGTTACTTGTATAAGCGAAGCATCATCTGGCGTTCATCGCCACTGAGTTACACAATATAGACACAACCGGATAATAAAGCCGAAAACCACGCAGCGAGCCGATACGAAGTGATGCATTGGGTGAAACTCATATTTACAGGGCTTCTGATCGGGCTCTGGCCCGCGATCGGCGCGGCGCAGGTGCAATCTGTCGGCATCGCAGGCGACGGCGAGTTTACCCGTATCACCATCGTCTCCGAAGCGCCGATCGAGCCGGATATCTTCTTGCGGGAAACCGTGGATGGCCGGGTCATCGAAATGGTGCCGGCGCAGTTTGAAATCACCGCCGACGCGTTCTTTTCTCAGCCCACTGGCGGCATCTATGCCTATACGCTGGACACTGATCGGATCGTCTTCGAGCTCGAGCTGCCGATGATGATCATGCGCGAGATTGCCCTGCCGCCATCGGGGTCAGAGCCGCTGTATCGCTACATTCTGGACCTGTCCGGCGTCTCTGCCACCCGATTCAACAATGCGGCGCAACGCGATGAAAGACGATTCACGCGGTTTGAGGCCGCGCGCAACACCGCCGCAAAGCCATTGCCGGATCCGATTGAGGCGACGCCCGTCGAAGTTGCGGATGCAGACACGCAGACCCAGCCGGAAGCGCCAACCGCGAAGCCTGCCAGCATTGGCGCCCTGATGCAGATGGCCGCGCGCCAGAGACGGGTCATCGTCATCGATCCGGGGCATGGCGGCCGCGACCCTGGCGCGCTTGCCATTGTCGGCGGCAAGGAAAGCGACATCGTCCTGAAAACCTCGCTCAAACTGAAGCAAATGATCGAGGCCGACCCGCGTTATGTAGTCAAGCTCACGCGCGAGACCGATGTCTACGTTGAGCACGAGGACCGCGTCACCATGGCCCGCAATTGGGGCGCGGATTTGTTTATTTCGGTGCACGCGGATGCGGCGGGCGCGCCGACGGTTAAAGGCGCTTCGGTCTATACGATCTCGACCCGCGGCGAAGCCCGGATTGAAGGCACAGCCAAGCGCTTTGGCTGGGAGATGCCGATTGAAGACGGCACATCGATCGAAGTCTCCGATATTCTGCAAGACCTGACGCTCCGCGAAACCAAGTCCAACTCGGCCATTTTTGCCGAATATCTGGTGCCGGAGCTCGGTAAAGCGGGACCCTTGGTGCGCAATTCTCACCGCCAGGGGAACCTGTTTGTCCTGCTCGCTCCGGATGTACCGGCGGTACTGGTTGAGATCGGATTTCTGACCAATCGCGACGATGCTAGACGGCTGAAATCGGAGCGCGGGCGGCGCAAGTCGGCGGAAGCGATCAAGCGCGCAATTGACGTCTATTTTGACCGTCAGGATTTAATCTTGGCAACGAACTGACGGTTCGCCTTTGCGACTGTGCAGAAGCGCCTTAGTCTCGCCCTGTTGGCGTGTGATTCACCGCGCTGAAGATTTATGAGGTCCTGATACGATGTGGGCAGCCATCAAGCAGCGTGTATTCACCTGGAAATTCCTGCTCTGGACAGTGCTGGCCGGTATCGCCGTCGGCGTACTGGCGATTATTGCCTTCTTTATCTGGATGGCGGCGCTCGGACGCACCGTGCCATCGGTTGAGAAGCTGTCGGAATACAACCCGCCTGTGACCTCTCGTGTGCATGCTGGCGACGGCACGCTGATTTATGAATTTGCTGACAAACACCGGGTTTTCATCCCGTATGAAGCGATCCCTGAGCATGTGATCCACGCTTTCGTGGCGGCAGAAGACAAGAAGTTCTTCACCCATGGCGGGCTCGATTATCTCGGCATGACCCGCGGTGCGATTAACACCGTGCGCAACAAGATTACCGGCAGCGGTGGTATGCAGGGTGGGTCGACCATTACCCAGCAGGTCGCCAAGAACATGCTGCTGACGCGCGATCAGACGATTACCCGCAAGGCCAAGGAAGCCATCGTTGCGCAGCGTATGGAGAAAGCCTTCTCCAAAGAGCACATTATTGAGCTGTATTTGAACGAAATTTATCTCGGTGGCCGCTCTTACGGGGTCGGTTCGGCGGCGCTGAACTATTTCAACAAGTCCCTGCCGGAGCTGAACCTTTCAGAAGCGGCTGTTCTGGCGTCGCTGCCAAAGTTTCCGGGCCGCGTGAATCCTTACACCAACCCGGAGCGGGTGCTGCAACGGCGTAATTATGTGCTCAATCGCATGGTTGATGACGGTTACATCACGCAAGAACAGGCCGATGAAGCCAAGGCGAGACCGCTGAATACGACGCGCCGCCTGTACGGTCCTGAATATGCCGCGGCGACTTACTTTGTTCAGGAACTGCGCAAACAGCTAATTGATCAATATGGCGAGGAAGAGCTGGAGCAGGGCGGCCTGTCGATCCGCACCACGATCGACACCAAGTTGCAATTGGCGGCGCAGGAAGCCTTGCAGATCGGGCTCGAAACCTATGACCGCCGCTACGACTATCGCGGGCCGCTGCAGTCCCTCGATCTGTTCGCCGATGACGTGCTGACCCAGCTGAGTGAAGTGACGCGCCCCAGCGGCTATGGCTCCTGGGAACGCGGATTGGTGACACGCATCTCGGAGAGCGGCGCGACGCTGCTGCTTGAGGATGGCGCAGAAACCAGCATCCCGGCCGAAGATGTCGAATGGGCGCAAACCTTCATTCGTTCGAACGGGCAGACTGGATTACGGCGCGGCGATGTTGTCTTGGCTGAAGTCAGCCGCCAGGCGCTCAGCGTCGAAGAGAGCACCTCGACACGCGAAGGCAGCGTCGATGAAGAGGGGGAAACGATGGTCCCCGTCGAGCCGATCATGGTGCCGGTCGGGCAGGCCATTTTGAAACAGGTGCCTGAACTCGAAGGCGCGATTGTTGCGCTCGATCCGCATACCGGACGCGTTCTGGCAATGATGGGTGGCTACTCCTTCTTCAAAAGCCCGTTCAATCGCGTCACGCAGGCGCGCCGGCAGCCAGGCTCCTCGTTCAAGCCTTTTGTCTATGGCGCTGCGCTTGAGAGAGGCTACACCCCGTCGGTGCGCATCCTGGACTCGCCCTATGTCTATTATGACGAGAACACGGACGAGATCTGGAAGCCGGAAAACTACGCCGAAGGTCAAAGCTATGGCGAAGTCACCATGCGGGTGGCTTTGGAGAAATCCTATAACCAGGTCACCGCTCGCGTTGCGACGGATATTGGCATGGAAGCGGTTTCAGAGTTTGCCGAACGCTTTGGCATCTATGACCGTCTGCCGCCTTATCCGGCCATGTCGCTCGGCTCTGGCGAAACCTCGCCATGGCGCATGTCAAAGGCCTATGCGGCGCTGGTGAATGGCGGCAAGGAAGTGACTCCAACGCTATTGGACCGGGTGCAAGACCGCCGCGGTGTGACCCTGTTCAAACATGACCAGCGCGCGTGTGAGGCCTGCGCCGCTGATGTATGGGACGGGAGCAAACCACCCCTCTTGCCAGACGATCGCAAACAGCTGGTTGACCCGATCATTGCCTATCAGCTGGTGCACATGCTGGAAGGTGTGGTTGAGCGTGGCACTGGCCGGCGGGCCCGCCGTGTCGGTAAGCCGCTGGCTGGCAAAACTGGCACCACGAATGATTATGTCGACGCGCTGTTCTTTGGCTTCTCGCCGGATCTGGTGGTCGGTATCTGGACCGGGTTCGACACGCCTCGGACGTTGGGCGAAGGCGAGGGCGGCGGCTCAGTGGCGGGCGTGATCTTTACCGAGTTCATGGAACGCGCCTTGGCAGATGAGCCAGCGCTGCCCTTCCGGATTCCACCAGGCGTGCGTCTGGTATCTGTTGATGCGAGAACCGGCGGCATGCCGACCTTCGCAACCGAAGAGATCATTCTTGAAGCCTTCCGGCCGGGTACGGAACCCGGCATGGCGTTCAGCGAGAACACCAATCTCAGCCTGTCCGGGATCGGTGACAATTCCATCTTCGGCACCCAGACACCTCTGGAACCGCAGATTGATCCTGAGACCGGGGAATTCATCGAATCTGACGTGATCGACACGGATATCGAGGACGAGGTTTATTGACCTGAACGTGAAACGCCTCCATTTGCAGCGATCACATGAGTTTCAGGAATCAGAATGTCAGCAGAAATTCTCGCCCTTGCCGAACAAATCAAGCAGTCATCAGAGCTGCTGAGGAGGCGTCTTTGACTGGGACGTCGCCAGCAAACGTCTTGATGAATTAAACGCGCTGTCCGAGCGCCCGGACTTCTGGGATGATCCGGAAGAGGCGCGCAAACTGATGGCCGAGCGCCAAAAGCTCGAAACCGGCATGCAAACGGTCGAGGAGCTTGAGCAGGAAGCCGCTGACGGGTTGGAATTGCTTGAGCTTGCTGATGGCGACGAGGACATGCTTGCTGATGTTGCAAGCTCGCTGCGCCGCGCCGCCGAAAAGGCCGAGAAGGCCGAGCTCGAAGCGCTGCTCTCAGGCGAAGCCGATGGCAATGATTGCTATATGAATATCAATTCCGGCGCCGGCGGTACGGAAAGCCAGGATTGGGCCTCGATGATCCGGCGCATGTATGTGCGCTGGGCTGAGCAATCCGGTTACAAGGTCGAGGAAGTCGAAAGCCATGAAGGTGACGAGGCCGGGATCAAGTCGGCGACGCTGCTGATCAAAGGCGAGAATGCCTATGGCTGGCTGAAGTCAGAGCAGGGGGTTCACCGCCTCGTCCGGATTTCGCCCTTCGACAGCTCGGCGCGTCGTCATACAAGCTTTGCCTCTGTCGCTGTGTCGCCGGTGATCGACGATTCAATCGAAGTCGAGATCAACCCCTCCGACGTGCGCACGGACACGTATCGCGCGTCCGGCAAAGGCGGGCAGCACGTCAACAAGACCGACTCTGCCGTGCGCCTGACACATGAGCCAACCGGGATCGCGGTGGCGTGTCAGTCCGGCCGGTCGCAGCACCAGAACCGGGCCACCGCCTGGGAAATGCTGCGCTCACGTCTGTACGAAGTTGAGCTGCAAAAGCGTCAGCAGGCGGCCCAGGATAGCCATGACTCAAAGACCGAGATCGGCTGGGGGCACCAGATCCGCTCCTATGTCTTGCAGCCTTATCAGCTGGTGAAAGACCTGCGCACCGATCACGAGACTTCGGATACAGGCGGGGTGCTGGACGGCGATCTCACGCCGTTCCTATCAGCGGCGCTTTCACACGCGCTGGGCGACAGCGAAACTGAGGATGCCTAATATGAAAAAGCCGGACCCGAAGGTCCGGCTTCTTTGTATCTGTCCTGCTTGCTTATCTTAAGCGTTGCCGGCGGTGCCGTTTGGGCTTGGAATGCTGGTCGAACCACCGAGGCCCGAGCCATTGGTCTGCGGCGCCTGTGCGGCAGGCTTTGGCGCCGTTTCCTTAAGCGGGTTTTCTTCGCGCTTGACCTGACCTTCAAAGCTCGCATCTGGCTGGATGATGAGAGCTGCGTGGAAGATGTCGCCTTCAACAGAAGCGCCGGTTTCAAGCTCAACCTTACGCGCGCGGATGGAGCCAACGATCTTGCCTTTGACACGAAGCGTCTCGGCTTTGATCTCGCCAACGATGCGGCCGGTTGATCCGATGGTGACGTCGCCAGATGTGACATCGCCTTCGACCTGACCGTCAATTTGGAGTGCGCCATCTGATTTGATTGAGCCTTTAATCTCAACATCAGAACAAATGATCGATGCGCCAACGCGGGCTGCGGGCTTAGAGGAAGCGCTGCGAACCGCGTCCTGTGCCGGGGTGAAGCCTGGTGGAGTGTCGCCCTTAGTCTTCGTAAACATGTTTTCCTGCCTTAATGAACTCTACTGGATTATACTGCTTTCCATGGAACAGCACTTCGTAATGAAGGTGGGGACCCGTGCTGCGCCCGGTCGAACCCATGGTACCGAGCTTATCGCCGATTTCGACGTCCTGGCCTTTCTTGGCCACAATCCGCCGGAGGTGTGCATATCGAGAGACGAATCCGCCGCCATGATCAACATCGACGACCCTACCATACCCTGATTTCGTTCCGGCATAAATAACTTTTCCTGGACCGGCCGCCACAATCGGGGCGTTCCAGCCTGCACCCATGTCGATTCCGCCATGCCAACTGGGGCGTTTGCGGAACGGGTCGATGCGCATTCCGAACGGCGAAGTGATGCGCGAAGGGATACCAATCGGGGTTGCCAGAGGCAAACGATCGACCAGAGTTTCAAAATAGCGTGCTTCTTCCATACGGGCAGCAACTTGCGCCACACGGACAGCGAATTGTTCTTCTTCAGGCGTTGCAAACTGGCCAGCCAGAAGGCTTGAGAAGCTGACTTCAGGCCCGCCCATATTCTCGCCGCTCGTTATGCGGCCTGCGCCCACAGCTGTCAGGCGCAGGATACCGCGCGCAGCTTCGGCTTTCTCGACCGCCATTTCTTCGATCTCATCGAGGAATTGGTCTTGTTCAGAGCGGATCTTGCTGACATCCCCGCGCAGTCCGACTTGCGGCAGGCGGCTTTCCGTGGCGGCGAAACGCTGCGATTGCCGAGCGTCTGCCTCATCGATCGAGGCTGTCACCAGGAGGGACGCCGAGTTTCCCCTTAGCGCCGAGACCTCCAATTCGCCTCCGGTTTTAAGTGCTTCCAGCATCGTCGCCAGAGTTTCGTGGCGGCGCTGGAATTCCAGCGTCGCGTCCTGGAAGGCTTCCGTGCGCTGTTCGAGCTGCGACGTGGACAGGGCTTCCTTGGCGCGCAGGTCCTGTACCCAGCGCTCAAGCCGGTTCACTTCGCTGGCAGCTGAGCCGACGGCGACGGTCTTTTCCCCAAACACGACAGTCGCAGATGCAAAAAGCGACCACCCAACGAGAGCAGCCGCAGCGCAAGTCAGAAGAATCTGCTGTAGCGGAGAGACGGTGAAATAGCGAACGGTACCACCGCTACGGTGATAAATTTGCCGCTCCGGAAAAGCCCGGCGTACAAAGTCAGAGATCTTTGCAGTCGATTTCATTCTACGCACCTATCCGCAGGTAAGACGCCGTTAAGGCAGAAGGCTGTATGACGTCTTGATTGGTGATGAGCCACAGTAACCTCATTGTGATCCGGACGAAAAGCCCCCTTTTGCGGTTTTCCGGCTGCATTTTGGCCTGTTTCCGTAAAATTCGCCTTAAAGTATTTTTATTTGACGAATCAGGCATTCAAAATTGCTTCCAGTTCATCAAGAACTGCCTGAGCATGGCCTTTGACCTTCACCTTTCGCCAGAGCGCTCCGATGCTGCCATCGGCAAGGACGATGAAGGTTGAACGTTCTATGCCCATGTACTTCTTTCCATACATATTTTTTTCGACCCAGACGCCGAATTGCTCGCACGCGTCCGCGTTCTCGTCACTTGCGAGTGTAACCGTCAGCTCCTTCTTTGTGACGAAGTTTGCGTGACTTTTCAGGCTGTCTTTCGAAACGCCGATAATTTGCGCACCGAGCGCCTCAAATTTGGGCTTCAGGGTCGAAAAGTCGATTGATTCGGTTGTGCAGCCCGGAGTGTTGTCGCGCGGGTAAAAATAGACCACATGGGCCGGACCGACGGGTTTGCCGAGATTGACCGTTTCTTCATCGGAAACAGGGATGGTCACATTTGGAGCTTTATCGCCTTTTTCTGGTCGGTTTGTCATGGCATCTCTTTCATGTTTGGTGGGAGGTTGTCCCAGTCGAAAAGCTGTGAGGCAGTGTGTTGATTACTTGGAGTATTTGACTTGGTTCGCCAGACCACGAAAGTCATTATTTTAGAGGTATTCGGAGTTATCTCGCTGGTCTTGATGGCCGCGATCGGGATTCTCGCCTTTATGCTGGCCAGCGGTCCGGTTGAGCTTGGCATCTTTCGCGACGATGTCGAGCGGGCAATGACCGACGCCCGCGATGGCCGTGCGGTGACGGTTGAGCGCCTGACCTTGCAATGGTCCCCGTCCGAACGGCGCATGTTTGTCGTCGCTGACAATCTCTCCATGAAAGACGAAGCCGGCGAGGAGGCTGGATTTGCCAGCCGCGCCGAGCTGACCCTTGATGCGGGCGCAATCATTCTCGGCAAGGTCGAGGTCCTGGAGGCCGACCTCACTCAGGGCTGGATCGAGGTCAAGAATGTTGGCCCGAACCTTTGGACCGTGGCTGGCGACCCCATGCCGGAGATCCGCGCCGCCGCTTTGCCGCAAACGCCGCAAGAATGGCTCGACCGGATCAATGGCGTTCTGACCGACGTGCTGGTCGGCCTGGAAGTGTTCAGTCAGACGCTCTCTTTCGAGGGACTTGAGTTCAACGATTTCGATCTGCGCGTGCTCAGCGAAGATGGCAGCGAGATTGGGTCGATCGAGGCCGCGGCAGGAAAAGTCCAGCTGCTGGAAAATGATGTCAGCATCCAGTTTGCCGGCGATGGGCAAGGGATGGGGCTGCCGGAAATATTTGGGATCTCTCTCGATACGTTTGAGGGCTTTCAGTCTTTGAAAGCCGTGCTGGATGTCGGTGTTCTGCCGGTGACGGACCTCGCCGGACGGCTTGGCGTGAGCGGACTGGAAGAGAGCGACCTGCGCCTCGGAACCTCGTTTAATGCTGAGTTGCTGCGGGAAGAGGGCCTGCAGGAAGTCGGTCTGGTGGCGTCGCGAAATGAGGGAACCCTCAACCTGGGCGACTGGGCCGGCGATGTGACCGACATTATCACCTCGCTGGTGTATCGCCCGCAAGAGGACCAGATCGCGGTCGAGTTCCTTCAGCTCGCGTCCAATCGCTTGAGCGGACGGTTTGAGGGCGAGATATCCAACGTGTTGGCGACCAATGCCTTGCGCCGTGTGTCGCTGCAGGCGGAAGAAATGACGGTCGACCTGACCGGCCTGTTTGAAGCGCCGTCTGAAGTTCGCAATGTCGAACTCGAAGCAGACCTGTCCGACGATTTCACCATCATTTCTGTCCAGTCGCTTGGCGCGGATGTCGACACCGCGCGCCTGCAAGCGAGCGGTGAATTCGACTGGAGCGTCGAGCATGAAGAGGGCGAATTGCCCTTCACGCTCGATGTCACGGCTGAACTGGTCGGCGATATCAGCAAGCAGACCTTTCTGGCTTATTGGCCGGTCAATCTCGGGCGCGGTGCTCGGAACTATGTTTCCAATCAGCTCATGACCGCCAACGCGACGGAGGCGACCGCGGTGGTCAGCATCAAGCCAGACAGCATGCAGGAAGGATACCTGCGCGAAGAGGACCTCGCCGTCACATTCGCGTTTGAAGATGGCAGCCTGCAATTCCTGAGCGATATGCCGCTGATCGAGAATGCGGTCGGGACCGGACGCGTGGGCGGCAACAGTCTCGACATCCGTGTCATCAGCGCGACCTATGATGACTGGGTCATTCAATCTGGCGCGGTTGAGTTTCCCGCCTTCAATCCGCGCGGCGAGAATTTTATTGTCACGGCCTATGGTTCTGGCCCTGCTGTATCGATCTTGCAGCAATTGTCAGAGTCGCGCCTCAAGCTGCAGGAAACCACCGGCTTTGATCCGCAGCGGGTCAGCGGCGACGCAACGGCTTCATTGCGCCTGTCGCGTCCAGCGCTCAGCAATGTGCCGCTCGAAGACCATATCCTTGAGGTGAAAGGTCAGATCCGCGATGCGGGCCTGCTCGCCGCTGCGGGGCCATTTGATATCGCCGAAGGCAATGTGAATGTAGACGTCACGTTGGAACGGATGATCCTGACCGGTTTCGGCAACCTTGGGACGTCGCCCGTGCAGTTCACCTGGCGCGATTCCTTCAATGATGATGGGGCCCCCGCCGACTTGTCCGCCACAGCGGTGATTACGTCGGATGTGCTGAACGTATTCGGACTGGTTGGACGCGCCTTCCTGACCGGTGAAATCCCGGTTGAGATGCAGGGCAAGGTCGGTGCCAATGGCTTGCAGACCGGCACCTTCGCCTTTGATCTGAGCGACGCCCGGATCGATGTTTCCGAGATTGACTGGGTGAAACCAGCGGGCGAAACCGCCCGCGCCACGCTCAACTATGTGGGGGATTTGCGAGAGCAAGCCGCGGCACTTCGGGTCACCGGGGAGTCTGCTTCTCTGGATGGTGACTTGCGGCTGGCCGCGGATGGCCGCCTGCAATCCCTCGATCTGCGGCGCCTGTTCATTCAGGGCACGATCGATGTGGCCGGACGGATCGCACGAACCGGCACGGGCGGCTTCAATATTGAGCTGAACGGCGCCTATCTGGATATTTCGGGCTTCCTGTCCGAGCTTGGCGCGGTCGGCGGCGTCGGTGATGGCGCAGATGGCATCGACCTGACCTTCGCTGCGACCGTGGAGCGTCTGCGTCTGCGGCGCGATCTCGAGCTGATCGGCTCAGCTCTGTCATTCGAACTCACCCGCAATGGCGGTTTCCAGACCCTACGCGCGAGCGGCAACACGGTTGCGGGCGCGACCTTCATTGCCAATCTCGATAATGAAGGCGCGGGGCAGCCTTTGGCGATTGAGTTGAAGACCAGCGATGCTGGGTATCTCGCCAGCGCTTTCTTTGGCGTCGATTTCATTTCCGGCGGGATCCTCGATCTGCGAGGATCGCTCGCGACCGAGAACACGCCGGCCCAGCTGCGGGCAACGGTGGAGAATACCCGCCTCGTCAATGCGCCATTCTTTACGCAGATCCTGTCGCTCGCCTCCCTGCGCGGCCTGACCGACACCTTGTCTGGAGAAGGCGTCCTGTTCTCGCGCATCGAAGCGCCGATCACGATTGGCGGCGGTCGGTACGTGATCAATGGCGGCCGCGCGAGCGGACCGGCCTTGGGCCTGACGGTCAATGGCTGGATCGGTATGGATGGCAGCGGCATTGATCTTGACGGGGTTCTGGTGCCGAGCTTCGGCGTGAACTCCGTCCTTGGCGGCGTGCCGATCATTGGTGATCTGATTGTCGGCCGGCAGGGGGAGGGCATCTTCTCGATTACCTATTCGGTCAGCGGCTCGCTCGAGAAAGCGCAAGTGGCGGTCAATCCGCTCTCGGCGGTGACGCCCGGCATTCTCCGCCGGATCTTCGAGAACCCGTCCGACACGTCGATCCCGGACGCGATCCCGGTTGATCCGAACCTCAAGCCTCCAACGCCGAAATTGCCCGATCTGCCGGACGAGGAAATCCTCGCCCCCACACCGGGCAGTGATGCAGGCTAAACCGGTTTGACCAGTGCGATACGTTTCTTCCCGACCTGGACTTTGAACGCGTCGACCTCGGCGAGGATATCGTTCCAGGCATGGGTCTGATCCGCCGGGACTTTCTCATCATTCACGCGGACCGCGCCTTCGCCCATCTTTCGTCGCGCCTCACCATTTGAGGCGACCAGTTCGCCCGCCCGCAGCAGGGCGGTGGTGGTCGGGCCGTCGGCAAAGTCAGCCTTGGCGATCTCAAACGTTGGCAGATCAGCGGAAACGCCGCCGCCCGTGAACGCTTTGCCCGCTGCGGCTTCAGCTTCCTGCGCCGCTTGCGCGCCATGCAGCATGGTCGTTGCTGCGTTGGCGAGCGCGATTTTGGCCTGATTGATCTCCGCGCCTTCAAGCGCTTCCAGCTTGGCAATGTCCGCGAGCGGGATGTCAGTGAAAAGCTTCAGGAACCGGCCCACATCGGCGTCTTCAGTATTGCGCCAGAACTGCCAGTACTCGTATGGACTGCGCTTTTCCGCGTTCAGCCAGACGGCGCCATCGACAGTCTTACCCATCTTGGCGCCTGAGGCCGTGGTCAGCAGAGGGCTGGTCAATCCAAACCCCTGATTGCCGTCAGCTTTATGCATGAGATCCACACCGCCGAGAATATTGCCCCATTGGTCCGAGCCACCCATTTGCAGCATGCAGCCATGGCGCCGTGACAGCTCCAGGAAGTCATAGGACTGGAGCAGGAGGTAGTTGAATTCCAGGAACGTGTAGGGCTGCTCATTGTCGAGACGCCGCGCAACCGTTTCCTGTTTCACCATCGTATTAACGGTGAAATATTTGCCGATGTCGCGCAGGAATTCGATATAGCCGAGCCGGTCCAGCCAGTCGGCATTGTTGACCATGATCGCATCGGTCGGACCTTCGCCAAAGGTCAGGTACTGGCTGTAGGCCTTTTTGACGCCTTCTGCATTCTTGGCGATCTGTTCTTCAGTCAGGATCGGACGAGACTTTTCCTTGTCGGTCGGGTCACCAATCTTGGATGTGCCGCCGCCAATCAGAACAATCGGCTTGCCGCCCGCCTGTTGCAGGCGGCGCAGCATCATGATGCCGACCAGGTGTCCGACATGCGCGCTGTCAGCGGTTGGATCAATGCCGATATAAGCGATCGGAACGCCGGTAGAGCAATAAGCGTCCAGCTCCGCCACGTGCGTGGTCTGTTTGATGTAGCCGCGCTGATCCAGCGTGCGAAGGAAATCGGATTTGTACTCGCTCATCACATTCATCCTTGGTGAAGCGGCGCGGTTAGCATGACTGGTGGGCTCTTAGAACAGAGGCAGGGCAGAAAAGCCAAATTTTTTAGGGCTGCCGCCGCGCTTATGCGTAGAGATGGAAGGGTGTGGAGGCTTCGCGCCAGGCGTCGAGATCGATCTTGAGCTGCTTGTCGAGATCTTCCGGAGTGGCGTCTGGATCATCGACCCAAAGTCGTAGTTCGTCCGAGCCGTTAATGATGTCGATCGCCGGATGGCCCTCAGTATACTCGTACTTGAAGTCCAGGCCGCGCCATAATTCATAGTCCGGATAGAGATTTCGGATGGCTTTGAAGGCCAATGCCGTCACCCGCCAGGACTTGAACACGTCCGGATTGAAGAAGGCCTTCTCGGCATGAATCTGAAATCCTTCGCAGAGCTTGCCAGCATGCTTGTGGAAGGTTGGTTCAAACCAGGCGGGACGAAGCTTGCAGCCGGCCAGCCAATCCGGGGCGAGGCGCTGCATTTCTGCGATCAGGTCATTTGCATTGAGATCAGGTGCGCCGATGACTTCCAGCGCCCGGGTGGTGCCGCGCCCTTCAGACAGCGTTGCGCCCTCGACCATCACGGTGCCGCCATAGGCCCGGGCCATGTTGAGGCTGGCAGCATTCGGGCTGGGATTGACCCAGGCGCGCGTTTGCTCCGGCCAGCCATAACCTGGCCCTTCATTCGGGCGATAGCCCGTCATCTCGATCACGCGATAGTCGACGTCGAGATTCTTGTGAGCGACATACCAGGCCCCAAGTTCGCCCATGGTCAGGCCATGCACCATCGGGAACTCAGCCGCGCCGACAAAGCTCTCCCAGCCCGGGCGGAGCGTCAGGCCATCAATTGGGCGACCGGCGGGATTGGGTCGATCCAGCACCCAGACGGATTTGCCGAGCCGCGCAGCTTCTTCGAGGACATAAACAAGCGTGGTCAGGTAAGTGTAGACCCGGCAGCCTAGGTCTTGCAGGTCATAGAGCACCACATCCAGCGGCTCGAACATGCGATCGGTCGGGCGGCGGTGCTCGCCATAAAGAGAGAAGATCGGGATGCCGAGATCGGGATCGAGATAATCGTCGGTCTCGATCATATTGTCCTGCTTGTCTCCGCGCATGCCGTGCTGCGGGCCGAGCGCGCAGGTGACGTTGACATCGTCGCGCGCTGCGAGGGCGTAGAGCGAGTGATCGAGCGCGGCTGTCACCGACGCCGGATGGCCGACCAGACCAATGCGCCGATCTGAAAGCTCAGCGCGCAGCGCATCCTCTTGCAGCAATCGATCGATCCCGAATTGTATGCTCATGTCTTAGTCCAGTTTGATCTTGAAATTCTCGGCGGCGTGGAAGTCGGGTTTGTCGGTCGGTTGATGCAGTGCCCAATAGGAAAGGCCGCCCGTCTTGCTCTCAATCACAGCACTCGGCCCCAAACGCGCGGCCTCCCTCATCGGTAGCTCAGGCAAGTGAACGAACACGGATAAGGTTTCCAGAGTCTTTTCCGTCCGGATGATGGGGGCCGGACTGTCAAGATCTCGCCCGTCCTTGCGGTAGGCGGAGAAGGCATAGGCGGCCCAATCCCCGTTCGGTGCGAAGTTGAACTCATAATATGCGTCCGCGCCGTCCGGGCGCAGGAAAAGCTCGAAACAAGTGTGCTGCCAAAGTTCGTCGCGGCGGGCGCCGCCGCTGCCGTCCGGCAGTGCAAGACTGGAGATATCTCCGCTCAGATCAATCCGCAGCTGCGCGCCGCTGCCCGCGCGAGCGATGGCGAAACAGACGCGATCGACATCCTGACTGGAATGCGCAGGGTGATGGAGCAGATGGATTGGGGTAACCGGCATACGCCCTCATCGCTAAACACAAGCTGTTTAGCTATCTGATTCAGGCTGAATTGTGGACTCGCGCGGCGATCACCCTTGCGGTGTGTTGTCTTCGGGCTTGAGCGGCAGCGCGCGCGGGATAGGCGGTTTGCGGCTACCGGCTTTGGCCGCGGCGGCCTCGGCCTCACGACGCAGCTTCTCTTCATCTTCGACCAGACGGCGGTCGACATAAGCCGAGCAGATATCGATCAGATCGTCATGCTTGCCCTGGAAGAAGTGATTGGCGCCGGGAATGCTCTCGCGCTCAATGCTCTCACCCTTCTGGATGCGAACCTTGGTCAGCGCACGTTCGACATCAGCAGGTTTGGAGATCGCGTCCGCTTCGCCTGAAATGATCAGGCCTGAGGCTGGGCATGGCGCCAGGAAGCTCAGGTCATAATGGTTGGCTGGCGGAGCGATGGCCAGGAAGCCATCAATCTCAGGCCGGCGCATCAGCAGTTGCAAAGTGATCCAGGCACCAAAAGAGTACCCGGCGCACCAGACATAGCGCGGGCTCTCAGACAGGTTCTCAACATAGTCGAGAACGAAAGCCGCATCTTCCAGTTCACCCACGCCCTGATCATAAACGCCCTGTGAGCGACCAACGCCGCGCGTATTGAAGCGCAGGACGCCAAAGCCTTTTTCCTCAAACATCTGATACAGGCGGATCGTGATCGGGTCCTGCATCGTGCCGCCCGCCCGCGGGTGCGGGTGAAGGATCAGCGCCAGTGACGCGCCTTCATATGGAGGGGGAGTGTAGCGGGCTTCGATCCGGCCCTGCGGGCCTTGAATGAGCATTTCTGCCATAACGGTTTCTCTCGCTTTGCGGCGCTGAATCTAAGTCGAGCGGCGGCTATAGCGAATCTCGGCAGGCAAATGCAAATTTTTCTGCAGGGCCGTAATGTGAAGCGGTGATTCAGCCGTTTTGCAGCTTGTAGAACTCGCGCCGCAATTCGGTTTCTTCATCCGTCACGATGGTCTCGACAGCTTCCAGGCGCGATTTCAGGGCATTGATCTGCGCCTGCGACTCTTCGAGTTCTTGTTTCAAGCGCGAGATTTCTTCTGATTTGCGGGAGGGGCTGCGGCGATGACGGCGTGGAGCACAGCCCCATTGGCCACCGCGACCTGAGAACATGATGAAGAAAAGCGGGATGATCATCCACCAGATCCAAGATGGTTCGCCCATGGTTTTCTCCTTCTTGTTATTTATTGAATATCGATAATGATCGGAAAAAGTCAAGGATTGAACCCGAGATTTTCCCTGTCGATCATGGTTGAACTGGCGCTGATCCCATATATCAGGCCGTGATGATTTACGCCGACTATAATGCAACCGCGCCGGTGAGACCGGAGGCGAAAGCCGCCATGATGGCGTCGCTGGACGTGGGCGCCAATCCGTCCAGCGTGCACGGGCCCGGACGCGCGGCACGCAAACTGTTGGAGATCGCGCGCGCGCAAGTCGCGGTCGCCATTGGCGCGCGGGCGCAGGATGTGATCTTCACCAGCGGCGGCACCGAAGCCAACGCCTTGGCAGTCAACGGTGTGGTGGCTCAGCTGGACGGCAAATGCACGCTTCTGGTGTCAGCGATAGAGCACGAAGCGGTCATGAAGAATGCGGGATATGCCGGGGTGCCGGTCGAGACCGTTTATGTGACCACAGACGGTGTGCTCGATCTCGATTGGCTGCGGCAGCGTCTCGCCGATTGGGACGCAGAACGCGATGGAACGCCCGTGCTTGCGGTGATGATCGCGAATAATGAAACCGGTGTGGTTCAGCCGGTCGCCGAAGCTGCAACCCTGGTTCGGGAAGCGGGTGGGCTGACCCATTGCGATGCGGTGCAGGGGCTCGGCAAGATCATGGTCAATGTCAATTTGCTGGGCGTCGATTATCTCGCGCTGTCGGCCCACAAGATTGGCGGACCGCAAGGTGTTGGTGCGCTTTGGGTGCGCAGCGGTGCGCCGCTGAAGCCGGTCCTGTTCGGAGGCGGGCAAGAGCGGTCCTTGCGCTCTGGCACAGAAAATCTCAGCGGGATTGCGGGCTTTGGCGCTGCCACCGAAGCCGCCATTCGCGATATGCCGAAACTGCAAAAGCTCGCCGCCGCGCGCGATGCGATGGAAGCGAAACTCGTTGCCGAGGCGGGAGTCACGGTCTTTGGAGCAGCTGCAGAGCGCCTGCCGCAGACCTCGAACTTCGCTATTCCGGGATTTCGGGCCGAGACGCAGGTCATGGCAATGGATTTGGGCGGTGTGGCCGTGTCCTCCGGATCGGCTTGCTCAAGCGGCAAGGTCAAACGCTCGTTGGTGCTCTCTGCCATGGGCGTATCGGACGAGCTGTCCGACAGCGCGATCCGCGTCAGTTTCGGGTGGGACACTCAGCCCGCGGACTTTGACGCCGTTGCTGAGGCGTGGCTGAGCGCCGCAAAACGCGCCCTCAAAAACTGACACCGTACCCGGCAAATCCAGACAAAGGGTTGAGATTCGTGCCTTAAAGGCGCTTACTGCACGCGTGGATCGTTTTGGGAGGACGACATGAAAACACGCGCAGCGGTGGCTTTTGAAGCCAAGCAACCTCTGGAAATCGTTGAGCTGGATCTCGAAGGACCGAAAGAGGGTGAAGTCCTGGTCGAGCTAATGGCGACGGGGATCTGTCACACGGATGCTTATACGCTTGATGGATTTGATTCAGAAGGCGTGTTTCCAAGCATTCTCGGGCATGAAGGCGCAGGGATCGTGCGAGAGGTTGGGGCCGGTGTTACCAGTGTGAAGGAGGGGGATCACGTGATCCCGCTCTACATCCCGGAGTGCCGCGAATGTAAAAGTTGTCTGTCGAGCAAAACAAATCTCTGCACGTCGATCCGTTCGACACAAGGCCAGGGCCTGATGCCGGATGGAACGTCACGCTTTTCTTACAAAGGTAAACTGATCCACCACTATATGGGCTGCTCGACTTTTTCCAACTTCACGGTCCTTCCGGAAATTGCGGTTGCCAAAATCAGAGAAGACGCGCCGTTCGATAAGGTCTGCTATGTGGGATGCGGCGTGACCACGGGGGTT
>JABSQB010000002.1 GCA_013214545.1 Henriciella sp.
TCTGCCATTTCCCACGTTTAACTCGGTCACTTTTTTCACGAGCTTCTCCACGAATTCATCATGGATGCTGTCATGGATGAGGAAGCGATTGGCGCAAACGCAGGTTTGACCCGCGTTCCGATACTTTGACGCCATCGCGCCCTCAACAGCTGCATCAATATCGGCGTCATCAAACACTATGAACGGTGCGTTTCCACCAAGTTCCATGCTCACGCGCTTCACGGTGCCGGCACACTGAGAGAGCAACGTTTTTCCGACAGCTGTAGATCCAGTGAAGGAGAGCTTTCGCACCTTAGAGCTGCTACAGAACACTTTGCCAATCGTGGCCGGGTCGTTGGTTGGCAGTGTGCGGAAAATGGCCTTTGGAATTCCAGCGAGATGCGCCAATGTCTCCAAAGCCAGGGCCGTCAAAGGAGTCGACTCTGCTGGCTTCACAATCATTGGGCAACCCGCTGCCAGGGCCGGTCCTGCTTTGCGCGTAATCATGGCGAGCGGAAAGTTCCATGGCGTAATAGCGGCTGTCACACCGACAGGTTGCTTAATGACAATTGGTTGTTTTCCTGATGCGTGCCGCGGGATCACATCCCCATAGGTTCGCTTTCCCTCTTCTGCGAACCATTCGACGAATGAGGCACCGTAAGCGACTTCACTTTGCGCTTCAGCGAGAGGCTTACCGCTTTCCAGGGTAATCAATTCAGCAAGTAGATTTCGGTTCTCGAGAATCAAATCGTTCCACTTTTTCAGTATGGCCGCGCGCGCTTTGGCCGTCAGATCCGCCCATTCAGATTTTGCGGAATCAGCCGCCGATATGATCTCCTCAACTTCCGCCGCAGAATAAACCCGGACCTGAGTAATGGATTCGCCGGTTGCCGGGTCAAATACGTTCATCCCGGATTTCGATACCAAATGTGGTTCAAGAAGAGAGGTGTGGAATGCCATTTCGTTTCAGCCATAGTAACCAAGAAGCGCGTGCGAGAGGCGGTGGGATTGAGCTCATCGAATTCACATCAAAAGGGAGAACGTGCAAACAGTTTATTCGAAGTTCTTGAGCTGCGGAACAAAGATATAGAAGGTAATGTCAGCAGAACCCGACCTGCCCGGCCGATCTGAATCGATCTAACCGGTTTGGATGAGCCAGAACCCGTTCCGCTATTTCAAAACGTCAACCGAGATCATCCAGCTTGCGGTGATGATGTATGTTCGGTTTCCTATTTCACAGCGCAATGTAGTAGACCTGCTGCACGAGCGCGGTATTGACGCTTGCCATGAAAGCGTCCGCCACTGGTGGAACAGATTTAGACGAATGTTCGCCTCAGAGATCAGGAAGAAAAGATCTCAATCGATGCGTCAAAGTCCGCAATGGCGATGGCATCTGGACGAAGTTTTCGTGAATATCAACGGCAGGCAACACTACCTTTGGCGCGCGATCGATCACGAAGGCGAAGTCCTGGAAAGCTACGTGGCCAAACGCCGGAATCGCAAGGCAGCGCTACGATTTCTGAAGAAAGCGATGAAGCGATACGGCAATCCCGAAGTGATCGTCACGGATCGGTTGGCATCGTATCGAGCCGCTATGAAGGTGCTTGGAAATGAAAGTCGACAGGAAGTCGGTCGCCATCTCAACAATCGGGTTGAGAACAGCCACCTCCCTTTTCGAAGGCGAGAGCGGGCCATGCTCCGGTTCAGGCAAATGCGAAGCCTGCAGAAGTTCGCGTCCGTCCACTCCTCCGTCCACAATCACTTTAATCATCAGAGAAACATCGAACGCAGAACCAGATTCAAAGACGTTCGTACCGCCGCCCTTGTCGAATGGCGCGAACTTCTCGCTGCATAAACTACCGACACAATATTGGATGCTAGAGACTGGTTCGCATTAGACTGACAGCACCGCCAGGATTTTCTCTCATAAATGATGTATAATGCTTCGGGTCTGACGATAGTCTAGTCTGAGCCGCCCTAGTCTTCGCAGAGGTGTGAGAGCTCGTTCGCTTCGTAGATGTCTCGGTCCGGAAACGCACGCTCCAGAACGTCCGTGGAGCCGCTCGCATTGGCGATCACATAAATCGGACGGTTTTCCCGCAAAAACGGGTCATTCAGGTGCATTGCTTTGTCGAATACTTTCAGACACGGCATGATCAGGATCGCGTTGGCAGCGACAGTTTCGGGCGGCTCGAAGCTCGCGATAATCCGAGCGTCTTGGGTACGTGGGTAATAACGCTCCGCACCGCGCCAGGTCGCAAAGACGACAAGAGAGAATCCGCAAAGCAGAATCAACACGGCGTTCAGACGTCCTGTCGTTATCGGCAACACGTCGGAGCCCACATGTCCCCGCAGCGCCTGAAATCCGGCCGCTGACAACGCGATAAAAGCGAAGAACGCCCCAAACCAGTAACGCGCGCCGATGTAAAAAGTCCCTGTGAACCAATAGAAAAAATGCATCACGATCACGGCGATGGCCAAAATAAGCATGGCTAGCTTTGCGCCACGCGGGCGGCGCCAAATCAGATAGATCAGCATCAATGCCAAGGACCCAATCGTCCATCCGTGCAGCTCTGTGTTGAGGGCGTGCAACCCATTGTCGAGATTGATGAGACCTTCGAGCGGCGAGTGTCCCGGCCACGCATCAAGCAGTCCCCAGTCTTCCGGGCCGACATTCGGACCGAACCCAAAGGAATCTTCGTTCCAAACCTCATCGAGATAGATTTGGAGCGGCGTCAGCATCATGTCGCCGGTGGTGTGGAGATTGTACCAGAAATAAATCGCACCGGTGATGAAACAGCCAAGTCCATAGGCAAGCACGGGCAGGAACCGTTTCTGGCGACCGAAATGCCACAGCATCCAAATGCCGGTCAGGCCGCCAATCAAAAGGCCCTCGACCACGCGAGTTAAGAAGATCCAACCCATGAATAAGCCAGCGAGCAGTGCCAGCGCGGCAATCATTTGCCATTGCTGCGCGGCGTGTTCTTTGGCTTCAACGATCAGACACCACGCCCCAAGCGTCAGGGCGAGAACGATGGCGTGCGTCATCAAGGATGCTGATGTTTCCAAAAGCCAGGGAGAACTGACCATCAGCAAACCCAGGATGATCGCCTGATTACGATTGGTGACGCGCCGCCAAAAGCTCATCCCTAGCCAGATGGATAAGGCGCCCAGCGCCGGATTTACGATCCAGGGAAGCCCAATCAATACGCCTAGTGCCAGGACTAACGGCCACCCCAAAACAGTCGTCGCAAACCAGCCATCCTGATTATTGACGAGGAGGTAGAACTCGAAGTGCTCTGCTGTGCCTTCAGGCAATGAGGGCGCGTAAACGGCTCCTTCACTGAGCGTTCTAGCTTGGAATAGATAGGCCGTTTCGTCTTCAACAACCGGCATCGTCCCGAACGCGATTAAGGCGTAAGCGGATGATAAGACCAGGAACAAGATTGGAAGCATGGTGAAGGCGTGGCGGTTCACAATGCTCATAAGGCTCTCAAAGATCTCTGCGCGGTCGATATCGCTAGCGAACAGAAGCGCTGCGACCCCCAACACAGACGCAGCGACCACGCCGCCGCCAACAATGAGCTGCACTGCATATCCGATCCGGTCATAGGTTCCGACGAAATTCAGGATCGAGACCGAAAGCACCATCAGCGTCCCGAAGAGGATGCCCAGCCGAACATATTGCATGCGCGAAAGCCCGCGAACGGACCGGATCAGCCATTTCTCGGGATCGAGGAGCAGAACAGCGGCGCTCACCAATCCGTGTGTGGCGACCATGAAGTACGCCACGCGATCGATCGTGCCGAAGCTTTGAACTTGATAAGTCTTGAACCAAGTCGCGTCGCTCAACCAGAGCTGACTGGCGCCGCTTAGGAGCAGCAGGCTCGCGAGCCAGGCCGCTTTCTGGGCCTGACGCCAAGCGAGAGTCACGCCGACCGCGCCGGAAAACACCACGGATGACGTGAACCAGGTCCATTTGAGCGCTTCAGAATCTGCAGGCTTCGGAATGATCGAAAAGGCTGCAAGAGCAGCGCCCAACGTCATCAATGAGAAGATCGTCAGATTGATCGTTCTGAAATTGATCATTTGGTCCTGCCCATACTCGCGAGCGCCGCCAGAAGAAGCGAGCGCATGGTCGCTGAGCGAACTCAGAAACCCACCCCTTGCTCAGATGACTGACAGCGCCGAAAAACCGGGAAGTCAATCGATCCGAGAGATTCTTGGAAAGAAAAGCAATATTGGTGCCAGAACGGGCGGGTCTGGGCGTGTGCTACGAGGCCCGTATCAATTAGCTATTTGAATGCTGAAACGCCGGACGCGAAGCCCAACTTTTGCGCGGGTCTTCCGACACTTTTTTTGATTGCGGCGAGGTCTCGAAGACTACCGCGAACAAAAAGTAGATAAACGCGGCGGCCATGAACAAGGCCACAGCAAAAGGACCCGCAAACATCAATGAAACAGCCAGAGAAACCCCGCTGGTCATCAGACCATAAAACGTCGCCGCCAATGTCAGAAAGAAAAGACCGTAAAGTGCTTTGTCCATGCCGATTCACCTTTCAGGCTCGACTGTGGGAAGAAAAAGTTAAAGAAACTCAAACCCCATGCTGTGGATCATACCCGATTCTCGCTCGAGTTTGAGCGTCACATATATCGCCCCGGGCACTCATCAAGGTTAACATGTTGTGATCGGGATAAACGGGACCCGAGGATTGAACCAGGTTTCGGACCATCCCGATCCATCTCTCAAACCGTTCCCGGCCGATCAGTTTGCGCAAAGACTGACTGATACGCGCTGCAGCAGACGGGCTTTGAGAGCCGCCTCCACTTGTTGTTGGGACAGGCAACCGCGCTTTCAGCGTTTCTACGGGCTGCAGCTCCACGACGCCCTGCCCTAATGCATCAATGTGCGACTGATAGAACGCGCGCCAATCAAGCGGGTCGCGGCCGCAGAGAACAAACCGTTCATGGCCAAGATCATTGACCATCGCGGCGCGCAAGGCCGCCTGAACCACATCATCAACGTGAATAGCCGGGCACAACCCTATCGGATCGGGCAGGATCACCGGGCCGCGCTTTAAAGCCTCGCGCGGCGCCGTCGTCCACAATGCGCTTCCGGGACCATGCACGATGCCCGGCTGGAGGATTGCGGCAGGCTTCGCCCCGGCCATAAGTGCTTCTTCCATGGCTATTTTGGCGTCGCGATAGTCTTCCAGACCAGTTCGGGTGATCGCGGCGTCTGAATCGATTTTCCCGCCAGGCCAATGATCATAAACCACCAGCGAGCTCATATGCACGATGCGTTCGAGCTCTGACGCCTGAGCGACCTCATACAAGTCATTGAAAACGTGCAAATTTTCTTGTCCACCCGAGCGGACATCATAGGCGAGATGGAACAGTATTTCTTTGTCATTCAACGCCTTCGACATAAAGGCGTGGTCTTGCAACTGCCCGACCAGGACTTCTGCGCCGGCGGCTTCGAACTGATTAGCCCCATGATTGGAACGCAACACAACCGTGACTGAGGCACCGACGAGCAACAACCCAGCAACGAGCCGGCGACCAATGAACCCTGTCGCTCCGGTGACGATAACGCGGCGTCCCGAAAAGTGGTTTCGGGCCTCACCCAAAAACGTGTCAGCAAGAAGTGGTCGATCTAGGGTCATTTTCCCCTCAATCAGCCATTTTGGACGAACCTTCCAGAGGTTTTTTGCCCTGTCGGATTTTACGGATGACGACTGGCCTTATTATTGCGTAAGTCGGGAACTGGATCCAAACCTGTTTCACATGAGGGGACTATGCGCATACTGATCACTGGAGGGGCCGGTTTCATTGGGTCTCACCTGGCCGAGCGACTGGTGGCTGAAGGCCATGATGTGGTGGCTCTGGATGACCTCTCAACGGGCCAGAAGAAAAACCTCTCTAGCCTTGATGGCAACAATCACTTTCGCTTCATCGAAGGCTCAGTCCTGGATGTCGATCTGGTCAATCAGTTGGTCGGCGATGCCGATATGGTCTTCCACATGGCGGCAGCGGTTGGGGTAAAACTAATCATGGACGAGCCGAGCCGGTCGATCCTGACCAATATTACCGGCACAGAAAACGTCCTGAAAGCGGCTATTCCAGACAAGACGCCGACCTTTATCGCCTCGACCTCTGAGGTTTATGGCAAGACAACCAAATTCCCGTTCAGCGAAGATGACGACATGACCATTGGCGCGACCAAGAATTTGCGTTGGTCTTATGCCAGCGCCAAGCAACTGGATGAGTTCCTCGCCCTCGCCTACGCGCGGGAGGTGGAGTTACCGGTTGTGGTCCTGCGCTTCTTCAATACGACCGGACCACGTCAGACGGGCCGCTATGGCATGGTGTTGCCGAACTTTGTCGTCAACGCGCTGACCGGCAAACCCCTCAAAGTGCATGGCACAGGCGAGCAATCGCGCTGCTTTGGCCACGTGTTTGATGTGGTCGAAGCCTTGCTGCGTCTGATGGACAAGCCGGAAGCCTTTGGTGAGGTTTACAATATCGGCACCGACCAGGAAGTTTCGATTATGGAGCTCGCCGAGAAAGTTGTCGCGGCAACCGGGTCAAGCTCCGATATCGAACTGATCCCCTATTCCGACGTGTATCCAGAAGGCTTTGAAGACATGGCGCGCCGCCTGCCGAGCGTCGACAAACTCCAGGCGGCAATCGATTTTCGCCCGATGCGAACGCTCGACGAAATCATCGCCGATATCGTCACTGAAAAGCGCGCGGCGCTGGATCTCGAGGCGAATTAACGCCATGGCTCTCATCACCCGCATCGAAAAGCTCACGCGTGATGTCGCGACGGTGTTGTTGCCGCTCAGTTTGCGGCAGTGGCTTCGTAAGCAGCAGCGCATTCACAAATTACAATCCGTGCCGGTCGGCAGTGTGGATTTTGGCGGTTTGCGCCGCCTCACCCCGATCAGCTCCATTTTCGGCCAGGATCGCGATCTGCTGACCATTGAGCGGTTCTATATCGAGGAATTCCTCGAGAAGCACTCTGATGATGTCAAAGGCCGCTGCCTCGAAATGGGCGACCCAGCTTACATCAACAAATTCGGCGGCGATCGGGTCACTCAGGCCGATGTCCTCAATTATGTTGAAGGCAATCCGCAAGCAACAATCGTCGCCGACCTGACCGATGCGCCACATATCCCGGACAACACGTTTGATTGCATCATCATCACGCAAACCCTGCAAATGATCTTCGAAGTCGATAAGGCGATTGAGACGCTCTACCGGATCTTAAAGCCCGGCGGTGTCGTCTTGTGCACCTCACACGGCATGACCCGCGTCGCGCGCCGCGAAGGCGTCGATGACTGGGGCGAGTATTGGCATTTCACCACTCAGTCCAAACGCCACCTCTTCCATCGTCATTTTCCGAAAGACCATGTTGACGTCTCGACCGTTGGCAACGTGTTCACCTGCATCTGTAATCTGCATGGCCTGGGCGCGAGTGAGATCGACCCGACTGAACTCGCCACGCACGACCCGAATTACGAAATGCTGGTCCTGGTTCGGGCACAAAAGCCGCTGGACGCATGACGCGCTGGTTTTCAGACCGCGATCATCAGATCCTCACAGCAATATTGCTGCTTGCTTTTGGCTTGCGCATTTGGGGCCTGAACGCGCCCCTTTGGTATGACGAGATCACCACAGTCGAGACCCATTTACGCCTGCCCTGGGATGAGATGATGACGTCTTATTCCATGAACCATCACTATCTCTACAGCTTGCAGGCCAAGCTGGTCGCCGGAGTGTTTGGCGAAGCTGCCTGGACCGTGCGCCTGCCCGCAATGTTGTTTGGCGTCGGCTCCATTGCCGCGATGTGGTGTCTCGCCAAGCGCGTCGCCGGGGTGCGGCTCGCGCATATCACGGCGCTGCTTCTGGCATTGTCATTCCATCACATCTGGTTCTCACAGAATGCCCGCGGATACACCGAACTCGCCTTCTGGAGCACGCTTGGGATGATCTTCTTTCTGGACGGAATGCGTGATCCGAAGCTGAAGACCTGGCTCGCTTATGCGGCCTGCCTCGCACTCGCCATTGCCACCCACCTCACGGGTTTCTTCTTCTTTGCAGCGCAAGGGCTGATCTGGCTCGGCTTTGCCGTTCTGAACGTTCGCCGGCTGGGTCTGATGTCAGATCCGATCCGAATCCCGGCGCTCAGCTACATCGTCGGAGGTGTTGCCACGCTCATCTTCTACGCGCCAATTCTCAGCAGTGTGTTCGAAGTGACCAGCGCCGTTGCGGAGACGTCGCAGGTTGACGTCATGCAGGAGTATCAGAACCCGCTCTGGTCTATTCTCGAAGCGTTTCGCACCGTGCTCGGGTCGCTCGGACCCGTCCTCGGCATCATCGCTGCTGCCGTCATCGCGCTCAGCATTATCGGCGCCGTACGCCTTCGCGGCCAGAGCCCCTATTTCGCCCCGATCGTTGGCCTGCATATCGCGCTGACCATGGCGCTCCTGCTCGCGCTCGGCATGCGCATCTGGCCGCGTTTCTTCTTCGTCGATATCGGTTTCCTGATGCTGCTCATCATTGTCGGCGTCTATGCCAGCTGCGTCTGGATTTGGCAGATCGTGACCTTTGTTCCGCCGAAAGCCGTCTTCCCGGCGGCTGTGGCTGCCATGACTCTGCTGTCGATTGGTCTCGCCACCAGCAACTATACCGCCCCGAAGCAGAACCTCGTCGGTGCCGTCGATTATATCAACAGTACTGAGACGAGCGACGCACGGGTCTATGGCGTTGGCGTCGCCGGCTCGCTCTATAACAGCTTTTACGGCACCGGTTGGCCTCCGATCGAGACCGAAGCCGCATTCGATACCGCGATGGCGGAGCCAGGTCCGGTCT
The DNA here is from genome assembly GCA_013214545.1 of Henriciella sp. Taxonomy (GTDB): domain Bacteria; phylum Pseudomonadota; class Alphaproteobacteria; order Caulobacterales; family Hyphomonadaceae; genus Henriciella. The sequence goes on from JABSQB010000002.1 coordinate 8,857, forward strand.
ATCTCGTTATCGCCTTTCCAGGTCGGTCATTTCGCGTCCTGCCAAAAATGGAAGAGATGGCCGATAGCGGCCAGCTTGAACTCGTTAAACGTTTTCGCGGTACACTCGGCGACGGAAATGTTTTGATCTTCAAGCGAGTTTGAGCATGAACCTCATCATCGGGTCCGGTCCAGCAGGCGTCTCTGTCGCCATGGCGTTGATCGCGCGCGGTGAGAACGTGACACTGATTGATGCAGGAAAAGACCTGTCCACGGAACTCAGCGCCCGGCGCAATAATTTCGCGTCCAAACCGGCTGAGTCCTGGACGAGTGAAGATCATCAGGCCTGGCAGGCCCCGCAGCTGGAAAAGACCGGCGATCTCTCCATGCGATTCGGCTCTATCCACGCGCAAAACCCGCTATCGGATGCGTTTGCCGACGAGACAGTTTTTGGGGGGCGCTCTTCGCACGCTGTCGGCGGTCTATCCAATGTTTGGGGCGCGGCCGTCTTGCCGTATCGCCAGGAAGATATCGGCTCATGGCCGATCAGTGCTGCAGATCTTGCCCCTCACTATCAAGCCGTATCTCAATTCATGCCGATCGCCGGATCGCCGGATGATGAATTACAAAGCGTATTTCCGGCCTTCGATGCGAGTGCGCTGAAACCGCTGGATGCGGGACCGCAGGCGAAAGCGCTTCTTGAGCGTCTAAACAAAAACCGTCCGGCTCTGACAGAGCGCGGCATCTCTGTCGGCGGTGCGCGTCAGGCTGTACGCAATGGTTGCCATGTGTGCGGTCAGTGTTTGCACGGGTGTCCGTGGTCCATGATCTATTCGGCGCAGCAAACCCTTGAGACTCTTAAACAGTCAGAGCTGTTTTCTTATCGCTCCGGGATCACCGTCACAGAGATATCCGAACACGGAGACACTTGCCGTGTTCGCCTTTCAGATGACGCTGTCATCAAGGCAAACAGATTGTTTTTGGCGACCGGTGTTTATGAAACTGCGCGACTGGTGCTCGGGGCGCTACCCGAAAGTGACAGCAAACTCGTGCTGCAGGACAGTCGCCAATTCTTTTTGCCAATGCTGCATCGCTGGTCGTCAGGCAGAGACCCGGCCGCGCGGCCGCTCCACACGCTCGCAAAGCTCTTCGTCGAAATCGATGATGCAGAGGTGTCGCCCTATCTGACGCATTCGCAGATCTATAGCTGGAATGAATTCTATGCGCGCGAGATGATCGCCAATTATGGGCGCCGACTGCCAGGCAGCAAGGCTCTGTTTGGTGCGATCGCCAAGCGTCTGATCGTGGCGCAAACCTTCATCCATTCAGATCACTGCGATCAGGTTGAGCTCACGCTCGAAACCAAGACTGGCCGTCTCGAAACCGAGATCGTGTCGAACCCGGACATGCACCCGACGATCGATCGCGCTGCATCTGTCCTGTCCAAGGCGATGTCGAAGGCGGGTCTCATGCCTTTATCATTCGCCAAACGCGTTGAGGGACCAGGGGCGAGTTTTCACTCTGGCGGCACATTGCCGATGTCTGCATCGCCGGCGGACTTACAGACAGACCCCCTCGGTCGCCTTTCGGGCTTCAACAATGTTCATATCGTTGATGCGTCGATTCTCCCGACCATTCCGGCCAGCACGATCACCTTCACGGTGATGGCGAATGCGCATCGGATTGGAACACTGGTCTAAGCTGGACCGTTTTCAAAAGCGCCGGCTTCAAAGGCTGCGGCCAGCCCCGTATCGCCGCGCGCGTGGGCAGCTTTCGCGAGCTCCACGCCATAAGCGGCGAGCACGCGATCTTCGCGCCAGCGCTCTTCAAACCCTTTACGCGCAAGCGCACCATGACGCGTTCGCCACGATGCGTCGGTCTGGATCGTCGTCATGGCCTCTATCAGATCATCTTCCGTTTCGAACAGCGCGCCAGCATCAGCCGCCTCCACAATCTCAGGGAAGGGTCCGAGGCGCCGCGCAATCACCGGCGTTCCAATCCGAAAGCTCTCAATCAGAATGATGCCGAATGTTTCATAACAGACTGACGGCACGATCAATCCAAGTGCGCCGCGATAATAGGCATTGAGTTCATCCAGTGATTTACGTCCCAGGAATTTAATCCGTGGATTGTCGCGCGCGAGCGCTTTCAGTTCGTCTGTATATTCGCCATCGCCGAGAATGAGCAGGTCCGCGTCAGGATACTTGTCAAACGCCGGAAAGACATCCTGCAGGCCTTTGATTTTTTCGAGCCGCCCGACAAACAGGAAGTAGGGTCGGTCATGCTCTGCGGGTTCGGGCAACGCGGATGCGTCAATATCCGGCAGGAAGTATGGCAGCACAGTCATGTCTTTCTGGAGACCAAACTGCTTGTGCTTTTGCCGCGAGAATTCACTCTTGGCGATGAGCAGATCAATCTGCTCAAGCTTGCGCTCCAGAAAGCCGGTATAACGCCACAATTGCGGTGGCCGCTTGTAGGAGAGCGTGCATTTCAAACACTCCCGCGTCTCGCACAACGCCTTGTTCTCTTTCCACAAGACATGCATCGGGCAGACCAGCCAATGCTCATGCGCTTCATAGATTTTGAGCGCCTTGCCAAAATCGAGCAGGCCCGGACCGCCGACCAGTGACGTATTGTTGTGCCAGATGATATCGAACGCGCCGTCATCGATGATTTGTTTGATACTACCGCCATGCACAAGCGGACGACCAGTTTGCTGCGTCATCAGATTGGTCATCATCGGCCAGCCAGAAGACAAGGCGATCTCGGTCACGCCATCATCTGAGTAGGACTTGCCCTCAACATCGCCGCCCATCGTCTGATAGGCGTCCTTGTCGTGTACCACCGTCACATCATGGCCGCGGCGCACCAAAGCCTGCGCCATGCGCTGCACACCGACGGCATCTCCGCCAAAGGAATATGGCGGGTAAAATGTTGTGAACATCAAGATCTTCAAAGCGCGCATGATGAAACCCACTCAACCAGCTTCGCCACACTCAAGTTTCAGGCCAATTCTGCAAGCAAAATTCGCTTCTGGCGAAACAATTGAGGGCAATCTGGAAATGTGGCAGACAGCTTTGGGGACACTGGCACTTTATTTGCGTCAAAATTGGTAAATCCAAGGGAATCCAAGGCCAGAAAACGCCCATTTGAGTAAACATGCTGCAGCAAACTCAGACACCTACAGCTCAGCCCGATGTGGCTGAGGGCGCGGACAAGCCTCTGCGGATCCTGCAGTTTTGCACCAATTTCTACAAAGGCGGCGGGATTCAGACGCACGTCCTGGAATTATCAGAATGGCTAGAAGCGAGCGGGCACCAAATCTGGTTCGCTGCCGAGCCTCGCCGCTCCAGCCAGGATCCAAGCGCTGAGAATTTTATATCCCTATCCATGGCCGATGTTTCCAAGGTTGATGGGAATTTGCCCGGGCGTGTCTATTCCATGTTTCGCAACGCAATGCGGTTGAGAAAAGAGATTTCGAAGCACAAGTTTGACGTCATCCACGTTCACGAAACCGCCCCTGCGCTGGTGGCGCGGCTCGCGACTTTGGGCAAAGATATCCCGATCGTCATGACCTTTCATGGCTCAGCGCCTGAACGGATCCCAAGCGCCGCCAAGATCGGCAAATATTGCGCGGATATCGTCGCATCGCCGAGCCGGATTTCGCTGGATGCATTGATTGCAAATGGCGTCCGCGCGGACAAAACCAAAGTGCTGAGAAACGGCATCAAGCCGCTACGGATTGCGAGCGCCGACACGATAGCAACGCTGCGGGAACGTTACTTGCCGGATGGCAAAGGCCAGATCGTCTTTAGCCCGTCGCGCCTGGCGCCGCAAAAAGGCATCGATATCATGATCGAGGTCGCAAAACGCGTCATCGAAAAACGCCCGGACACGCAATTCGTGATTGCTGGCAGCGGCGTCCTGACTGGAACAGTCGATGAGTGGGCGGCGGCCGCTGGAGTGGGTGACAATATGCACTTCCTCGGCGCGATCGACACGGTGCCTGAACACTTGCAGGCCTCAGACTTGTTTCTGCTCACCTCGCGATGGGAAGCGCTACCGATTTCCATCGTTGAATCATTCCGCGCGGGCCTGCCCGTTGTGGCTACGGATTGCGGCGGCGTCTCTGAACTGGTCGATGACCAGGTCGGCAAATTGTGCACGGTCGAAGATGTCGACGGCATTACGAACGCCGTACTCACGCTCCTGCAGTCAGATGAGCTTCGCCAGCAAAAGCGAGCGGCGGCAATCGCCCGCAGCGAAGAGAAACAGTTCGACGTCGATCACGCGCACGAACAAATCCTGACGACTTATCAAAGCGTTTTGAGCGAGCGCTAGCGCTCCGTTCCAATCAAGATCGCAGGAAGTATTGCTGCGCCAATCGCACCCGGTCACGCATAAACAGCCATGACGCCGCCGCGTAGATGGCGACACCGATCAGCCCACCGATGGCAAGCACAGCGAGATTAGATTGAGCGGGCAGCTGGCGTGTCAGATAGAGCACCGCCCCAGCCATTCCCACACTCGCGGCGAGCGGCATCAAATGCTGACGACTCAATTGAAGTATTCCCACGCCTGAAAGATTGGAAACGATGGCGAACCGTACCACCCACAAGATGAGGAAGGACCCGGCAAACCCATACGCCACGCCGTTTAGACCTTGCGAGAAGCTCGCGATGACTGCGCCCGCGGCTAACCCAACTTCCAGCCAGGCGACGATGGCGAGCGCACCGATTTTTCGCGCTGCCAAGCAATAGGACTGATGGACCATTTCGATCGCGAGATACGCACCGATTAGGCCAATGATTGACAGCGTCGGCGCCGCCGGGGCCCATTTCGCGCCAAACACCAGCGTGATGATGGGACCCGATAGTACCATCATTCCAGCCATGGCTGGGAACGCGATCCATCCGGACAGACGGGACAGCTCAATCAGGAGTGTGCGCGCTGGTCTGCCTTCTCGCAGGCGCGCGGCGAAGGCTGATTGTGACACCATGCGCATCGGCGTCGATACCAGGAAGGAGGCGATCTCAACCAGGCGCCACGCGAGGGAGAAATAGCCGAGCACTACTGGTCCCAAAAGCGCACCAATAAGAGCCATGGGCACTTGTACGCGGGCAATTTGAGCACCCCTCAGGGCGAGGACTGAGCGTCCGAATCCGAAGATTTCTCGCACCGCACTCATTCGCACCGAAAGTTGCGGGCGCCATGATACGGCGCCCCAGGCGAGGACTGTATTGACGCCGACTTGCACCAGACGCTGCGCGACCAGAGCCCAGACTCCGTAACCACTGAGAGCCATCCACACCGCCACCACACCGCCACAGACAACGCCGGCAACGGCTCTGATGGCAAGCGCTTTGAATTTCATGTGACGCCGAAGCAGACTCGCCGGTACCGCCCCCAGCGCCACCAGGATCACGCTGAAGCCGAGATATTGGATCAACGCACTGACGATGGCCTGCTGATACAGACCGGCGATCAAGCCAGATGCCAGCCACAGCCCGGCAAACAGCACCGCCGCAAAAACGATCAAGCTGTAGAAGACTGCGTTGGAATGCGCCTGATCTTCGCCAGGAAACGCGACAAGGTATTCTGTCAGCGTTTCCCGCACCAGAAACTCGCAAAGGATGACAATCGCTGCGGCCATGGCGATCAAACCGAACGCTTCGACGCCGAGAAGGCGCGCCAGGATAACGAAAATCAGGACATTGAAGGCCTGTTCGACCCAATTGCCCATCGCCATCCAGGCAATGCTGGTTCCGACCTGATGGCGATCTTCACTCATTCGACTGGATCTCTCCCGCATCGCCTGCCCGTTTGACAGCGCTCAGCGCTGCAAAAGGGATGCCTGAATCGCCCACACGTGTCGAGAGATGGGCACAGACCCTGCATATATGTTTCACCTGTGGATCATCCGGGGATAGGATATCTCTCAAAGTCCAGATTATCGGTGCAGCCGGGGAAAAAATGACGACAAGATTACCTGATTTTCTGGTGATTGGTGCAGCCCGCGCGGGTACGACGGCGCTGCACGGGTTTTTGCGTCAACATCCCGGCATCTTCATGCCTGCGCGCAAGGAACCCAACTTCTTTGCTTATGAGGGCGAGGAACTGGCCTGCGAGGGACCTGGCGCCGACTATATCAATAACTCCATCGTCGACCCGTCGGCCTATTCCGCTTTGTTTGCCGAGGCCCCAGCCGACGCGCGGCTTGGCGAAGCCTCACCGCTTTACCTTTATAGCGAGCGCGCGCCCGGTCGGATCAAGCATCATATTCCGGGCGCGAAGATGATCGTGATCCTGCGAAACCCGGTCGACCAGGCCTATTCGCACTTCATGTATGCCACCAAGCAATGCATTGAAAACGTATCAGATTTTGACAAAGCACTGACCCTGGAAAGGATGCGGCTCGATCAAGGTTGGCAGCCTTTGTTCGGATACTCGCAATTCCCGCGCTATGGTGAACAATTGGCGCGCTATTTTGAGCTTTTTCCGCGAGATCAGTTCCTGATCAAACGCTATGAAGACTATCAGGCCGATCCGGACGCTTTCCTGCGCGCCGTCTATGAATTTATCGGCGTAGATCCGGATTTTGTTCCCACCAAGAGTGACAAGGTTAATGCCGGCGGGGTCCCGAAAAACCAGGCGTTTCAGGACTTCCTGATGAAGCCCAACCCGGTCACCAAAGCGGTCGGACTTGTTGTGCCTCAAGAAACCCGCCTGAAAATCCGCGACTGGATGGCTCGGAAGAACATGAACGCGCCGGAAACGCTCAGCAGCAACGCGCGGGCTATGCTGCTCGAACGCCTGTCAGATGACATTCGCGCGCTGGAAACGTTGCTCGACTGGGATTTGTCAGCCTGGATGCGTTGAGCTGCAGCAGATTCGGCTTTTTTTGCCAAGAGCCAGGGAAGACAGTTGAATGGCGTGTTTCTTGCTGTAAACCCTACAGTTAGGGACATGTAGAGATATACGGCCATGGGGACGTTCAATATTCAAACTGAGCAATCGGATTCTGGCGATACCGCCCTGCCCGCAATCGGTCTGGAGCTGCTCGAAAAGCTGAAAGCCAAGACCGCACGTGTGGGCATTATCGGGCTCGGTTATGTTGGTCTGCCACTGGCCGTGACGGCTGCCACCCGGGGTAATCCGGTGGTCGGGATCGAAATCAACCCGAACAAGAACAGCCTGCTCGAACAGGGGTCGAGCTATATCGATGCGGTCAGCGATGAAGACCTGCAAGCCGTGGTCGGAACCAAATTCACCAGCAGCTCCAATTTCGCAGAGCTTGCCGCGTGTGAGGTAATCGTGATCTGCGTTCCGACGCCGCTCTCCTCGCATCGTGACCCAGACCTGTCTTATGTGGAGTCTGCCGGTCGCGAGATCGCGAAGCATATGAAACCGGGCGTATTGATTGTCCTGGAATCAACGACTTATCCTGGCACGACGCAGGACATTCTGGTTCCAATCCTGGAAACAAGCGGACTGAAAGCCGGCGAAGATTTCTTCATGGCCTCTTCGCCTGAACGCGAAGACCCAGGCAATAAGAGCTTCAGCACCTCCACCATCCCGAAGATCGTTGGTGGTGACGGCGAGATGGCGTCCATTCTCGCACAGCAATTCTATAGCGGCGTGGTTGACCGGGTCGTCCCGGTGTCCTCCACCCGCGCCGCTGAAGCCGTGAAGATCACCGAGAACATCTTCCGCGCCGTGAATATCGGTCTTGTGAACGAGCTGAAGACGATTTACGACGCGATGGGCCTCGATATCTGGGAGATTATTGACGGCGCCGCGACCAAGCCATTTGGCTTCATGCCCTTCTATCCCGGACCAGGCCTTGGCGGGCACTGCATTCCGATTGATCCGTTTTATCTGACCTGGAAGGCGCGTGAACACGATTTGCCGACCAAGTTTGTTGAACTGGCTGGTGAAGTGAACCAGTCCATGCCGCGTTATGTGGTCCAGCGCACCCGTGAGGTTATTGACCGCACCACCGGCAAAGGCCTCTCCAGCGCGAAGATCCTGGTGATAGGCGTTGCTTACAAAAAGAATGTCGCCGACATGCGTGAAAGCCCGGCTTTGCGCATTCTGGAATATTTCGAAGCAGCTGGCTCCACCGTCGATTTCTATGACCCCATGGTGCCATTCATTCCCAAGAATGATGAACATCCGACGCTCGAAGGGCGCAAGTCCGTACCTGAAAGCACGGTGACCTCTTCAGACTATGAGGCTATCATCATCGCGACTGATCACGACAAGGTGGACTACGCCAAGCTCAGCGAAAGCGGCATTCCAATCATCGACACGCGCAATGTGATGGAACGCAACAGCCTGCCGATGGATAATGTCACCAAGGCCTAGGAATAGGCGACGGGATTCACAAAGCCTCGAATGGTCCGCAATGCCTGCCGAAGCTTCAGGTAGAGCCCGCCTTTGCCGTCGAGGAAATCCTGCCAGCGGGCAAGATCCTGATAATAGAACATCTCGATGCGCGGCAGGTCATAAAGATTGCTGCTTCGCGTTGCGATGCCATGCTCAACCCCGACCGAGAGATCGTAATGTCGGGCAATTTGCTCCAGCGCGCTTGGACTGACCTGGCCATATGGCGGGGCGAAATGGGTGGATGTCTTGCTCAACTCGGTTTCGAGATCAGATTTCGACCCGGCTATCTCTTCTGTCAGGGCGTCGCCCTCCAGCGTGGAGAGCGCAACATGGTTGCGCCCGTGCGGGGCGATATCGGCCAGAGTTTGATCCAGGGTCTGCAAAGCGGGCCAATCAAGCAATGGCCGCTGGTCATTATGACCGCCATACCAATCTTCGATCTCTCCGGTCTTTCGGGTCGGAACAAAGAGCGTGCTTGGAAAGTTGAACGCTTCCAAAACTGGATGCGCGTGGTCTTTGAAATCGACAAAACCATCATCGAACGTGATGGCCATGGCTTTTTCCGGCAGCTCGCGATCACCGCGATGCCAGGCGGCGACGTCCTCAAGCGAGACAACCTCGTAATCGCTCTCAGCGAGCTTCGACATCATGGATTTGAACGTGTCCGGCGCAATCGAAGTCGGCCCACCCGCATCAGAGATCGAGTGAAACATCAAAATCGGAACTTGGGTCGCCGGTTTGCTCATCTCTAGTCTTCTACAACGTGGGTCTCAAACTCTTCGCGAAGCTCGGCCCAGCGGGTGCGGTCGAAATTTCCGTCCTCATCCAGGCAGCTTACAGCTCCATATGCCATAGACAGCGCATGGTGGGTATTGTCATGCGCAAACAGGCCTTGGCGCCCGAAGGTCAGGACATTCTCGAGGCTCGCGACCCATTCATCCATAACCGCGAAATTGTCGGCATAAGTGCGGTTATAGACCGGATAGGCATAAGGCAGGCGGCGCGTTTCGACTTTGACTGTATTGGCCGTCAGCGACAAGCCGGCCGCCTTGATCCACTCACGCATTTTCTCGCCAAGGTCTTCATTCGACAGATCCCAATGCTCATCGCCTGGATCGGCCGGAAGCTCGGCGCACAACACGGTCCGCCCCTTCGGTTCGGAAGTGGCGGAATAGTTCTTTGGTTCAGACATGCGCGACATCGGAATGGCGGCTTCCGGGAAATAGTGCGCGTCATATTCTGTGAATTGATCGGTATCGAGCACCAGATAGATCAGGATCATCCCGCGATACTCAATGTTCTGCGCCGCCGTCTTCACTGCTTCCGGCACCGCATCGCCTGCCGCGCGAATGAGCGTTGAAATCGGCAATGTCGACCAGATCTTATCCGGCGAACTGGTTTGCGGGCCAGACGGTGTTTCCACGGTCAGTTCCGTCACCCGGTTCCCGTCGAGTTTCAGACCGACGACTTTCGAGTTCAGCGCGATCTGAGCGCCAGACGCCTCTGCGGCGCCGGCAAAGCCGGTGCAGATCTGTCCAAAGCCTTCTTTTGGATAATAGAACTTGCCGGTTGTTGGCGATTTTAGTCCTGGCAGCTGGCCAAAGATCTTCTTCAACAGTTTCGGCAAGGAACTGCCTGAGACCCGGCGCTGGGCCAGTGTCGTGGCGAGTTCGTCCGGGTCCTTGCCCCAAAGCTTGCGCACATATGGAAAATAGAAGCTCTCGCACATGGTCTTGCCAAGTCCGCCCAAGAGCACGGTCTTGAACGTCGGATCATCGGTCTTAGGAGCCCGGAACTTCGCGGTCAGAGCGTCAAAGAACAGCGAGAACGCAAACGGGATCGGCAAGCGCGTCGCGAGATCGAACGGTTTTAGCGGGAAATGGATCCAGGACTTGCGCAAACGAATGCGTCCATGCCGCGGGCGCAGCAAGAGGTCATTGCCGAGGATTTGCTTGATATGCCCCATAATCTCAGGATCGGTGACCGGGTGCAGACGGTGGCTGCCATAGTCGACGCGGATGCCTTCGACATCGAAACTCGCGGCATTGCCCCCGACCAGTGGCGCGCCTTCGTGCAGGGTTACGTTGAAGCCCGTCTCCTGACGCAGTTTCCACGCGGCGCCGAGCCCCGCCGGTCCACCACCGAGCACGGCAATACTGTGCGCTTGTCCCTGAACTGTCTGTTCCGTGTCAGCCATCTTGTGTCCTAATCTACTGAGCGCTTTCTGGCGCTGCTTTGAATTTTCCCGACCAGGCTTGCACCGCGAGCCCGATCAAACCGGTTGAAATCAGTATCGTCTGCCAGACAAACCCGACCGCAATCACCACTGGCGATTCAAACGCGAAACCTGCGAAGATTGCCGCGAGGCTTGCCTCGCGAACACCCAATCCGCCGAGACTGATCGGCAGAGTCGCAATCAGTTTTGCCAGCGGCCAGGCGAACAGCCAGATCGCAATATTCGTTGGCCCCTGCATGCTCCAGGCCAAGGCGACATTGAGCAGCACGAAACCAGTTTGAATGAGGATGGAGAGGCTTGCGCAAATCAGAATTCTGATCCGATGCTCAGCCATATAGTGCGCAAGCTCGGCGATCATCACGCCCGCTTTTCCGCGCTCCGCCATCTGTGCCTGCACGATGCGAGCGAGCATCGGCAGCAATAGGAAGGCGATAAGCGCCACGACTATGATCGCCGCGGAGATCCCCTGAAGCCAGAGACCGGTCTGGCCGGCGGTGCCCAGCATGGCTGCGCCCAGGGCAGCGATCAAAACCAGACCGCCAACATCGATCAGGCGGTCCAGGATCGATCCCGTCACCAGTTTCGAACGGGACATCACCTTGCGCGACAGGATGGCTGCGCGCGCGACATCTCCTCCGGCAACGCCTGGTAAGGCAATATTGGCCGCCAGTCCGGCGAAATGCGCTTTGACGATGTCTGGAAAGGGCAGTTTCTGGCCAACCAGAAGGCCCCATTTGAAAGACGCCAGCACGTGGCCGATCAGAAATCCGATCAAAACGCCGCCCCAAACGAGCGGGTTCGTGCGCGTAATCCCGGCCCAGATCTCTTCCACCGACACGAAGTGAAAAATCACCGCCAGAATAATGACGGTGACCAGGAGTTTTAATCCGGTGGCAAGGTAAGGCCGAGCCTGTTTCGATTGTGGCGAGGCGTCCGTTGTCATGGTGCGTTCGCTATGTTCCGGCGGATCTATTTGAAGTGAAGTCGCGAAATCATGTCAGCGATGAGACCGAGTGACCAGACCACCAATGCGGCAAGCATCGCGAAGACGGCACTTTCAGACAGGTTCATCTGGAAAATGTCATAGACGCCTTTTGCGGCACCGAGCGCGAACAGGATCGCACCAAACGGCAAGAATACGCGTAGCGGATGGAACAGGACGATGATCCGAACCACCAGAAGCATGAAGCGGAAGAAATCGGTCGGGCGAATTTTGGAATGCCCCACGCGCTTGGCATATGTGATTGGCGTGTAGACCACGCGCAGGTTCGAGCAGATCATGCACAGCGTGCTGGTCGTGCTGAACGAAAAGCCGTCCGGCATAAGGCCCAGGAAGCGCTCAATTGATTGACGACGAAAGACGCGAAGACCGGAGTTCAAATCCGGGATTTTCCGCTGAGCCAGAATGTTTGCAAGCTTGTTGAGGACCCATTTTGCCGGTTTGCGAACCAGTGGCACACCCGTCATGGCGGCGCCACGATTGCCCACGATCATGTCTGCCGTTTCGCACATTTCCAGCATTTCCGGGATCTTCTCAGCCGGATACGTGCCGTCGGCATCAATGATCGCGACGAAGTGCGATTTCGAGTTTACGATGCCGGTCTTGAGCGAATGCCCGTAGCCGACATTCTCTTCCTTGCGGATGACACGGGCGACAGTTTCAACGGCCTTCTCATAGGTTCCGTCCGTGGAGCCATCATCGACCACGACGATTTCGGCATCGAGACCAGCGGATTTGATCACCGCGTCCAGCTGTTCGATCGTCGGCACGATCGCATTGACCTCATTGTAGGCGGGAACGACGATCGAAAGATCGTAAACGCGCTCCACTGGTCGCTTTTTGGCCTTCAACGGTTTGTCCTCATTGACCATGGCTGTCATCGTGTTCCCCAATCAGATCCTTGATACTGCTCTGCAGCAAGACCTGTACCAATAATGGTTACGCTCAGGCCGTCCCGTGCTGCATTCTGTAGCAATGACGAAGTAAGATTTCCCTAATCGGGCGCGAAGGATTTCGGCCAATTGAACTATTTGATCGCGACAAAACCTTCAAAACAGATGTGCTTGAAGATCGTCATCTGATCGACAAAGCCCGCGCGTTTGAGCAAGTCGGTATTCCCAGCGGTGGAGAACGGCTCAAGAATGCCCTTCAGGCTGCCAGTCTTCGACAGAATTTCCTCGGCCGAGAATCCTTGTTCGGTTTTGAAGTCATTATACAGCGCAGACATCATATCCTGGAACCGTGCGTCAGGTCCGCGAACCTTTTCGAACATGATGAACGCGCCGCCCCAGTTCAGAGATTCATAGATCTTGTCGAAAATATCCTGTCGGTAGCGCGGCGGAATGAACTGCATTGTGTAATAGGAGATGATCAGATCCGACTTTTCGAGGTCGAACAGGCGTACATCATCGACCAGAAGCTCGATATTTTTGATCCCTTTGCAGTGAGACTTTGCCTTGGTGATCATCGGCTTTTCGGTATCGATCCCGATCCAGCGCGCTTGTTTGCGACTGCTGTGACGCGTCGCCAGTTTACGGAGCAGTTCGCCGGTCGAGACGCCGAGCTCATAAACTGTGCTGTCATCATGGACGAAATAGTCGCTGAATTTACAGACCAGATCGTGGCCTTCTTCGTACATCGGCACTGATTGGCGAATGTGCTCCACAAATGTGTCTGCTACGTCGCCGCCAAATGACCAGTTGGCATTGCCTGCTTCGATATCGTGCCCGACCTTCATAGTCCCCGTCTCCTATACTCTACGTCCCGCAACGCAAACTCTATGCCAATCAGCCTCATCCGAGCAAGCGATGGCTAACCATTTAATCAAGCGGTCAAACTGTCGAATTGGGCAGTATCTTCGCACGCGTGATGAGAATATTCGCAGACTCGTCGAAAACTGACCCGTTTTCTGCTGGATGCGACGTTTTGGAGGCCCGAAACATTGGCACAGGTCTTGCTTTTGTGATGGGGACGAAAGAGATATGTCTGTATCAAAGGGGACATTCGAAGATGGACGGGAATCCCGTAGGCGCAGAATCGCTGCCGACCAAAGATGACAGAGGCGACAGCCGCACCACCGTCGCCATTATTGGTGGTGGCCCAGCTGGCTTAACAGCTGCATACGAATTGCAGCGCAACTCAACCGAATACAAACCCGTGGTGTTTGAAGCCGACAAATTGGTCGGCGGTATCTCGCGGACAGAATCTCACAATGGCTATCGCTTCGACATTGGCGGCCATCGCTTCTTCACGAAAGTGACGGAAGTCGAAGAGGTCTGGCACGAAATTCTGACCGACGATTTCATCACGCGTCCGCGCAAGAGCCGTATCTTCTATCGCGGCAAGTATTACGACTATCCCCTGAAGATCACCAACGCGCTTCTGAACATCGGCCTGATCGAGTCCATCCGTGTCGGACTGAGCTACGTTAAAGCGCAGCTGTTTCCATCGAAGCCGGAAGAAACGTTTGAGCAATGGGTTTCCAACCGTTTCGGCAAACGTCTGTTCCAACACTTCTTCGAAACTTATACCGAGAAAGTCTGGGGCATCCCCTGCTCCGAGATTCGCGCCGACTGGGCCGCCCAGCGGATCAAGAATCTTTCATTGATGAAAGCCGTCTGGAATGCGCTCACCGGCGCCAATGACACGGCCAGCCTCATCGAGGAATTCGAATACCCCCGCCTCGGCCCTGGCATGATGTGGGAAAAGGCTGCTGAACTCGTCGAGGACAAAGGCGGCGAGGTTCGGATGGAAGAATGGGTCAGCCGTGTCTTTATGGACGGCAACCGCGTGATCGAAATTGAGGTGATCAAAGACGTCAACGGCGTTCGCACGCCTTACCGTGTCGAGGCAGACCAGTTCATCAACACCATGCCGGTGCGTGAGTTGATCCACTGCATGGATCCACCGCCACCCGCTCACGTCATTGAAGCAGCAGACAAGCTGAAATATCGTGACTTCCTGATCGTTACTCTGGTGTTGGATCATCCAGATCCGTTCGACGATAACTGGATCTACATTCACAGCCCCGAAGTGAAAGTTGGCCGCATTCAGAACTTCCGTGCCTGGTCGCCGGAAATGCTGCCAAACCAGGAGAATGCCTCCATCGGGATGGAATTCTTCTGTCACGAAGGCGACGGCCTGTGGGAGTCGAGTGATGAGGATCTGATCAAACAGGCCTCGGAAGAACTCGAATTTCTCGGACTAGCATCCAAGGATAGCGTGATTGATGGCTGTGTGATCCGCCAGAAGAAGGCCTATCCGGTCTATGATGCGGTGTACAAAGAAGCGCTGGATACGATCAAGGACTGGATCCTGACCCTGGAGAACTTCCAGACCGTTGGGCGCAACGGCATGCACCGCTACAACAACCAGGACCACTCCATGCTGACTGCGATGCTAGCCTCCAAGATCATCATGGGTGAAGAGCACGACATCTGGAACGTCAATGTCGAGCGCTCC
This sequence comes from Henriciella sp., assembly GCA_013214545.1. Taxonomy (GTDB): domain Bacteria; phylum Pseudomonadota; class Alphaproteobacteria; order Caulobacterales; family Hyphomonadaceae; genus Henriciella. Next base: position 23,921 of record JABSQB010000002.1, read on the forward strand.
TATCATGAAGAAATGCAGGTTAATAAAAAACCGGCTCTGGAGACCGCGTAACGGCGTCTGTGACAGTCTGATTCTATCTCAGACGTGTGTCTGAATTGTCTATGAATAAGGCGGCCATAGGCCGTCTTTTTCTTGTCGCTGATTCTGGCGACGATCACCGAAAAATTGCCTTGATTTCAGGCTTAACAAAGCGTTAATGTAAAGATCGGTGGCAAGCCGATATTTCTGGCGTGGGAATTGCATTCAGAAGTTGAAGTGTGATGCAGGTTGCGACTGCATCGGGGACCAGGCCATCGACCGTGCAGAACGTGCGTTGTAAAGTTTAGGGGACGAAATTGGTTGCACAGAATGTAAACCGCGGGGAATCCGACAAAATTTGCGTGATCGTACCTGCCTATGAGGCAGCGCAATATCTCGAGAAGTCTTTGCCGCCATTGATCGCGCTGCGCAATGCCGGCGAAGTGGCTGATGTCATCGTCGTTGATGACTGCTCACCCAATCCAGACACCGCGGAAACGGCCCAGCGTCTCGGCGCGACTGTAATTCGAGCTGACCAGAACGGCGGCCCCGGCGCCGCCCGTAACCTCGCAGCGACGAAAACCGATTGCGGTCTGCTCTGGTTTGTTGATGCAGACGTCGTAGTTCACCCTGAATCTGTTGACCGCATTCCACTGACCTTTGCTGATCCAGCGGTCCACGCCATGTTCGGCTCATACGACGAAAACCCACCTGCTCCTGGCTTTGCGTCTCAGTACAAAAACCTGATGCATCGCTACTATCATATGAATTCCAGTCGTCAGGCGACGACCTTCTGGTCGGGTTGCGGTGTCGTCCGCCGCAATGCGTTCCTACGCCTGAATGGATTTGATATCGAGCAATTCACCAAGCCGTCCATCGAAGACATTGAGCTTGGCTATCGTATCCGCGCGGCCGGCGGTGAGATCGTGCTCGATCCGGAACTGCTTTGCACCCACCTGAAAGAGTGGTCTTTGCGTGAAGTCGTCATGACTGACGTTCTGAAACGCGCTGTGCCTTGGTCACGCCTCATCGCCTCGCGCGAGATGCCAGAAAACAACCTCAACGTCTCAACGCCAGAACGTATTCGTGCAGGCATTGCAGGCTTGTGGGCTTTGTCCATCATGGTCGCGCTTTCTGGACTGATCGGACTACATGGCGGCATGATCTTCATGGCCATGACCATTGTCATGGTCAGTGCAAACTGGAGCCTGCTGACGTTCTTTACAGGCCGTAAGGGCCTGCCATTTGGTTTGGCCGCATTGGCATTCCACCAAGTCTACTACATCTACAGCGCGGTGACGTTCAGCCTGGTTAATCTTCGGCATCGTCCATATTCGCGCGGTGAAGTCTCCGCGTCCTAATCGACGCTCGAAGCTTACAGATTGTGGGCAGCTATCACTTCTCTTTGAACGGGCTGGCTGGAAACGGCTTGGAATTGCTTGCGGAGTTTGTAACAAACGAGCCAACTGCCCGCGCACCCGGAGACGATTAGGATGAGTTATCTGGAGAGAATTCCAGGATTTGCGGCTTTGAGCGGCATCATCAAAACCATCCGCTGGCCTCATCTGATTCTTGCAGCTGTCGCTTTCGGCGTAATTCTCCGACTGATGCATTTCGGGTTCGGCCGGATGCTCTGGCTCGATGAAGCCACCATCGCCATCAACTTCCTAGTCCGCGACGGTACAGACTATTTCGAGGCCTTGGAATTTCGTCAGATCGCGCCGCCGATATGGATGATGGTTTCAGACGGGCTTTGGTCATTTACCGGCAATCTCGAGTATGGCGGACGAGTATTGTCTCTTTTGGCAGGGCTGACTGCGTTCATTCTGTTCTGGCGCCTCGTGCGGGAACGGTTCTCGTCGCCCATCGTATTGGTCGCCGTGGCGGTGTTCGCTTTCTCTTATATGCCCGTCTACTATTCGGCAGAAATCAAACCCTACATCTTTGATCTGCTGTTCAGCATCATCGTCCTCGTTCAGGGCCTGCGTCTGTTTGAGAAGGATGACTGGCGCCTGAGCGACAGTTTGTGGCTTGGCGTAACTCTGATCCTGACCAGCTGCTTTGCCATGGGCGCGCCCATGATCATCGGCGGGTTTGGCGGTTTACTTGGATTGAAAGCCTTGATGGAACGCCGATGGAGCGCTGTTACTGTCCTGGTTGTGAGTGGAACGATTGCGGCGCTGATCTACGTCGTCCCAGCCTTGTCCGCTTTTCAAGTCCAGATCGACCAATCCGGCCTGGATCAGGGAGGTATGGGCGAATTTTTCCGGCGCCATTTTGCTCCGTTCCCGCCGACCAGTCTTCGCGATCTCGCTTGGTACATTGAGATCGTTCAGGACACGCTGACGCCGATGGTCGGGCGTGAATCAAACTACGCTTATGTCGTGCTGATTATCATCGGCAGTGTCGTCGTCGCCAGGCAATCTCTTTGGAAACTCGCGTTCATCCTTGCACCGATTGCGGTGGGTTTTGTTCTATCAGCAGCGCAAATCTATCCCATCATGTCCCGACTGGCGCTTTATATCTTTCCGATTGCTGTACTCCTCGCGAGCTTCGCGCTGGAAAAACTGATTTCCGAGCTGCCCAAGCGGGTCAACTGGATCGTGGTTGCGGCAATCGCGCTGATGAGCATCGGATCTGTCACCTGGTATCGCTATTACAATACATTCAACCCGACGGCTGACCCCAAGGACATGTCGCAAGAATTGCAGGCCATCGCGGACGAAATCACACCAGATGAAATCCTTGTTGTCTCGGCCTGGTCACTCCCGGCCTTCCTTCTTTACCGGCACACTTATGGGCTCGATCAAATCAACTGGACAGTGGTCGACCGGGTCGAGTGTTTCTTCGAGCCACCGATTGATATCCAGAATCGTAGCCGGGTCTGGTATCTGAGAGGCCCGTTTGAGGGACCCGGTCCAAGGCGAACCACGACGACTTTTGATCTGATCCTGGACGATGTGCCCCAACGGATCGATCTGAAAACCATCGACAATCGCTTGGATCGCTTAAAATATCTCGATGCAGCGCCGACCGAGCCCCTCGAAGGGAGCTGTGAAGGCCGCGAGGTTGAAGAATACCTGCTATTTGGCGGACGCCCGCCGCTATAATCGCACGATCAGCCTGCTTTGAGATTGCTTTGCACGCCGGGCTGAGCAATAGATCTGCCTCATGAGCACATATCCGATTGTGCGCGACCAGCTCGCGCAACTGATTGCCTTCGATACTACGTCCCGTTTGTCCAACTTGGCTCTGATCGATTGGGTCGAGGCGCAATTGGAACCGCTGGGCGCAGTCTGTAGACGCATTCCAAATGCTGAGGGAACCAAAGCCAATCTCTGGGTCCGGATCGGACCGGATACGCCTGGTGGGATCGTCCTATCAGGACATACCGACGTGGTGCCTGTGGATGGACAGGATTGGCACACCGATCCATTCACTCTGACCGAGCATGATGGACTGCTATATGGCCGCGGTACCAGCGATATGAAGGGATTTGTCGCGCTTTGCCTCGCCTTCGCGCCCGAGTTTGCAAAACTCAACCTGTCCAAACCCATACATTTCGCTTTTTCCTATGATGAGGAAGTCGGCTGTCAGGGGGCGCCAGAAATGATCGCGCAGATCATTGCCCACGGCGCACGACCGGATGCTGTCTGGGTCGGCGAGCCCTCGCTCTGGCAGGCCGTTTCCGGGCATAAGGGCATCACGGTAACCGAAGTCGACGTGCATGGCCGTGAAGCGCACTCGAGTTTGCCAGATCTGGGCATCTCTGCAAATGGCGTGGCCATCGACCTGATGATGGTGCTGCGACAAATCGAGAAAGATCTCATCACATGCGGGCCTAAAGACTCCCCCTTCGAACCACCCTACCCGACTTTGACGATCGGAGAGATGCGCGGCGGGACGGCACACAACATTCTCGCCCGGCATTGCCATTTCGGCTTTGATCTACGTTGCCCTCCCGGGTTTGATCCGGATGCAATCCTGGCCCCGTTCTATGAGGCTGCTGAACAAGCCGATGCAGAGATGAAGGCGCGTTTCCCCGAATGTGGTGTCGAGGTCAATCGGATCTCAAACGTGCCTCCGCTCGCGCCCGATCCTGACAATGCGGCAGAGATTCTTGTGCGCGCACTGACGGGCGACAATGCCATGCGCGCCGTCGCCTATGCCACGGAAGCGGGTCAGTTCCACCAGGCAGGACTATCGGCCGTTATTTGCGGCCCTGGATCAATCGATCAGGCCCACAAACCAAACGAGTTCATTGACCCGGCCCAGCTGCAGCAAGGCGTCACGATCTTCAAAAAGCTCGTGGACCGCTTGTCAGCTGGCAGCTAGCCACGGCACCACGAAGAAGTGGGCGATCAGGGTCAGCACGACCGCGCCAATAGTCGCCCATATCACTTTCTTCTTGAGCATTGGCTCTTTCGGCGCGCCTTCCTCGGTGCCCTGGATGACGTCGCCGCCATCCTCAAACTGCCCCTGCACACCAATCGGCAGAACGCAGAAAAAGCTCAGCCACCACGAAATAACAAAGACAACAATGCCGCCGACCAGGTCCATTTAGTGATCCCCGTCTTTCGGGCTTTCCATCAATTCCACCAGTACACCATTGGAATTTTTGGGATGGATAAAGATGATCATCGTGCCATGTGCGCCGATACGTGGCTCGCCAAGGACGGTTGCGCCGCGCTCAGTCATAACGCTAACCGCGTCATTAATGTCGTCCACTTCAAAGCAGACATGGTGCTGTCCGCCTTTCGGGTTCTTGGCGATGAAATTGTGGATCGGGCTTTGTTCGTTGAGCGGTTCAATCAGCTCAATCTGGCTATTCGGCAGATTGACGAAACAGACTTTCACGCCCTGCGCCGGCATATCAAACGGTTCGGTGATATCGGTTGCGCCATAAAGCGTACGATAAGTTTCCATCGCTTCTTCGATATCCGGCACAGCGACACCGACATGATTGAGAGGACCGATTTTGAATTCAGACATCAGCTTTCTCCTTCGATCACACCCTTAGCACACTCACATCGACCAGCGGCTTGCGACCGAACGTCCGCTCGCAGGATTTCTTCACCGCTCGGGTCAGAGTGCGTTCGACCTCTTCGTCATCCATGCGCTTGCGGCGCTTCAATTTGTTCATCGCCTCTTCGACGGCGTCATCAACTTCGATCAGGCTTTCATCGGCGGTGCTGCCATCCATTTCCGACAAGCCCCGCGCAGTCAGCAGCGGGCCATCGACCAGATCGCCCTTCTCATCAATCGCCACAGCGACACTGACATAGCCCCAATTGGCGAGAGCGCGGCGTTCGCGAATACCTTCGCTTTCAGCTGGCACCAATCGATTTCCATCCAGATAGAGCCGCCCATTCGGCACCGTATCGATGATCTTTGCCTCACCTGGCGCGAGGCGGATCAAGTCGCCATTTCTTGGGGTTACGGCCTCGCTGACCTGCAGGCTCTTGGCATAGGCGGCGTGTTCGACAATGTGGCGTCGCTCACCGTGTACCGGAACCGCAATCTTCGGGCGCACCCACTGATACATACGCCGTAACTCGTCACGCGCGGGGTGGCCAGAGACATGGATCGGGCCGTCAGTCATCTTGTCAGAGATGATCCGTACGCCTTTCTCCGCGAGGGCATTCTGCATGTCGAATATGCCCTTTTCATTGCCCGGGATCACTCGGCTGGAGAAGATTACCGTGTCGCCCTCGCCGAGGCTGATATGGCGGTGATCATCACGGGCAATCCGACCGAGCGCTGCGCGTGGTTCGCCCTGCGATCCCGTACACAGGAAGAGCAAATTGTCATCCGGCAGGCTGCCTGCCTGATCTTCGCTAATCAAATCCGGCATGTCCTTGATGACGCCGGTCGCCACAGCCGCATCAGTAATCTTGTGCATGCTCCGCCCAACTAGGCAGACGCTGCGCCCGGCAACGCGAGCCGCTTCGATCACACTGGCCACGCGTGCGACATTTGACGCGAACGTCGTCACCGCGACGCGGCCTGTGAGGGACCCGATCAGCTCGATCAGATTTTCCCGGACCACACCCTCAGAGCCGCTTTCACCTTCAACAAAGACGTTGGTGCTGTCGCAAATCATGGCGAGGACGCCTTGCTCACCAAGCGCGGTGAGCGCTTCTACGTCGGTCTCAGAGCCGAGCTGCGGATCTGGATCAATCTTCCAGTCGCCCGTATGTAGCAACGTCCCCAACGGCGTTTCGAGCGCAAGCGCATTCGGTTCCGGGATGGAATGTGTCAGCGTGATATAGCGGACTTTGAAAGGCCCGGCCTCGATCTCGGCGCCGAGCGGGATAACATTGATGCTGACATGTTTCAGGCCGCGTTCGATCAGTTTGGCCTGCGCCAGGTGCGCTGTGAACGGCGTTGCATAGATCGGTGCCTTGGTCTGCAGACGCGGCAGGATCAACGCGATGGCGCCAATGTGGTCTTCATGCGCATGGGTCAGGAAGATGGCATCAATATTGTCGCCCTGATCCTCCAGAAATGTCGGGTCGGGTGTGATCAGGTCGACGCCCGGTGTGTCTTCGCCGCCAAACGTGACGCCGACATCAATCAGGATCCAGCGGCGATCGTGCGCCGGACCGTAGCCGTAGGCATTAAGGTTCATGCCAATCTCGCCGCATCCGCCAAGTGGCAGGAAGACGAGCTCAGCGTCCGTGGTCTTGGTCATTCGCCCCGTTTAGTCTTTCTTGTTCCGGCGATAGACCTCCAGCAGGCCCACCTCCATCAAACTTTGATCAAATTCATCAATGGTTTCGCTGGCGCCTTCGAACAGCGACGCAACGCCCCCCGTTGCGATCACGGTCAGCGGCGCGTTGTACTCGGCCTTCACTCTACGCACGAGACCGTCAATCAGATCGACATAGCCCCAGAATACACCGGATTGCATGGCCGAGACCGTATCCTGGCCAATCACCTGCGCCGGTTTCTGGATCGCAATCCGCGGCAGCTGCGCAGCGGCATCGTGCAGGGCGCGCATGGACAGGTTGATCCCAGGCGAGATGATCCCACCTTCGAAACCGCCATCGGGGCCGACCACGTCAAATGTCGTCGCTGTGCCGCTATCGATCACGATCTTAGCGCCTTGATAGAGCTGGTGCGCGCCGATCGCGGCAACCAGACGGTCGGCACCGACCTGTTCGGGGCGCCGAATGCGGATCGGGACACCGAGTCTGACTTCCGGATCGCCGACAAACATCGGCTCGGCGTCGAAATAGCGCCGCGAGAGGTTGCGGAAGTTGAACTTCGCTTGCGGCACCACGGTCGAGATGATGCAGCCATCGATCTCGTCTAGCTCCATGCCGTCCAGTCGCATCAGCGTGCCCAGCCAGACCGCATGGTCGTCAGCGGTCCGCGTCGCGTCTGTGGAGCTGCGCCAGCTGGCACGCCAGTTTTCGCCGTCATGCAGCGCAAAAACCGTGTTTGTATTGCCGACATCAATGACCAAAAGCATCAGTCTACTTGCCTCACCAAATCTATGTCACCGGCCCTTATGGTCTGTCTTGTTCCATCCGGCAAACGCAAGTTCAGGCCGCCATCATCGGCCAAGCCCTCAAACACGCCCCGCAGGCGCCGGTCTTGCGGTCCTGCCTCGATCATCTGGCCCAGCCCTTCAGCATGCCGCTGCCAATCATCCAACAACTGGTCAAACCGGTTTCTCGCCTGATCGACGCGTTGATCCAGGCACTGACGCAGATCATCCAACACAAGCTCAGGCGTCAGCGCCTGTGGCGCGCCCTGCTCTACCAGTGACGTCGAATTCTGCTCAGAGACTTCGGGTGCATGCTGGACGTTTACGCCCATGCCGAGGGCGATCCAGACGACGCCATTGGTTTCGCCAGTTTCAGTCAGGATTCCGCAAATCTTGGCACCATCAATACGGATATCATTTGGCCATTTCAGCTTCGCATTGAGATCGGGCACCGCAACGCAACAGGCATCGCGCACCGCCAGGGCCGCAGCAAAGGGAATGCGGCCAGCCACAGAGAGCCCACCTGGCTCTGGAAACAGCACGGTGACGAACAGATTGCCGGTCGGCGAGACCCATTTGCGCCCCAGCCGCCCTTTGCCCGACGTTTGTTGACGGGCAGCGATCCAGACCGGCGACGTCTCGCCTGTTCGCGCGCGGCGTTTTGCTTCTTCGCTGGTGCTGTCTATCTCGTCGTACCAGTAAACTGGTGCGGTTCGGATCACGAGAGCAGTCCCTCGGCCACCGTCGCGGCGAGATCGCTGAACGGCGCCACAAAGATGAGCAGCGCAACACTGACCAGCGCCGAGACATAGACCGTGGTCGTGACCCAGCCGTCGACCGGCTCGAAGTCCTCCGCCTGCTCGTCAAACCACATGATCTTCACGATGCGCAGATAATAGTACATGGCGATGACTGAGCTGAGGATCAGGACGATGATCAGCGGCACAAGGCCCGCATCGATTCCCGCCTCGATGACCGCCAGCTTGCCCAGGAAGCCAAATGCGAGCGGAAATCCAGAGACTGAGATCAAAAGCAATGTCAGCGCGCTCGCCAGACCAGGCTGACGGCGAACCAGGCCAGCGAGCTCGTTGATATTCTCTACCATGCCGCCTTCACGGCGCATTGAAAGCACCCCGCCAAAAAGACCGAGCGATGCGATCACATACGCCGTCATGAAGATTAGTAGCGACCCCGCGCCATACTGAACCCCTGCCGCCACGGCGACGAGCGCATAGCCCATATTGGCGATGGAAGAGTAACCGAGCAGACGCTTCAGATTGGTTTGCGGCAAGGCCCCAAAAGACCCAATAATCATCGACGCCGCCGCGATAAGGGCAATGATGATCTGCCAGTTATCGAAAGCCATGGCTTGCGGGAACGCTGTGAACATGACGATCGCAAAGACCACCATGCTGGCCATTTTCGGCGCCGTCGCAAAGAAAGCGACGACCGGGCTCGGAGACCCTTCATAGACGTCCGGCGTCCACACATGCATCGGCGCAGCTGAGACTTTGAATGCCAGGCCGGTGATCATCAGGACCATGCCGAACAGGAGCCCCATGCTGGTCTCCGCCTCTGCCACGACTTCGTAGCTGGTGCTGCCAGAGAAGCCGTACACGAGTGACATTCCGTATAGGAGCAGGCCTGAAGCAAGTGCGCCGAGGACGAAATATTTGAGCCCCGCCTCAGCAGAACGTGGGCTATCCCGGTGGAAGGATGCAAGCACGTAAGATGACAGGCTGAGCGTCTCGACACCTAGGTACAAGGTCATGAAGTCTGCAGAGGACAGGATCATGCCCATGCCCAAAGCTGCAAAGATGATGAGCAGAGAATATTCATAACGCAGCGTTTCGTGGCGGCGCAGGAAGCCTTCCGCCATAAGCAGGGCGATACCGCCAGACGCGAAACTCACGACCTTGGCGAAATTGGCATAGCTGGAGGTTTCAACCAGGCCGTCAAACGCCCGTCCGCCTTCCCAATAGTATCCTGCGAGCGCTGCCGCTGCGAACAGGACAAGCGCGCCAAACTTAAACGACAAGCTGTTAAAGCGGTCACCGAGGAAGGCACCAATGGTCACGCCGAGCAAACCGGCAGCAGCCAGTAAGACTTCGGGTGCGATTGCGGTCAGAATGGTTTCAAGATCAAACATGCGACTTATCCTCCAGCCACTTGGGCGAGGGCGTGGAGCGAAGACTCACGCGTGATATCGAAAATGAGGCTCGGCAGAATACCAAGCAGGATCGTGCCAATGGCCAGAGGGATCAGACAGATCAGCTCCTTGATGTTTACATCCTCAATGTTCTCAAGCTCGGGATTGGTGATCTCCCCAAACACCGTGCGCCGGTAGAGCGTCAACATATAGACGGCGGAGAAGATCACGCCGAGCGCGGCGCCCGCTGCGGCCCAGGTATTGGCCTGGAATGCCCCGACCATGGTCAGGATCTCACCAACAAAGCCGCTGGTGCCTGGCAGGCCAACATTGGCCATGGTGAACAGCATGAACAGAGTCGCATAAACCGGCATCCGGTGAACAAGGCCGCCATAAGCCGCGATATCGCGAGTGTGCATACGGTCATACACTACGCCGACGATCAGGAAGAGCGCGCCGGAGATCAGACCGTGCGACAGCATCTGGAAGATCGCGCCCTGTACGCCAATCTCCGTGAAGGAGAAGATGCCTAGGGTCACAAAGCCCATATGCGCCACTGAGGAGTAGGCGATCAGCTTCTTCATATCCGTCTGACGCCACGCAACGAGCGAGGCATAGACAATCGCGACGACCGAGAGGAAGAACACGAAGGGCTGGAACAGAACGCTTGCATCCGGGAACATGGGCAGGCTGAAGCGCAGCAGGCCATAGCCGCCCATTTTCAGCAGCACCGCCGCCAGAATGACAGAACCCGCCGTCGGCGCTTGTACGTGTGCATCCGGAAGCCACGTATGCACGGGCCACATGGGCAGTTTCACCGCAAAGGACGCGAAGAAGGCGAGCCAGAGCCAGGTCTGGGCGCCTGGATCAAATGCATATTGCTCAAGCTGAGCCACATCAGATGTCCCGGCGGTCAGGTACATGTAGACGACGGCCGCCAGCATGAAGAGCGAGCCGAGCAATGTGTACAGGAAGAATTTGAAACTCGCATAGATGCGGTCCACCCCGCCCCAAACACCAATAATGATGAACATCGGGATTAAGCCAGCTTCAAAGAAGACATAGAACAGGATCAGATCGAGCGCGCTAAACACACCGATCATGAAGGTCTCGAGCACCAGGAAAGAGACGATGTATTCCGTCAGGCGCTTCTTGATCGATCCGATGCTGGCAATCAGCGCGATCGGCGTCAGCAGCGTGGTCAGCATGATCAGCAGCAGTGACATGCCATCAATGCCCATCTTGTACTGAATGCCCTCGAACCAGGTCACTTCCTCGACCAGTTGATAGCCTTTGCCGGTCAGATCGAAGCTCAGGAACATCACGATAGAGACAATGAAGGTCGCGACCGAGAAAAGCAGGCCGGCATACATAACGCGGTCGTCTTCAGTCCCGTCCGCCTTGATCTGAGCGCCTGTCAGCGCCTTGATTAGCAGGATCAGGATCGCACCTGCCAGCGGTAGAAAGGTTACCGCAGAGAGAATTGGGAAATCCATTAGCCCGCGCCTCCGCTGCGCCAGAACAAGACTGCGCCGAAGATCAGGGCCGCCCCGATGATCACGAACGCATAATGATAGAGATATCCGGTATGCATGGCCGATAGACGCCGCGCGCCCCAACGCACAACGGCAGACACCCCGTCGGGCCCGATGCCGTCGACGACCTTCTTGTCGCCTTTCCAGAACGTGTCACCGAGCCAGGCTGAGCCTTTGACCAGCGTGGCATTGTAGATTTCGTCAAAGTACCACTTGTTCGCGAACAGGCTGTGCAGCGGGCCACCGGATTTCGCGATCCGCTCACCAACACCGCGATTGAACAAGTAGGTAAATGTGGCGAGGAGGAAGCCAGCCACCGTGACGATCAGCGGCGCCCAGAACACCCATTCCGGCACATTGTACTTGTCTTTCAGAACCGTGTTCTCTTTGGCCGTGTAAATCGCGCCATCCCAGAAGGCCTTGTAATCGTGGCCAACGAAAGCGTCGTAGAAATACCAACCTGCGAAGACCGCTCCAACGCTCAGCACACCTAGCGGGATCAGCATTACGAGCGGCGACTCATGCGGGTCGCCATGGTGGTGATCGTGGCCGTGATCGTCTTCGCCGTGGGCTTCGTCGTGATGGTGGTCATCCGCTTCCGCGCGCGGGCCGTGGAAGGTCATGTAGACCAGGCGCCAGGAGTAGAAACTGGTCAGCAATGCGGCAGCGATACCGAACCAGAACGCGAGCTGCGCATAGGCAACGCCCTTCATGCCAGCCGCGAACGCCGTCTCGATGATGGCATCCTTGGAGAAGAAGCCAGAGAAGCCCCAGACATGCGGCATACCAAGGCCGATAATCGCAATCGTACCGATCATCATCGCGCCATAGGTCAGCGGCATGTAGCGGGCGAACCCGCCCATCTTGCGCATATCCTGCTCATGGTGCGCGCCGTGAATGACCGACCCTGCGCCGAGGAAGAGCAGCGCCTTGAAGAAGGCGTGCGTGAACAGGTGGAACATCGCGGCCTCATAGGCCCCGATCCCTGCCGCGAAGAACATGTAACCGAGCTGCGAACAGGTTGAATACGCAATCACGCGCTTAATGTCGTTCTGCGCCATGCCCACGGTTGCGGCATAGAGCGCCGTCACAGCACCGATTAGCGCAATCATCGACGCTGCGAAGGGTGCATATTCATAGATCGGAGAGACCAGACAGACGAGATAGACCCCTGCCGTCACCATGGTCGCGGCGTGGATCAGAGCAGAAACCGGAGTCGGGCCTTCCATCGCGTCGGGCAGCCAGACATGCAGGAAGAACTGAGCCGATTTACCCATCGCACCGATGAAGAGCAGCACGCCGATCAGTTCCAGAGCCGGGATATTCCAGGCCAGGAATGGGACAACGATTTCACGCACTGGACCGGCTTCAGCCAGTGCTAGTGGAACGAGTTCCGCATTCGTCTTGATCGCTGTCAGAACCGGCTCAAACTCAACTGAACCGAAGACGAGATAGACTGCCATAATGCCCAGCGCGAGACCGAAATCGCCGACCCGGTTGGTCACGAAGGCCTTGATCGCTGCATCGTTCGGCGCCTTGTTCTGATACCAGAACCCGATGAGCAAATAAGAGGCGAGGCCGACGCCTTCCCAGCCGAAGAAGAGCTGGATGAAATTGTCCGCCGTCACAAGCATCAGCATAGTGAAGGTAAAGAGCGAGAGATAGGAGAAGAAGCGCGCCTTGTGCGGGTCTTCTTCCATATAGCCCCAGCTATACAAGTGAACGAGGCCAGAGACGCTGGTAATCACCGCCATCATGACGATGGACATGGCGTCGACACGGATTGCCCAGTCAGCCTGGAAATCCCCGACATTGATCCAGGTCATCAGCTTTATGACATGTTGACCAACATGAGCGCTCGCGGCAGCCGCTTCAGTCGCGTAAGCCGCGTGCTCGGCATGGCCGCCAATTCCAGAGGCGTAAGCGAACAGCTGATAGAGCGAGAAAATTCCGGCGAGCCCGACGGTTCCCGTCGTCACGACCATGGCGCCGCGATCACCGATAAAGCGCTGGAAAAGGCCAGCGATCAAAGCCGCCAGGCCAGGCCCCAGAACAATGAACGTGATGAAGTTGTCAGATAACATATCGCTCCCCTACCCCTTCATCAGGTCGACGCTCTCGACCGCGATGTCTCCGCGATTGCGGAAATAAACAACAAGGATGGCGAGGCCGACAGCGGCTTCAGCGGCCGCAACGGTCAGAACCAGCATGGCGAAGATCTGCCCGGCAATCGTTCCTGTGAACACCGCGAACGCGACCAGGTTGATATTGACCGAGAGCAGGATCAGCTCGATCGCCATCAGGATGACGATGATGTTCTTGCGGTTCACGAAAATACCGACCACGCCGATCGTGAATAGGATCGCTGAGATCGTCAGGAAATGATTGATCGTTAGGTCCATGTTTAAATCCCCCGACCCGGCTCAACCGCGACTTTCTCGGTTGAGTCTTCGCGGCGCCGTGAGGTCTGACGCGCAATGTTCTGACGTTTGACTCCTGGGCGCTCGCGCAAGGTCAGCACAATCGCGCCGATCATCGCCACGAGCAGAACAAGTCCTGCCATCTGGAACAGCAGGAAATAGTCTGTGTACATGACCTGACCGATCGCTTCGGTGTTTGTCTCAGCGCCAGGGGAGGCATCAAAGTTTGCGGTCGCTGCCGCGCCGCCGCGGGCGAAGCTCGCCAGCGCGATCTCTGCGATGAAGGCAAGGCCGATTAATCCAGCGAACGGCCAATAGCGCAGCGTGCCCTGTTTCAGCTCAACAAAGTCGACATCGAGCATCATCACCACGAACAGGAACAGCACCGCAACCGCGCCGACATAGACGACGACAAGCAGCATCGCCAGGAATTCCGCCCCGATCAGGACGAACAATCCAGCCGCTGTAAAGAATGTGAGGATCAGCCACAGCACCGAGTGCACCGGGTTCTTGGCCATAATCACAGCCAAGGCCGACACGGTCACGATGGCCGCGAAAATATAGAAGGCGATCAGTTCCACTGCCTAAGCCCCTATTCCCTTCTGACGGCCCCTCGCCGCCTCAATTCGGGCGCTACCGGTAAGGTGCGTCCAGTTCCAGATTCTTGGCGATCAGCCGTTCCCAGCGATCCCCATTCGCCAGCAATTTCTCTTTGTCATAATAGAGCTCTTCACGCGTCTCCGTGGCGAACTCGAAATTCGGTCCTTCGACAATCGCGTCTACCGGGCAGGCTTCCTGACAGAAGCCGCAATAGATGCATTTGACCATGTCGATGTCATAGCGCGTGGTGCGGCGAGAGCCGTCTTCGCGCGGCTCTGCTTCAATCGTAATCGCCTGGGCCGGGCAGATCGCCTCACAGAGCTTACAGGCAATGCAACGCTCTTCACCGTTCGGATAGCGGCGCAGCGCGTGTTCGCCGCGGAACCGCGGGCTGACCGGGTTCTTTTCGAACGGATAATTGACCGTGGCTTTGCGTCGGAACATTTCGCGGAGCCCGAGCCCGAAAGCTGAGATAAAGTCCGTCAGAAACGCGCCTCGAATGGTCTGCACTAGGCTCATGCCTGAACACCTCCATACACGACATATCCGCCCACGATCACGACAGCCGCGAGTGCGGTGGGCAAGAAGATTTTCCACCCCAAGCGCATCAGCTGGTCATAGCGATAACGCGGTACAACAGCTTTCACGAGCGCGAACAGGAAGAAGAAGAAAACAAGCTTCGCCATGAACCAGGCGAGATGGCCGAGATTGACGATCCATTCCGGGAACATGTTGACGAAGTCAGCGCTCAGCGGGATCGGCCCATGCCAGCCGCCGAGGAACAGGATCGTCATCATCGCACACATCAGGACGATGTTGAGATACTCGCCGAACATGAAGAGCAGATATGGCGTGGCTGAATACTCAACCTGATACCCGGCAACGAGCTCAGATTCCGCTTCCGGCAGGTCGAAAGGTGGGCGATTGGTTTCAGCCAGCGCTGAGACGAAGAACATCACGAACGCCGCAACCATGACCGGCCACATCAGAATGTGCTCGAAGGTCAAAAGGTGCCAGGTAAACAGGCCGCCATCCTGGGCGTTCACAATGTCGGACAGGTTCATTGACCCGGCCAGCAAGATCACCGTGATGATGATCAGGCCAATTGAGACTTCATAAGACACCATTTGCGCCGCGCTGCGAAGAGAAGCGAGGAACGGATACTTAGAGTTTGAAGCCCAGCCGCCCATGATGATGCCATAGACACCGAGCGACGAGATCGCGAACAGATACAAGATCCCGACATTAATGTCGGAGATCACCCAGCCCGGCGCCACCGGGATGGCCGCCCAGGCCGCGAAGGCCAATGTCAGCGTCAGGATGGGCGCGATCAGGAACACAGTCTTGTTGGCGCCGGCTGGAATAATGATCTCTTTCAGCAGGAACTTTCCGAAGTCGGCAAAGCTCTGCATCAGACCGAAGGGGCCAACCACGTTGGGGCCTTTGCGCATCATCACCGCGGCCCAGACCTTCCGGTCGAGTAGCAGCAAGAACGCAATCGAAAGCGACAAGACCAGCGTGAACAGGCCGATTTGTCCAAGCACCAGCAACCAGCCGGTCAGGACACCATATTGTTCGATCAAACCAGTCATCGCGCCGCCCTACTCCGCTGCCATCACGGTTTCAAGACCCTGTTTCTGCAGAGAACACTCCGCCATGGTCTTCGATGCCCGTGCAATCGGGTTGGTG
The DNA here is from genome assembly GCA_013214545.1 of Henriciella sp. Taxonomy (GTDB): domain Bacteria; phylum Pseudomonadota; class Alphaproteobacteria; order Caulobacterales; family Hyphomonadaceae; genus Henriciella. The sequence continues at coordinate 39,827 of JABSQB010000002.1, forward strand.
AGGTAGAAATCATCAATTGCGGCAGCGAATGGCGCACCACCCGCAACGCTCCCGCTGCTCGAAATTTTCTGTTTGAGCGCCTCCGCGCCTGCCGCGCCGGGCGCATAGCCTAGACCGGCGAACACTGGATTGGCTTCGCGCAGTGCTTCGCGGAGCGCATCGGCCGAATCATAAGGCAGGGTTCTGCCCACCACATCGGACAGCGCCCTGAAGATGGCCCAGCCTTCGCGCGCGTCGCCTTTCGGCTGCACCGCGCGGCGGGTCATCTGAACCCGACCTTCGGTGTTCACATAGGTCGCCGCCATTTCGGTATAGGCGGCTGCAGGAAGAATGATGTCCGCCTTGCTCGCCCCGGCATCGCCATGGCTACCGACATAGATGACGGTCGCATCGCCGGTTTTGGACAGGTCAACTTCGTCCGCGCCCAGCAGGACAACTGTGTCCATTCCGCCGCTGAGGATCGCCGCTGTGTCTGCGCCGCCCTCACCGGGAACGAAGCCCGTATCCAGTGCACCGACCCGGCCAGCCGCCGTGTGCAGGACGCCGAAGCCGGCCCAATCGTCTTTAATCGCCTGGATCTCGAGCGCGTAATCATGTGCGGCAGCGAGAATGGCGTCACCGTCCTCGCGAGACAGCACGCTCTCGCCGACAATAATCATCGGCTTTTCAGCATTTCGGAGCGCTTCGGCGATCTCGCTGTCGCGTTGGAACAGATCTTTCAGAGCATCCGGCCCGTCGCCGAGATGCTCATAGTCGTAAGTCAGATCCGCGGCTTCACCGATGACCCCGACTTTCAGCTCATTCCATAGCCAGGCCTTGCGGATCCGAGCGTTCCAGACTGCAGCTTCCTTGCGTGGATTGGTGCCGATCAGCAGCAATGCATCTGCTTCCTCAACGCCGAGCAGCGTCGGATTGAAAATGTAGCGCTCCCGCACCCCATCCGTGCCATAGCTGGCACCAGCTGGGCGGCAATCCGTGTTCTGGACGCCCATTGCGCGGGCGAGATCCAAAGCGGCCTTGGCCTGCTCGACCTCGATCAGGTCGCCGGCAACAAAGCCGATCTTTTCAGCCGGCGCAGAGAGCGCTGTCTTCGCCGCTTCAAAGGCTTCGCCCCAATTGACGGCGGTCAGCTTCCCATCCTTGCGGACATACGACTTGTCGAGGCGCTGGCGGGCGAGGCCATCCCAGATGAAGCGCGATTTGTCGGACAGCCATTCCTCATTCACCTCTTCATTGATGACCGGCATGATGCGCATCACCGCATCGCCTTTTGCATCAACGCGAATGTTCGAGCCGAGCGCGTCCATGACATCGACGCTTTCCGTCTTGCGCAGCTCCCATGGCCGCGCATTGAACGCGTACGGCTTGGAGGTCAGCGCGCCGACCGGGCAGAGGTCGATAACATTGCCAGACAGTTCAGACGTCAGGCTTTCTTCCAGATAGGTCGTAATCTCAGCGCTCTCACCGCGCGAGATCATACCAATCTCTTCAACACCAGCGACTTCCGCGGCGAAGCGGACGCACCGGGTGCATTGGATGCAGCGGGTCATGATCGTCTTGACCAGCGGCCCCATATTCTTGTCTTCGACGGCGCGCTTGTTGAGCTCATAGCGGCTGTCAGCGCGGCCATAGGCGACGGCCTGGTCCTGCAAGTCGCACTCACCACCCTGATCACAGATCGGGCAATCCAGCGGGTGGTTGATGAGCAGGAATTCCATCACGCCGTTGCGGGCTTTTTCGACATAGTCGCCCTTGGTCGAAATATTCGGCGGCGTACCGTCCGGGTTCATCCGCATGTCGCCAACCGTCTGCGCACAGGACGCAATCGGCTTCGGCGCGCCATGCCACTGAACCAGACACATCCGGCAATTGCCCGCCACAGACAGGCGCTCGTGATAACAGAAGCGCGGGATCTCCGCGCCGGCTTCTTCACACGCCTGCATCAGCGTGTAAGAGCGCGGCACCTCGACCTCCTGGCCATCAATGTTCAGTTTGAAAAGCTCGTCAGACATATCTCTTACTCCGCCGCCACGGTGTGGCCTTGCACGAGGGCGCGTGGGGCGCGGTACTGCGTGATCCGGTCTTCGATTTCATGACGGAAATGGCGGATCAGGCCTTGAACTGGCCAGGCCGCTGCATCGCCAAGGGCGCAAATCGTGTGGCCTTCCACCTGTTTGGACACATCGAGCAATTTCTCGATATCATCATGGTGCGCGTCACCAATCACCATCTGCTCCAGCACGCGCCACATCCAGCCGGTGCCTTCCCGGCACGGCGTACACTGGCCGCAGCTTTCATGCTTGTAGAAATAGGCGATGCGGGCGATCGCGTGGATCAGGTCGGTCGACTTGTCCATAACTATGACCGCCGCAGTGCCGAGGCCGGATTGCAGGTCACGCAATGTGTCGAAATCCATGTGCGCGTCCATGATCTGCTCAGCCGGCACCATAGGTACCGACGAACCGCCAGGGATCACAGCCTTCAGATTATCCCAACCGCCGCGAATGCCTCCGCAATGGGTCTCGATCAGGTCGCGGAAGGTGATCGACATCTCTTCCTCGACATTGCACGGTTTGTTCACGTGGCCCGAAATGCAGAACAGCTTGGTGCCGGTATTGTTCGGGCGACCAAAACCCGCGAACCACTGGGCGCCGCGGCGCAGAATAGTCGGGACAACCGCAATCGACTCAACATTATTCACCGTCGTCGGGCAGCCATAGAGACCTGCATTGGCCGGGAAAGGCGGCTTCAAGCGAGGTTGGCCTTTCTTGCCTTCGAGGCTTTCGAGAAGTGCCGTCTCTTCACCGCAAATGTAAGCGCCGGCACCGTGATGGACGTAGAGATCGAAATCCCAGCCATTCACATTATCCTTGCCGATCAGCTTGGCTTCGTAGGCTTCTTTAACCGCCTTCTCGAGCGCCTCGCGTTCAGCAATATACTCGCCGCGCAGATAGACGTAACATTTGTGCGCGCGCATCGCCCGGCTGGCGACCATGCAGCCTTCGATGAGTAGGTGCGGATCATGACGCATGATCTCGCGATCCTTACAGGTGCCTGGCTCAGACTCATCCGCGTTTACAACCAGATAGTGCGGTCGATCGCCAACAGATTTGGGCATGAACGTCCACTTCAGGCCGGTCGGGAAGCCAGCACCGCCACGACCGCGCAGGCCGCTTTGCTTGACCTGGTCGCACAACCAATCTGGACCCTGGGCCAACATTTCGCGCGTCAGGTGCCATGCCCCGCGCTTCTTGGCGCCTTCCAGACCCGGATCATGAGCCCCGTAAAGATTGGTGAAGATGCGATCTTTATCCTGAAGCATCTTTTTGCTCCTTCAATTCGCGCATCGCTGAAACGATGAGCGGAACGCTAATCGCGGCGCCGATAGCAATCGCGCCGATAATCCAAATGAAATTCCCGGACGTCACAAACAGCGCGACACCCAGGATGATAACCAGCGAGTCCAAAGCCCCGGCTAGCATCAGTTTCCGACGTGGGTCTGGCTTCTCAACGAGCGCCATCATTCGTCTCCCTCGTCTTTGGAAGACTCGACCTCACCGGCATCGACCCGTTTGGAAAACTCCGTCTCTTCGCCTTCCGCCAGTTTCGCGGCCTGGGCGATCCAATCTTCGCGCTCAATCCGGCCAGGGAAAGACATAAAGTCCTCAACCCAGTCGACATTGGCTGAGGTCCAGGCGGCGATCTGGCTGAACTTGAAGATGCCAAGTTCGTTCAGGGCCCTCTCATTCACGGGCCCGATGCCTTTGATCCGCTTTAGATCGTCCTCTTCACCGTCCGCGACTTCTACCGTTTCCGGCTTGTCTTCCGCTTTCGGAGCAGGCTTGGAATCCTTTATCAGGGTCGTCTTTTTCTCAGGCGGTGGAGCTGGCGCGGGCTCCGGCTCGGCCGGCGCGTCCTTGGGGAGGTTTGGCAATTCAGCGATCGCATTGCGAGATCCATCGTAGAGATCACCCTCGAGCAGGCTGGTTGCGCCACCTTCTGGTGCCGAGTTGAGACGGTCCACGAACGGTCCCGGTTTCACTTCCGCGCCATTCTGCAGCTTGTTGAGGATCTCAGTGAAGCTCTCCGAGGTCAGATCCTCGTAATAATAGTCGTTGATCTGAACCATTGGGGCATTCGCACAGGCGCCAAGACATTCAACCTCTTCCCAGCTGAGGCGGCCATCATCCGTCACCGACATCGGCTTGCCGATCACCTTTTGGCAAACCTCTTTCAGATCATTGGCACCGCGCAGCATGCACGGCGTCGTGCCACAGAGTTGAATATGGTTCTTCCCTACCGGCTGCAGCCGGAACATGGTGTAGAAAGTCGCGACTTCGTAGACGCGGATATACGGCATTTCGAGCCGGTCAGCGACTTCGCGCATTGCCGGTTCGGACAACCAACCGTCATTGTCCTTCTGAGCCAGCCAGAGCATCGGGATCACAGCCGAGCGCTTTTTGTCCTCGGGATATTTGCCCAACCAGAACTCAATCGTCGGCTCGGTCTCAGGTTTGAAGGCAAAACTGTCGCCACCGGATTCAAGATCAAATCGTCTGAGCGCCATTACGCGGTCTCCCCAGTCGGCAGCACCACACGGCCTGCCTCATCAAATTTCCAAAACGGGTTGAACGCCACTTCCCAGGCATTGCCCTCCGGGTCGGCGAAATAGCCAGAGTATCCGCCCCAAAACGCCTTGTGCGGCGTCGTCGTGATCTCGACGCCGGCCTCTTTCAGGCGCGCAAAAATCTCATCGACTTCTTCAATCGAGCGGGCGTTATAAGCGAGGGCAGCATTGCGGAAGCCTTCCGCCGGACGGGCGACCTGACCTGCGTCTTCGGCGAGCTTGTCTGCTTCCCACAGGCCGAGCACGAAGCCGCCCATATTGAACATGGACATGCCTTCCGGGCCGACATTCTCGAACCCGATGACGTTCTCATAGAACGCCGTCATGGCCGCGCGATCGCGCACGCCGAGCGTGATGATGGAGAGACGATGTTCCGGAAACGCGCCCATCAGACTTGCCCTTCTAAAGCTATGAAAGCGACCAGGACTGCGCCGACGCCAGCCGCCAGATGCGGTGCGACTTTGGTTTTGGCGCGCGCGTAGACTGCCGCATCAAAGAACGCGACACCGGCCAGACACAGGAACACGAAAGCCAGCTGAACCAGACTCCCGGTCAGCGCGACGCCAACCGCTATCAGCACCATGAAGAAATATCGGCCAGCCATAATGGTCGGCAGGTTCTCCGCCCGGTGCTTTGTCATCGCGAAACCTTGCTTCGGCGACAGCATGAACACTGTTCCCAGCAGGAACAGGAAGATGCCAGTCAGCACGGCCAAATAAATGGCCCAGGAAGCAGGCACAGGCAGCACTATCGGTCCACCTCGCCAAACACGATATCAAGCGATCCGAGAATGGCTGACGTATCCGCCAGCTGGTGCCCTTTGCACATGTGATCCATGGCTTGCAGGTGGGCAAAGCTCGGCGCGCGTAGCTTCACGCGATAAGGACGGTTCGACCCATCTGAGACGAGATACACGCCAAACTCACCAGCGGGCGCCTCGACCGCGGCATAGACTTCGCCCTCGGGCACATGGAAGCCTTCCGTGTAGAGTTTGAAGTGATGGATCAGCGCTTCCATCGAATTCTTCATTTCAGCGCGCCGCGGCGGCGAGACCTTGGTGCCTTCGGCGAGAACCGGGCCCTTTGGCATGTTCTCGATGCACCATTTCATGATGTCGCAAGACACCAGCATCTCTTCCATGCGCACAACGTAGCGATCGTAATTGTCGCCATTCTTGCCAATGATCACCGGGAAGACTGAAGATGGAATCTCCGAGTAGATCTCGTAAGGCTGGCTGCGCCGCAAATCCCAAGCGAGGCCTGAGCCGCGTACCATTGGGCCGGAGAAGCCGTATTGCATGATCGTCTTCTCATCGACGACGCCAATATCGACATTGCGCTGCTTGAAGATGCGGTTCTCGGTGATCAGGTTTTCAAGCGTGTTGAGGATGCCCGGGAACTCTTCGCACCAGGTCATGATGTCGTCGATCAGGTCCTGCGGTAGATCCTGGTGGACCCCGCCTGGACGGAAATAGGCGGCGTGCAGACGGGAGCCGGATGCGCGCTCATAGAAGCCCATCAGCTTTTCGCGTTCTTCGAATGCCCAGGTGATCGGCGTCAGCGCGCCCACGTCGAGAATGAACGTGCCGATATTGAGCAAATGTTCGAGGATACGACCAAGCTCGCTATAGAGCACGCGAATGAAGCTGCCGCGGCGCGGCACTTCTACCCCGACCAGTTTCTCAATTGCCAGACACCAGGCATGCTCCTGGTTCATCGGCGCTGAGTAGTGCAGCCGGTCAAAGTAAGGCAGGCCTTGAAGATAGGTCTTGTATTCGAGCAGCTTTTCAGTGCCCCGATGCAACAGTCCGATATGGCAATCGATCCGGTCTACCAGCTCGCCATCCAGGTCCATGACCATTCGGAGCACGCCGTGCGCGGCGGGATGCTGCGGCCCGAAGTTCAGCGTAAACGTGCGATCTTCCTCTGGGACGGATTTCAGATCGTCAGCCATTATGCGCCCTCCTCTTCGGTGGTCGCTTTCTCATCGCCGGGGATCTGAGACGTCATCCCTTCCCATGGCGAGAGGAAATCGAAATTGCGATACTCTTGGGTCAGCTGCACCGGCTCATGCACAATGCGCTTTTCAAGATCATCGTAGCGAACCTCGGTGAAGCCGGTCAGCGGGAAGTCCTTGCGCAGCGGATGACCCTCAAAGCCGTAATCGGTGAGGATCCGGCGCATATCCGGATGACCGGAGAAGACGACGCCATACATATCGAACGCTTCGCGCTCAAACCAATCCGCGCCGCGGTGCAGCTCCACGATGCTCGGCACCGGCGTATCTTCGTCGGTCGAGATCTTCACACGAATGCGCTGGTTCATCCGCAGCGACAGGAGGTGATAAACGATCTCGAAGCGCTGACTGCGCTCTGGATAGTCAACGCCGCAAACATCGATCATCATCTCAAACATGCACATCTGATCACGCTTGAGAAAATCGATCAGCGCAACGATCTGATCGCGTTCGGCATAAACCGTGAGTTCACCGACGCGCACTTCGAATTTGCGCACAGCGTCAGGCATTTTATCGGCAATATGCTCGCCGAGCTCGGTGAGGGCTTCGCTTTGTTCCGTCATCGCACTCATCCCTTAGCGGTCAATCGACCCTTCGCGGCGAATCTTCTTTTGCAGCTGCAACAGACCATAAACCAGCGCCTCGGCCGTGGGCGGGCAGCCTGGAATATAGATGTCGACTGGGACGATCCGATCACATCCGCGCACGACGCTGTAGCTGTAGTGATAGTAGCCGCCGCCATTGGCGCACGAGCCCATCGAAATCACGTAGCGCGGCTCCGGCATCTGGTCATAGACCTTGCGCAGGGCCGGAGCCATTTTGTTGGTCAGTGTGCCGGCAACGATCATCACATCTGACTGGCGCGGCGACCCACGCGGGGCCATGCCGAAACGCTCCAGATCGTAGCGAGGGTTACCAGCTTGCATCATTTCGATCGCGCAGCAGGCAAGACCGAACGTCATCCACATCAGTGATCCGGTGCGCGCCCAGGTGATCAGGTCATCAGCGCTGGCCGTGAAGAAGCCTTTGTCCGCAAGCTCATCAGACAGGCCCGCATAGAAGGGGTCATCTGGTCGGACTTCATGCCCGCCTTTGACAGACGTGCGGCCCGCGCTCAGAGCATAGGGTTTGAATTCACCTGACATCGCCCCGCTCCCTAATGCCACTCAAGGGCGCCGCGGCGCCACTCATAGATGAAGCCGATTGTCAGCACGCCGAGGAAAATGACCATAGACCAGAAACCGAATACGCCGATCGCGCCGAGGCTGACCGCCCACGGGAACAGGAAGGCGACTTCCAGATCGAAAATAATGAACAGAATGGCCACTAGATAGAAGCGAACATCGAACTTCATCCGGGCATCATCGAATGCGTTGAAGCCGCATTCATAAGCCGAATTTTTCTCAGGATCCGGATTGCTTGGGGCCAAGATCGCATTGCCAACAATGAACAAGAGAGACATCGCCAAACCAATGCCCAAAAAGAGGATCACCGGCATGTAGTCTAACGCAAGTCGTTCGACTTCGGACATTTCGCGCACCTTCCACTCACAGCTGCGGACATTTCTATGCGCCCCGATAGGATGGTTTCCGAGCGAGCGCAACATTAACTGAACGCTTTATCCTATCCTTTTTCAGTTGGATTTCTGCCCACCATTTGTGCGACCTGGCGTCACGTCAGTGAGAACCATTTGCAACTGGATTTGGGGCACCGTCTCTGACCTAGCGTCAGACTGTTGCGGCCTTTGGATTTGGCGCTTTTCGGTCGGCGAAAAGCAGGAGCAGAAACGTCTCGAGCGAGACCAAAAAAGGCATCTGTATCAAGAGATCGAGTGGCACATATGCCCGCACGGTCAGCAGCAGCCAGCCCGCACTCAGCACCCCAATCGCCAATCCTGCATAGCGCCCGGACCGGAAGGCCAACCAAATCGCAGCAGGTGCCAGAGCGGCCATCTCATAAGCATAGGCATAAGGCGTCACGAGGATCGCCCCTGCCCCAACCAATGCGGCAAGGTAAAGCGCGCGCGCTTCATCACCCCTGTGTTTGCGCCAAAGCCAGGTCACGCTGATCAGCACGAAGACGGCCAAGCCGAGATGGAACGCCATGGCGACGCCAGATGGCACTTGCCAATACCTCAGCTGACCGAACAGCGTCGTCATATTGACGGGCGGCGTATGGGTCCCGCTTCCGGCAACGTCAGACTGGAGCCGTAAAACGGCGTTGAAAAAGGCGGCAATCGTTTCAGGCCCAAACGCAACCACCGAAGCGGTATGCAAAACCAGCGCGGTGATAGCTGCGGCCCCGAAGGCGCGCCATGCTCCGGTAGCCACAAATGCGAACGGAATAAGCACGCCGAGTTGCGGCTTCAAGGTCAGCAAACCGGCCGCGACACCCGCAACGAGCCAGTGTTGTCCAGGCCTATACACAGCCGTCATCAGCAGCGCCGCTGTGAACAGACTGATCTGTCCACTGGTGACGACCATCAAGGCGAGCGGCGACGTCAGGATCAGCAGCATCGTCATGCGCCGCGAGGCTGCTTCGGGCGCCTCTGATACAAGTATCCGGTTCAGTGCCCAGATAAATGCGCCCGCCGTGGCCGTCAGCCAGACCCAGAGACTGAGCTTGTAGGGCAGCAGCGCCAGGGCGCTGACCACGAAGAACATGAGCGGCGGATATTGCCACATCATACCGAGATGCTCATTGGCGACACGGGTCTGTAAGGCAGCGTCGAACGCCTCGAAATCATACGCGTCCAGCGCCTGGCCCTGGAGCGCCATATCGCCAGCGGTGTAGAATGCCAGAAAATCGCCGCCGACCACGCCCTTAGCTCCATAGGCCAGGCCTGGCGTGAGCCAAGTCAGAACAAAACTCATCAGCAGGAACAAGCCGCCATAGAGAATCGCTAAGCGTTGCAGACGGGGCTGCAATTGGCGCAGCTTCGCCCAGGCGCTGCTGGAAATCATCGTGTCGGAACGGGCCATCGCGCTCAGCTCTAAGCGCGAGACCTCAAATCATGGTTAAGACCCGGCCGTTTTAGGCAGAGCGGTCCGTGCATTATCGGATCAAATGCCAGGTCGTCTGTCGTCTAGCCAGGTAATTGACGCTTTCGCCATCAAAACAGCCATCCTGCTCAAGCTTGATTTGCGCCAGTTGACCGCCCCACTCCGGAACCGCGGCTTTCACATTGCCTTCAATCGCGTAGCAAGTATTGGCGTGAACCGGCCAGTCGCCGCGAATGGGCGTGTCTCCCTGATTGTCCCACATACCGATCGTGGGGCCTGGCGCATGGCCGAAGAATCCGAGCGGATGAGTGTACGTCGCGCAAATCATGCCGTCGGCTGCACACTTATCGCGAGTCGCGGCGAGCACCTGATTGCCTGTCCGGCCCAGCTCATACGAACTGGTCAGATGATCCTGCCAGACATTGCCGGCCGCCATTGCCGCCTTCAGGCCTTCCGGCACATCGCGTTCTCCGATCTTGGCGATATACCCCATTTCCTGTGTGTCTGTGCAGAGTTTGAGGTAGCAAATGCCAACATCTGTATGGATGACATCACCGCGCTGGATCGTGCCCTCGATCCCACAAAACGGCTGATCGGCTGCGCAGGCCAGTCCCGGGCGCTGCACATTCACATAAGGATTAAACCAGGGCGCCAGATTGAGGTCTTCAAAACGCTGGCGAATGTACCAGGCGACATCATCCGTCGTCGTGACACCCGGTGTAATCACTTTTGAGGAGAAGGCCTCGCTGATCACCGATCGGGCGAGGCCGACGACATGGCCATAGGCCTGCATTTCGAGATCAGAGCGGGTTTCGATCCAGCGAATGACCAGATCCTCGGCGCTGACCAGCCGGTCCACCAGATGATCCGGCAGTTCCGACACGAGCCGCTGATGCAGACCGTGGGTCAGACCATCCGCGACGGGCCAGTCATTTGAAACATTGATCCCGATCCGCCGCGGGTTCTTTTCTTCGATCAAGTCCGCCAGCGCGCGCCATTGCTCATCCAGGTCCCCGCCTTCCCAGACCGCCTCATAAGGCGCGCCGAGCTTGTATCGATGAACGGTCATCATTTCGAACGTGTCGCCGTCTTTATAGAACACCAGGATCGTCGTCCTCCGCGCGGCAAAGGCGGGCTGGGGCACCAGTGAAAAATAGACCGGGTCCTCGGCATATTCCCGGTTGATCACCAGCCACAAATCGAGCCCGGTTTCGTCCATCAGCCGCGGCAACAGGTTTTCGAGCCGGTCGCGCGTCATCTCATTTTCAGGCGCGATGCGATCTCGAAACTCCAGCACCGCGCGCTCGCCCGTGACTTCTCGTCCTTGATCAAACTCTATCTGCGCCGCCGCGTTTGGCGCCGCCAAAATTGTCATCAAAAGGCATAGGCTGATCAGGATATGGAAGGCGCGAACCATGATGTCTCTCCGAGGAATCGTTCGCTGACTGTAAGCACCAGGGTCAGGAAGGGGAAGCCGCTCCCGCCAAGGATTCCAGTGTCACGCGTGTGGCTTCGTCTGCTGGAAAAAACAGCTCGATCTTGAGATCATCGAGCGCCAAATCTTCCGGCGTCCCGAACTGCGCAATCGTCGTGAACAGAGAGAGGTGGAGATCCCCTGCTCTATATATCGTTGGAATCACCGGCCCGACCGGATCCGTCTCCGGTGCCGGCATATGCGCAAGCGCTTCGATCACATCGTCCAGTTTTGGATCGCCGCCGCGCGACGCACTTTCGACGCGTAAGCGCTGCACCATGTGCTGGGCCACTTCCGGCCAATTTTCGATCATCGCCTGAACCGGTTCGTTCAACATCAGATCAAGAAGGCTCAACCCCACGCGGGCACCAATGAGTGACAGCAATTGCTCGGCTGGCGCATTCATCTGCAGGATCGTCCAGTGACGATCGACCGCTATGGCCGGGTATGGGGCATGCTGGCGCAGCGTATAGTCGACCGCTTGCCGAATGGGCGCCATCTCAGCCGAAGACCACTCGCGCTGCGGATAACGGGCTGCAAACCCCGCCTGCGCCAGCAAATGATTGCGAACCGCAAGCGGCAACCCGAGCGCATCGCCGAGCCTCTGTATCATTTCCCGGCTGGGTTTTGCCCGCCCGGTTTCCAAGAATGAGAGGTGCCGGGAGGACACTTCAGCCTCATGAGCGAGTTCAAGCTGGCTGTAACGGCGCGCCTTGCGCCAGGTTTTCAAAGCATCGGCAAACTGAGTCATGCCATCTCATGTAGCTCAAACGGCTCAGTTAGTCAGTTACCTGAGAGGTAATTGATTTCATTCCCTGACGCCTTCTATCTGTGTCCATCAACACAAAAGGAGCGCGTCATATGTCGTCCTCATTTCACAAACTCTGGCTGAAAGTGACCGCTATCGTGATTGGGTCATTCGGGCCAGTCTTCTTTCTCGGCAGCATGGAATCAACGGCAGAACCAGCGCGTTTGACGCTCGACCTGCTGAGCTGGCCGCTCGACGGCGCCACCACTTATGCTTCGCCAGATACCCAGTTCTTGTAAGCCCTCGCGGGCGGCTTTCTGGTCGGATGGGGGGTAATGATCTGGTGCCTGTCAAACTGGGCCTATGACGCCGCCCCGGAAGGCGTGCGAAAGAGTGTCGTTGCAGGTGCTCTCGCCTGGTTCATCGTTGACGGCGCGGGTTCGATCGCATCCGGAAACGCGCTCAATGCCGGTTTCAATCTGATTTTCCTGCTGATCGCCGTCGGACCGCTCTGGCGTCCGGCCAAACCAGACTTCACCCCTACCAAGGAACCTGCCTCATGACCCTGTTTCGTATTTTCCTTCTCGCCCTGCTTGTTTCGCTGCTGGTCTACACGCTGATGGTGGGCGCGGCGCATGGCTGGAACCTGATTCCACCATTCTTCGCCGAGATCCAGGCAATGACCTGGCAGGGCCAGTTCAACTTCGATTTCATGGGGTTCCTGCTGCTGTCTGCGCTCTGGTGCGCCTGGCGAAATGACTTCTCACCTCTCGGCTTGGGCCTTGCCATTCTCGGCGCGACAGGCGGCATTCTGTTCCTGTCCATCTATCTCCTGATCCTCAGTTTCCAGACTGGTGGCGATATCAAAGCCGTCATGCTGGGATCGCGGCGGGCGCAGTCATAAAAACAGAGCGCCACTCCTCCCAAAAAAGACCCCGGCCTTTTGGGCCGGGGTTTACTTATGTCGGGGTTCTCCCATGACACCGGAAGCGAGATCAATCCCGCCGCCTTTGTCAGTAAGACCGGGCGGGATCGGAATGGGCGCGATCACGAACGGGTTCTTACCGTCAACTTGAATTTCCTGACTCACGGGTTGCCCGGCAACTGAGGTGCGGAGCGTGTACTGTCCCGGAGAAACGTTCTCGAAGCCATATTGGCCGAAGGACGCCGAATGGACGTTCTGAGTCTCGCCGGTTTCGTGTGAAATCAGCTTAACCCATTGTCCTTCCATACGTTTTTCGCCTGAATCTACCTCGCCATTGGCATTGTCATCGACAAAGATCGTACCACGCACCTGCCCTGACAGGATCAGCGGAATATCAACGTCCGTACGTCGACCGGCGCCGATTGTGACCCGCGGCTGGGCGTCTTCCGGCACCATGTAACCGAGTGGCAAACTCTTTTTACTAACCGTCACCGCATACAGGCCCTGCTTCACATTCTGGATGGTGAAATAGCCTTCGCGTGAAGTATTGAGGGCCAGACGCGTGCCAATGACGGTGACGCGAACGCCAGGAATGCCCGGCTCGCTGTCCTGGCGAATGCCATCACGATTGCGATCGAGGAAAACCCGACCATTCAGAATGCCCTTGCCTTCATCTGGCAGACGGTTCTGACGCGGCGGGTTGAAGTTGACCGTTCCGCGCAGGCCGATGGAAAAGTCGCTGCGTCCGTCAAAATCATCCGTGTAAATGGCGGTCACCTGCGTGTTTCGTGTCAGGCGATAGCGGGCCTCGATCGCGCCCAGGAACCGCGTTGTCAACGCGCTTTCGTCTTCGGCAGAGAAGTCCGAAAACGCTGAAAAGCGCCCCTGCAGGTCCAGCTTCGAGCCGAATGTGCGACCGGCATCCAGAATGGCCGAAGCGCCTGCAAATAAGCGCGTTTTGTCGCCGTCCCAGTTAAAAGTCGCATTCGGTGCAACTTGAATGACCGCGTCTTTATCGTTCAGGCGCTTGCGCACCGGATTGGCCTGCGCCGTCGCCACAAATTGCTGCGAGCCATCGGCCGACTCTGAACTGGTCGACTGGTAGGAAGCCGTGATGCTGCCCCAATCGAACCGTTGCAGGCCGCGGACGCGGAACGATGTGCTCTGGCTCGACACGCCGGCTTGGCCAGTCTGCGAAGTCTGCACGACGGCTGAAACATTTGGGCCAGTCTCGCCGATTTGAGTGTTCGCCGCGACGCTGTACCCGGTATCCGTAGCGCTTTCGTCGCCGCCCTGATGCCGAACCGTTGCACGAGCGGCAAACGATACTCGATTGAATGCGCCCCAGGGCTGATCTGCCCGCCAATTGGCACCCACAGACAGATTGGTCCGCGCGCCGATGCGCTGATCGAAGACACCGCCAAAATTTGCGCGTTCAGCGCCGGCCGCAAACTTGGCGCCTTCATAGCTGGCGGTCGCATTCAGGCCGGTTTGTTGATCAATCGCATAGCTGGCCGATGCCCGGGCGCGAATGTCTGCGCCTGATGCAGCCCCCGTGAAAGCCCCAACATCGGCGGCAACATAAGCGGATTGCAGACCCTTCTCGCGATTGTCGAAATAGAAGGACTTCTGTCCGTTCACGACGACCGCGCCATTGCCGCCATCATCAGACAGACTGGCCGCAATACCCACATCCTGGGTCTGGTCTTCGGAAATCAAGCGCCCGCCAGCGACAAAGCCGCCAAACGTCGGCACAGCCACTGCGTCGCTTTCTACTTCAGCGCCGGTCAGAGGCACGCCTGCCGCAATCGCGATGATCGTCCCGCTCGGGCGTTGTTTGCGCCAGGATGCGCCGCGAATGCGATTGCCCCCAACACCGGCAAGCTCGCGGAAATTGGTTCCATAGTCGCCAACCGACCCGGCCCAACCTTGCAAAGAGGTGATATCTACCGAGGCCCAGGCTGGTTGCTGTCCGGCAAAGTTCTGCAAGCCACCCGCAGTCTCGATCCGCCCGCGCAAATTGTAATGGCTGACATGGGCCTGGCCTTCGAGCCGCAGCGGCCCGCGATCAGAGACCTCATAAGTCAGGCTTTCCATTGTAAACGGCATAGCGCGCGCCTCCTCGGCCACATTCGCGCCGGGCAGCGCTGTACTGTCGAGGCGGGTATCGAGTGAGATTTCGACCCGATTGGTGCCCGGCACGAGCTTGATATGCGTGCCCGTCAGGCTTTCGACGGCACCGAACGGAAGGAGCAGCGTATCGCGCTCTGCCAGCTGCATGTCCGGCGTAATCCCGCGTGGAGTCGTATTGACCGAAATCAGGCCCGTCGCGAGCTCTAGGTGAATGGCCGCCTGGTCCTGCTGGCGACGCACGGTCACGGTGCCTCCGGTGCGGGTAAGCTCGTGGCCCAGCGCCTCCACCACAGGCTCCAGCGGGACCAGCAAGACAGGACCGATCGTCCGGGCTTCGTTCTCAAAAGTGTCGATCGGGGCGCCATTGACCCAGACTTCCAGTCCGAATTGCGGTTTCAGGCGATCATCCAGGGTCAAGCTGATCCGGCCCTGATCATCCTCGCTCGCATGCGTCCCGGTCATGACGGTTACAGCATTCAGCCCGATCCAGGGCTCGGCGGCCTCACGTGGTTCGAAATCCGGCAATTTGCCCAGCACCAGCTTGTTCGAGCGTACTTTGCCATCCGCCATATTGATCGACATGAGCACGCCGTCCTGGGCACGATGATAGCCGAGCAGTGTGTCGTGAAGCTCTATGCGGCTACTTAACGCTTCGGCGATGTCTGTGAGATTGTATTCCCGCACCGCTGGATCCTTCTGGCGAGAACGTACAGAGGTGAGTTTACCCTCGATGATCATGTCGACATGCTCGATCGACTGAGCGGCTTCCGGAGCTTGATCCAGAATGACGGGCTCTGCAGCGTCTATTACGATTTGCGCGGAGTCCTTGGTGTGCTCGATACCGGTTTCCTGGACCGGATTTTGGACAGTAACGTCCGCTTCAGCGCCCGCAAAAGCGCTGAACATGACGGCAAGAGCCGCAGCAGAAGATCCGAAACGCAAACGCATTCTGACAATCCCCGAAGGGACGCGTCACTAGCCCTGACAGGCCTGTTGCGAGGCAATCAACTGACCGCATCGACCACCAGGCTGGCAGTCACGGTCAAGCGTGACAGCGAAGCTTTGCGCGCCGCCCCGACCGTTTGACGTCACCACAATGCGCGGCGCGCTCGGATTGGTGTCCAGCTCAAACCGCTGATCCAGTGTCGCCATAGACCGGCCGATAGATACCAGTTCGATCGTGTGTGAGACCCACACCGGACCCATTTGAGTCGCAGGTTGTAGTGTTTTCAGACACGGCCCAGTCATCCAGACATTGCCTGTCTCTTCATCCAGCAAAAAGCCGTTATCGCTGTCGGAAAACCCAATCCAAAGATCAGAATCTTGCAGACCGGCGTATGCCGTACCTGCTTGAGCCACCGCCATTGCGGCAAGCCCAGTCATAGCCCATTTCATTTTAACCACCATCGGTATTTTATTTTTATGAGCCGACGGTACCGGTTTATGGTTAATATCCCCCTTATCACCGTGTACTTGCGGGTATACGCGCAGCGCCACGGCCAGCCGGACGCCTGAACGGGAAAGAAAACACGAAATGAGACAAGTTGGACGGTTGCGCCGCCTGCAAATACGGGCATTATGGTCCCGTTAATTCTCACTAAAGGGCCGTTTTTTAATGACTTTTTTCAAAACTAGCGCATTCGCACTGGCTTCCGCCGCTCTTCTGACCGCATGTGGCGGTGGCGGCGGTGAAACGCCAGCGCCCGCGGAAAATACCGTTGAAAATCCGGTCTCTAGCGAGACTGCAGCGCCGGAAACACCAGCCACGCCGGCGGCTGTCGACAATTCTGAAGGGTTCGCCGCTCTGCCGGAACCGTACAAAAGTGCAGATTACAATCGTGGTAAGCGCACGTTCAAGCTTTGTCAGTCCTGCCACACGCTCGCTGATGGCGGCCCGAACCTCGTCGGCCCGAACCTGTATGGCGTATTCGGACGCCAAATCGGCGCGGTTGAAGGTTTCACTTACTCCAAAGCGGTGCAGGACTCAGACATTGTATGGACCCCTGAAATTCTCGCAGAGTGGCTGGAAAGCCCACGCAACTTCCTGCCAGGCAACAAAATGAGCTTCGCCGGCGTCCGTAAACCAGAGGATCGCACCGCGGTCATCGCCTATATTATGGCGGAAACGGGATACTCAGACGAGTAAACTGGCTGCTGCGTCCAGAATTGCGCTCGAATCCAGGCGATGCTCGGCATATGTGTCGGGCAAGTCACCGGTTTGACCAAAGCGCTCAGTGCCGAGTGCCCGAACCCGCTGCCCTCTGACAGACCCGAGCCAGGACAAAGTCGACGGCGAGCCATCAATCAACGTGACCAGTCCGGATCCCGGCGCCATTGCGTTGAGCAAATGCTCAATATGACTGGTGCGCCCGGCCTCCCCAGTCCACGGCGAGCGGGACGCCGCCATCCAGTCGCGATGCAGCACATCCGGTGAGGTGATCGCAAGCAGACCAGCACCCGGCAGGTCATCGTTCAGCTGCTCGAAGGCTTCTCGCGCTTCAGGTGCCATTGCGCCGCAATAGGCAATCGCGACGGAGGTTACACCAGAGGGCGCTTCGGCCCAATAGGCACCGTTCAATATGTCATCAGCGAGCGGCGCCGTCATTTCGCGATCAACCTGCTCAAGCTGGCGCGTCGATAGGCGCAAATAGGACGAGCCGCCCTCTTCCCGCTCGACCGCGTCAAACGCCTCGCGCAGGATGACCCGCACTTCATCCGAATAAGCAGGCTCCCAATAGGTCAGACCTGGCTGCCCCATGCCAATCAGGGGCGAGTTGAGCGATTGGTGCGCGCCACCTTCTGGCGCTAACGTCACGCCTGACGGCGTCGCTGCAAGAATGAACCGCGCATCCTGGTAGCAGGCGTAGTTCATCGCATCGAGACCGCGGGCGATGAACGGGTCATAGACCGTCCCGACCGGAAAAACGCGCTGATCAAACAGGTCTTTGGAAAGCCCAAGCGCGGTCAGCATCAGGAACAAATTGTTCTCTGCAATACCGAGCTCAATATGCTGCCCTTTCGGGCTGTGCGCCCAGATTTGCGGACTGGCAATCTTGCGTTTCTTGAACACATCTTCGCTGGCCGAACGCGAGAACAGGCCTTTGCGATTAACGAAGCCGCCCAGATTGGTCGACACCGTTACGTCTGGCGATGTGGTCACAATACGCGAGACGAAATCGTTCTCTTCACGCGCCAGATCGTTCATGATTTTGCCGAACGCCACCTGGGTCGAACTTTTGCCGCGTCCGGGGTCTGGCATGTCGGACAAGGCCGGCACCGTTACGGAAGGCGCAGAGCGGGTTTCTTTCATCGCATCACGCCAGGGCGCGACTGCTAGCACGGCTTTTGCCTTGTTTTCACGGGCCTGCGACAAGCCTGCCAAAGGCATCCATTCTTCACCCTCGGCAACGCCGAGTTTCTCTCGCAACTCCCCGATCTGAGTCGGCGTCATCAAGCCGGAATGATTGTCCTTATGACCCTGGAATGGCAGGCGGCGACCTTTGGTGGTGTATGCGATAATGAGTTTCGGCGTCTCCGAAGCAGCGGCTTGCTCGAACGCCTCAAGAAGCGTGACCAGGCAATGTCCGCCAAGCTCGGTCATCAGATTTCCGAGCGTGTCGTCATCATAGATTTCGATCAGTTCAAGCGTCTTGGGCGAGCGTTTCAGGTCCTTGGTCAACCGGCGCCGCCACGCGGCTCCGCCCTCATAAGTCAGCGCGGCATAGAGATCATTCGGGCAGTCATCGATCCATTTGCGCAGGCGCGCCCCGCCCGGCTTCTTGAACGCAGCGCGCTGCCGTGCGCCATATTTCAGTGTCAGCACGTCCCACCCGGCGGTTTCGAAAATATCGTCGAACCGGTCGAACATCTTTTCGGACGTCGTCGCATCGAGGCTTTGGCGGTTATAATCGACAATCCACCACGTGTTGCGAATGTCGTGCTTGTAGGCCTCTATCAGCGCCTCGTAGATATTGCCCTCGTCCAGCTCGGCATCGCCGAGCAAGGAAATGAAACGCCCGGCTTGTTCCGGCTGCATTTCGCCGCGCGCTAGCCACATGTCCTGTACCAGTGAGGCAAACGCCGTCACCGCAACACCAAGACCGACAGATCCGGTCGAGAAATCGACCCGGATCTTGTCCTTGGTGCGCGACGGATAGGATTGCATGCCGCCATAGCCGCGAAAGCGTTCCAGCTGATCCTGACTCTGGCGACCGAACAGGTATTCGACAGCATGTAGTACCGGCGAAGCATGCGGTTTGACGGCAACGCGATCATTCGGGCGCAACACGTGGAAATAGAGCGCCGCCATCAGCGTCGTCATCGAAGCGCAACTGGCCTGGTGACCACCGACTTTCAGACCATCCCGGCTGCGACGAATATGGTTAGCGTTGTGAATGGTCCAGCTAGCCAGCCACAAAAGACGCTGTTCCAGGGCATCAAGCCCCTCAATCAGATCTTTGCGGTGGAGTTTGGATGCAATCTGCGTCGACGTATCAGGCATAAATGCCTTCTAGGACGGATTAAGCGGCAAAAACACCCCTCAAAACCGTTTAGCGATAGCAAGAAAGATGCTCTCTTCGATAAAGGCACCGCCATTCTCATTGCAGTAGCCAAGCGAGTAATCCATGCTGCCATCGCGCAAGAGAATCTCTGATTGAACCTTGTCAGACGCGGCATTGGGCGATCCACGTTCCCGCCAATACTGAGAGACGCTCCAGATATTCTCTGACAGTTGCTGCCCTAGCCCGAACTCAATCCGATCGCGCTGACAGGCCTCATGTTCCCGTCTCGCGGTTTCCAGGAAGGCAAAACTCTGGCGCTTCCGCCATTGCCCTGACCAAGCCGCGCCCAGTCGAACCTCACTTCCAAGTGTGTCGCAGCCGTTTCTGCCACCAATGGCTGCACCTTCAAGCAGGCCGCCCTCTATTGAGACCAAGAACCCGCCCGATTGAAACAAACGCCGCCTTAACGTCGCCCGCCATCCTTGCGCATCGAAGTCGCTTGCATCCGGGTAAGAGACCGCTTCAAGCTTGAGCGACGCAGTCAATCTCCCCGCCAGTCCATATTCACCATAGACGTCGCCGCGCCAGGCCGTCAGGCCTTCGACCCGCTCGTTCGCCAGCGAAACACGTGTATAGACTTTTCCCGGCGCCAGAATCCAAGGTGCTGCCGCAGCGTCTTGCCACGGCAGCCCCATGAAAAAGATAAGTAGCACCCTCCCAAGCATCCCAAATACTAATCAAGTATTAGGGAATGAGTACACTCATCTATAGTTGAAAACGGATCTGGTCAGTCCAGAAGCGCTCGAGGCGCGAAACCGTTTTGTTCAGTTGGCTCAGATCATCCTGGCGAACGCTCGCCGTTGGCTCCAGAGCCGTTGCCTGGCGGTCGAACAGATCGACGACGCGCTGGCGAACCTTGTGACCACGCTCGGTCAGTTTCAGGCGAACGGTGCGCTTGTCACGCTCAGAGCGAGACTGGATCAGATAGCCACCCTCTTGAAGCTTTTTCACGTTATAAGACAGGCTTGTACCGGCAAAAGCGCCGCGTGAGCGAAGGGTCGAAGCTGGCGTTTCATCTTCACCAATTTCATAAAGCAGCAGAGCTTGAACACCAGTCAGGTGACGCTCACCACCACGCTCCAGATCGTCCTTAACGACATCATGAAGACGGCGATGTGCCTGCTCCAGAAGCGAAAGAGATTTTACGAAAGATTCAGCGACGCTCATAGAGTCGCTCGCAGCCTCGGCTGCGCCATAAGTCATTGTCATTACCATCACCACTCAACTTTTGTTGTAGTTTGAGTAGATTTACAGGACCAAGACTTATAATTCGTTAAACACGTCTTGTTTTCAGCCCCTTTTGGTTAACAAAACGGCCGAAAGTGTTACTTTTCACCCCAAAACAAGCGCAAAATTGGTTTTTGGGGCCCTAACCGCGGTGATCCCGTTCACCATAACTCAGCGGATGATCTAGCCTCCGAGCGGCGTACCGCGCGCGGCCCAGGCTTCGGTTTCACCGTCCGCCACCGCCATAACCGCTTTCCAGCCGCCTTGAACGCGCTGCAGGACATAGGCTGCCTGCCAACTCGCGATCTCATCTCCGCCGGCTGTGTACATTGTGTCGGAGACGATCATCGATGCTGTGTCCTTGTGCAGGAGGTGCGCAGATACCAGTTTACGTTCGACCCGGTCCACAGACTGAGCTTCGTAGAACCCGAGCAGTATGGCGGTATTCTTGGCGAAATGCTCTTCACTCTTGAATACGTACGACCGCCCAGCTTGCGTGGTGAGCGCAGGGAAGGTCCAATGTGCGGCAATGGCAGGAGCATCTCCGGCATTGAACGCGTCAACGTAGGATTGGCACCAGGCGGAAAGGTCGGTCTCTAGTTCAGTCAAAACTCAGCTCATCGTCACCCAAAAGCTCGAAATACTGCGCGACATGCGCGTCTGAAACGCCTTCCAATGTGTCCGGCTTCCATTTCGGCGCATGATCCTTGTCGATGATCACAGCCCGGACCCCTTCGATGAAGTCTGGCGATTGCACTTTGCGCCAGCCGATGCGGTACTCCATCCGCATATTTTCCTCAAACGTCTCGCACTCCCCCCCTTCGCGCACCTGGCGGAGGGCGACTTTCACCGTCTCTGGTGATTTCGTGCGGATTGTTTCAGCCTGTTTGACGGCCCATTCGGATCCATTGGCTTCCAGTGCGGCGACCATGGCCTCAGCGCAATCCCCCGCAAAGCAGGAATCTATAGTGTCCATGTGCGGCTCAAAACTGCCCGCCGGAACGGAATGCGTGAGCAGCGAGAGAATTTCACCGAGCATTTCGGCGGCGCCCGCCGAGAAGTCCGCCTCGGCGATTTGTGCTTTGAGGTTGGGAATCAGTTCGGATGGCAGGAAATGCGTGGCGACCCGCGCTGCAGCGACGTCCGCACCTTTCAGCCGCTCGCCCGTAAGCGCCAGCCACGTCCCAAGCTCTCCGCGCAAACGCGGCAAGAACCAACCACCCCCCACATCCGGGAACAGGCCAATGCCGGTTTCCGGCATCGCGAACAAAGTCCGCTCCGTCGCCACCCGGTGCGAGCCATGGACAGACAGCCCAACTCCGCCACCCATGGTCACGCCATCCATGATCGCGAGATACGGCTTCGGGAAGGATTTGATCGCCGCGTTCATGCGATACTCTTCGGCAAAGAAAGCACGCGCCTCCGTGCCGTCGCTCAGACCGCTTTCGCGCAGCATGGCGATGTCGCCGCCTGCACAGAAACCGCGCGTGCCGTCGGCATGATCGATCATCACCATCTGAACGGCGGGATCCTGCGCCCACACGCGTAGGGCGGCGAGAATGGTTTCGCACATGTCGAAATTCAGCGCATGCAGCGCTTCCGAGCGATTGAGGGTGATGTAGCCAACGCCACCCTCGGTCTTGGTCAGGACTGAATCTGTCATGCCACGGGCGTTAGCGCGACACGTTGGACGGGTCCAGAGCGAACCGCCTTAGCTTGCCTTAATGTCCGCCGCCAAAGATGCCGGTACGGACATGATAGTCAGCAGCAATCTCATAGTCGGGATCGTCTTCACTATCGACCATCAACTGTCCGGCCTTGGTCAGCAGCTTGTGACAGTCGCGTGAGAGATGGCGCAGCTTCAGGGTCTTCCCCTTAGCCTGGTACTTTGCTGCCAGATCTTCGATCGCTTGCAGGGCTGACTGATCAACAACACGAGAGCGCAAGAAGTCGACAATTACAACGTCTGGATCATCATCAGGATTGAACAGTTCCGCGAACCCATCGGTCGAGCCGAAGAAGAGCGGGCCTTCAATTTCATAGACTGTCGCGCCCGGCGTGCGGATCGAGTCGCGCTGCAGGATGCGAATGCGTTTGGCATTGTTCCAGGCATAGGCGAGCGCGCTGACAATGACCCCAACCACGACGGCCACAGCGAGGTCTTTCCAGACCGTCACCCCAGTGACGAGCAGGATGACAAAAGCATCCGTCCACGGGATCTTCGACATGATGCGCAGGCTGTTCCAGGCGAACGTACCGATCACAACCATGAACATCACACCGACGAGCGCCGCCAGCGGGATCATCTCGATCCATTGCGACCCGATCAGGATAAAGGCGAGTAGGAACAGGGCAGCAGACAGACCTGATAAACGTGTGCGACCGCCAGACTTCACATTGATCATCGACTGGCCGATCATGGCGCAGCCGCCCATGCCGCCGAAGAAGCCGGTCACCACGTTAGCGGTCCCCTGCGCCACACATTCCTGTGATGCGCCGCCGCGTTGGTTGGTGATCTCACCGACAAGGTTTAGCGTCAGCAGGCTTTCGATCAAACCAATCGCGGCCAGCACGACAGCATAAGGGAGGATGATCTCCAGCGTCTCCAGATTCAGCGGCACGGCTGGTACGTGGAAATCCGGGAGGCCGCCTTTGATAGAGGCGAGATCCCCAACCACCGGTGTGTTGATTCCAAGCCCAATCACGAGGGCGGCGACAACCGCAATCCCTGCAAGCGGCGCTGGCACAACTTTAGTGAGCTTGGGTAGCCCCCAGATGATACCCATAGTTACGGCGATCAGGCTGAGCATGATGGTCATCTCGCCAGCCAGCAACCAGTCGCCATTCGGCAGGAAGCTATGTCCGTCCGCATGCGCGGTGCCCGGCACTTGAAACTGTCCAAGCTGCGCCAGAAAGATCACGATGGCGAGCCCGTTGACGAAGCCAAGCATGACCGGGTGCGGCACCAGACGGATAAACTTACCTAATTTGAACACCCCTGCCCCGACTTGCAGGATACCCATGAGCACGACGGTGGCGAAAAGATATTCGACGCCATGCTGGGCGACCAAGGCGACCATGACGACCGCAAGCGCCCCCGTGGCGCCAGAGATCATACCAGGACGCCCGCCCGTAACAGCCGTAATCAACCCCACCAGAAACGCTGCATACAGTCCGACCAAAGGCTCAACCCCGGCAACGAACGCAAAGGCCACCGCTTCCGGCACCAGAGCCAAGGCCACGGTCAGGCCTGCCAGCAGCTCCGTCTTCACACGGCTCGGCGTGAAAGTTGCGCGCTGCGTCTGCGTCCAGGCGGACAGGTTGATACGGTCTGCATAGGCAGCAAACGGGGAACGGGCCATGAGGCTACTCTCGGTTTCGGGAAGATCCGGGCGCTCCCTAGGGCAATTCCCGTCAGGCAGCTACCCCCGAACGTCAGATCTCTTCTGCATAAGCGGGATTATCCTCGCGGCAGAATGGACAAGGCGTGACACCTGCGCCAGCTTGGCCGCAAATCTAAGCTTGGAGACGTAAAATGAAGTCGCTGTTCGACATTTCCGGAAAAACCGCCCTCGTAACCGGAGGCTCAAGCGGGATTGGCGCCATGATTGCTCGCGGCTTCGTCGAGAACGGAGTGAAGACCTATATCTCCGCGCGCAAAGAAGAACGGCTCAATGCGAAAGCCGAAGAGCTGTCCAAGATCGGCACTTGCATACCGATCCAGGCCGACCTGTCGAAAGTTGAAGGCATCGAGAAACTGGTCGCGGAGATTTCCAAACAGGAAAGCCAACTCGATATTCTGGTCAATAATGCCGGCGCCAATTGGGTCGTGCCCATCGATGAGTTCCCGGAAGATGGCTGGGACAAGGTGATGAACATCAACATCAAGTCCGTCTTCTTCATGACCCAGAAGGCACTTCCCTTGCTTCGTGCAGGCGGCACGCAAGAGGACCCAGCGCGCGTCATCAACATTGCCTCGATCAATGGCATCACCAATCCAGGCATGCCATCCTACGCCTACTCAGCCAGTAAGTCTGGGGTCGTCCATCTGACCAAGCACCTCGCCACCGATCTCGCGCGGCACAAGATCAATGTGAACGGCATCGCACCGGGTTTCTTCCCAAGTGACATGACCAAGGAAGCGACCAATTCAGACGCGATCCGTGAATCCGTGATCAAGCAGATCCCGCGACGCCGCATGGGTGAGCCGGAAGACATGGCGGGCACAGCGATCTATTTGTGTTCACGCGCCAGCGCCTGGGTCGATGGTCATACCATTGTTCTCGACGGCGGCATGATTGCCTAAGTTGCGCTGGGCGCACAGCCGAGCAAAGAGACGCTCTTGCCTCTCTTTGGTAAACCTGAATATTTTGTAACTTACTGATTTTTTTGTAATAATTGGAGTTTTCCATTGTTTGATCCGCGGAACTGAATATGCAGGGCCGCACTGCGTAACCACCCACCCATCAAGGAAAGTGATTATGCAGATCAGAATAATCTCAATCGCCATTTCAACATTTGTCACAGTCGCGGCGCCCGTCGCTGGCGCTGAAAGCTTCTATGTTGAAGGCAACTACAACCGCGTGCAGACAGACTCGGAGCCTCTCAGTGAATTTCAAGGAGACGACACGGAATTCGACGCGATTGGATTTCGAGCCGGATACAATTTCGCGACCAACCTAGCGATCGAAGGTGAGTTCCTAGCCGGCTTGAGCGATGACATATATGCGCAGTTAACTGAGGACGGCAGTCCCGTCGCGGCGCGGGCGAGTTTAGAAACGAACGCGGGCGTGTTCGTCCGTGCTGGTGTACCTGTGACCGAAAAGGTGCAGGCATTTGCGCGCGTCGGTTATGCAACTACTCAGTTTGCACATACCTATTATGCCGATGATCCCGACCTCTCAACGACCGTGACCAGAACGAATGATGGACCTGCTTATGGCGTCGGTGCGACGATTGATATCTCCGAAAACATATATCTGAGGACAGACTACACGTTGCACGACACCGATGAAGTGGACACGGGCACTTTATCGATCGGCGCTGGTCTACGATTCTAAGTTGCGCCAGGCGTGTCGCTGATAATTGAGGCAATCCAGTCCTTATAATGCGCGACACGGGCATAGATGCCGGGCGCTTCAGGACGGGCGCAGCCCAGGCCCCAACTGACAATGCCGATTTGAACGGGCGGGCCCTCTTCCGGTCTGAAGACCAGGGGTCCGCCGCTATCGCCGGTGCAGCTATCCGCGTCGCCAACGCCGGCGCAGATATGAGTTTCTGCGCTGATCAACATGCCCTCAAACTGGGCTTTGTCTTCATATCGAGCGATATTAACGTCCATGCGTTGCTTGCAGGCTCGGGGGCTTAGCGGCGGGACGTTCGCTTGCTGCAGGGCAAGGCTCGGCGCATTGACAGCGCCGCGGCGACCAATCGCCGTCTCAGCGCTGCCGGCTTCATAGAGAAAGCCATACCCAGCGACCTGCACCTGATCACGCTGAGCCCGTACAGGCGGTGCCAGGAAGCCATCCAGCGTCGCCGTAGGCCCGGTCCATGTCCCATCAATTTCGAGCACCGCAACATCATGGCCACGATGGGATTTGCCAATCTTATAGCTCGGATGGATATGCATCTCTGCAATGTTGAAGGTTACCTCTGTCGGGTCTTCCGAGAGATCCCCGAGGCCTGCTACTATCTTCAGCGGCCCCAAGGATTGCAAATCCTGCTTCGGATCGTTGGACTTTTGATATTGAACAATCCGCGCATTGCCATCTTCGCCCGTTTCAAGCTTGGCGAACTCGACACAATGCGCCGCGGTCAACACAAACCGCTCTGAGATCATTGTCGCTCCGCAGAGATGATACGCCCCGCCAGTCTCATGTGAGATCTGCAAGGAGGCCATACCCGGCCAGTCTGCGATATCGGCTGGCTCGCCACCAACGACGCAACTCGACAGTGTCGCCGCCAAAGCCAGCGGCGCCCATGTCTTTCTTGAGTTTCTCTGCATTCGTATCATCCTCCCCTCACTCAGAGGATGAGCCTTATGCGCCTATTGGGCAACCTTCGATCGTGATCCGGTGCATGATCCGGCGCTGGCCCTGATAATCATTCAGCGCCCAGTGCCAGGTTGAGCGATTGTCCCACATCGCGATCGAGCCGGGCTCCCATTTGAAGCGATGGTGGAAATCGTGTCCGGTAAAGACATGTGTGTAGAGATCAGACAGCAATTCATCGCTCTCTGCCTTATCCATACCCACTACTTCGCGCGTGAAGGCCGGATTGACGTAGAGGGCCTTTTTGCCGCTCAACGGATGGGTGATGACGATCGGATGTTCAGGGTCGACCAAGGTTGCAGCGACGTCGGCATTGCCTATCCGACCTGTGCCTTCATCATGCTCGCCAGCATCGCTGGTTTTGTAATAGCTGTCCGGCCCTTCGCCAAAAATATGCTTGCCGGAATGGATGGCGCTGAGCCCTTCAATTTTATCCTTCAAATCCTCGGGCAGGCTTTCATACGCCTTGTACATGCTGGCAAACATTGTGTCGCCGCCGCTTTCAGGCAGTTCGCGCGCCACCAGAACCGAACCAAGCGCAGGTTCATGATCATATGAGTGATCGGTGTGCCAGCCGCCGCCAATATTGTCTTTCTGGTCCGGCTCCTTCGCGACCAAAGCGATTTGCGGATAGTCCGGATGCGCCGCGAAGAAACGATTGACGTTGATCTCGCCGAACCGCTCAGCGAACGCGATGTGATCCGTTTCGATCGTATCCTGATCGCGGAAAAAGATGACGCCGTGTTCGGCGAAGGCGTCCTGAATTGCGGCGAAGTCTGCATCGCTTAGAGATTTGATATCGACGCCGGTAATTTCGGCCCCCAGGCCTTCAACTGCGGTAATTTGCATAACTGATCCTCCTGAGCCCCCTCTTTGTGAAGCTTACGAGTATCAGGTTAAGCGCTTTACGCTGGGGGCGTCAAAGGGGATGCAAATAAGGGGAGGTCAACAAGTCAAAGGTGCGCGCTGACTAAGATCGCCTCTCTCCTGAATACGCCGCTTTCGCCGCTAGAAATGCGGTCCGGACGATCTGCTCTTCGTTCTGAAGTAATTTGTCCGACAAGGGTGATACGATCGCGGTCTCTCCCATAACCGGCGGGCTGCGCGGGCTGACCACGACCTGTGACAGGCAAAGCCCCTGCCCATCCTGATCGTCGGTGGCAAGCCTCAAGACCGGTACAATTCCAAAATGGGAATTGCTGAACACATTGAAGCGCACAATCCGAGAGGCGGCGACCTCGTCATCAATTCCGACATCTGAGAGACTTAAAAACCCGCGAAGACATTGCATCTCTGCGCTGCAAATCTCGCGGAGGGTCGCGAGCTCGATAATGGCTGCCCCGTCATCCATAAACTCCTTCATAGAGGGATTCGCGGTGAATTTTGAGCTTTATCCCTTCAGCATATCTCGGCTGACGATGACGCGCATAATTTCGTTCGTGCCTTCAAGGATCTGATGCACGCGCAAGTCGCGAACGATTTGCTCGATGCCATATTCCGACAAGTAGCCATAACCGCCATGGATTTGCAGCGCCTCATTGGCAACTTTGAAGCCTGTATCCGTGACGAAACGCTTGGCCATGGCGCACCAACGTGTGGCATCAGGCGCTTTGGCGTCGAGTTTGGCGGCCGCCTCATACAGCATCACGCGGGCGGCCTGGAGTTCGGTTTCCATATCAGCCAGCTTGAACTGAATGGCCTGAAAATCCGCGATCGGCTGGCCAAACTGCTGGCGCTCCTTGGCATAGTCGAGCGCCTTGCCGAGCGCCCGCTGAGCCCCGCCAAGCGAACACGCCGCAATGTTCAGTCGGCCGCCATCTAGACCGGCCATGGCAAACTTGAATCCATGCCCCTCATCGCCAATGCGATTGGCAGCGGGAATGCGGACATCATCCAGCAGCACCTGACATGTCGGTTGCGAATTCCAGCCCATTTTCTTTTCGTTGGCGCCGAAGCTCAGCCCGGGCGTGTCGATCGGAATGATGAAGGCCGACACACCACGCGCGCCAGCATCGGATGTCTTGGCCATAAGAACATAGACATCACTGGTGCCCGCCCCGGAAATGAACTGTTTCGAGCCATTGAGAACGTACTCATCGCCATCGCGAACGGCCATGGTTTTCATCGCAGCCGCATCCGAACCAGAGCCCGGTTCGGTCAGGCAATAGGAGGCAATCAACTCCATACTGGTCAGTTTTGGTAGCCAGGCCTTACGCTGGTCGTCAGAACCAAACCGGTCGATCATCCAGCTCGCCATATTGTGGATCGAAATGAAAGCTGCGGTTGAAACGTCGCCATATGACAGTTGTTCAAAGATCAAGGCCGCGTCCAGCCGCCCGAGCGCCGAGCCACCGACATCCTCGCCAACATAGATACCAGCGAAGCCAAGCTCAGCCGTTTCACGGATCACTTTGACGGGAAAATGCTTGGTTTCATCCCACTCTGACGTGTGCGGTGCCAGGCGGTCGGCGGCGAAGCGCTTGGCCATGTCCTGAATCATGACTTGTTCTTCGCTCAGTCGTGTGGTCATCGGCTACGGCCTCGTCTATGGTCCAATCCGCGGCAGCAATGCCACAGGAGAAATCTGCGTCAATGTCTGAACTTCCGGAAGGGTATTCCATCACGGCTGCAGAGCTGGGTGATATTCCTGCACTTATCTCCGTGGATAAGGCAGCATCTGCCTTATTCGAACCGACCGGTTTGCTCACCTCGGACGCGCTTAAGGATCACGTCCCTGCGGAGGTTCTGGAAACTGAGATTCCTGCCGGAAACGTCTTCGCTGCGCGCAACCAGCACGACTGGGCGGTCGGCTTCGCCCTGATCCGGCCAAGGGGTACCGGGCTGTATCTCGATCAGGTCAGTGTGCATCCTGATCACGGTAAGAAGGGGCTCGGTCGAGCCTTGGTGATTCGAACCCTTGCTGAGGCGGAACANCGAAAGCTGCCTCATGTCAGCCTGTCGACGTTTCGCGATCTCGCCTGGAATGGTCCGTTCTATGCCTCGCTCGGATTCCGCGAGATTTCCCGCGGGCAGCTCGAACCCTACATGCTCGAAATCGAAGATGCGCAGAAGCCGTTCATGGATGTCACCAAACGCTGCTTCATGCGACGTAAAGTGCGCCGATCTCTGTTTCGGTTCGGCATGAGACGATCGGAAGCCAAGGAATGAATTTTGAAGTAAACCAGACGCGCGATCGTGACGCTGAGNTTGCCCGCTTTCAAAACAGCGGTCGTATGCAGGTCGCGGAGTTTCTGTCGGTCGATACGGCACAGGCTATCCACGCCCTGGCGCAGCAGCATAAAGCCTGGAACGCAGTCTATAATCGCCAGGGTCAACATACTGATCTTGATGCCGCGGGACTTAGAAATCTCAGCGAACAACAGTTGCGCGCCTTTCTGGGCTACCTGAATCAGTCGGCGGGCGCGGAGTTTCAATATTACTTCGCCAACGTCCCGCTCTATGATCTCTATCATAGCGGCCAGATCACGAAAGCGCTTAAGCCGGTTTATGAGTTCATCAATAGCGAGGTTTTTCTGGATAAGTGTCGCGCACTTACCGGAATTGATGACATACAATTCGCGGACGCGCAGCTGACACGGTATGGCCCTGGGCAATTCCTGACCCGTCATGATGATGATGTCGACGGCAAGAACCGGCGCGCCGCTTACGTGCTCAACCTGACCCCGAAGTGGCGCACCGAATGGGGTGGCGTGTTAGAGTTTCATGATGATCTCGGCAATGTCGTCGAAGGCTTCACCCCGGCTTTCAACGTCCTCAACGTGTTCAAAGTACCCCAATCGCATTCGGTCAGCTATGTTACCCCGTTCGCGAGGGCTTATAGATACGCAATCACTGGCTGGCTAAGATATGGCGTTGATCCGAAGGGTTAGGACCGCTATCGCCACAGCATGACAAGTCCATTCCCCCAAACCTTCCCGGCCACGCGCCTGCGGCGCCTGCGCCAATCGAGCTGGATCCGCAGGCTGACGGCTGAAAACGTGCTGACGCCCGCCGATCTGATCTGGTCCATGGTCGTCCATGATGGCGAGGAACCGCGCATCCCCGTCGCAGCGATGCCGGGTCTTGAGCGGCTGAGTGTCAAAGAAGCTGCCGCTGCCGCCAAACGCGCTGCCAAGCTCGGCATTCCAGGGATTGCGGTGTTTCCGCATATCGATCCGGAGCGCAAGGATGAGGATGGCAGCGAGTGTTTGAATCCTGATGGCCTCATCCCGACCGTGATCAAAGCGATGAAGGACGCCGCCCCTGAGGTTGGCATTATCTGCGATGTCGCGCTCGATCCCTTCATCAGTCACGGCCATGACGGCCTCATTGATGAAGCTGGCTACGTCCTCAATGATGAGACAACGGCCGTACTTCTCGAACAGGCACTGTTGCAGGCGGAAGCCGGCGCAGATGTGGTTGCCCCATCCGACATGATGGATGGCCGCATCGGCGCGATCCGCTCAGCGCTGGAAGAAAATGGCTTCACCAATACGATGATCCTGTCTTATGCGGCGAAGTATGCAAGCGGCTTCTATGGCCCCTATCGCGAAGCCATTGGTTCAGCGACGGCACTTATCGGCGATAAGAAAACGTATCAACAAAGCCCTGGAAACTCAGACGAGGCATTGCGTGAAGTCGCGATGGACCTGCAGGAAGGCGCTGACATGGTTATGGTCAAGCCGGGTCTGCCCTATCTGGATATTGTACGCCGGGTTTCCGATACCTTTGCGGTTCCGACCTTCGCGTTCCAGGTCTCGGGCGAATATGCGATGATCCAGGCTGCCGCGCAAAATGGCTGGATTGATGGCGAGCGGGTGATGATGGAATCCCTGTTCAGCTTCAAACGTGCCGGCGCGAGCGGGATTATCACCTATTTCGCTGAGACGGCAGCTGAGAAACTTGCCTGATACAAACTCGGCAGACCGAGGAAGGACAATCCCAATGCCCGACCCGGACAAGATCTTGAGTACGAAAAACGTGAGCGCCCTGCTCGACGGCGCCAAGATGGGGCGTCTGTCCAAGATGATCCTCGGTCTGGATGGACAGATCAGCGCAAATCTCTCCAAGAAAATGATCGGCGGGCAATGGATCTCAGGTCAGGCGCTGATCAAGACAACTGGGTTTGAATTTCAGCCCTCCAAACTGAACCAACCCTTCTTCAAGAACATGGACGAGCTGAGAATTCTCATCCCATGGTCTGAACTCAATCAAGTCAGCAAACGCTTCGGAATGGTCGCGTCGATCATCGATCTTGAAACTTCTGCCGATACGCTCTCCATCCGTTGTTATGGTGGTGATGAGCTCATCTCGCAGATCAATGCCGCCCGCACGGCTTAGTTCAGCTTGCCTGGCTTGGCTCTGGTCAAATGGAAGCCAGCGGTATTAACTGGCGGTCTCATGCGGAGACTGGCTGATGGCCCCACCTGATAATATTATCGCCAAAAAGCTGGCGACGGCGCTTTTGAAAGATGCCGAGTTTGGCGAGCGGACCAGCCGACTGGTTGGGGTCGGCGGGCGTATGGGATCGAAAGCCTCGAAACTGGTCATGGGCGGGCATTGGGTCGGCGGCACGCTCTACCTGACTGAAGAGTGCGTTGAGTTTCATCCCAACACGCTCAACAAGGCGGTCCACAAAGACCCGGAATCGCTTAGCGTGTTTATTCCCTTGCGTGGCATCACCGGAGTTGAGACCCGCAACAGCGTCGGTACGCCAGTGATTGATGTTCATACCGCGATTGGCACTCTGACGGTTACTTGTCTTGGCGCAGCCGGGTTCGCCAAAAAAATAGACAAGGCGCGCAAGGCTTAGTATTCAAATCTGAAATGTCTCGATCGGCGACCAAGTCGACACGTCGGCATGCGTTTCAACAGGCAGCGAGATCTCCATGGCCCGCACCCGGTCGATCCGTACCGGTTTCCTGAGCAGCGCTTCGATCATAGGCTTTAGCGCATCTTCGTTTACCGGCGGTCCATAGCAAAGGCTGATATGCGGCGCGAAACTGCGCGTCGAGCGGAACCCGTTGCGCCTTGCCAAGCTTGCCCTCGCCCGCTCCAGCTGATCGTTTTGGGCAATATCGACATAGAGCGACTTGGTGAACGCATACGAGCGACCAATCTGCGTTGGTCGCACCATCAGTCCGCGCAAAGCGGACACGACTTCGTCCACATCCGCATCGAACGTCTCCAATGAGCCGAGGGAAATATGCGGCGTAAACCGCACCCCGCCCTGCGCTTCTGCGAGCGCATCGATCACGTATTGGTAGGCCAACTCATCTTGCGCGTGCGGCAGAGCCCAATAGGCGACAATGGTCGACCGCGTCACGCGTCGAAGGTTTCGTAATTCGCGCGCATATAGTCGACACCGTCGCGTACAATCTCTTCCAGCACATCCATATCGATATCGGCGAGCTTATTGACGTACAGACACGACTTTCCGAGCTTATGCTTGCCGAGCCGCGAGAGCTTGTCTTGCATAGCATCAGACCGGTAGCCCGGCATGATGTAGAAGACTAAATTGGCTTTGCGCGGACTGAATCCGGTCATCAGCATGTCCCCTTCGCGGCCGCTTTCATACTTGTAGTGATAGCGCCCGTAGCCTATCAGGCTCGGCCCCCACATCTTCGGTTGCAACCCGGTTACGCGTTCGAAGAAATCAAGCAGGACTTTCGCGTCCGCGCGTTTACGATCTGACTCAACCGCGGAAACAAAGTCTTTCGGGTCAATTTCGGTTGGTTTGGTCTTGTTTTCTGATTTAGCCATCTGGCGCTCCTTGTCCCCCTCACACGACCATTGCTTTAGCCTATTGAGACCGCGGCGCCCAGATCGAGCACCAAAATCAGGACGATTGCGATGACCAGCAGTATCGCAGAGAGCGCCATATTGATCGCCACAGCCCTGTCCGCGCCTTTGCGCTCCAACCAAGTGCGCGGGCGAATGTCGCGCAAGCGAAATACGACCAGAGCCGAGAGCACCAGGCTCGCAACGTTCAGACTGAGCAATAACGCCGCCCGCGACGCGAGTGCGAACTCGCCCGTGCCAAGGAAAAGACCTACCGCAGCGCAAGGGGGTAAAAGCGCAGCAGCGACCATAACCCCAACCAAAGTCGCATTTGCCCCGCGTGTCAGCGATAAGGCTGCGGCCGCTCCAGCAGCAATGGCCAGCGCCATACCATCGAGCCGGACCTCAGCGCGTGACATCAATTCACGGCTGGAAAAATCGACCGGAATGAGAAAGGAAATCAGGATCGCGCAGACCAGGGCCAAGGCAACGCCCACTGCAAGCGTCTGCGCAGCCCCAAATAGGAGCTTGCGATCGCCAAGCGCGGCGCCGAGCGAAAAGCCGAGGATCGGTCCCAACAGAGGGGCAATCACCATCGCGCCGATCACGCCGGCCACACTGTTTGAGTGCAAGCCAATGGCCGCTACGATAGTTGAGAGCACAACAAAGATCAGGAAGTCGCGATCAAGCGTCGCATCCTTGGTTACGTCCTGATAGATTTCTTCGCGCAAGGCGATCTTTCGCTGAGACGCCCGGCGTTTCTTCAGATCCTTGTCTTCCGGAATGTCAGGGATTGTGGCCTCGATCTCGACAATCGAAAGACGCCAGTCTCGCTCGCCCTCAAGACAGGTTTGCAGATTATCCACCAGAGTCTGGCGCGTACCGTCGCGCAGGAAGACCGAGACATAACGGCGATCCTTTTGCTCTAACGGGACGACGACGTAATCGATCGGCTCCGCCGCCCGAATGGCTCGCATCACAGTTTCAAAAGCCTCGCCTTCTCTCAGATGCAGATCCAGTCGTCTCATGCTTCATCCTTTGGTTTCTTTCGGAACGGAACCAGCAATTTCGGTTGGATCGTTTTCATGATGATCACACAGGCACGAATAAGGAAGGCAGTTGCACCCCCAAGCGCCATCGCCAAGGGAATTGCGAACCCCAAACTCGCCGCCCCCCAGAACACCAATGCACCCAGTAAGGCGGCGGTGGCGTAGATGTCCTCGCGAAGTATCAGGGGGACTTCATTGCACACCACATCGCGCAGCAGGCCGCCAAAGCTCGCCGTGATCGTGCCCATCATCACCACCACGACCGGGCCGTAGCCAAGGGCATATGCCGCCTGCGCCCCGACCACGCAAAACAGTGACAGCCCCATCGCATCGAACCACACCAAAGTCTTGAACCGGGCGATTCGCTCGCCGAGAATGGCGGATACTCCACCGCCTGCCAGGGCAATCAAGATCGTGTTCGACTGCTCCAGCCAGAAGACCGGGCGGTCGAGCAGCAAGTCCCGCAAAGTGCCCCCGCCAATCGCTGGCAAGAGCGAGACAACAAAAATGCCAAACAGATCGAGCCCGCGCCGCGACGCCAGCAATCCGCCGGATAAGGCGAATACAAAAACCCCTAAAGCATCAGCGATCTGAAGCGGCGTCATCTATCCCTTGCTCCTCCCCATACGCGCCAGCAGGCTGCTCGTGTCCCAACGATTGCCGCCCATGGCCTGAATGTCCGCATAATACTGATCGACCATAGCGGTCAGCGGCAGACTGGCGCCATTCTCACGCGCGGTCTCAAGCGTGATCCGCAGATCCTTGCGCATCCAGTCAACGGCGAACCCATGCTCATAATGACCATCGCGCATGGTTTCCCAGCGATTGTCCATTTGCCAGCTTTGTGCCGCGCCCCCTGCGATGGCTTGGACGACTTTGCTGATGTCGAGATCGGCCTGTTCAGCAAAATGCAGTCCTTCCGCCAGTCCCTGCACGATCCCAGCAATGCAAATCTGGTTGACAGATTTGGCAAGCTGCCCCGATCCACTCTCCCCGATCAGCGTCATTCGCTTGCCATAGGCGTCCATAACCGGCTCGGCCTGCGTAAAAGCCTCGACATCACCGCCGCACATAATGGTCAGCTGGCCATTCTCAGCACCCGCCTGCCCGCCAGAGATCGGCGCATCAATGAATGCAGCGCCTTTCGCTGCTGCGCGCGAATAGAGATCTCGCGCCAGACTGGCGCTGGCCGTGGTATGATCAACAATCACCATACCCTCGGCGATGGCCGCCTCCATGGCGTCATAGACGACCAACACATCCGGATCATCACCGAGACACAGGAAGACAAAGTCGGCGCCCGCAATCGCTTCTGCCGGGCTGGCAGCGGCGCTGCCTTTATGGTCCGCTGCCCAAGCCTCGGCTTTCGCCGCCGTGCGGTTCCATACGGTCAAAGCATGACCGGCAGCTTCCAGATGCCCAGCCATGGGATAGCCCATAACCCCAAGCCCGAGAAAAGCGGTTTTCGCCATTATAAAACTCCTGTCCATGTCAGCGGCCCTGATCGAACAAATTTCATCTAAATCCAACCCGCCATTCTCAATTGATATTCACCCTAATGGCCTATGAGCGATGACGAGGCCAGAAGGGCCCAATGGGAAAAATATGGCTGAAGCTTATTCATCCCGGCGCGTAAAGGGCAGAACGCCCTCAGCGTCCGCCCGTCGCATGGGTACTTGGAAGTTGGCATATGCCGACTTCTTGACCGCCCTGTGCGCGTTTTTCCTGATCATGTGGATCGTTCACGGCATTACAGCCGGAGAGCGACAGGCCCTCGCCCAGCAATTTGGGTCAGACGCGAACGCCATCCAAGTCGCGGCCAATGATCCAGTCCTGCAGGCCAAGACAGTTGCCCAAATGCTTCGATTCGACCCGAGCCTCGAGTCATATGGATCGAGCGTCACCATCACCGCCGATCCGAACCTTGTGCGTATCGACCTTTCGGACATGACGGAGCAGCCATTGTTTGAAAACGGTGATGGCTCGCTCAATGAAACCGGGCAGCAACTGACGCGCCTGACCGGCAGCGCCATTTCGCATCTTTCCTTCCCGGTCATGATTGAGGGACACACGGATTCAAACCCAAGTTTGACTGAGGGATATTCAAACTGGGAATTGTCTTCCGATCGCGCCAATTCGGCACGCCGCTTGCTCATTGAAGCGGGTGTCTCTGAAGATCGGATCAAAAGCGTGGCAGGCCTCGCAGATACGCGGCCATTACTACAGAACGCCCCGCAAGACGGCGTCAATCGCCGCATCTCAATTGTTCTGGTCATCAGCGATAAGTCAGCATAGAACTCATCGGGCGCGATGAGAATCACCCCGGGAGGCTGAATGACCGCAGATATTCTGGCTCACTGGCCCATGTGGGCGAGCCTCGCGGCCGTCGCTGTCACCATTGTCTTCTACACGCTCGATCGCTGGTCAATGGAGCTGGTTTCGGTCAGCGTGATCGCCGCTCTGCTTCTGCTGTTCAGCTTGCCAGGCGCAACCGCATATGATGGCAGCGAGATCACGCTCGCTAATCTGCTTTCCGGCTTCGCCAATCCGGCACTGATTACGATCATGGCGCTCCTGGTGGTTGGCCAGGGCCTGTTCCAGACCGGTGCGCTCGAAGGACCGACCAAGGCGCTGGTGCAGTCCTACGACAAGCGGCCGGTGATCACGCTAATTCTGACCTTCATGGCGGTGTTCGCGACCTCTGCTTTCACTAACAATACGCCCGTCGTGATCATGTTCCTGCCGATCATGTCTGCCATAGCGGCGCGGATGGGGGCCTCAACCTCGCGGCTGATGATGCCGCTGAGCTTCGTATCGATCTTTGCCGGCATGACGACCCTGATCGGGACCTCAACAAACTTGCTCGCAGCCGATGCTTATGAACGCCTGACGCCCAACTCGCTCGGTTTCTTTGACCAGTCGGTTTTCGGTCTTATGCTCGCCGGCGTCGGCATGGTCTATTTGCTGGTCGCTTCGCGCCTGCTGCTGCCGAACCGGGAAGACTTTACCGAAACGATGGTAAAATCGGGCAAACAGTTCGTGGCCCAGTTTGAAGTCACTCCTGGTCATTTTCTGGATGGCAAGGAAGCCGTCGCCGGAATGTTTCCGGACCTCAAGGATATGACCGTCCGGATGATCCAGCGCGGCGAACGCGCTCTGCTGCCGCCTTATGACGAAGTTCGCCTGATGCCAGGCGATCTGGTCATCGTCGCAGCCACCCGGCAGGCTTTGACCGACCTGCTGTCGGAAAAGCCCGCGATGCTTCAAGACATCTGGCAGAGCGGCGTTCCTGAAATAGACGATTCCGGCGAACACCAGCTTGGTCTGGTCGAAGCCGTGATTGCGCCAGGCTCGCGCATGGCCGGACGTACGGTTGAGATGCTCGGCTTCCGTCGCCTGACCCGCGCAGTGACGCTAGGCATTCAGCGCCGCAGCCGAATGATCCGGGCGAAGCTCGGCGAGATTCGCCTCGAAGCTGGCGATACGCTTCTGCTGTGCGGCCCGATCAGCGCTTTCCGAAATCTGCGGGCCAGCCGTGACCTGATCTTGCTGGAATGGTCGCAGAGTGAGTTTCCGACCACGACGCGAGCTCAAGTTGCGCGCCTGATCACGATTACCATGGTGATCGCTGCGGCGACTGGAATTGCCAGTATCACGCTCGCTTCCATCGTGGCGGCGACCGCGATGATCTTGCTCCAGTGTCTCAATCATCGCCAAGCGGCGCGTTCGCTCGACCTGCGTATCTATCTCGTCATTGCGGCGGCGCTCGCAATGGGCGTATCGCTGGAAATGACCGGCGCGGCGCAGATGATTGCCGAACTGGTTGTGCTCCTCGCCTCGCCTTATGGCACACTGGCGATTCTCTCTGCGATTTTCCTCGCGGTGGCGATTCTGACCAATATTCTCAGCAATGCCGCGACTGCTGTTCTGTTCACGCCGATTGCGATTTCGGCGGCTGAGCAGACCGGGACAGACCCGTTTCCCTTTTTGTTGGCAGTGATTTACGCCGCCAATTGTGCCTTCGCGACACCCATTGCCTATCAGACAAATATGCTGGTTATGGGACCGGGTCATTACAAGTTTGGAGACTTTTTACGCTTTGGTGGCCCACTTGTGATCATAATGTGGGTCGCATTTACGGTTATAGCCCCTTGGCGCTTTGACCTTTAGATGCGTAAATTACGGATATGAAGCTAGACGAATCGCTCTTTCAGTTACCGGGACTCCGGCGTGGATTGCGCTTCTATGTGACAGGCGCAAGCCCTTGCCCCTATCTGCCTGGGCAAATTGAGCGCAAAGGCTTCACGCACCTGACTCAGGAAAACCCGGACGCTTTGCATGATCAGCTGAGCCGAGCTGGTTTCCGGCGTAGCCAGGGCGTCGCCTATCGCCCGGCTTGCCCGACTTGCAATGCTTGTCGCTCTGTCCGGGTCGATGTTGCCAATTTCAAGCCGAGCAAGAACCAAAAGCGGATCATCAAGGCGAATACCGATCTGGTCCGTAAGCCCATTGAAGCGCGCGCCAATCGGGAACATTTCCGGTTGCTCAAATCCTATCTCAGCTCACGCCATGATGGCGGCGGGATGTCGGATATGGGCTATCGCGAATTTTGCGCGATGGTGAATGACAGCCCGGTTCAGACTCTGCTGTTCGAATATCGCATTGGTGAAGGCGATGACGCGCCTCTGGCTGCGGTGTCGCTGACCGATATTGTGCGCGATGGCTTCTCGATGGTTTACACCTATTTCGATCCCAGCCTGCGTCAGCGCAGCCTCGGAACCTATATGATCCTTGATCACATCCTGCACGCGAGCGAGCTCGGTCTGCCGCATGTCTATCTGGGCTACTGGATCAAAGACAGCGACAAAATGGATTACAAGCGGCGGTTCAAGCCTCTGGAAGTGCTTGACGGTGGACGATGGCGCGCGCTTGAAGAGAGTGAATAAACCCATCGGGAGAAATTACATGATTGATCGCCGGAAACTGCTCGGTGCCGCCACACTGGGGGCTGCCGGGCTCGCGACGACTGCATGTTCGCAATCGGCAAGTGACAGCGCAGCGGGCCCTGCTGTGCAGACGCGCAAGAAACGCCGCCTGACCATGACAACAACCTGGCCGAAGGACCTGCCAGGCCTCGGTACCGCAGCGCAGCGCGTGGCGGATCGGATTGGCGAGCTCTCTGAAGGCCAGATTGAAGTTCAGGTCTATGCCACCGGCGAACTGGTCCCCGCTTTCGAAGCATTTGATGCCGTCGCCTCGGGCAATGTCGATATGTATCATGGCGCTGATTATTACTGGCAGTCCAAGTCCAAGGCCTTCAACTTCTTCACCTCCGTGCCAATGGGCATGACAGCGGTCGAAGCGATGGGCTGGATCGATTTCGGCGGCGGTCAGGCGCTCTGGGAAGAATTGTCAGGCCAATACGGCGTGATCGCCATTCAGGCGGCCAATACGGGTCACCAGATGGGCGGCTGGTTCCGCAAGGAGATTAACAGCATCGATGATTTCCGCGGCCTGAAAATGCGGATCCCGGGCATGGGCGGCGACGTTGTGCGGGCGCTTGGCGGGGCAGCCGAAGCGTTGCCAGGCAATGAAATCTATCAGGCGCTGCAGACCGGCCGCATTGATGCAACCGAATGGGTGGGCCCCTGGAATGACTATTTCCTCGGCTTCCATCGCGAAGCGAAATACCATTACGGCCCAGGCTTCCATGAACCTGGCAGCGTCCTGGCGCTCGGGATGAACCGGCGGATGTGGGATGGCCTGACACCCACCGAACAAACGATCATTCGCAGCGCGGCCAGCGAGGTCAATCACCTCTCAGTCGGCGAGTTCATGTATCAGAACGGCGTCTATCTGGAAAAACTGGTGAATGAAGAAGGCGTCGAGCTGCGCCAGTTCCCCGAAGATGTGATGGCCCGCGTACAGGAAATCTCTGCCGACATTCGCAGCGATGCCGGCCAGCAAGGCGATATCGAGCGCCGCATCTATGAAAGCTATGAAGACGCACTGAAAAAGATGCGCGCCTGGTCGAGCATTTCTGATAGTCCTTACATGGTGGCGCGCGAACTATAGACGCTGCTCCGAACTGGGCGGAACAAGGAGCTGGGGCGACATGGAAGAGATTGTTTCGAGCGTCGGAACGGCTTTGCGATACGCCGGATACGGCCTGTCGCCTCTACTTCTCTTGCCGCTGCTGATCCTGGCGGTTCCGAAACCCCTGAAACGGCCATCCGAAACGCTAAGCACGCTTCTCGACCGGATCTCAGGTATCGCAATGGGCTTCGCCCTGTCGGCGGCCTTCCTGATTATCCTGATCCAACTCGCGGCGGTTCTGCTGCGCTATGTCTTCGGCCTGAGCTTCAGTTGGCTGAACGACAGTGTGATCTTCACCTTCGCCATGATGTTCATGCTCGGCGCCGCGGCGACACTGCGTGAAGATGGTCATGTCCGCGTTGATATCTTGCGCCCCCGGCTCAGCGGAAAGACGAAAGCCGGGATTGAGCTGTTTGGGTCTCTGATCTTCATTGTGCCGATCGGAATCCTCATCCTCTATGCGGGCTCCGGTCTGATCGCGCGCAGCTGGATCGGGCTCGAACACTTCAATGAGAGTGACGGCCTGCCGATCAAATATCTGTTCAAGACCATGGTTCCGCTCTTCGCGATCCTGATGATCGGCCAAGCCCTCAGCCAGGCAATCAAGGCCGCCTTGGTCATTCGGGGGCTGCGGGCTCCATCCGAAGATTCCAATCATAGCGCGGAGGCGGTGTGATGGAACTTGAACTCGCTTTTGCCTTGGGAATGTTCTTGTGCGCGATCGTCGCGCTCCTGGCTGGATATCCGGTCGCGCTGACCTTGGGCGGCGTGGCGCTTGTTTTTGGATTGATCGGCGTCGAGATGGGGCTGATCCCCCTGCCCATTCTCCGAAATCTGCCGAGCCGAATTCTTGGATCGATGGAAAATCAGGTTCTGATTGCCGTCCCCCTCTTCGTCTTGATGGGCGTGATCCTGGAACGCTCGAAGGTGGCAGACGACCTCTTGCATACGGCGAGCCGTCTGCTCGCGCGGGTACGCGGCGGACTTGGATACGCCGTCGTCATCGTTGGCGCCCTACTCGCTGCTTCTACGGGCATCGTCGGCGCAACGGTGATCACGATGACGCTGATTGCGCTGCCGACCATGCTCAAGCAAGGCTACGATCCCAAACTCGCGACCGGCACGATTGCAGCCAGCGGAACGCTCGGTCAGATCATCCCGCCAAGTATCGTACTGATCCTGCTCGCGGATGCCGTTTCCAACGCCAATCAATCTGCCGCAATGAGATCCGGCAATGGCGCAGGCGTCGTCTCCGTGGGTGACCTGTTCGCAGGCGCGCTCATTCCCGGCTTGATGCTGGTCGGTCTCTATCTACTCTACCTCGTCGTCACGGCTATCCTAAGGCCCAGCGCCAGCCCAGCCGTTACCTTGGAAGAAGATGTCGAGCCGCTCTCTTTCGGAGAGGTCGCGCGCAGTCTCGGCGCGCCCCTCTTGCTGATTGTCGCCGTGCTTGGATCCATCCTTGGCGGTCTCGCCTCACCAACGGAGGCATCAGCCATCGGCGCAGGCGGCGCTCTGCTGCTCGCCGGTCTACGCCTCGCCCCCGAGCATGGCCGACCGGGTGATCTCGGCAGCATTTGGGGCGCATTTGCCAGCCTCCTCATCCTTGGACTGCTGTCCAATACGATGGACCTGCGGATCAATCGCGAAACCATCCCGACGGGCGATTATGTCGGCATCGGTATTGCCGCTTTTGCAAGCTTCGTTTTCCTGGGTGGATTGCTCTCAGCCGCCCGTGTTCTGATGCGCGCACGGCAATTTCGAGTTGCGCTCCGATCGGGCGTGCACATTACGAGTATGGTGTTTCTGATCCTGATCGGCGCCAGCCTGTTTGCGCTCGTCTTCCGGGCCTATGGCGGGGATCACTATGTCGAAGCCCTCCTGACGGGCATTCCAGGCGGGCTTTGGGGCGCGCTGGCGATCACCATGCTGGTCATGTTCATCCTGGGCTTTTTCCTAGACTTCATCGAAATCGTCTTTGTCGTCGTGCCGATCGTGGCGCCGCCACTGATTATTCTCGGCGCGGACCCGGTTTGGCTGGCCATTCTCATGGCGCTCAACCTGCAGACCAGCTTCCTCACCCCGCCCTTCGGATTTGCGCTTTTCTATCTTCGCGGCGCAGCGCCTGAAGGCGTTGAAACGATTGATATCTGGCGTGGAGCGATCCCGTTCATTGGCCTGCAAATGATCATGATCGCCTTGGTCGCCGCGATCCCGGCGCTGGCCACCTGGCTCCCGACCTTTGTGAGATAAAAAAAGGGGCACCGTAGCGCCCCTTTTCAATTCTTGCTCGACCTCGAGCCGGTTTTAGAACTTCACCTCAGGCGGTGTGCTCATCGTTGCGCGGTCTTCTCCAAGATCGAAGAATTCTCTTGGTTCAAAGTTGAAGCTGCCGGCCACGATAGATCCCGGGAATTGCTCGCGGGCGGTGTTATAGTCCTGCACGGCAGAGTTATAGAAACGGCGCGCCGCGGCGATCTTGTCCTCGATGACCGCCAGTTCGTCCTGCAAATCCATGAAGTTCTGATTGGCTTTCAGATCCGGATAGGCTTCAGCAAGCGCAAACAAACGACCGAGCGCTTGTCCAAGGACGCCTTCAGCTGCGCCCATTTCGCCGGGCGTATTGGCTGAAACGGCTCCCTGGCGAGCCTGGATCACAGCATCCAGTGTCTCTTTCTCGTGCGCCGCATAGCCTTTTACAGTCTCAACCAGGTTTGGAATGAGGTTTTGGCGTTGCTTCAGCTGTACATCGATATCGGCAAATGCCTGATTGCAGCGTTGGCGCTTGGCGACCAGACCGTTGTAAATGCCGATCAGGAAGACGACGAGCAGTGCGACCAGGCCCAGGACAACAAATAGTGGAGTCATGCGAGAGATATCCCCCTTAGTGTTCGTGTTGTTCTTTTGCTAAACGGCGGACTGACGCTGCGCAAGGCTCAGCCATCTATGATTGCCCGGGCGCGCGCGAAAATGGCATCGAACATTTCTTCCGTCAGCCGCCGTGTATTGGTGT
Organism: Henriciella sp.; assembly: GCA_013214545.1. Lineage (GTDB taxonomy): Bacteria > Pseudomonadota > Alphaproteobacteria > Caulobacterales > Hyphomonadaceae > Henriciella. Next base: position 83,529 of record JABSQB010000002.1, read on the forward strand.
TGTAACGGGAGCAATGATAGCTCGACAGCAAGGTCATCTCGCCAATTTTGTATTCGGTCCCATGCCCAAAAGGATGATCTTTCAGCTTCAATCCAAGCGTTCGAACCGTCGAATCATGACTGATCTTGCCGAGGCAAAGCAGCACTTTAGCGCCCGGCAGAGCTTCGATCCGAGACTTCAGGAACGGGCGGCATTGGTTGATTTCGGCGCCAACCGGTTTGTTCTGCGGCGGCACGCAGCGCACGGCATTGGTGATCATCGCCCCATTCAGGGTCAGGCCATCATCTGGCCGACGGTCATAAGTGCCAGATGAAAAGCCAAACTTTTCAAGGGTCGCGTAAAGCAGATCGCCTGCCCAATCACCGGTAAAAGGTCTCCCGGTACGATTCGCCCCGGTCATTCCCGGGGCCAGGCCGATGACCAGCAATTCTGCCTTTTCATCACCAAAGCTCGGCACCGCGCCGTTGAACCAATCCGGCTCTTTGACCCGTTGATCGAGGATGAACTGGCGCAGCCGCGGGCAGAGATCGCAATCCTTCGGGGCTTCGGCGGGAACACTCACCACGGGGCCTCCTCTCCTGCTCTGCAAGGCGGGCAATGCAGGGTTGCGTAAATAGAGCTGCTGGAGAATGCAAGGGCGGGTTGCGCTCGCGTGCTGCACTGCATATAAGGGCGGGCTACAGGAGATATTCATGGCCCGTGTCACCGTTGAAGACTGCGTCGAGCAGGTTCCAAACCGTTTTGATCTGATCCTTTTGGCGGCTCAGCGTTCGCGCATGATTCGCGAAGGTTCGCCGATCACGGTGGATCGCGACAATGACAAAGACCCTGTTGTCTCACTGCGCGAAATCGCTGAACAGACCGTCGACCTCAAAGTCGTCAAGGAATCTCTGGTTGCAGAGCTTCAAGAAGTTCGCCCAGGCGAGGAAGAAGAGCGCGAAGCAGATCGCCTGGCGCTCGAGTCCGGCCCAGCGGCGACCGAAGAAGACGTCATGCGCGCTTATCAGGCCGAACTGGAATCCGGCCGCGACGACCGAATGTAGGTGTAAATGGCAACAGCGACCGTCAAACCCGTAGACCGGTCGCGCGCTCTAGGGCCGCTGCGTGGCATACGCGATGACGAGCCTTTTCTGACAAAAGAAGAGCTGGCCGGGCTGGTCCTGGCTTATCAACCGGATGCCGATCGGGCGCGCTTGCTGAAAGCCTATGAATTCGCGCGCGAGAAACATGGCGACCAGCTGCGCCAGTCCGGTGACCCTTATTACTCGCACCCTGTCCGCGTCGCCACGGTACTGGCTTACATCCGCCTCGATGAAGCGACGATCATGGCCGGGCTGCTGCACGATACAGTCGAAGATTGCGACGATGTCGACCTGGCTTTGATCGAAAAGGAATTTGGCACCGACGTCGCCGAACTGGTTGACGGCGTGACCAAGCTCGGTCAGCTGGAATATCAGAGCGAAGCCAGCAAACAGGCTGAGAACTTCCAGAAGTTCATCCTCGCGACGGTCAATGATGTCCGGGTCCTGCTCGTCAAGGTCGCCGACCGGTTGCACAATATGCGCACACTTCACTTCAAGAAGAAGGAAGAGTCCCGCCGCCGGGTCGCGCGGGAGACGATGGACCTATACGCCCCGCTCGCGCGCCGGGTCGGTCTGCACTACATCGCCTCGCAAATGGAAGACCTCGCCTTCCAGCAACTCAATCCCGAAGCGCGCGCGCAAATCCTCAGCCAGCTTGAAACCCTGGAATCCCGCAACAAGGACGATCTGGAGCGGATCCGCCTCGCCATCCGGCAGGTCATGGAGCGCGAAGGCATTGAGTGTCGGATCAAAGGGCGCCGCAAGGAGCCCTATTCCATCTGGCGAAAGCTGGAAAAGAAATCGATCTCATTCGAAGATGTTGCGGATATTTTCGGCTTCCGCGTCGTGGTCGACGACGTGGCAAATTGCTACAAAGCGCTCGGCGCGTTTCATACCGAGTGGGCCTGCTTGCCCGACCGGTTCCGTGACTTCATTTCCGTGCCAAAGCCAAACGGCTATGCCTCTCTGCACACGACAGTGCGCGCCAGCGGCAACCGGCTCGTCGAACTCCAGATCCGCACCGAAGAGATGGATGACACGGCCGAGCGCGGGGTTGCCGCGCACTGGACCTACAAGAACAGCGCCTATGGCTTTGACGTCGAAAGCTCCAAGGCCGCCGGCCTCGATCCAGCCGCAAACTTGAAAGCCTTTGGCGAATTGCTGGCCCATGGCGGCGACGCGAATGATTTCCTCGAACATGCGAAGATGGAAATGTATCGCACGCATGTATTCGCGTTTACCCCGCAAGGCCGCCTAGTCCTGCTTCCAGCCGGCTCGATGCCGCTGGACTTTGCTTACGCCGTCCACACAGCCGTGGGCGACACGTGCGACGGGGCCAAGATTAATGGCGTGCCGCGCAACATGCGCACGGCGCTTCAGAACGGCGATGTCGTCGAAATCATCCGGCGCGACGAACCACGGCCGGTGCCCGGCTATGAAACGCTCTGCGTGACCGGACGCGCCCGCGCCGCGCAGCGCAAGCTACGCCGAGAGCTCGAAACCCAGCAATTCGCCAATCTGGGTCGCAACCTGCTGGAGCGCGCCCTGCGCCAACACGAGATTGACCCGGTTAGCGTTGATATGCGCCAAGTCTCGGAACGCGCTGGCTTTGACCGGGTTCAGACCATGTTTGAGGCCCTCGGTCGGACACAAGAAGAAGTGAGCCGGGTGATCAGCATCGCCTTCCCCGGACTCGATCTGGATTCATCCAAGTCTGATGATACCGTGACGCTGGATGATGAACACGCGGCAAGCCTTATCGCCGGAGAAAATCTGACCCCGGGCGTAACCCTGCATCTTGGCGAATGCTGCCATCCCATTCCAGGCGACCGGATTGTCGGCGTGCGCCAGCCGGACAAAGGCTTGGTCGTGCACACCATTTATTGCCGCCAGGTCGCGAAATATGATGATCGACCAGACCTCTGGGTCGACCTGCAATGGACCGAGCTTGCTAAGTCCGGCGTTCGGGCGATCGGACGGATCTCTGTAAACGCGGCCGACCACAAAGGCGTGCTGGCTCAGCAGTGCACAGTTGTAGCCCAAGCTGGCGGAAACATTCGCGGCGTTTCGACCCACAGCCGCGGCCCAGGCTTCATGGAGCTTGTCTTTGACATCGAAGTCGAGGATTTACGCCATTTGGAACAGATCAAAGCCGCCCTACGTGCCTTGGCGGTGGTGGAACGCGTTGAACGCATAGAGGAGAGCGAATTTGAATAATGATCAGGTCTTGCAGGTCTTCCGCGATGCCGGAGCCTTGCTCGAGGGACATTTCATACTTTCATCCGGGCGGCGTAGCCCGGTTTTCCTTCAAAAGGCCCTGGTCTTTTCGCAGCCCGAACTGTCAGCCAAGCTGTGCGCGGCGCTGGCGGAGAAAGTCAAAGCCCGACTGGGAGAGATTGATGTCGTCGTCGGCCCGGCCATGGGCGGCGTGATTCCAAGCTATGAGCTGGCCAGGCATCTCAGCTGTCGCGCTGTCTTTGTGGAACGGGTCGATGGTGAGTTTGAATTACGGCGTAGCTTTGAGATCGGCGAAGATGACCGCGTGCTCATCGCCGAGGACATCGTCACAACCGGGCTTTCTTTCCGTGAAACCGTGGAAGCCTTGAACAAGCTGCCAGGCACTGTCGTCGGCGGGTCCTGCATCATTGACCGCAGCGGCGGCGAAGCCGATGTCGGATGCGAGCTCGTCTCGCTCGCCGCCATCAAGTTCCCGGACTATGACGCCGACGACCTTCCCCCGGAACTGCAAGCCATTGAGGCCTACAAACCTGGCAGCCGGGGCCTGAAATAATGACAGAGCGCATCCGCCTCGGCGTGAATATCGACCATGTCGCGACCATACGGAACGCGCGTGGCGGAGCGCATCCCGATATTGCCCGGGCAGCAAAAATCGCCACGGAAGCGGGCGCGGACGGCATCACGTTCCATCTGCGCGAAGATCGCCGCCATATTATGGACCCGGATCTGGAAGCCATTCGCGCGGCGACGGATCTGCCCTTGAATATGGAAATGGCGGCCACCGAAGAAATGCACGTTATCGCCATGGACTATAAGCCTGAGACGGCGATGTTCGTGCCCGAGAAACGCGAAGAGCGGACCACAGAGGGCGGGCTAAACGCGGCGCGCGAACACAATAAGCTCGCACCGATGATCCGCGCCCTGAAAGAGAATGGCAGCCGCGTCTCCCTGTTCATCGAACCAGACCCGGTTCAGCTCATCGCAGCGCAGCGCATGGGCGCAGATATCACTGAGTTTCATACAGGACGGTTCGTCGAGCTGTCTCTGGCAGGCGAAGCGGAGCTGGCAGAGGTGGAGTTGCAGCGCATCGCCGATTGCGCCAAGCGCGCAGTCGATATCGGCATCGAGCCACAGGCCGGCCATGGTCTGACCTTCGACACGGTGAAACCGGTCGCCGCCATCCCTGAGCTGACGGAACTCAATATCGGGCACTTCCTGATCGGCGAAGCAATCTTTGCCGGCCTCGCGCCTGCTATCCGTCAGATGCGACAGTTGATGGACGAGGCGCGCGCATGATTATCGGCATCGGCAATGACCTCTGTAATATCGAACGCATCAAGGCATCTCTGGAACGCTTCGGAGAGCGGTTTGAGAATCGCTGCTTCACAGAAGGTGAAATTGCTAAAGCGCACAGCCGTCGCCTCGTTGCAGAGACCTATGCCAAGCGCTTTGCCGCTAAAGAAGCCTGCGCCAAGGCGCTCGGCACCGGTGTGCCGCGCCGCGGGGTGCATTGGAAAATGATGGAAGTTGTCAATCTGCGCTCCGGAAAACCAACGCTCAAACTTACAGAAGGCGCACTGACACGACTGCAGGAGCTGACCCCTGAAGGGTATCAGGCGCATGTTCACCTGACCATGACGGACGATCACCCCTGGGCTGAGGCGCAAGTGATTATTGAGGCGCTGCCAAAATGAAGCGCCCGTCTCGTCCAAAACGAACGCGCCTGCGCGCGGGTGCGAAGATCCCGCGCCACCCAAGGCTATCTGCGGATCAACGCTACGCGCTCGAAACCACGATCGGATACAAATTTCACGATGAAGACATCCTGATCCATGCCTTGATCCATCCGAGCTTAATTGATGAGTATCGCGGCGGCGCGACCTTCTCCAACCAGCGGATGGAGTTCTTGGGTGACCGCGTACTCGGCCTGGTTGTCGCTGAGATCCTGATCAACAAATACCCTAAACAACGCGAAGGCTTCATGACCAAGCAGTTCCACAATCTGGTCAGTGGTCAAACCTGCGCGGAAGTTGGCGCCGACCTGGGGCTGCGCGACTATCTGTTTATGGACGCGTCCATGCGTAGCAATAAGAACGCAAACTATGACCGCGCCGTTGCCGATGCGGTCGAAGCGCTGATTGCGGCGATCTATCTCGATGGCGGGCTGGATGCCGCTGAGAAGTTCATCAAACGATGCTGGCATTTCGATATTCTGTCCAAGGATCCGGATGAGAAAGACGGTAATCCCAAGACCCAATTGAGCGATTGGTGCGGTCAGAACAAAGCGCCGTATGCCGCTTATGAAACTCTACAGACCAGCGGTCCCGATCACGCCCCCATATTCACTGTAAAAGTTTCTGTTGAAGGTCATGGCGAAGCGACGGCAAAAGGTGGTAACAAAGCCGAAGCTGAGCGTGCCGCTGCGCGCGCGCTCTTGGATCTTCTGGAACAACAATGACCACATCTGACCCCGCTTTGCCGGACGCCGCCGAAATCACCCATGCTGGCTTTGCCGCCATTATCGGCGCGCCGAACGCTGGCAAATCGACCCTGACCAATCATCTAGTCGGCACCAAAGTCGCCATTGTCACGCATAAGGTGCAGACGACGCGCTTTCCTATTCGCGGCGTGGCGCACCAGGGCGGCGCTCAGATCGTGCTTGTCGATACGCCCGGGATATTCCGCGCCAAGAAGCGCCTCGATCGCGCCATGGTCAAAGCGGCCTGGTCCGGCGCCGAAGAGGCTGATGCTGTCGTTCATTTGATTGATGCATCGGCCTGGGTAGCCGAACAGGCAGGCGACGCCACGGGCGCTCAGAAGCTGTCCGTCGAAGATGATCGCCGCGTGATGGAAACGCTCAAAGAGAACGATCAAAAAGTTTTCCTGGCTCTCAACAAGATCGACCTGTTCCCGCATGAACAAGTCCTGCCAATCATGGCTGAACTGAGCGGCGCAGGCGTCTACGAAGAGATATTCATGATCTCTGCATTGAACGGCGACGGCATCGAGCCTTTGCTGGCAAAACTCGCCGAGCGCATGCCCGAAGGCCCCGCCCTGTACCCGCCAGACCAGACCGCGGATCTGCCAATGCGACTGCTCGCGGCGGAAGTCACGCGTGAAAAGCTGATGCTGCGCCTGCACCAGGAACTGCCCTACCAGCTGATGGTCGAGACCGAGGCCTGGGAGCCATTTGACAATGGCTCTGTGCGCATTCGTCAGGCCGTCATCATCGCTCGGGAACAACATAAGGGCATGGTGCTCGGCAAGGGCGGCAGCGCGATCAAGGCGATCGGCAAAGCCGCGCGCGAGGAACTCACGGAAATGCTCGGCCAGACCGTGCATCTAATCCTGTTCGTGAAAGTCGACCCGAAATGGATGGAGCGCCGCGAAGCCTATGCATCCGTCGGTCTGGAGTTTGATGCTTAGCCAAATGCGCCGGAATCCCCTAAACGTGTTCCTGAGCTAAGAGCCGGGACCGGACCTGATGGAATGGCAAGATGAAGCCCTGATACTAGGCGGTCGCCGATTTGGCGAAAGCGGGCTCATTCTTGATGTGCTGACGAAAACCAAAGGACGCCGCTCCGGGCTCGTCTATGGCGGGGCCAGCCGCAAAAAGCGCGGACAGTTCGAACCAGGAAATTCGCTGCAACTGACCTGGTCTGGGCGTCTGGAAGAGCAACTGGGCCGCTTCAATGTCGCTGAAGTTACGACCAGCCGTCCTGGCCGATACTTGGACCGTCCGGAAGCGCTTGCGGCCATAACCACGGTCACCACGCTCTTGCGCGGAGCCGTAGATGAAGGCGACGCCGCAGGGTCGAGCCTCTACCAGCCCACCACCCTGCTCCTCGATGCACTCGACAGTTGGCCGGTCTGGCCAGCGCTTTATGCCAAGTGGGAACTCGGATTGCTGTCTTCGCTCGGCTTCGGGCTGGATCTCGACAAGTGCGCCCTCTCAGGGGCCAATGACGGCCTCACCCATGTGTCCCCGAAGACCGGGCGCGCGGTTCGAGGCTCAGAAGCGGAAGACTACGTGGAGCGCCTGTTTCCCCTGCCCGCCTTTCTGATCGACTCATCGGCGCTGGCCATGGCGGAAGACATTGAAGACGCCTTGCGCCTGACCGGCTATTTCCTTGAAGAACGGCTATTTTCCAGCGTACACAAGCCGCTTCCGGCCGAGCGCGCCCGATTAGTCCCGAAACTAATTGGCTAAAAGCTGCACTGTTCAACTTGCATTCAGGTCCAACCTCGCACAGGGGAACGGTGTTCAGTGGCAGAGAGTACTTTTTAGAGGCTGATAATGAAAAAGACTGTCTTGTTTGGCGCTATGAGCGTTGCCCTCCTTGGACTGGTTGGCTGCATCCATGTGGATGAAGGCGACTGGTCCGATTCCGAAGATATTGCCCGTAATACCGAGACTGCTCTGCGAGTCTGCGGGGGTCCGGGTACGGTAGAAAAAGTCACTGAGAACGGGTTTACCTGTAAGCAGGACTAAAATTTTGGATGTGCTGACAAGATTCAATTCTCGAGTTTTGTCAGCACGTCTCTATTTTTCCTCTCACCATTGAGCCAGCATTGCGTTCTCCAACGCCGCATTCATCGACACGTTTCGGCGTGGCCCATGTCGAGATGGAAATGATCGGCATGAGCCGCGTCGTAGTCGGGCCCCAGAGTGACAGAGAACAGGTGACAGGCCCGCCTGTGCACGCGGCTGAGGTATTTTCCTTTGTTACTCCGTTCGCGCCAGTGATCCCGGACTCGGATCTCTGTGCCATCTTCCAGAACAAATCCGGAAATATCGATCGCATTCGCAAAGGAATGCTGACTACGGGTCCGCGTCCCGGCAATATTGCGACAACTAAATGAACCATACGTCTGTATCTGGCGGAGCGGCGAATCAAAGATCTTCTCCGCTTGCGGACGCAGTACATGACGCTCCCACGTATATAGAGCCGCCATCTGATGACAGGTCATTCTTAGCGGCGCACCGCGATACGGTGTTAGCGATCGTTTGAGCTGCAACGTTTCAGGCAGAGGGCAGCGAGGTTCGGCGCCGTCAGCCACCCTGACCTCAAATTCAACGCCGGCATCCAACAACACTTGTCGGCATATTTTCTCGTTGTATTTCAGCTCTGTAAGCTTCCCATAAGTCGCTAACCCAAGCGGTTCATTTAGGTCAGGCGGTCGCAATGGATTATGTTGCGACGGAACGAAGCGATGTAACAGGTAGGCCACCCCCAACACCGCTATAGTCAATAAAATCAGTCGCCAGCGTCGCATGGTATTCCTTCATTAACCAATCGGCGTTTTCTGTTAACCTGTACATGAGTGTGGCGATTCTACGCCAGCCGGAGATTTAGGGGTGCGCATGTCCGACGTACTGGAACCAGAAGACGACCGCATTATCAATGAGCCGCTCAGTGAAGCGCTCACTAAGCGCTATCTGGCCTATGCGCTGTCGACGATCACGTCACGCGCCCTGCCAGATGTCCGTGATGGTCTGAAGCCCGTGCAGCGCCGAATCCTTTACGGTATGCGCGAACTGAAGCTCAATCCCGATGGCGGTTATCGCAAATGCGCGAAAGTCGTCGGTGAGGTTATGGGTAACTATCACCCGCACGGCGACGCTTCGATCTATGACACGATGGTGCGCTTGGCACAGGATTTCTCGGTCCGCTATCCGCTGGTCGATGGCCAGGGGAATTTCGGCAATATTGACGGTGATAGCGCCGCGGCCATGCGTTATACTGAAAGCCGGATGACAGAAGCGGCGCAGCTGCTCCTCGATGGCCTGAACGAAGACGCCGTCGATTTCAAACCGACTTATGACGAGAATGATGAAGAGCCGGTCGTCCTTCCGGCTGGCTTCCCGAATTTGCTCGCCAATGGTGCAACGGGAATTGCGGTCGGTATGGCGACCAGCATCCCGCCGCACAATGTCGCCGAGGTTATTGACGCGGCTTTGCTGCTGATTGAGCGCAAAACGACGCCGACAGAAGAATTGCTCGCCGTCATGCCGGGCCCAGACTTCCCCACGGGTGGCATTATTGTCGAGCCGAAAGAGTCGATCCTTGAGGCCTATGAGACCGGCCGCGGGAGCTTCCGCATGCGCGCTAAGTGGGCCGTGGAAGATCTCGGCCGGGGCACATGGCAGGTTGTGGTCACGGAAATTCCGTATCAAGTCCAGAAGTCCAAGCTGATCGAGCGCCTGGCCGACCTGATCGAGACCAAGAAAGCGCCATTGCTAGCCGATGTCCGGGATGAAAGCGCGGAAGATATCCGTCTAATCCTGGAACCGCGCGCCAAAACGGTTGAGCCGGACGTCCTCATGGAAAGCCTGTTCCGGATCTGCGATCTGGAAACTCGCTTCAGTCTCAATATGAACGTCCTGCACAAAGGCGCACCACAAGTGATGGGGCTGCGTCAGGTGTTGCGGGCCTATCTCGACCACCGCCGCGAAGTCGTCGTGCGCCGCGCGCAATTCCGTCTCGACAAGATCGAGAAGCGCCTACACCTGCTCGACGGCTATCTGATCGCTTATCTCAATATTGATGAAGTGATCCGGATCATTCGCGAGGAAGATGATCCGAAACAGGAAATGATTGACCGGTTCGGGATCACCGAGACCCAGGCTGAAGCCATTTTGAATCTCCGCTTGCGGGCTTTGCGCAAGCTGGAAGAGATGGAAATCCGTAAGGAGCATGAGTCACTCAACGAAGAGCGCAGCGATATCATCGCCATGCTCGGCTCTGAAGGCCGTCAGTGGACCAAGGTCAAGAAGGAATTGAAAGAAGCGCGCAAGGTCTTTGATCCGGACACTGAACTTGGCCGACGCCGCGCGGATTTCGCTGAAGCCCCGGTGATAGATGTTGGCGCTGCGCTGGAAGCCTCCATGCCGAAAGAGCCGCTGACAGTGGTGCTTTCCACCAAAGGCTGGATCCGCGGCATGAAGGGGCACGGGCTCGATCTCGGCTCTGCCAAATTCAAGGATGGCGACACGTTACTGTTCTCAGAAGAAGTGCATACGACCGACAAGCTGATCCTGATGTCGTCCGATGGACGCGCCTTTACTCTGCCCTGCGATAAGCTGCCGGGCGGCCGCGGACACGGTGAACCGATCCGCATCTCGATCGATTTGGAAGACAGCGTCGATATTGTCGGCATGTTCAAGCTGGATGGGTCCCGCAAACGGATCATGGCCTCCGATGCCGGATATGGCTTTGTGCTCCAGGAGAGCGAGCTGGAGTCCAATCGCAAGGCGGGCAAATCCGTGGTCAGCGTTCCGGATGGATCGAAACTGTTGATCACTGATCTTGCCAAGGGTGATCATGTCGCTGTCATCGGCACGAACAAGAAGCTGCTGATCTTCCCGCTCGACGAGCTGCCGGAAATGTCCCGCGGCAAGGGCAACAAGCTGCAGAACTATCGCGGCAGCGACAAGCTTGGCGACGTGCTCGTCTTCCATGCCGAAGACGGCCTGATCGTCACTGATAGCGCTGGCCGTATGCGCGGCTTCCCGGAATGGCGCGAATGGATTGGCAAGCGCGCCCAGGCTGGCAAGTCGGCGATGCGCGGTTTCCCAAGATCCGGCAAGTTCTCGGGCTAAGGCGCGACTGGCTCGGCGAACTCTATCGTCGCACCGTCAGGCGCCTTGATCGCGAACACCTGCAGGTCGCCATAAGACGGCCGCGAGGTCGTATAAGGTTCAATCTCGATCGCCCAGCCGCGCTCCGCAATCATGTCCCGGGCCGCGGCAACGGACTCCACCGGATAGGTGACCGAGAGCCAACCAAGATTCGGCGCCTTGCACCGGTCTGCATAATCGAACCCCTCCAGGCCATCGATCTCAATGTATTCCATGCGTCCGTAAAGCGTCTGCGTCTGCGGCGAGAAGATCCCGGCTTTGTATGGCACCGTCGTGGTCAGGTTCTGCGGAATACCAAGCGGCATGAGTACTGGCTCTTCATCGGTATAAGGCGCTCCATACCAAAACCGCTGGAAGCCCAGCACGTCTTCCATCAGGACACGCACCGCCTCCCGGTCGCGTGTCATCTGCATGATGTTAAAGGGGCGGCTGAGACGCTCAAAGGGCGTGAAACCTTCTGGCGGTGGCCGGTTGAGGCGTTCATAGGCCTGCACTTGAAGTCCGTCCGGGCCTTTGAACACGACGATATTCAGCTCAGAACCATTGAAACTGAGCGGCGCAATTGGGGTTTCTGTACCCCACCCGAGTGCAATAGCATCATCATAAATCGCCTCCAGATCATTCGCGCGGACCATGAAGGACCAGAAGCAACCTGTATCCCATGCCCGCGCCCCTGGCCGTGTCGGGACTTTCCGCCCGGCGTCATCAAATCGGATCAAGCGGACATATCCAGCATCGCTGCCAACCGCGCGCAACGTCATCACTTCGCCAGACGCTGTTTCGGGCAGGTTCAGCGCAGCAATCTCCGCCGGGTCCAGAGGGCCTCGATAGACGGTCTCATAGCCGCCAATATTGCGGAAGAATGCCGCCGTACGATCAATGTCTGAAACGCTGGCCGTCGCCATTAGCCAAGGTTCTGACACCACCGGGGAAGGCAACGGATCTGGCGCTGGGGTCACCGACGGCGTCGGTTCCGCGACATCTGTCTGGCAAGACGCAAACAGCCCCAGTGCGAACACTGGGGCTGCGAGCTTTGTGAAAGTTTGGAACACCGTCTAGAACTCAGCGCCAATCTCGATGCCATACTCCAGAGGTGGAGACGCATAAGTCGTGATCGCAGTCGCCGACGATGCGCGATAGTATTCAACGTCGCTCAGGTTGCGTCCGAACAAGGCGACAGACCATCCGCGGTCATCCTGATACTTGATCCGACCGTTAACGATGGCGTCAAAGTCAATCCGCGCATGCGCTGGGGCGTTGGCCACCAGGCTCCAGGTTTCGTCTTCGAACGAGACATCACCCGTCAGGATGAGCTCACCTTTATGGAATGGCGTTGTGTAAAGCGCGCCCAAAGTAGTTTTGTATGAAGGCGCATTCTTCAGATCTAATCCGAGCGCACATGGGATAACTTCCGCATCTACGGACGGATCGACCCCCGCACAGCCAGACACAGGGTTTATGAGGTTGTTCACCAGACCGCGCGCTTGATCACCGGTCAGGGAAGTGTACTCGGCATCGAGGAAGCCTGCATTACCGTTGAGCTGGAAATTGTCCGTAATCTGCCAAACTGCTTCGACTTCGAGACCTGCAATTTCGGTTTCATCGACATTGAAACGTGTGAATCCGAGGCCAGGAACTGAGGCGCCGATTTGAAGGCCCTCATACTGGTTGAAGAAAGCCGCGGCGTTGATGCGCAATGAATTGTACCATTCCGATTTTATGCCGATTTCGAACGAGTCGAGCGTCTCTTCTTCAACCGGCAAGAAAATCGCTGTTGCGCCGAAGGCATCGGGCGACCAACCACCAGATTTGAAGCCGGTGGAATACTTGGCATACCCCAGAACGCTGTCATTGAAGCGATAGTCCGCTCCAAGCGTGTAGCTGACATTGTCGAATTCCTGACTGTCCATTCGAGCAAAGCCAAATGGTCCGGTGCCGTCAAAGTCTTTCTCGTCATTGGTGGCACGGACACCCGCAGTCAGCGACAGTTGATCGTTCACCGCAAATGTTCCCTGGCCGAAGACAGCAATCGAGTCAGTGCTGGAGTCGATGGAGAATGGGAAGATGAAAGTGGTGTCCAGCTGCAAGTCTTCCTGGAAGAAATAAACGCCCGCGATCCAGTCCAGCGCCCCCTGACCAGATTGGCCAATGGTGAATTCCTGGCTGAATTGATCCTGATCCGTCATCTGAGAATATGGAAAGCCAATCCGGGTGGACAGCTCATCTTCGAGCTCCCGGAAAGCAGTGATGGACGTGAAATCCAGATTCCCAAATGCACCTTCGACACGGGCGCTGACCCCTCGACTCGTCAGATCGGAGCTGTAATCCGAGAAGCAGCCAAGTGGCAGAAGACCGCCAGCAGGGCAAGTTGTTCCAGGCGCCGGCTCGATCGTGAAAATGTCATTGTCTGCGTCTGAACCAGGAGCAATCGAGTCCGGAATGGGATCGGACTTATCTTCTGTGATGTCTGCCGCAAACAGAACGCTCCAGACGTCATTGAACTCATGATAAAGCGACGCCCGGACCGCTAGCGTATCGAGTTCGCCGACACCTTCTTCTGCAGCAGCTGCCTGAGCACCATTCGGCCTCAAATCATGAAACCCATCGCGCTGACGCGACATGGCCGTGACTCGGGCGGCGGTACGATCACCAATCTGAACGTTTCCGGTCGCTTTGAATTCCATCCGCTCAAAGTTCCCCAAAGTTGCGCTGATTTTGCCGCTATTTTCAAACTGTGGTTTGACCGAGTTCAGCTTGATGGCGCCGCCAATGGTGTTTCGACCGTACAATGTGCCTTGTGGGCCGCGCAGGACCTCGATCGATTCCAGATCGACCACGTCAAATAGCGAACCAACAGTTCGACCGATGTAGACGCCATCCACATAGATACCGACAGCTTGGTCCACCGCTCCACGGCTTTCGTCCTCACCAACGCCGCGCAGGAAAATCCGGGCCGCGCTGGCCGTACCGGTATTGGTGGCGATGTTGATGTTTGGCACCTGAGCGGTGAGATCGCGAATGTTCAGCACTTGCTTGTCTTCAATCTGCTCGGTTGAGAGCGCCGTCACAGCCACTGGCGTGTCCTGCAAATTCTCTTCAACCCGCTGCGCGGTAACAGTCACAGGGCCGAGACGACGAGCCTCGTCTTCTCCATCGCTATCTTGCGCGATTGCTGGTGTCGTAAATGCGGTCGAAAGCGCGACGGTTCCTACCGCGCAGATTAGTGCCTTCTTCATTGCCGAGATCTCCTCAAATTTCGGTGTGGGCGTTCATTGCCACTTAAAATGATATACCATTTAAAAAGTCGCGCCAGATTTGTCCGGTCATTTGCCCGAAACCTGTGATAATTATATCACTCAGCCGTGTCCGGCTCCGGCAATCCGGTCACCAGTAAGACATCAAAGTCGCCCCAACTGTTGTCGATCCGGGCGCGGCGGAGGACATCGTAGCCCTCACTGTTCCAGAAATCGCGAGCCGCCTGAGCGTTAGGCCACTTGCTGACGACATAGCTTGGCGGGCTGTAATCCCCTTCAAGCACTTCTATGCCGGGACCGCCGCCAATCGCGATATAGTGCCCGCCAAACTCATCATAGAGCGGCGGCAGCTTTGCCGCATATCCTTCCATGAAGGCTGGACGATCGAACACTTCCCCCAGCACAATCATGTAAGCGGGCGTTTCAGAAGCCACCTGCTGACTGCTTGCCGTCTGGGGTTCAAGGCCCACGCATGCGGCAATTCCAATCCCACCTGATAGACCGAGCACCGCGCCTGCGATAAATCCTTTCATGAAAACCTCCCTCTGACTGGACTTTGAGTAAAAGATATATCATTTGAAGACGGCAGAATGACAAGCGGAAAAGAAATGGCAATCGATCTCTCCAAACCAACCATGGTCACCTCGGACAAAACGGCTCGGGAAATATTTGAAGAGGTTCGCGCAAATCCTGCCCGGGCGAGATTCGGCTTTGGCGAGAAACTCGCCATCATCAATGTCGACCCACAGAAAGCCTATACGCGCCCGGATCTCTTCCCAAAAACGAGTTACATCACCGACCCGCGCCAGATGGAGCATATTGATGCCATCTCGAACGCGGCGCGAGCGAAAGGCCTGCCCGTGGTTTGGACCCACGTGGCCTATATGGACAATGCCGCCGATGCCGGCGTCTGGGGCACACGCACCGATACACCAGACAGCCTGCAAAACATCAAATACGGTTCGCAACGCCATGAATTTGATGACCGTGTAACCATCGATGAGAAGGTCGATGCGGTCTACACCAAACGCATGCCCTCCGCGTTTTTTGAAACGCCGCTGCAGAGCTTCCTGACCTGGCACAAGGTGGATACGCTTGTGATCACAGGTGGTTCGACTTCCGGCTGCATTCGCGCCACGGCGGTGGACAGCCTCAGCCATGGCTATCGTACCATCGTCCCGATCGAGTGTGTCGCTGACAAGCATGAAAGCTATCACTTTGCCAATCTGACGGACTTGCTGATCAAGTATGCCGACGTCGTCCCAGTCAGCGAAGTACATGACGCGATCGCGGAGTATCAAGCCTGATGCACGCTGATCCCAATCTCTACGATTACTGGCCTTATGAAGGCCGCCCAAAAATCGTCTGGCCGGGCGGCAAGAAGCTCGCCTTCTGGATCGCACCCAACATCGAATATTACGAGTTTCAGCCGCCGCATAATGACAAGCGCCCAGGTTGGCCGCGCGGGAATCCGGATGTGGTAGCTTACTCGCAACGCACCTGGGGCAATACTGTTGGCCATTGGCGGATGATGGACCTGTTCGACAAGTATGACCTGCGCGGATCGATCTCGCTCTCTATTGGCCTTGTCGATCATCACCCGGAAATCATCGAGGCAGTAAACGCCCGCAACTGGGAGTTCTTCTCTCACGGCATTTACAATACGCGCTATTCCTACGGCATGGATGAGGCGCAAGAGCGCGCGGTTCTTGAAGACTCGATCCGCACGGTCGAACAAGCGACCGGCAAACGTATTCGCGGGTATCTCGCCCCAGCTCTGACGCATACTGAGAAGACGCTCGACCTGATCGCGGAATACGACTTCTGGTACACCTGCGACCTGTTCCAGGACGATCAGCCTCAACCGATCAAGACCAAGACCGGCAAACTGGTTTCGATGCCCTATTCCCTCGAAGTGAATGACGTCATCACCTATTCGGTGCAGGGCTGGAGCCCGCAGCGTTACACCGACCTGCTTATCCGCCACTTTGATCAATTGCTGGAAGAAGGCGAACAGAGCGGCACGGTGATGTGCGTCCCGCTGCACGCCTATCTGGTCAGTCAACCGCATCGCCTGCGCGTGTTTGAAGAAGCGTTGAAACACATCTGCGCACACCGCGACGACGTCTGGTTCACCACCGGTGCGGAGATTGCCGAGTATTATCGGGAGTCCTATTTCGATCAGACGCTTGCAGACGTGGCCACGCGCGGTGTTGCGAGCGGCGGAACGGGGTTCGCACCATGATCCAACCTGGCTACCTCCAACGCATGGCTCGCCACAATCTGTGGCAGAACGATAGCATCTATGGCGCCGCCAATACACTAAGTGACGCCGACCGTCGGCAAGATCGCGGCAGCTTCTTTGGTTCCATCCACGCCACGCTGTCCCACATCCTGTGGGCCGATCGAATCTGGATGAGCCGCATCAGCGACTGGGACGCCCCTGGAACCGGCATTCCGGGGTCGACAGGTCTTTATCAAGACTGGGAAGCGCTCTGCGCGGACCGTCAGTCTTATGATCAGCGCTTTATCGCCTGGGCAGATCAGATGACCCAGGACCAGATTGACGGCGATCTGAACTATGTCGACTCAACAGGCGCGGCGCAGACCCGCAATCGCGCCGTGTGTTTGATGCAGGTGTTCAATCACCAGACGCACCATCGCGGACAAGTGCACGCAATGCTCACAGCGGCTGGCGCTAAGCCTGAAGACACGGATATTCCGTTCATTCCGGAGGCGTATCTCTGATGCCTCTTCCCGACGAATATCTGGTCTACCCGCACCGCAAACATGGGTTCGACAATCCCCACTATGATTGGGATCCAGCAGACCGCCGCGATCCCATCGGGTTGAAGGACGGAACCAAATCGATCGCGACCATCATCGTACCGGTCGAGTTCTTTCCGCTCAATCCACCAGCAGTGCCGTTCAAACATCCTGGCGCGATGAAGACGCCCTATCCTGATTTGCGCCACTTCACGGTGCGCGACTATGGCAACCGCGTCGGGATTTTCCGGCTGTTGCGGGAGCTCAACAGGCGTAACCTCAAAGCCACCTTCGCGATCAATGCAGAGGTCGCTGACCGATACCCGCCGCTGATTGCAGAGATCCAGTCCTCCCATCACGAGATCGCGGCCCACGGCGTCTCAACCGTGCATATTCATCATGATGGTCTCAACGAAGATGAAGAACGCGCGCTGATCGAAACCGCACGAAAGGCCTTCCCGGCGGCGACGAGTTGGATGAGCCCGGCGCGCAATGAGAGCTATCGAACGCTGGACTTGCTCGCAGAAGCTGGCTTCACAGCCTGCCTGGACTGGGAAGCCGATCAACGCCCGCTTGCGTTCAAAACAAGCTCGAACCCGATTTGGGCTTTGCCGCTTTATGGCGAACTTGGGGATTTCAAGCTGCTGATCGATCGCTCCCAATCAGAGGAAGAATGGGCGGCGCAAATCATCGAGACGGCGCGCTATCATGTCGACCAGTACGAAAGCGAAGGCGCCAGCGCTTTCGCGTTCACCATGACCCCCTATGTGCTCGGCCAACCTTTCCGGATCAAAGCCGTTCGGCAGGTCCTGGACGCACTGATGGCGATGGAAGGTCTTGCCGTCCGCTCCTCAGCCGAGAGTTGCGCCGCTTTCCGGGAGGCTCTGTCATGAACCGCCGCTCATTTCTTTTCAGCGCTGGTGCCGCAGCCGTCGCTGCCCCGGCCCTTGCTCAAGGATCATCGCCCATGCGCTACACCGCCCTCGCTCTTCAGACGGTATGTGATGCCGTCAATCAGGACAGTTCGATTGAAGACGGCCATGCCCGCATGGATCGCGCGATCAATCGCATCCGCGGCCAGATCGGTTCGGCCAAGGGCTTCCTGAAAGGGTTCAATGGTTATGACGTAAAACTGGTTGTTCTGCCGGAATATTGGATGACCGGATTTCCACTCGGCGAGACCAGAGAGGAATGGCAGGACAAGGCCGCAATCCCCATGGACGGTGCGTTCCCTGACAAGCTCGCAGGCCTGGCACAGACATTCGGCATCTATCTCTGCTCCAATCACTATGAAACAGATCCGAATTTCCCGGATCTCTATTTCCAATCCAACGTGATTTACGGCCCCAATGGCGACGTGGTGCTGCGCTATCGCCGGATGATTTCGCTCTACACGCCGAGCCCGTATGACGTCTGGGACAAATATCTCGACGTCTATGGAAGCGACGCGGTCTTCGCGGTCGCGGACACCGAAATCGGCACGCTGGGTTCCATCGCAAGCGAGGAAATCCTGTATCCAGAGATCGCGCGGGTTCAAGCCTTCAAAGGGGCCGAGATTTTCTGCCATCCAACCAGCGAGGTCGGTGCCCCGACCCTCACGCCTAAGCACATCACCAAGAAAGCCCGCGCCATCGAAAACATCGCCTATGTCGTATCTGCGAACAGCGCCGAGATCATCGGTACGCCGGTTCCAGCCGCCTCGACCGATGGCATGTCGATCGTGCTGGATTGGTATGGACGCTCGCTCGCCGAAGCCAATCAGGGTGAGACGATCAACGCAAACGCCGTACTAGATATCGGAGCGTTACGCGATACCCGCCGCAAGACTGGAATGACAAACACGCTGTCGCGTCTGCCGAATACAGCGTTTGCGGGCGCTTATGCGCAAGCCAATCACGCGCCAGCCAATCGCACGCCAGATGCCCAAATGATCGAACGCAAAGACGCCATCGCCCAACAACAAGCGGTCATTGATCGCCTGGTTGAGAGCGGTGTGTTGAAATAGGAGCCAAGCCCATGACTGATTTTCCGCAAACACCGCCCTACGTGCCGCGCCTGGATAAAACCTGTTATCTGGTTGTTTGCCGTGACGGCGCAGACAGTGCCGAACCGCGTGCCACCCATCTCAAAGGGCATCTCGATCATGTTGAGAAGTACTGGACGCGTTATGTCACCGCTGGTCCCATTCGCGAACCGGGCGGTGAGGCGCTGGTTGGATCTGTTTTCCTTGTACTAGCCGATGATCTGGAAGACGCGAAAGCGCTGATGTCTGGCGATCCTTACATTACCAGCGGTATGTATGAGACCATCACTTACAATGAGTTCTCGAACTCGGTCGGTCAGTACGTTGGCGGCAAGATCTGGGAAAGCGCAGAGGCGATCGCCCACCGCGCCGCTGGCGGCCCAACCAATGACCTTTCAAAAGGCGTCGACGCATGACCGACCGTATGAAACACCGCCGAATCCGCGGCCGTATTCGCTACACGTCAAAGAAGCCGGAAATGATGGGTCAGGTTCGCGGCGATGAGATCTTCAACATCACACACCATTCGGACGGCAAGATGACGGTGCGGGCGCACTGTGAGATTCACGAACCAGATCCAACCGTGATGCGCGACATCGTCTATTCGACCGATGAGAACTTCAATCCGATGGATTGTCATGTACGTCTGACGGTCGGCGATGAATTCATGGGGTCCGGCTGGTTCAAGTTCAATCTTGATGAGAACCGCGCTGGAACGATTGAGTGTGAAAGCTATGGCCCATCGATCGGACGCTTGTCTCAACGCGTGGACACCGAAGGGTCATTCGATGGATTTGGTACGCACCCGATCATTGGCGATGCGCAAATGTGCCGGGTGATTGACCGCTCCGGCGGTCCGATGCGTAGAAATGTGCGGGTGTTCCTGCCGTCGCCAGATCATCGCGGTGCAACACCGCCGCTGATTTCAGAAGTGAATATCGGGCTCGAATATGTGGGCGATGAGACGGTGACGGTTGAAGCCGGCACCTTTGATTGCTTCCACTTCCGCTATGTCGACGATGAAGGTCCCGGCATGGGCGGAACGCAGCATCCGTCTTACGACATGTGGGTCACCAAAGACGATTTCATCTTCGTCCAGGGCGGCGTCGGCGGCTATATGGCAACCTGGTACGAGCTCATCGAACTCGATCATCCGACGGTCGGCTAGTTCCCAAATCCAGACGCCTGATCACCGGCCTGAATGGCTTCGATCTCTTCCAGGCTCATTGGCGGCGTCAGCCATTCCGGCTTGTTTTCTTGCGCCCAGATCAGCAGTTGAGTCGGAAACTCGTCCTGTGACTCCACACGATGCGACAGCAGGTGATAGATCGCCTGCTCACCGCCCGCCCAGGCTGGGAGTGCGCCGTAGCGTTGCCAGCTCATCTGATGGGGTTCTTCGACGCTGCCTTCCGGATTGATGAAGAAGTCATAATTCTCCCACGCTTCATATTGTGCGCCATTGGGGAGCGGGAAATCCAGAAATACAGCGGCCGTGAAGGCCCAGGTATCGCCAATCTGGCGGGCTGCGATGCCGTCTTCTGAAATGATCTTTTGAACGCGGTCACCGACACCCTGGGTGACGTCACCATAGATACGTCCGTTTTCATAACGGTACTCGATCATCTGGTACGGGTAAGCGATCGGCACCACGGGCTGACCATTATATTCGGTCAGGACTTCACCCGTCTCTGCGTCGGTGTACGCGAAGGTCTTGCGCGTGAGATGGATGACTTTCTCATTCGGGTCATCCGGCCAAATCACGGTCGAGCTGTCAAAGCCGATCATCCCGAACAGTTTCTCGCCGGAAGGGTACGCATAAATGCCGCCATCGGAGACCCAGTGTACCGGCTCGCCAGTTCCTGCGCGGGCATCCACCCAGGCTTTCAGGACATCTGGCTCCGCAGCCATGACTGCAACGTCCGCTTCATTCGCATCGGCGACAGCCGTTTCTGTATCCGGCGCTTCTGCAACAGACGTGGCACAGGCGGTGAAAGCGAGGATCGATGCAGTAATCAGGGCAAGGTTGCGGACCATGAAAATCTCCAAAATTCATTTGATATATCTTTATAGAATTCTGGCAGGATCACGCAAACAGACAAACGGTCACACAGAATGGGACCACACCCGGCACTTTCCTTGCTTTGCCAAATCCCTCGGGCGCGATAAAGCTAGGCCCGCAGCGATGATGGAACTCTGACATGCCAGATAGCGCAGACCTGAAATTTACCGCAGCCGACATCAATGAGGCGGCAAACGTTCCCTTGTACCAACAGATCTATGATCTGCTGCGTGCGAAGATCATGGACGGGACGCTAGCTCTGAATGAGCGCCTGCCAGCCGAGCAGGACCTCACCCAGGCGCTGGGCGTGTCGCGGATCACGGTCAAACGCGCGATGAACGAGCTGGCGGTCGCTGGCCTTGTGCGCCGACAGCGTGGAATTGGTACGGTCGTCATCTATGATGTCGCGGCCCCGACGATCAGAGGCAGCTTCGAGACTATGATTGACGGCCTCACGCGTATGGGCGTCGAAACAGAGGTTCAGTTGCTCGATTGCACCGTAGGCACTGCGAGCCCCGCCATCGCGGAGTCGCTGGAGCTGACCAATAATGTAACCAGTGTGCAGCGTATTGTTCGTCTGCGCCGCCTGGACGGTGAGCCGTTCTCTTACCTCGTCACCTACATCCCGTATGACGTCGCCGACGGATATGATGAGGCAAAACTCGCCACCGAATCTTTGATCAAGTTGCTGGAACAGGCAGGCCACGCTCCGGTCGAAGCCGAACAGACCATCACAGCGACTGCTGCAGAACCGGCTGTCGCAGCTAATCTTGGCGTCGCCCCCGGCTCACCGCTGCTGCGTATCCATCGAGTGATGAAAGATGCCAAAGGTCGGCCGGTACAGGACATCACCGCCCATTATCGCGCGGACCGGTTCGAGTATCATATGCGCCTCAACCGCAACAATGCGGCGGAAACCGACTGGACCACCGAAAAGTGACAATCTGCCCCTCGCCACCAGCGATTTAAATGATATATCTTTTAAATCTAAGGAGGAGGCTTTGGTCGATCAGGCCCTTTTCGCGCTGCTGCATGTGCTGGTTTTTGTCTATTGGTTAGGCGGAGACCTGGGCGCCTTCTATACCAGCCGCTTCCTCATTCAGCCCGACATTAGCGCCGATCGCCGCTTAATGGCCGCCAAGGTCGTCGGCGATGTGGATATGGCTCCGCGCACAGCGCTCATTGTGACACTTCCAACGGGTCTGGCGCTGGCGGAGAGCAAAGGCTGGATCAGCCTTGGGTGGCCCGCGATTGTCGGCGTCTGTATCGTCGCTCTCATCTGGCTTGCGCTTGCCTGGCACTTACACCTTAAGCATGGCGGCGCGCCGGAAGGGCTACGCAAGCTGGATCTCGCCATCCGCTGGGCTTTGGTCCTCGGCTTGGGCGGCTGGGCTGTCTGCGGCCTCGCAAGCGTCGTGCACCTGCCCCTCTTCCTCGCACTGAAGCTGCTCGCTTTCGTTGGCTGTATCTTGCTCGGCCTGTTCATTCGCGGCGTGTTGAAGCCGCTTGGACCGGCACTCATGGGCCTGACCGGGCCTGACGCCGCAGCATCTGAGGCCAGCCTCGCCCAAACGCTCAATCGCGCCCGCCCGCTTGTCACGGGTATCTGGGCGCTGCTCATCACCGCTGCTTTTCTCGGCCTCTGGACGCCGACATCTTTCTAGGAGACTCTCACCCCATGCCTGACGATCTCAAAACCGCTTCCGACCTTTCAGGGATTCTCAAACAACAGCTCGGCCAAGATGGCTTGAAAGACGATGACGCCGCCCGCGAATTCATGAGCCAGGATATCTGGCACAAAGGCGACACGGCAGCGTTCGTTGCCAAACCCAGCTCGATCGAACAGCTTCAGGCTGCGGTCCGGGCAGCGCATGACCGGGGCATCTCACTCAACCCGCGCGGTGGCGGCTATTCCTACACTAAGGGTTACACGCCGGATCGCGAAGATGTCGGCATTCTCGACATGTCGGGGCTGTCGGAGATCGTTGAGGTCAATACCAAAGACATGTACGTCACGGTGCAAGCGGGCGTTACCTGGGCACAGCTCTTTGAAGCCTTGAAACCGCACAATGTCCGTACGCCATTCTGGGGGCCTTTGTCTGGGATTGGATCGACGATTGGCGGCGGCTTATCTCAGAACAATGCCTTCTTCGGCGCCGGCAAATATGGAACGACTGGCGACAGCGTCCTCTCTATTGCTGTCGTACTTGGCGACGGCACGCTGGTGCGCACTGGCACGGGTGGGACGAAGAATGGCAAACCCTTCTGGCGCCATTATGGGCCTGATCTCACAGGTCTTTTCTGCGGCGACGCGGGAACACTCGGTTACAAAGCCGAGATCACGTTCCGCCTCATTCCGCTTCCTAAAGCCGAAGAGACAGCCAGCTTCGAGTTCGAATCCAGAGAGGCCTGCGCCGACGCCATGGCGCAAATGATGCGCGAAGACATCGCGTGCGAAATTTTTGGTTTCGATCCAAACCTCACCAAGGTCCGCCTGGCGCGGGCAAGCCTTGTCTCTGACGCCAAAGCGCTGACCAATGTCATTCGCGGGCAAGGCTCATTGCTCAAGGGCCTGCGCGAAGGCGCTAAGGTGGCGCTGGCGGGGCGCGGCTTCATGGACAAGGTGGATTACTCTCTGCACATTTGTGTCGAAGGGCGATCTGCAACCGGCGTCAAAGAAGATATTCAGGTCTTGAAAGACATCGCCAAAAATCTCGGCGGCAAGGAGATTGAAAACTCCATCCCCAAAATCATCCGCGCCAATCCCTTTGGACCCATGAACAACATTCTCGGCCCTCAAGGCGAACGTTGGGTGCCCATTCACGGCATCGTTCCAACCTCAGAAGGCGCAGAAACCTGGGCAGAGATAGAAGCCGGTTTCGCCGCGATGCAGGAGGAGCTGGACGAGCATGATATCCTCACCGGCTATCTGATCACCAGCCTCGCCACGACCGGCTTTCTGATTGAACCGGTCTTCATCTGGCCGGAAGAAATCTGGCCCATTCACGAACACACGGTGGGCGACGAGTGGATGAAAAAGATAAAGCGTCACGAACCCAATCCCGAAGCCACGGACGTCGTCAAAAAGGCGCGGCAGGTCGTGCTCGACGTGTTCACAAAGCATGCGGGTGCGCATTTCCAGATTGGCCGCACTTACCCGTATAGAGAGCATCGCGACGAAGCGACTTGGGCGCTGCTCAACGCCATCAAGAAGGCCGTCGACGACAAAGGGATCATCAATCCTGGTGCATTGGGGTTTAACCCGAAATGACACTTTTGCAGGCGCGAGACCCGCGCACAGGTCAGCTCGATTTCAGCTTCGAAGCCGCCGGCCGAACCGACATAGAGCGCGCCGCCAATCGCCTTCGCGCCGCCGGGCAGGACTGGCAAGCGCTGGGCCTAGACGGCCGAATGGCAAAGCTCGGCGAACTTGCCGACGCGATTGGCCGCCACCATCAGGCTATTGCTGAGCGGCTGAGCGTTGATACCGGCCGTCGCAAGATTGCTGGTCGCGAAGTCGACGGAACGATTGGCGCCATTCATGGCTGGCTCGCCCAGGCCCCGCATCTCTTACCGGATGGCTGGACCGACGGGCGCATGAACCCCGCCATACGTCACGCCCCGCAATTTGTCCCGTACGCGCTTGTCGGTGTGATCAGCCCTTGGAATTTCCCGCTGACCCTGAGCATGATTGATACGATCCCCGCCCTGCTCGCGGGATGCACGGTGATGATCAAACCGTCTGAGGTGACCCCTCGATTCGTCGAACCGCTGATGGTGGCAATCGAAGAGGCCGGATTAAAGGACGTGTTGACCTTCGTTCAAGGCGGGGGCGCCACCGGCGCGGACCTGATCGACCATGTGGATGCGGTTTGTTTTACGGGCTCAGTCGCAACGGGCCGCAAGGTCGCTGCTGCTGCTGCGGGTAATATGATCCCGGCCTTTCTCGAACTCGGCGGGAAAGACCCGCTGGTCGTTCTCGAGAGCGCAGATATAGAGCTTGCCAGCGATGCTGCGCTGCGTGGCTCTGTACTGTCCACCGGACAGGCCTGCCAATCCATTGAGAGAATATACGTCGCGCGCAGCATCTATGATACCTTCATGGACCGTCTCGTCGAAAAAGCGCAATCCGTGCGGCTTAACTGGCCAGACATTGGCACCGGTGAGATCGGACCCATCATCTTTGCCAATCAGGCCGAAATCCTGCAGCGCCATATCGATGATGCCGTCGCCAAAGGCGCCAATGTGTTGACTGGAGGCTCAGTCGAAACCCATGGCGGTGGTCGCTGGCTGAAACCGACCGTGCTCTCAAATGTAACCCATGACATGGCGGTGATGCGCGAAGAAACATTTGGTCCAATCCTACCTGTCATGGCCTTTGACAAGGTCGAGGAGGCCATCGCGCTCGCGAACGATACCGAGTTCGGGCTCTCAGCAGCGGTATTCGCGGGCAGCTTGGAAGAAGCCGAAGCTGTTGGTCGACAGATCGAGGCTGGCGGCGTGTCGCTCAATGACGCGGCTCTGACAGCCCTGTTCCATGAAGCCGAGAAGCATAGTTTCAAACTGTCCGGCATGGGCGGCAGCCGCATGGGCCCGGCCGGTTTCCAACGCTTCTTGCGTCGCAAGGCCTTAATTGCGAATACAGGCAAACCCGCTCCAATCGGAGCCTTTGCCGAGGATGCCCCTTGACCCAATCTATCCGTCTGGACGTGACCCCGCCCTTCGCGGAAATCATCCTCAACAAGCCTGAAAAGCGAAACGCGCTATCCGTGGACATGTGGGCGGCAATCCCTGCTCTGGTGACTGAGGCCGCTCAACACCCTGACGTGAAGATCCTCCTCATCCATGGCGGCGATGCAGGGGCTTTCGCCGCAGGGGCTGACATCTCCGAATTCGAACAAATCTACGCGACGCGCGAAAGCGCCAAAGCATCGGGCGAGACAATCGCTGCAGCCCTCGATGCGGTCGAGGCCTGCCCCAAACCAACCATGGCGGCCATTGACGGCGCATGTGTCGGTGGCGGCGTCAGCCTCGCCATGGCTTGCGATCTGCGCGTGGCGAGCAAAGGCAGCAAGTTTGGCGTCACGCCTGGCAAGCTGGGCCTGGTCTATCCTGCCGGAGATACGCGCCGCTTGTTGCAAGCAATCGGCCCCAGTGCGACCAAAGACATTCTCTTCACGGGGCGGATCTTCCCGGCCGAAGAGGCTAAAGATCTGGGCGTGATCGATCGCCTTGCCGAGGCAGGCGGCGCATTAACCGTAGCCCGCGAGTTTGCGCAACAGATTGCAAGCATCTCGCAATGGTCCACACGCGCTACGAAACGGATGATCAAAGGCCTACAAGGTGGCTGGAGCGGTGAAGAGACCGAAGCCGCCAACCTGTTTCTGGAGGGCTTCTCCAACGAGGACTTTCAGGATGGGTACAAAGCCTTCCTGGAAAAGCGCCCACCCAAATTCACCTTCAAATAATCACCACTCATATCCCGGCGGCATTGGGGGTTTGCCGACGAGCGCTTCGATCGCGGCAGCAGCCTCGAGGGTTTGACGATCTTGTCCGATAGGACCGATGAGCTGGACCGAAAGCGGCCGCCCGTCCTTGCTCAGGCCTGAATAGAGCGCCGTTGCAGGCAGCTGAGCGAAATCAGCCCAGGCTGTGAAATCTGCCTGATTGGCAGGCGCTGGCTCGGTGAACGCAAACGCTTCCTGCGGCGCGGTTGGTGCGAGGATGAAATCGTACGAATTCCAAACTTGAGCGCTTGCCACTTTTACCTCGGCGATATGATCATAGGCCGCCTGCACCTTTTCTTCTGACTGTCGCGTGCCCCAGTGCAGAAGAGAATAGAACGTGTCGCTCAGTCCAGCTGGCCGAGCGCCGTCCTCCGTTACACCGTGCTCTAACGCGCCTTCCACCTCCGAGACGACCAGCCCGGCCCGGCGCGAGCGGGAATAGTCATAAACGGGTGGTTCAAACGTCTTCGTGCTGACGCCCGCCCCTTCAATCAGACTGACGGCACGAACGAACCCGCGAGCGACCGCAGACGTCAGCTCAACCGCGCCGGACCCATCCCAGACACCAATCTTCAGGCCGCTCAGCTTGGCCGGGTTCAATGGCGCTGCATCGCCCCAATCGGCAAGCACGTGCATGGCGCGCCACAGCGTCTCCACATCACGCGCTAACGGGCCGACATGATCCAGGGTGGTCGAGAGCGGCACGACGCCTTCAATCGGGACGGCTCCCGTCGTCGGCTTATGCCCCTGCACGCCGCAATAGGCCGCCGGAATTCGAACGCTGCCCATTGTGTCCGTGCCGAGCGCGATGTCGCACAATCCCGCTGCTACCGCCGAACCCGAGCCGCCCGATGAGCCACCGGGTGTCAGGCTTTTATTCCAGGGATTGAGTGTCCGCCCATAGGCTTCATTGTCCGTCGTCGCGCCAAGCGCGCCCTCATGCATATTGACGGTGCCGAGCACGCTCCCACCTGCTCGCCGGATGCGCGCGATGACGGATGCATCCTGCGCTGGAACGCTTTCGCGATACGCCTCGCAGCCTGCTGTGCATGGCAAGCCTTTTACCCTGATATTCGACTTCGCGGCCCAGGTGAGCCCGCTGCCGACAGGCTCGTCCGTCAGATCAACGAAGGCGTTGAGTTTCGAATTGAAGCGTTCAATCCGGGCGCGATAGTCGGACGCGCTCACTTGAATCGCTCATCGATGAGCCGGATGGGTTTCTGGCGGACTTCGGTTTGCGTGAGGTCCGCTAAGCCGCCGGGTTCAGACAACTCAATGCCGCAATCGATCCCGATTTTCTGTTTCAGCAAGGCGCGATACTTGTCGGCTTCCTGCTCCGAGCGCGGTCCGTTCACTTCAGCGCAGACAATGAACTCATCGCGCCCGGCATCATCGCGCTCGGCCTTGCAGATAAATTCTCCAGCGAAGCTGTTCACCTCTTCTAGCAACGGTCCCATGGCCTGTGGGAAGATATTGATGCCACGGATCTTGACCATATTGTCCGACCGCCCGAGGAAACCTTCGATACGCTTGAAGTTCAAACCCAAGGAGGACTTCCCGGTTTTCACCTTGGTCACGTCATGCGTATTGAAACGAATAATCGGATAGACGTCGTCTTTGTAGAGGCAGGTGCAGACCATATCGCCTTGCTCGCCGTCAGAGAGCACAGCGCCGGTATCGATATCGCAGACTTCCAGGTATTGCGCGTCTTCCATGACATAGAGCCCGTCACGGTCTGGCCCTTCGCCGGCGATGCAGCCCGTGTCGCCAACGCCGTACCAGTCATAACACTCAACCCCGCCCCAGCTTTCCGACAGGCTTTGTTTGTCTTCGCGCCCGAGGTGGCCCGACACCATCCGGATCTTGAGGTCTTTGACAGGATCAATCCCCTGCTCGACCGCGACGCGCGCGAGCTTTTTGATATAGTCTGCAAAGCCGACAATGACCGTTGCGCCAAAGTCTCGCATCAACTCCACCTGACGGACAGAGCGGGTCTCGACGCCGGTTCCGGCCGACATGAAAATGGCGCTCGTCCAATGGATGACGGACTCGCGAACATAATGCCCGCCATTGATCATGCCGTGGCCATAGACGGAATGAACCACATCATCCGGGCGCAGTCCCTGGAAGCGATAAAGACGCCCCAGCAACAGGTTCTGAGCCTCGCGGCTCTTGGCGCCAAACAATAGGACTTGTGGTGTCCCCGTGGTCCCGGACGTGGTGTGCATGATGACAGGTGGACGCCCCTCTGGATAGCTTTCAAACCCGGCAAAGTCACCCAGCGGCGGCGTCCGGGCAATGCTCTCCATAATGTCTGACTTGTCGAACATTGGTAGCTGAGACAGCGTCTCCAGGCCTTTAATATCGCCGCGTTCGACACCCGCATCGCCCCACAGATTTTGATAAAACGGTGTCTGCCAAGCGCGGGCAACGCAGCGCGTAAAGAGTTTCTCCTGATGCGCACGGATTTCGTCCTGGCTCTTTTTGGCGAAACTGACAAATGCGTCGCCAATCGGATGGTCATCCTGCAGAGCGTTCCAGTCGACACTGTTAAAGTAGGTATTGTATTGTCCCGCCATTAAACGGCCTCCACTCCAGCAGCGAGGCGGCTCAAAACCGACACATCTGCCACTGTCTCAAGGGTTTCAGTTAAGTCAATCAATCGATCTGCGATCTCGGGTCGGTTTTCGCCGAAGCCAAAGGCGACGCAGTCGCGAAACTTTCCGAGGTGAGCGTCCTCGCTCATCGGATCCGCGGGTGAGCCGTAGAGCGCATCGATGCGTGCCTCTACGATGCGACCATCGCTTAGACGAGCCACAGCGATTTGCGGGGTGAAGGCGGCAGGATCTGGCGAACCATCATCGACCACTTCTATTTTTGCGCCGAGCGACAGGGTCTCGGGATCACGCAGCGCGGCTTCCGAAAAATCTACCAAGCCAACTGTTCCCTTGCGCAACGCAACAGCGCCAGAATACTGGAAGCACAGCCTCGCATAGTTCACGGCCATATCGTCTTCAATGGGGCGTCCGACGAGGCGGTGTATTAAAGGCGGCGCTGTCAGCGTAATCTTTTCGACGGCTTCGGCGGTGACACCCGCAGCGCGAAGCTTCTGCATAAGAACGATCCCGCCCTGGGCCGCGCGTCCGGTTGGAAATGGTTTGTGGCTGACCTCGGCAACGCGCCAGACTTTTCCCAAGCTCGCGACAACCTCACCGGCGTCAGCCTCATCTTCAAATAATGCGAAATAGCCGAATGGGCCTTCCAGGCTATCATGTGGTCCTGGCATTCCGGCTTCGGCGAGGTCGCAGGCCATGATGGCGCCGCGCGCCGCATTGCCGATCTGGATGGGCAGCGCCGGTTTGCCTTCGACGTGGGCCTGCATGGTGCCCGAGTTAAAGGCGAGTGCGTAGCCAAGCGCATCCTTGATCTGGTCTGAGGAAAACCCGCGCAGGCGAGAAATTCCGAGCGTCGCGCCAAAAATACCGGCATTCGCGGGTCGGAAAAACTTGATCGGGCTAGACACGCTGACACCGATCCCAGCAGCGAGATCGACAGCGATTGCGAGCGCGACGATCAGCTCTTTTCCCGAGACAGTTTTCTGGGCGTCACACTCGGCCATCAGCGCCGCAAGAATCGTCGCCATCGGATGCACGACTGCCGGCTCATGGACGCAATCATACTCTTGGCAGTGGATCTGGAAGCCATTGATGAAGGCCGCGTTTGCTGGCGTCGTCGAAAGACGGCCCTGCCCCCAAACATACGCGACATCGTCTGCCGCCCAATTCCCGGCAGACGCGCGAACAACTTGGGTCAATGGAACCGCGGCCCCGGCAATGCCCACGCCGAGACTGTCGAGCAGGTAGGTTTTAGCGGCGCGGACTGCAGGTTTGGGCATATCCTCGAACCGCGTCGTCAGCGCGTGCTGAACAAAAGCATCTACCATCCCCGTCATGCGAGCGCCTCCCGAATGAGTTTGAGTGTGGTCTCAACCGATCCCGTTGCGTTTTGGATCTTCTCTATAAAGTTTCGCGCTATGGCATCCGAGACACCACCGGCCTGCATCAGCATACGCGCCTTATCTTTGATTTGAGTCTCGCTGACGGGATTCTCGGGATCGCCCATCGCGTCCTCAATCGTTACTGATTGATCGCCAAGACTGACCCGAGCGCCGAAATGCGCCGGATAGACAGAGTCGAACTCTGCAGAAGATTCAACGCGCACCCGTGCACGAAGGGTAGCGAGGTCGGGATCGTTCAGTGCATTGAGCTCAAAATGTTCAAGGCTCGGCGCGCCGCGTGCGAGTGAAACAGCAACGGCATGCTGCAGCGAGAATTTGCCCTCGATCACCGTCTGCGGCCTGCTTCGATCGCAGAACTTCAGAGCATCCAAATAGGTTTCGACTCTGATGGGCGCATCGCCTTGCCAGTCGACCCGCTCGCGCAGTTCAAGTGCGGCGTCGATCACCGCATGGGCATGACGACACGCCGGCCACGGCTTGAAGCTGACCTCGTGGATCATCCAATCGGAGGACGGAGCGACGAGGACAGCGGCCGGGTCGCCATCCGGACACGTCGCTGCGAAGAAGCCCTGCTCACCTTCGAGAATATCCAGCGGACCGGTAAAGCCTGCTGAGGCGAGCCGCGCCGCTTCAAAGCCGGCGCGTGCCGCGTTGGCGGTGTGTAACTGTTTGCCCATGCTCACGGGATCATGGCGGGTTTGCCAGAGACCGGTGGCCTGACTCATCGCCAGAGCCATCGCGTGGGCAAGCTGTCGCTGGTCTGCGTTCAGCAAAATCGCGCACGCGGCCGCGGCTCCGATGGGGCCGCACGTACCGGTATTGTGCCACAAAGCGTAGTGCCCTGGACCGACCGCGCGCCCGACGCGGATTGTGGCCTCGTAGCCTTTCACGATCGCTATCAGCAGCGTTTCAAAACTTGGCTGGGCGATTTCAGCCATCGCGAGCGCAGCTGGAACGATGGATGGGCCCGGATGCAAGAGCGCGCGTTTGTCGACATCATCCATCTCGAGAATGTTACCCAGGCCGCCCCAGCAAAAGGCTTCAGCAGCCGCGCCTGCGCCTTGCGTCTCGCGTAGGATTGCGCCCGCGGGTTCTTTAGCGCCGGCGATTGCGCACCCCGCCCAATCCAGCAAATGCCATCGCGCGCGGGCCAGGGACGCTGCATCGACAGGCCTGTCCAGGAGCTCTGAGAGCCCTGTAAGAATGCAATTTTCCGCGATTTGTCCGGACATATTCTGGTGCTTACACAAACTTTGTGGTTGAGTGAACCAGAAAGTTGCGCCACCGGTCAAAAAATGACTCCAAAATCTGTTTCATCTGCCCTCTCAGAATTCCGCGCGAGCCTGCCTGACAAAGCCCGGATCTATGTCGCGGGTTGTAGCGGCGAACCCATTGCGCTCGTTGAAGCACTTGAGGCTGAGCCGGACCTCGCCGCCGGTCTGACTTTCCTCGGTATCTGGATCCCAGGCGTAAACAGCACCGACTGGGCGGGTCTTCATCCGACAGCAGCCGCAGAAAGTATCTTTGTTTCACCGGCGCTCCGGCCCTCCTTTGAATCGGGGCGCACGCACTTCCTGCCGCTCAGCTATACTCAGAGCACAGTCTGGCTGGCCGAAACTCCTCTCGATGCCGGTGTGGTGATGGTATCGCCTCCGGATGGGGCCGGCATGGTCAGCCTCGGCGTCTCGGCTGATTTTTCAACGCTCATTCTGGAGCGTGAAGAGGTTCCGCTGCTCGGCATCGTCAATGCCCAGATGCGCTCCCCAGTTCATGGCCCCAAGGTCCCGATCGACAGGTTTGAATTCCTTGCTGAGACGGATCGTGACCTAGTCCAGGTTGGCGAGGCTGATTTGCCTGCAGCATTTGCAAAAATTGGCAATCACATTGCTCAGCTCTGCCATCGCGGAGATACGCTGCAGTTTGGCTTGGGCAATGTTCAGCAAGCCGTATTGAAATCACTAACTTCGCATCAAGGGCTGCGCATACATGCGGGCATGGTATCGACCCCGCTGATCGAACTACTCGACTGTGGCGCGCTGGATCAAGACTATGCCGCGATCACCACCGGCGTCGCGATTGGTACTGACGAACTATATGATCGTGTCGTTTTGGATGACCGGATCCTGTTTGCGCCGGTGACCTACACGCACGCGATTTCGACACTTTCTGAGATCAACAACTTCAAGGCGATAAACTCCTGTATCGAAGTGGACTTGTTTGGTCAGGCTAATGCGGAATTCATTCGCGGGCGACAGATTTCAGGGACTGGCGGTCTCGTAGACTTTCTGCGTGGTGCGGCGCTATCTGACGATGGACGCGCAATTCTCGCGCTGGCCTCCACGGCCAAGCGCGGCGCGATCAGCCGGATTGTGCCGCGCCTGCCCAATGACGCAACTTCGATCTCACGCGCAGACGTCGACACCGTCGTCACCGAGCATGGGGTCGCTGAGCTCAAGCATAAGTCAATTGATGCGCGAGCCGCGGCGCTTATAGAGATTGCAGATCCCGCGTTCCGCGACACGCTCGCCGCCGACTGGCATGAGATTCGAAAGGGCCTGTAAATGCCTCAGACTAAGCCTCGCTACCGCCAACTTGCGGACCGGTTCCGAAAAGAAATTCTCTCCGGAAAGTACAATCCGGGCGACGCGCTGCCGACCGAGATGGAAATCTGTGATCGCTTTAAAGTGTCACGTCATACGGCACGAGACGCGCTGCGTATCCTGACGGATGATGGACTGATCGAACGCAGACGCGGGGCCGGGACCGTCGTCGCAGATCGCGGCGCTCCCGCCTTTGCCCAGCCCATCGGTGACTTTGAGACGATTTTGCAATATGCCCGCAATTCGCATTTCGACATCACAGTCGAACAAAAGGCGGATGACGAAACACTCGATCGGCTCGGCTTAACCGGGGACTATGTCCAACTCATCGGGTTTCGACGCGTCGAGGACCAACCTCCGCAGGCGATAACCGCGGTCTACATCCGCGCAGATCTCGCGCCAGACCTTGAGACCATTTCGGGTCTGCCCGGATCAATCTCAGAGTGGATTGAGGAGAATAAAGGCATCGGCGTCGAGCGGGTCGTGCAGCGCATGGAAGCGGTGGCTCTGGATAAGAGTCAGGCTCAGCGTTTGGGTGTTTCGACCGGGTTTCCAGCCCTGCGTACGGTCCGACGCTACAGAGACGCTGGCGGCGCCATTATATTGTTATCCGAAAGCCTCCACCCAGCTGGTCGGTTTGCCTACGAGATGCGCCTGGATCGCACCAAAAGCTAGGATACGCGGATTTCATCGCAAAGCGTGCGGCGATAGAGCTGGCCGTCCTTGAACCAGTGCCATGTGCGGGCGCGATGTTTACCGCCCTCGCCCATGATGATCACCTCAACGAAGTGTGCCCCCGGTTCATCTTTGCGTTGCAGGTTCAGCAGCACCACGCCGTCAGCCGTTTCCCAGCTTTTGCCAATGAAGGTCGGTGTATCAAACCAGAGATGGTCGCCGCGATCGACCCCGTCGAAGCCGGCATTGGTGACGCTGCCATCCGGATGGGTCAGCCGGATGGTCTGGCGATAAAACACCTCGCCATCCTCTGGGAATTCACACACAACGTGTGACTGGATCAGCTCTTCTTCCTGCGCTTGCAGGTCAACATGGCGGTACGTGCCCTCCCAGATGCCGAGATGGGCGCGGTGGGCAGGAAACTTGAGACCGGTCATATGGTGCCTTTCTCTTTCAACGCTGCAATCTTCTCTGGTGGGAGACCGACTTCGCTCGCGAGCGCAGCGCTATGTTCGCCAAACTCTGGAACCGCCGGATTGGGCTGCGGCGGCTCGTTCTGAAACTTGATGGGCGGGCCGACATGGCGATTGCCATCAGCGTCGGTAAAGACCATGCCGCGCTCAGCCGTGAAAGGATCATCAAATGCATCTTTCAGCGTTCTCACCCATGCCCAGGCGCAATCGATCGGCTCAAGAAATACCTGCCACTCGGCGAGCGTCTTGGTTTTAAACGTGTCTGAGAAAAATTTCCGTAATGGCGCCTGACCCGGCCCTGGTGGAACTTTCGCAACTTCGATCAAATCGGTCCGCCCCAATGCGGTCAAAAGATTGGTCGCAAACTTTATCTCTGGCCCTGCGAACGAGAGATACTCTCCATCAGACGTTTCGTAGAGATTGGTCAGCGCCGAACCTCCAAAGCTTCGCATCTGTTTCGGTTCCGGTGCGCGGTTTTCGCCAAAAGTTGGCCCAAGCACATTTGGCGTCCAGGCGATCGCAGCGTCATACATGGCAAGATCGATATAGTCTCCTTTGCCCGTTTGCGTGCGTCGATACAACGCCATCAAGATCGCCGACAGCGCCATGAGCGACGCGCTGGCATCGGCAAAGGGAATGTTCGGCATGGTCGGCTTGTCATCGCTCCCGCGGGCGAGATCAGTCAGTCCTGCCAGGGCTTGAACAGCGGTGTCGTGCGCCGGTTTCTTGGCAAGAGATGAGTCCTGACCAAACGCCGAAATCGAACAATAGACAACGCTGGGGTTTCGGGCAGAGACCGCTTCGTAATCCACGCCCAGCCGCGTCACGACCCCCGGGCGGAACGCTTCCACGACGACGTCAGCTGTTTCCGCAAGACGAAGGAACAAGTCGAGCCCATCCGGGTCTTTCAGGTTCAGTTTCAAGCTGCGCTTTCCGCGCGCGATATTGCGAAACCAAACCGAAACGCCGTCCCCTGTCGTTTCCCCTATGACCCGAGTAGGTTCACCGGTCCCATTTGCAGGCTCGACCATAATAACGTCGGCACCGTGGTCGGCCATCATCATCGTCATATGCGGCCCGGGCAGGAACGCGGACAGGTCCAGGACTTTTAACCCTTCGAGTTTCATACAGTTTCCTTCTTGGCGAGCAGGTCTGCATTCTGTTCGCCCATTTTAGGCGCGCGGGAAAGAGTTGGTCGCTCACCATTCACGCGGAACGGCGAGCTCAGCGTCCGAAGCCCGTCGGAAGATGCAGGATGGTCAACCTGAGTCGTCATTTCGACACTCGCGACATAGTCACTGTCAAGGGCCTCCCCGATATCCAGAACCGGCGCAAAAGGAACTTGCCCGCCGAGGATGTCCATCCACTCAGCGGTGGTCCTGGCCATCATCACCTGGTCGACAGCGTCGCTTAACGCTGTGAGGTTTTCGCGGCGCGCTGGAATAGTCGCGAACCTTGGGTCCTCGCCGAGATCAGCATCGGTTAGCTGACACCATAGGGTCCAAAACTTCGGCGTCTGGCACATCAACAGCCCCCAGCCATCCTTCGTTTTGACCAATTGGCTCGGCGCGATTGACGGGTGTGCGCCGCGCGGCAGGCGCCCTGTCACGTGTTGCTGATTAAGGTACCAGGTGGCGGGATAAGAGAGCTGATGCAGCGCCGTGTCGAACAGGCAAACATCCAGATCACTCCCTACGCCCGTTCGACTGGCGCCCAGAATGCCAGCGAGAATGGCGGTCGCAAGGTGACTTCCCGTGTGAAAGTCGACCATGGACAGGCCGAATCGGACGGGTGGCCCATCGGGCTCGCCCGTCATTGTCATGAAACCAGCTTCAGCTTGCATCAGATAGTCGTATCCCGGCCAGGCGGCGCGTTCAGACTTGCGGCCATAGGCGGAGAGGTGGGCGCAGACGATTTTTGGGTTGATCGCCTTTAGCGCCTCATAGTTGAGCCCTAGCTTGTCGGGTTGATCTCCGCGCAGATTGTTCGCAACCGCGTCAGCGGATTTGACCAGCGCTTCAAATTGCGCGCGTCCGTCTGGCGATTTCAGATCCAGCGTGACCGATTTCTTGCCGAGCGAAAACGTCTGAAAGAACTCGCTATCGCCTTCACCCAGCATATAAGGCCCGACTGAGCGCGACACGTCTCCGCCCCGGCCAGGATCCTCGATTTTGATGACTTCTGCGCCGAGGTCAGCCAGCAACATCGTGCCATATGGGCCAGCGCCATACTGCTCCACGGATAAGATCCGGACGCCTTTCAGTGGCAAGTCGGACATCAGATCGGGTTCCGTTTTACCAGCTGTTTGGAGATGATGATGCGTTGCATTTCATTCGTGCCTTCGCCGATGCACATCAGTGGCGCATCACGGTAAAGCCGCTCAATGACATACTCTTTTGAATAGCCATACCCGCCATGGATTCGCATCGCTTCGGTGGCCACTTCCACGGCGGTTTCTGAAGCAAAATACTTCGCCATCCCGGCTTCCATGTCGACGCGCGCTCCGGTGTCATAGGCGCGAGCGGCGTCTTCAACGAGCAGCTCCGCGGCGCGGGTCTTGGCCCCCATCTCGCCAAGCTTCAGCTGGATCGCCTGATGTTCGCAAATAGGCTTACCCATTGTCTGGCGGGTCTGCGCGTAGGCAATGCTCTCATTCAGCGCCCGTCGAGCAATGCCGACGGAACGCGCAGCGACATTGATACGCCCGATCTCAAGGCCGCCTGTCGCCATGAAGAAGCCCTGACCTTCTTCACCGCCGACGAGGCAAAGCTCTGCATCGCACTCATAACCCGTGTAGATCAGCTCGCCGCTATCAATGCCTTTGTAGCCAAGCTTTTGCAGCTTGTTGCCATTAGTAACACCCGGCAGGTCTTCCATTGTTTCGGGGTTTTTGGTCTGCGTGATCAGCATCGACATGCCCTTATAGCGCGGCTGCGCGCTCGGGTCGGTTTTGCACAGCAGAGCCACACACTGGCCTTCAATCGAATTCGAAATCCAGGTCTTCGCGCCTTCGACCACATACTTGTCGCCGACGCGTGTGGCCTTGGTCGTCAGCGCCTGGAGGTCCGTCCCAGCATTTGGCTCTGTGAGCGCAAGGCCACCGCGAATTTCGCCGGTAGCGAACTTCGGCAGCCAATACTCTTTTTGCTTATCGGTCCCGAATTTCTGGACAATCAATGCCATCATCAGGTGCGAATTGAAAATCCCCGACAGACTCATCCACTCTTCTGCGATCAGAGTCACAATCTTCGAGTAGAGCGACGCCGACAGTCCGAGACCGCCATACTCAGGATCGATCAGCGCACCGAACAGGCCGAGTTCCTTCATATCCTCGACCAGATCCATCGGGTATTCGTTCGCGTGCTCAAGCTCCATTGCGACCGGGCGGACTTTTTGCTCCAGCCACTTCTCGATCGCATCCAGCATGAGGCGTTCTTCTTCAGCCGCCTCGCTCGTCAAAACTGCGGTGTCTGCCATTTCGGCCTCCTAGTAATTCCCGACCTTGTCCTCGACGGCCTGACCGCGGGACGGGATCAACATGTTGCGTTTGAACGTGCACACCATCGTGCCATCCTGATTGAAACCGCGCGTCACAATGGTCACGATGCCTTGGCCCGGACGCGACTTGCTCTCGCGTTTTCCGAGCACTTCACTTTCGGCGTAAAGCGTGTCTCCAGCGAACACTGGCGCGGTAAATTTCACTTCATCCATACCGAGATTGGCGATGGCTTTCTGAGAGCAGTCCGTGACACTCATCCCGATCAGGAGCGCCAATGTGTACGGAGAAACGACAAGGTTCTTCTTGAACTCAGATGCGGCCGCAAACTCGGCATCAAAGTGCATCGGGTGGGTGTTCAGTGTTAGCAGCGTAAAGGCATGGTTGTCATATTCGGTCACCGTCTTGCCCGGACGGTGCTCATAAATATCGCCCTCCTTGAAATCCTCAAAATAGCGGCCAAAGGTTTCGCGATAGCGATTTGGGCCCACCTCTTTCCAATTCTGAACCATGTCTATCCTCTCTCTTCGCCCGCCTGGGCGAGGGTTCGTTCAGCCGCCAGAATGATCGGACGGTCTACCAGTTTTCCATTGTGCAGCACGGCGCCGCCTTTTGACGCGTCCAAGGCCTTAATGATTGCTCGCGCATCCAGAATCTCCGCTGGGCTGGGCGTGAACACCGTATTGACGGTCTCGACTTGCCCCGGGTGGATGCAAGCGCGGCCAGCAAAGCCCATCGCTTTGGACTTTCGTGTCTGCTCGCTGAGCCCAGCGTCATCCTTCACATCGAGATATGGGACGTCATAGGCAGGTACGCCCGCAGCGCCGCAGGCGCCGGCGATCGTGCCTCTGGCAACGATCATCGCATCCCAGTCGGATAAGTCCGCGCTGATGCTTGCGCTGTAGTCTGCGCCACCGAACAAAACGCCCGCGTTTGACTGTTTCGCAATGTCGAATGCCCGGCGAAGACCGCGCCCGCTCTCGATAACAGCTATCAAATCCGAGCCGTGCCCCAGAGCTTCACCGACGATTTCCATATCAACGCCTGTTTCCGCTTTGGGAACCATGACAAAATCTGGCGAGCAGCCGGATTGCGCGAGGGCGGCAATGTCAGCGCAGCCATCTGAAGTGCGCGGACTGTTGATCCGGATCCCCGCCCGGACACCTCCGCGATGCCCGAGCCAACCAAGCGCATCGGCGCGGGCTTCCGTCTTCTGCTCGGGCAGCACCGCGTCTTCTAGATCGATGATAATCGTATCCGCGCCGGCCGCAGCCGCCTTGTCGAAACGGTCCGGGCGAGCGCCGGGGACGAAGAGAAGAGATTTATAGGTGAGCGTCATCAGGTATCCGAGATTTGTCCGGACAAATTAGGGCGAACCTATTCTGAGGTCAAATAGACTTTTCAACTGGCGCAGGAAATGGACAAAAATCCTCACGCTCAACCAGATCAAAGGCAAAAAGGAACTTGGCGATTCCTGTCAGCATCCCGCCGATCAGTCCAAGTTCGATGATTTGCGCAGGCGTGTAGTGATCGCCCAGCGATCGATACAGAGTTTCACTAAGATTTCCGGCTTCGTTGGTGAGTTTCAGCTCATCCGCCAATTGAGCGACCGCAACCAGAGCGGGGCGTAAGGCCGAAAAGTCATCGCTGAAAAGCGCATCTATCTCGGCATCGCTTAGCCCGGCCTCGAGAGCGCTTACTCGATTGCCTTGATTACAGAACTTGCAGCCATGCTGCGCTGACAGTCTTAGACGCAAGACTTCCAAAGCTTCGGCCGGAACCCGTCCGGATTTGAACACCTGCCCATAGAAATCCTGGATATACCAACGCAGCAAATCCGGATTGTTCGCCATCACCTCAAAGAATGTCGCGTCGCCTCGCAATGCCAAGGAAGCTTGCTGCATATCCTTGATATCATCTGGGAGCTCGACAGCGGGCACGCGGGGCAGTCGAGGGTTCGGCATCACTCAGTCAGTCCCGCAACAGAGGCCAGCGGAACCGGCTCAAGCGCCGTTCCAAGCGTCGTATTCCAGCGATTGAGGAACCCGAACATGGCAATGACCGAGACAATTTCTACGATTTCATCTTCCGAAAAGTGCAAGCGCAACCGATCGAAATCTTCATCAGTCGTTTCGTTAGGGACCACGCCCGCCTTCATGGCGAGATTGATGGCAGCCCGTTCTGGGTCGGAGAACAGCGGACTGTCTTCGAAACTCCAGACGGCGTCGATCTTTTCCTTCGCCACGCCCTGCTCTCGTGCACCGTGCGCCGCGTGGGCTGAGCAGTAGAAACAGCCTGCGGCTTTGCTCGCGGCTTCCCCAACTAAACGTTTGAGCCCGCTATCCACCTGGCCCGGGCCGTAGACCGCAGCCACCAAGCCCCACATCGCCTTCGTGAGACCTGGATTGCGCGCCATGACAAGCGCGTCATTCGGCACAAACCCCATCAGGTTTTCGGCATTCGTGATCATTCGGCGCGTTTCAGCATCTACCTCGCCGAGCGAAAGCGGGGCCAGCCGGGTCATCTGCTGCCAGGCGCGACATTCGCCGCAAAGTGCTGAGCAATCTCTTCGCGGGTCGCGATCCAGACATCACTGCTGGCGCGGACATGGTCGAGGAAATGCTGAAATGCATCGATCCGGCCCGGCCGCCCAATGATCCGCAAGTGAAGGCCGAGTGACATCATGCGCGCGCCTTCCTCCTTCGCCTCCTGATACAGCCAGTTGAACGTGTTCTTCGCATATTGAAGCCACATATCCGGCGTGAAACTGGGGCTAAGCCAGAACTTCATATCATTGGAATCGATCGCATAAGGCAGGATGACCATGGGTTCGGTCGAGCCGTTCTTCATTTCGACATCCGCCCAGTAAGGGAAGTCGTCGGAGTAATCGTCCATATGATAGAGATAACCCTGCTCTTTCAGGATGCGGCGCGTGATATCGGTGTGCAAGTAACGCGAGAGCCAGCCCACCGGACGCCGCCCACAGGTCTCGGTAATCGAGTCTGTACCTGTTTTGATGAAGGCGGACTCTTCTTCCTCATCCATAAAGGCCGTAAACGCCCATTTGTGGCCGTGATTGCAGGGCTCATCTCCGCGCGCGACAATTGCCTCAGCCAGCCAGGGCGCTTTCTGCAGCGCCTGACCGCAGACGGTCCAGGTGGCATTGATCTTGGCTTTGTCGAGAATTTTGAGAATGCGCGGCGCTCCGCGATTGATGCCGTATTGGTAATTGCTCTCATTGCCATGGATGCGGATCGGCTTGCCCGGAACAGCGCCCAATTCATCGACCGGTTCTGGGCGCTTATCGCCTTCATCGATGCGGCGCTCTGCACCCTCTTCGACGTTAACGACAATCGACAGCGCAAGCTTGCCGCCATTCGGCCACTTGAAGCCTTTCGGCGCAGGATCAGGTGGCAGCGTCATTAGTGAGGTTCCTCCCCGCCTGAAACGTTCATGCTCTCAGCCGTGATATAGTTTGCTTCATCTGAGCAGAGGAACGCCACCGCATTGGCTGTATCCTCTGGCAAGCCAGGACGTCCCATTGGTATCCGAGCCGCCATCGCTTCCAAATACTCATCCACAGATGCGGCTCCGACGACTTTGGAGAAATATTCATTCTGCCAAGCGCCGAGGCCTGTCGTGACATGGTTTGGGCAGACATTGTTGACAGTGATCTTATGCTCGCCGAGCTCGACCGCAGCCGAACGCGCCAGCCCGACCAGGCCATGCTTCGATGAGGTATAGGCCTGCGCGTGAGGAAAGCCGGACTTCGCAGCCTGCGATGCAATATTGATAATGCGGCCGCCCTTGCCTTGTTTGACCATGGTTTCAGCGGCGGCTTTGACGCCGAAGAATGCCCCGGTGAGATTAACATCGATCACCGCGCGCCAGTCCTCTTCGGTCACCTCCAGCAGCGGCTTCATGATGTATCCAATGCCGGCATTATTGACCCAGATGTCGAGACCGCCATGTGCGTCGATCGCATGTTGCGCCAGACTGCGGACATCTTCGAGTGATCGGACATCACAGACTTTCGTCGACGACTGCACTCCCAAAGCACGCATATCCGCTGCGATCGCCTCCATCTCGTCGGTGGAACCGATATGTTCAGCGCCTGTCGCTTCATCTCGCGGTGCGCCAATGTCAGAAATGACGATATTGGCACCATCGTCCGCCAGACGTTTGGCGATGGCTTCACCCAGCCCTTTGCGACGGCCCGATCCGGTGATGACAGCCGTCTTGCCTGTAAACCTGCCCATTTTTGCCCCCTAGCCGAGCTTATCAGTCATGATGAAGACCAGATCATC
Source organism: Henriciella sp. (assembly GCA_013214545.1). Classification (GTDB taxonomy): domain Bacteria; phylum Pseudomonadota; class Alphaproteobacteria; order Caulobacterales; family Hyphomonadaceae; genus Henriciella. The sequence goes on from JABSQB010000002.1 coordinate 125,669, forward strand.
GGCCATGGCCTGAAACTCGCCAGCAATCGCTTGCATCGTTTCGGTTGAGACCTCGCCGCCAAACGTCTCCATATCATTAACGTCAATCGTCTCGATATAGGCATAAGGCGGTTTGTCATCGGAGCCGAGCAATCCCGTCGACTTGAACACCGCAAACTCATCAACCGATTGCAGGCCATTTACGGTTGGAATGTCCTTGGATTTTGCCCAGGCTTCATAGTCGGCGACGCTGACGCCGGGCTTCAAATTGAACAGTGCGACAATCTTGGTACTCATATCCGGAACCTTCCCTATGGCTTCTTTCGTCAAATGATATATCTTTTGGGCGAATTGCATAGCCCTCACATTGAAAGTGTTGCGAAAGCGCGCCATTTTGTGAAGCGAAAAGGAGACCGCCATGGCTGACACAGAACGCGATCCGCGTCCGGACCCAATCGAATATGATGGCCCGCCTGATTATCGCGTGGTTGGCCGCCATGGTGTGTATCCGGAAACCAACCATGACGAGATCGCGCGCTTCAACTTCCTCGCGCAGATGAACCGTCATCTCTCCACCAAAATCATGCCCGGCGTCGGCGAGGCCTTCGATGCCCGGGTCGAACCCACCTTCAAGAAAAAGAAGAAACGAGACTTTGAGAGTCGCCACGAAGTGCGCAAGGCGCTTCTGGAAGATCCAATGTTCCAATGGTGGTCTGCCCTGCGCCGCGCCACGATGGAAACCCGCCAGCAAGCCGGCCGCTGGGTGACCCTTCGCCAGGCGGAAGAGCTGAATGCTAAAGTCGGCGAGCTCACCGAAGGCGATGAGCGCCTCGTGCTCGACCCGAAATTCAAACAGCCGCGATCAACTGAGGCGATTGATCACCACTGCATGCCCGGCTCTTACCATACCGAGCTCGTGCCGGGTGATATTACGGGGCCTGCAAATTATGACGCCGGCATCTTCGCGACCACGGGTGGCATGCTCGGCCGTTACAATGATGGCGGCGGAGTCGCCGTTGCTGAATGGGTGAAGAAGACGTTTGGCGACGATTTCAAGCCAAAGCGTATCCTCGATATCGGCGCCGGCCTTGGCCATAATGTCCTGCCGATTGCGGCCGCTTTCCCGGATGCGGAAGTGATCGCCGTCGATGCTGGTGCCCCGATGCTGCGCTATGGCCTTGCCCGCGCAAAATCGATGGGGATCGAGAACGTCACTTTCATTCAGGACGATGTATCTGACCTCTCGCGCTTTGAAGATGAAAGCTTCGACTGGGTGCAGTCGACCATGTTCCTGCATGAGACCAGCTATAAGACCATGCCCATGATCTTCGCCGAAACCCAGCGCTTGCTGAAACCCGGCGGCATCGTCTTGCACGTCGAGCAGCCTCAGTATGCGGACACAATGCCGCTCTTCGAACAGGCGATGCGAGACTGGGACGCATTCTACAATAATGAGCCATTCTGGACGAAGATGCACGAAGTCGATCTCGACGAATGGATGAAGAAGGCTGGCTTTGGCGACAATCACCTCATCCATGGCGGCGTCGCCGCAGTCGTCGATAAGGATGTGTTCCCGGATGCGGCAGATGATGACAGCGAAGACTTTGGTCGCAAAGCCGCCTGGCACGTTATTGGCGCAAAGAAGGTAGCCTGATCATGACCCAGACAATCGACCCGATCGCTCTTGCCGGTTCCAAAGCCAAAGGGAAGCGCCCCTGGTTCCTCGAAAATCCTGACATAGAGCGGGTAATGAACATCAACCTGGCGCTGATCCAGGAAGTCGCCGTCATGCACGAACGGATGGACACGATCGAACGGCTCCTTGAGCGCGGCGATACGGTCTCCAAAGCGAGCATTGATGGCTACACGCCGACCAAGGAAGAAGCCGATGAGCGCGGCATGTGGATGCAGGAATACATCGCTCGTATCTTCCGCATCATTCAGCAGGATCGCGAAGCCATCGCGCGCGGTAAAGAGGATTCCAGCGAAGATGTGGCGGAAGAGTTCGCCAAGACTTAGGCTCGTTTAGACACCAAGCACGTCGCTCATATCGTAAAGTCCAGGTGCTTGCTGGGCAGCCCATTCAGCCGCCTTGATCGCGCCATGCGCGAACACGGCTCGATCCAGCGCTGTATGGCTGAGCGAGACGATTTCCATGTCGGATCCGAACGTCACTTCATGTTCGCCAATGACGCCGCCCGTGCGTCGGACAGAGAAACCGATCTTGCCTGCTTCGCGTTTGGCATCCGGACCATCATAAGGACCCGTGCGAACGCTGCTCAGCGGCTTGCCGCGCCCCTCCGCCGCTGCTTCGCCCAGCATCAAAGCCGTTCCCGAGGGTGCATCGATCTTGCGATTATGATGCGTCTCCAGGACTTCTATATCCCAGTCTTCACCCAGGCGAGAGGCCGCCTGGCGCACCAGCGCTTCAAGCAGATTCACACCGAGCGAATAGTTTCCGGCCTTCACAATCGCGATCCGTTCGGCCGCAGTTTTGATCTGCGCCTCTTCCGCATCACTGAATCCGGTTGTGCCAACAATGGCAGCCTTCACGCCAAGGCTCGGCAACATTGCGAGCGCCATCAGTGTGGCCGACGGAATGGTGAAATCAATCCATACATCGGCACCTCTACCTACCTCCGTCAGGCCGGCTTCGACAGCGGCACCCACGGGCTCAAGCCCCACCAGAGAACCGATGTCGCGGCCAAGATATTGCGAGCCCGGCGCTTCGCTGCCTCCGCTGAGAGCATGTCCTGCCTCATGCGCAGCCAATACCAATTGGCGGCCCATGCGTCCTGCGCACCCCGCTACGGCAATGTTCAATCGTGTCGTCATGAGCGCCTTATACAGAGCTTCGTCGATCTGACCACTCACCTCGTTTGAGGAGACACTTGCAGTCTAGGCAGGCACGGTCCGCGCTGCTAAGGCCGCGCGCATGTATCAGATCACTGCTCGCGGCCCGCGCGCCGCCATCGAAACCGCCTGGGATACACTCGCCTGGACTGATCCCTCTCCAGCCGGCGCCGTCGACGCCAAGGAGGACACACGTTTGACCTGGCGACTCGACGCCTATGCTGAAAACGAAGCAGATGCGCGGGCCTGCGCCGATCTAATCCTCGAAGTCGCACCAGAACTCAGCCCCGTGATCGAAGCCCTCGAAGACCGTGACTGGGTGACATTGTCGCTCGAAGGCCTACCGCCCGTCGAGGCTGGCCGATTCATCGTCGCTGGCAGTCACGCGCTCACCCGCAGCGCCCCTGGGAAAACCGATATCCTGATCGAAGCGGGCCCGGCTTTTGGGACAGGCCACCATGGTACGACATTAGGTTGTCTTTTGGGGTTTGAGCATGTCCTGCGAACGGGCGTCCCAAAGACCGTACTCGATGTTGGCACCGGCTCTGGCGTATTGGCGATCGCCGCGATCAAGTCTGGTTCGGTGCGTGCGATTGGAACTGAAATCGACCAGCAAAGCGTGCATGTTGCGAACAAAAATGCCCGCAAAAACCATGTCGCCAATCGTTTTCGCACATATCATACTCGCGGCGCCGGAAATGCATTGATCCGCAACGCTGCGCCGTTTGATCTGATTTTCGCAAATATCCTGGCAACGCCGCTGATCCGGCTGTCACCTGAAATCACCGGCATGCTGGCGCCGGGCGGCCATGTGATCCTGTCGGGATTGCTCACCCGACAGGAACCTTTGGTGCGCGCAGCCTATACCGGGCGCGGACTGGATTTGGTCGAACGCATTCGCAAGGACGGATGGTCAACCCTGGTACTGCGCCGAAGCGCGATCTAGTGCGCGATGCGACGCGCCCAACGGGCTGACCGCTGCGAGAGAACGCGAGGACGATCAGCGACACTCAGATCGGAAGTGACTGATACAGTTGTTTTGTTGATCGGTTCGACTTCTTGAACATTCTTTGAAACGGTCGGAAAGATGGTCTGAAGACCAGGCGCACCGCGCAGAAAGTTGATATTTTTCATTATACTAAGTCCTGGGAGGTTGGATTTTTCTTATGCACTCCATATAGCGCAGAGTTATTACTTTTCTATATATGAACCCGACATTTTCCATGCATTATTGCATATCTATGATCCAACTTTGCACCGACCATCATTCGAGGTTAGGTAAGCGCTATGAAACAGAATTTTGATGTTAAAGGCGGTCCACATATTGGCCGCGCGAATCTCCCCAAGCTGCGCAAGGAAATGGCGGCGCAGGGGCTGGATGGGTTCTATGTCCCGCACGAAGACGAGTATCAAAACGAGTATCTACCGGACGCGAATGAACGCCTCGCATGGGTCAGCGGATTTACCGGCTCGTTTGGATCAGCGCTCATATTGAAAAACCGAGCTGCGGTTTTTGTCGACGGGCGCTACACGATTCAGGGGGCTGACCAGACTGATCCAGACCTATTCGAATGCGTGCATGTTCCTGACCCAGGCGCGTTTGGCTGGCTCGCGCAGCAGGATCTTGCAGGCCAAACCATAGGCTATGACCCCGCCCTGATGACGCCGAATGATGTCGCCGCGTTTTCAAATGCGGCTGCTAAGGCAGGCGCCAAGGCTAAGGCCGTCGGTGACAATCCACTCGATCAGGCGTGGACGGATCGCCCACCGCAACCGCTACAACCAGTACATCCGCACGCGCTTGAATTTGCAGGAGAAACTGCGGAAGACAAACGCAGAGTAATTGCTGAAAGCTTGAGCGCCGATCAGGCGGATGCAGCCATCATCACCGCGCCGGCCAGCATTGCCTGGCTGTTCAACATTCGCGGCGGCGACGTCGCTTGTTCTCCCCTGCCACTTGCCCGCGCCATTGTCCGCCAAGACGGTAGCGCGACGCTATACATGGACCCCGCGAAGGAAACAGAGGGGTTGCGCGAGCATCTCGGCAATCAAGTGACGCTATCACCGCTCACAGCCCTGGACGATGATCTCGCAGCGTTCAAAGGACAAACTGTCAGCCTGGACCCAAATCTCGCTTCAGCCTGGTTCTTCCAGACGCTTGAATCCGCTGGCGCGAACATTCTGAGGCAGCAAGACCCGGTTATGCTGCCCAAGGCGTGCAAGAACGCGACGGAACTGCGCGGGACAGCCGCAGCGCACCGACGAGATGGCGCAGCAATTGTGCGCTTTCTTCACTGGCTCGACACGGACGCGCAGTCTGGCAAAGTCACAGAGATTGATGCGGCGCTAAAATTGCTCAACTTCCGCACAATGGACCCGAGCATGAAAGATATGTCGTTCGAGACGATTTCGGGCGCAGGACCAAACGGCGCGCTGCCGCATTATCGCGTCTCGTCTGCCTCCAATCGCGTGTTGGAACGTGGAACGCTCTATCTGGTCGACAGTGGCGGTCAGTATCTCGACGGCACGACTGACATCACGCGCACTGTCGCGATTGGCGACCCGAGCGCCGATATGAAACGCCACAATACGCTGGTCCTGAAAGGGCATATTGCCATGGATCGCGTGCGCTTTCCGGAAGGCACGACAGGGACCCATCTCGACACACTGGCGCGGCACGCTTTGTGGCAAGCCGGACTCGATTACGATCACGGCACCGGCCATGGTGTTGGCGTCTATCTTGGCGTGCACGAAGGCCCGCAGAGAATCGCCAAAGCCTGGAATGCGACGCCCTTAATGCCGGGCATGATCGTCTCGAATGAACCGGGCTTCTACAAAGAAGGCGCGTATGGGATCCGCATCGAAAACCTGCAATATGTGACCCCCCCTGAAGAGATTGAGGGCGGCGATCGGCCAATGCTCGGCTTTGAATGCCTGACCTTCGCGCCGCTCGCGCGCAACCTGATCGATACGGCCCTGCTCACCTCTTCAGAGCGCGATTGGGTCGATGATTATCATCAACGCGTCCTCAGCGAGATTGGTGACCTGGTGGATGGCGAAGTAAAGGACTGGCTCGAAAACGCGTGCAAACCGCTTTAAAGGCCGCTGATCAAATCGATCCATTCAGCTTCCGTCATAACGGTCACGCCGAGGTCCTGCGCCTTTTTCAGTTTCGAGCCAGCGCCAGGCCCAGCAACAAGGATATCCGTGCGTCCGGACACCGAGCCGGAAACTTTAGCGCCAAGTGAGGTGGCGCGGGCCTTGGCTTCGTCGCGGGTCATGGCTTCCAGTGTCCCGGTGAATACGACCGTCTTGCCTGAAACAGGGCTTTCGCTTGCCGGAGCTTCTCCATCAAGAATGGTCATTTCCTGCATCAGATCCGTCATCATGTCCTGATTTTGGGGTTCACTAGCAAAGGTCTTCAGCGCGCCAACCGCCGCGCCGCCAATGCCATCAATTGAGGTCAGTGCTTGTTCTTCCGGTCCGTCGGGCGTGTCCCGCGCAGCTTCGACGGTCCGCCAAAACTCATCCCATTTTACAAATGTGCGCGAGAACAAATCCGAGGTCGTTTGCCCCACATGTCGGATGCCAAGGCCATTCAGGAACCGTCCAAATGGCGCATTTCGTTTGTCATCAATTGCGCCGAGCAATTTGGAAGCGGAGACCTCGCCAAATCCCTCCCAGGTGGCAAGCGGCTCTAAGCCCGCGTCGGCGATGCGTTGTTCAAGTTGGAAAATATGCTGCGGCGCTTGCACGAGGCCTCGTTCATAGAACAACTCAATTTGCTTCGCGCCGAGGCCATCTATGTCAAGCGCCTTGCGAGACACAAAATGCTTTAGCCTCTCAACCACTTGAGCCGGGCAGATCAGACCGCCTGTGCAGCGCCGGCGAACATCTTCCTTCCCTTTATCGTCAATTTCGCGCACGGCTTCGGAGCCGCATTCAGGGCATACGTGAGGCATCTCAAACGGCGCGCTCCGCCCGGCTCGGTCGGGATCCACAACCCGCAATACTTGCGGAATGACATCCCCTGCCCGCTGAATCTCGACTTGGTCACCGACGCGCACATCCAGGCGTTCAATCTCTTCTTCATTATGCAATGTCGCGTTCGACACCACGACTCCGCCAACCGTGATCGGCGTTAAACGCGCAACCGGCGTCAGAGAGCCCGTCCGGCCAACTTGAATATCAATCGCCTCAAGTGTCGTGATCGCTTTCTCAGCCGGGAATTTGTGCGCGATGGCCCAGCGCGGGGCACGACTGACAAAGCCTAGGCGGGCCTGCCAGTCCAGGCGATCGACCTTGTAGACTACGCCATCGATATCGTAACCGAGCCCGGCGCGGCGCTCGATCATATCGCGATAAGCCGTCAGTAATCCGGCTACATCCGGATGGGCCTTAAACAGATCATTGGTTTCAAACCCCCAATTCGCGAGCGCCTGAACCGCTTCCGACTGAGTTTCGGCGAAAGGCCCTGAGAGGCCTCCCCATGCATAAGCAAAGAATCTCAGCGGGCGCTGCGCCGTGATCGCGGGATCTTTCTGGCGCAACCCCCCGGCGGCCGCGTTGCGCGGGTTCATATAGGTTTTGCGCCCAGCCGCCTCTTCTGCGGCGTTCAGAGCGGCGAAATCGGCTGAGTTGATGTAAACTTCACCGCGGATCTCGATCTTTTTTGGCCATCCTGTGCCGGCGAGGCGATCGGGCACATCTTCCAGCGTCTGCGCGTTGGCGGTTACATCTTCCCCAACCCGGCCATCGCCTCTCGTCGCGGCTTTTTGCAAGACGCCGTTTTCGTAGGTGAGGCTCAGAGACAATCCATCGATCTTCGGTTCGGCCGTAATGATCACAGGCTCGGTTTCTGAAAGTCCCAGAAAACGGCGCACCCGGTCGGCAAAGTCTTCGACATCCTCATCGGAAAAGGCATTGTCGAGCGACAGCATGGGTACGCCATGCTCGATCTTACCATAGCCATCTTTCACAACCGATCCAACGGAATCGCTTGGACTGTCTGATCTTTTCAGATGGGGAAAAGCAGCTTCGATCGCCAGATTACGCTTTCGCAAGGCGTCATAGTCCGCGTCCGTCAGATGCGGGTCGTCCTCGACATAATAGGCAGCGTCCGCGAGTTTGATTTCCGTTGCGAGCCGCGCCAGCTCCTTGCGCGCCTGGTCTTCGGTCAGATCCTCGACCTTTATGCCATCATTCATGCCGCCTCCAGCAGTTTCAATGCGGCAGCACGCGCCTCATTGGTAATGCTGGAGCCTGACAACATTCGGGCGATTTCTTCAAGTCGCTGACCGTCATCTAATTGTGCAACGCGGCTAACCGTCAGTCCGTTCGCATCGGTCTCTTTCATGATCCGCCATTGCCGGGTTGCCGCAGACGCCACTTGCGGGCTGTGCGTCACCGCGAAGACCTGTCGCTCTGCCGCAAGGGTCGCGAGCCGATCGCCAATCGCAGCTGCAACCGCGCCGCCGACGCCCTGATCAGCCTCATCAAAGATCAGACACCCGATATCGCCGCTTTCGCTCAAAGCGCATTTCAGCGCCAGTGACAGCCGCGCGAGCTCACCGCCAGAGGCAACGGTCTTAAGCGGACCGTATCCAGCCCCCGGATTGGTCTCCACCTCAAACTCTGCGCGTTCCAACCCTTTGACGCCGCTTTCATCCTCACCAATTTCTGCGAAAGCGACACGAAACTGCACCCGGTCGAGCTGCAAGGGCGCAAGTTCTTCCATCACAGCTGCAGAGAGATGCTCAGCGGTCTTGCGACGGGCCGCACTGATCATTTCAGCCTTGGTTTTCCAGGCCTCAAACGCAGCCGTTTCATTTGCGTGCGCCTCACTCAGGGACTCAGTGTCGGCATCGCACAAAGCGAGCTCTGCCACGTACTTTTCATAAGTATCAGTGAGCAGCTCTGGCAGACAATCATACTTTCGGGCCGCGGCGCGCAAAGCAAACAGACGTGCTTCTACCGACTCCAATTGCGCTCCGTCGTGATTGGCATAGCGTTTTAAGTCGCTCGCCATGGATTGTGCTTCCACCAATTCGATCAGCGCACGTTCGATCGTTTCTGCAGTGGCCGAAGCCAGCTTTGGCAGGTGTTCGTCCAATGTTTCGAGCCCGGGCACACGAACAACCCGCTCCGCCGCGCGTGAGGCCGTTGCAAGCGCTTCTTCGAGGCGTGAATCGCCGAGCGCAGAACTGGCTTCGTCCACAGATTCCCGAATGCGTTCTGACTGCAATAAGGCTGACCGCTGCACGGTAAGAGTTTCGACTTCCTCCGGCTCTGGCGCGAGCGCGAAAAGGTCTTCCACTGCGAACGTCAGCCAGTCCCGTTTCTCCCGCGCCGCGGTGACAGCTGCTTCAAGCTCAAGCCTCGCCTGCCGCTGCGATTCAAATGCCCGCCAAAGTTCGCCGCAAGTATGCACATCGCTGGTCATGCCGGCGAATGCGTCGAGCGCATCAAGATGCGTCGCAGGGCGCAACAGGCGCGAAGCCGCGTGTTGGCCATGAATCTCAACCAGAGTCTCTCCGACCCGCGCCAACAATGCTGCGGCCACCGGCTGTTCATTGATGAAAGCCCGTGATGGGCCGCTGAGGGAAACTGTGCGGCGCAGACAAAGCGTTTCCGTTCGATCAAAATCGATGGCGTAATCGCTGAGGAAATCCCAAACAGGATGTTCGGGAGCCACGGCGAATTCGGCGCTGATAATGGCTTGCTCAGCGCTGGTTCGAACCTGTTTCCGGTCTGCACCGCCGCCGAGCACCAGCCCGAGAGCGTCTAGAATGATGGATTTACCCGCGCCGGTTTCGCCGGTGAGAGCCGTGAATCCTGAAGATGCCTCAAGATCGAGACGGTCGATCAGGACGAATGATCGTATCGAGAGTGCATATAACATACCCCCTCATACAATGAGAACAAAATGAGAACAAGCGTTATTTACCACCCGGAATGAGACGCTGTAGCCAAGTGCGTCTCTGCACCTCGCCGGCGCCTTCCGGATCTAACCCTTCACCGCTGAGCAGGCGGTATGAGTACTGATACCAGATCGTGTCAGGATAATTGTAACCAAGAACCGAACCCGCCGCGAGCGCTTCCTGCTTCAGACCCAGGGCGAGATAAACCTCGACCAGGCGGTGTAGCGCCTCTGGCGTATGGCTGGTGGTTTCGTAGTCGGTCACCACTGTGCGGAAGCGATTAACGGCTGACAGATGCTGATTTCGTCGCAGATACCAGCGCCCGATTTCCAGTTCTTTACCCGCGAGCTGGTCATTGACCATATCGAGTTTGACCGTCGCGTCGCGCGCGTAATCCGTCTCGGGATACCGCCTAACAACATCGTTCAGCGCGTCGCGCGCCAGCTCCGTGGTCTTTTGGTCCCGGCCGACATCCATGATCTGATCGAAATGACAGATCGCAATCAGGTAATATGCATAAGGCGCGCCCTGCCCCGCTGGATTGAGCGACAGGTACCGCTGCGCCGTAGAAACCGCTTCGTCATACTTTCGCGATTCATACGCCGCAAAGGCCGACATCAACGATGAGCGACGTGCCCATTCCGAATATGGGTGCTGGCGCTCAACTTCGTTAAACAGCAGGATCGCTTCATCATAGTCGCGTTTGTCCAATTCCTCAGTTGCCCGCGAATAGAGCAGCTCGACTGGGCGCTCGACATAGGCCAATTCCTGACGCCGGTTATTGCCTTGACAAGCCGCCAACACCAGTGAGGCAACAGAAATTGAAAGAAGAGTGACGTGAACTTTACGCATCTGCGATGATAACCGTTTTGCTTGCCCGCAGTTTCCCTAGGCGGCCTCATTTGTAAAGCCTGAGACTGTCTCTAATCGCCTCCAAGCGCTCACATTTACAGTCTTGTCACAAAACCCAATCGATCTATTTCCTCAGTCACATGTATGCACCGCTATGTTGCGCGCGCATCCGAGGAAAAAAGATGGATAAGGAAAACTCCTTTCTGACCGCCAGCGAAGTGGACCGCTTGGTCGGAGACAGAATCCGCCGCCGCCGCATTCTTATGGGGCTCACCCAAGATCAATTGGGCGAGGCGCTCGGCATCTCGTATCAACAAATTCAGAAGTATGAGACCGGCGCTAATCGTGTGAGTGCTGGCCGTCTATATCTTATCGGTCAGTGTCTCGACGTCTCACCCGGCTGGTTCTTCGATCCTGCGAAGTCAGACGCCTCCAGCGGCGATTTCGATGAGCTAGGATCCTCACGTCTCCTGATGGAATTTGTGCGCAGCTTCGCCCGGATTGATGATGAGCGCGTGAAGTCGCTTCTCGTTTCGCTCGTAAAAGCCATGGCCGATGGCGAGCCTGGGTCAGAAGCCGTGCCGAATGGCGAATCACACGCAAACGAATCGCGTTTGTGATCGAACCAACGGCTTTATCCAGCGAAGACGACTACCTCGCCCTTTGGCGATAGCTTATACAAGAAATCGCTTGAAATCGCCCTTGGCGACGACGATTCATCTACGTTTTCCACAAGCATCAAAACGAAAAAGGGAGGCCAAAAAGACCTCCCCTCAACACTCTACGCATACTCTACTGTGGGTTTTCTATACCGAATTCTACACAGTTTGGAAACCCGAGGGTTTCAGCATGAGGAAATTGTAAGGCTTAGCTCACAACTTTCTTTGCCAGTGCGCGGGCTTGTGCTTTCCAGTTATCACGAACCATGCGGCCCGGGAAACGCAGGACAGCTTCAAGTGCGTCCATCTGAGCTTTGCGCATTTGAGCGATCTGCCAGAAGTGGAACACACCAGCGTCGTTCAGACGACGCTCCAGCACCGCGCCAACGCCTTTGATCAGTTTCAGATCGTCTGGCGAACCAACTGGCTTGGTCAGGCGACCGTTTTCGTCAGTCTTGGGCTCAGCAGCAACGGTTTTGGCTTTCGCTTTAGGCGCAGCTTTGACAGTCTTCTTGGCGGCCTTGGCTTTTTTCGCTTTCTTCGGCTTTGAACCGACAGCCGCGATTTCCTGGCTCAGGCGCTCAACGCGAGCTTTGACTTTATCGTCAACACCTTCAGCATCGGCACGGAGTTCAGCAACCTGCTCTTCCAGGTCGTCGAGTTTGCTGTGCAGCTTTTCAGCTTTCTTGGCTTTCAGAGAAAACTGCTTCAGTCCGAGAGCTTCGCGCATCCGCTCCATACGGGCTTCCAGGCGCTCACGCTGTTCGTGCTGAAACTTGGTAACAGCTTCGGCAGCTTCTTCAGTCGCTTCGCGAACACGGCCGCGAACCTTCTCGGCTTCTTCAGCAACGCGGTTCATCTGCTCGGTCATCTTGGAGATGGCAGAGTTGGAGTTCAGACGAGCGCGGACATCGGCTTCAATCTCTTCGCCGCGAGCCACGAGATCTTCAAACAGAACTTCGCCCTGGCCGCTGACTTTGCCAACACCTTCAGTGGCAACGTCATAAGCTTTGCCATAGGCGCCGACGCCTGCGAGCCAGATTTTGTGAGCGACTTCAACGCCCTTGTTCTCAATTGCAGCGCCGAGGAATTGGGCCTGAGTCTTCTTCTCAGCCTTCTTCGCTTTTTTCGCTTTCTTGTCTTTTTTGTCTTTCTTCGCCATGTCGTGGCTCCGTTTCTGGGATTGGATCAGCCCTCTGCTAATCCTCATTGAGGCCTGAAATAATGAAGCTGTCTAGAAATCGCATACTAATTTGCGACCGCGTTTTCGCGTGTCTGGCGAATTTGTGATTGGGAACACGCTGTAATTGCGGTACCCTTTGGTCAATGCGGTGGACGATTGCTCTGTTCTTGGCCCTCACACCCGCGGCTTTCGCCGAGGATGAAGCGCATTTGACTGCCTTCACAGAGGGCCGCTACGAAGAGGCCGCAATACTTGCGCAAGAAAACACAACGCCTGACCATCTCGCATTTGCCGCGCGCAGTTTGCTAGCCGAGGCAATGAGCGCGGCAGACTTTGTACCGCCGCCAATTCTGATCGACGAAGCTGAAATCCTTGCCCGCACAGCGCTGGAAACCAACCCCAAGCACATAGAAGGTCGCCTTCAACTTGCCATCGCGCTATCGCTCAAGGCGCGCCCGCTCTCAACGCGTGAAGCGATGCGGACCGGATACGGAGAAGATGCCAAGGCTTTGGTCGAAGACGTGCTGGCGGATGATCCGGATAATCCTTTCGCGCATGGATTTCTTGCCGTCTGGCACCTCGAAGTTCGTCGACGAGGCGGCGCCATTGGCGCTTCTGTTCTGGGCGCGTCTGTCAAAAAAGGACGGCGGCATTATCAGTCCGCCATCGCGGCCTCGCCTGGCGATGCCTCAATCCATTGGCAATATGCCCGGGCACTGGCCGCACTTAACGCTCGGAAGTATCGAGATGAAATCGAGACCAGCTTACAGGCCGCCCTTGATTGCCACACGGACAGCACGCTGGAAGACGTGATGCGCCGGCGCGCCGAACTGCTGCAATTCGCGATCGAAAACGAAAATCGTTCTGTCGTCCAACGGCTGGCGACCGAAATGCTCTGATCTACTCAGCCGCGACGGCTTCGAGCGCTTTGCTTTCTTCGAGGAACTTTTCTGCTTCCAGCGCCGCCATGCAGCCCATACCCGCTGCCGTGACAGCCTGGCGATAGGTTTCGTCGGTTACATCACCCGCTGCAAACACGCCCGGGACATTGGTCGCTGTAGAGTCGGGGGCGGTGATGAGATACCCGTTATCATGCATGTCCAGCTTACCAACAAAAAGCTCTGTTGATGGTGCATGGCCTATCGCGATGAATATGCCGTGGACCGGAACATCCTCAACAACGCCAGTGTCGAAATTTTTTAGACGCGCTGCCGTGACCCCAAGCGGATTTTCGTCGCCCACGGCTTCTTCCAAGGTCGTGTTCCAGCGCACTTCAATCTTTGGATGATTCAACAGGCGATGCTGCAAGATCTTTTCGGCGCGCAGGGTGTCGCGGCGATGTACCAAGATCACTTTGGACGCAAAATTGGTCAGGAACAGAGCTTCCTCGACAGCGGTATTGCCGCCGCCGACCACGACGACGTCTTTCTCGCGATAGAAGAAACCGTCACACGTGGCACAGGCCGAGACGCCAAAGCCCTGGAACTTGTTCTCGCTCGGCAGACCGAGCCATTTCGCCTGAGCGCCGGTTGAGATAACAACCGCGTCGGCGGTGTAGACCGTACCGCTGTCGCCAACCGCACGAAACGGACTGGCATCGAAGTCTACCGATGTGATGTGATCTTCAGCCAGCTTCGCGCCCATTTTCAGGGCGTGCTCTTTCATCTTTTCCATCAGCTCGGGTCCCTGGATCTCGGCAAATCCAGGATAATTCTCGACCTCGGTGGTGATCGTCAGCTGACCTCCTGGCTGTGATCCTGCAACCACCAGAGTATCGCGCATAGCACGGGCCGCATAAACCGCTGCCGTCCAACCTGCCGGGCCGGATCCGATGATCAGAATTTCGGTATGCTGCGTGTCTGACATGACATTCTCCAATAGCTCGCGAGCGAGCGAATTATCTCTTGGCGCTGGTTATGGGGATTCGGGGCCTAGGAATAAAGGGGGCAATCGCCTCACAGGGCTGTGAAGGTCAGCTAAACCGCTATTCCTCCACGCCCATCTCCCACGCCCAAACACTGTCGCTGCCCCGCCACATGGCGTAGGTCACGGGGCCATCCAGGGCTGCACTCTTCATCAAGCGACGGGCCCAATCGTCTCCAGGTTCCATCTCCGCTGAATGAATGCCCCATAACATTTGGGCCTGACGAAGACGTTTTTCGTCCAGCGATCCATAGAGGATGGGCTGACGGCCGCGCACACGAGAGAATTGCGCGAGGCGGAATACATCGCCGGTCCGCAGAGCCAACGGGGTAGCATTGCGTTCCGCGATCTCCATGACCGCCTGAGCCGTTGTGTCCACGTCGTCTCGCTTTTCGCCGCCGCCATCATACTGCACCAATGCCTGACGATAATCATCGGCGCGCTCTACCGCGCGAATGATCCGGTTCATGATCGCCACGGCCGTGGCTGGATGTCGGCCCACGGCGGTTTCGGCCGAGAGCATCACTGCATCGACACCTTGATAGACGGCCGTCGCCACATCCGAGGCTTCCGCGCGCGTCGGGGCTGCGTTTTCGACCATGCTTTCGAGCATTTGGGTCGCAACGATCACCGGCTTGGCTGCGTTGCGTGCCACACGCACGATGCGCCGCTGGATTAGCGGGACTTCTTCTGGTGGGAACTCTACCCCGAGATCCCCGCGCGCAATCATCACAGCGTCCGTAGCATCGATGATGGCGTCGAGATTATCGATCGCTGCGGGTTTTTCGAGCTTTGCTACGATCATCGCCCGGTCGCCAATCAGACCGCGAGCCTCTTCGATATCAGCGACGGTCTGCACGAAGGAAAGCGCGATAATATCGACGCCCATATCCAGTGCGAAGGCCAAGTCGCTACAGTCTTTGTCGGACAATGCAGGCACAGGCAGCGCCTTGCCGCGAACGGTGAACCCTTTGCGGTCCTTGAGAACACCCGGCAGCTCGGAACGCACTCGCGGTTTGTCGCCGGCGGCAATCACGGTGAAAATCAACAAGCCATCGTCGGCGAGAATCGTATCGCCTTCTTCGAGCACCGAAAGGATCTCAGCCCGTGGAACCGGGATGGTGTGTTCGGCATCCGTTTCTTGGCCGACCACTAAGTCATATTCACCGCGCATCTCAAGTTTCAGCGCACCGCCCGGAAATTTTCCAACGCGTATTTTCGGTCCTTGAAGGTCTGCAAGAACGGCCAGAGGGCGGCCCAACAGCTCTTCCGTCATTCGAATGACGTCACAGGTCTTTTTGTGTTTCTCTTGCTCGCCATGACTGAAATTCAGGCGGAAGACGTCGACGCCCGCTTCCGCTAACAACCGAATAGTTCCAGGCGCAGAGCTACCCGGTCCTAGTGTTGCGATGATCTTGGCGCTTCGTCCACGCAGGCCGGCTGCCCTCTTGCTCATATCAAGCTCCCCTGCCGAGCTCCGCGGCTTCGCGAACTTTGGCCTCGATTCCAGCCCAATCACCAGCCTCCATTTCGGCCGGTGATGCGATCCAGGTTCCACCCGCCGCGATCACGTTTGGCAGGCTGAGATAGTCCTTCGCATTGTGTGGCTTCACACCGCCGGTTGGCATAAAATCGATATGCGGTAACGGCCCCGCCAACGACTTTAGGAAGTTCTCGCCACCTGATGCTTCGGCTGGGAAGAATTTCAGTACGCCATAGCCTTCTTCGAAACGCGCCATGGCCTCACTTGCGGTCGCAACACCCGGAAGGATTACACCATCATGATAGGCCAGTGCCTTTAGCAGTTCAGGCGCCGTGCCAGGCGACACAAGAAAATCAGCGCCCGCTTTAAGCGCCGCGTCGACATCACCCTCAGAGCAAATCGTGCCGGCGCCGACAATCAGCTCCGGCTCCGCCTGTTTCATTTCCTCAATTACTTTGAGTGCGACCGGCGTGCGCAAGGTGACTTCAGCGCTACGCAACCCGCCATTTATGAGCGCTGATGCAAGCGGAGCTGCGTGCTCCACCGCGGTCACGGTCAATACGGGAACGATGGGCGCACCATGCAGCGCCTCTCGAAAGGTCGCGAGATTGATCATGCCGCAAGGTCCTCATCAAAGTGCAAAGCCGCCGCCCCAATAAGCGCTGCTTCGCCTTCCATCAACAAACGAATTGGAATGGGCTCCATGTAATGGCTCATAGGCCCGCGATCGAAGAAGCGAGACAGGGCTTTGGGTTGGGCGAGCCAATCTACCAAACGCTCAGCCACGCCGCCCGTAATCACCACCCCACCGCGCGTGCCGTTGATAAGAGCGGCGTCGCCCAATGCATCAAGCGTGGCGCCGGCGCGAATTTCACAAATGTCGCGCGACAAGGCATCACCTGCTTCGGCCCGGCGCATGATTTCAGCTGGCGGCGTACGTTCCCACTCGATCCCGTCAATGTCACACAGGGCCTTGTGAACAGCGTTCAAACCAGATCCCGACAGAACAAGCTCCTTCGACACATACCCATATGTCGCCTTCAACCGCTTGGTGAGCTCCCACTCGCGATCCGACCGCGGTGCGAAGGCGGCATGGCCACCTTCCCCGGTCATCACGCGCCATCCGCGCTCCCCTTCAGGAAGCAGCGTGGCCATACCCAGTCCTGTGCCGGGGCCCGCTACGAGGATCGGCGAGCGTTCATCCGGTACGCGCCCATCGTGCAGCAGGCGAAAACTCTCATCGCCAAGCTCTGGGATCGAACGGGCCATTGCGGCATAATCATTTACGAGGCGAATGCGCTCGAGGCCGGTCTGCCGTTCGAGCTCATGACTGTCGACAATCCAGTCGCGATTGGTCAAACGCACAACGCCATCTCGCACCGGCCCTGCAAATGCGAACAAAGCCTGCTGCGGACGTTTGTTTCCAAGCTGCCCGAGGTACACGTTCAACGCATCATGAAAGTTGGCGAATCCATCGCCGGGCATCACAGCAACATCATCGACTTCTGGATGCCCCGCAAAGCCCAGACGCGCCCGTCCGAAACGGACATTGGTACCGCCAATATCACCGACCAGGACCGTATCTGGCATCAGCCGCCTCCCAGCATTGAAAACACGCTGCCACCTTGCTCGGAATTGGTCACCGTTGCGCGGAAACCGCCGAACAGTTCGCGGCCAAGTCCAGAGGCGGACTCATTTGGCCGAAACGGCGCTGCGTCCCGGGAATCAAATTCGGTCGGGTCGACTTTAACGTCGAGTATGCCAGTTACTGCATCTAAGCGAACAACATCGCCGTCGCGGATCTTGGCGATCGCGCCACCGCGACTGGCTTCTGGTCCGACATGGATTGCTGCCGGAAACTTGCCCGAGGCGCCAGACATACGCCCGTCGGTGACCAGAGCGACCTGATGCCCCTTGTCGTGCAATGCGCCGATGGCGCCGGAAAGGCCGTGAAGCTCTGGCATGCCGTTGGCCGCTGGGCCCTGGAACCGGACCACGATGACAACGTCGCGGTCGAGTTCGCCGGCCTGGAACGCCGCTTTAACACCTTCCTGGCTATCAAACACACGCGCAGGCGCTTCGGTGACATGACGGTCTGGCTTAACCGCCGAAATCTTGATCACGCCGCGACCAAGCGGGCCGTCGAGCATCTGCAACCCGCCGGTGGGCGCAAAAGGATCCTCGATCGGGCGAACAATATCGAGATCTCCGCTTTCTTCCGGTGCCTCGCGCCATTTGAGCTCGTCGCCGTCGAGCCATGGCTCTTGGCTGTAGGTGCTGAGTGGACCCGCAACTCCCAGCGCGTCGCCTTGCAGAAGGCCACCTTTGAGCAGCTCGCGCACGACAAAGCCCATGCCGCCTGCGGCGTGGAAATGATTCACATCTGCAGGACCATTTGGATAGATGCGGCAAAGCAGCGGCACCACTTCGCTGACATCGGCGAAGTCTTCCAAGGTGACCTCATAACCGGCTGCTGCTGCCATAGCCGGAATGTGCAGTGCATGATTGGTCGACCCACCGGTCGCCATCAGGCCAACCAGCGCATTCACAAAACTGCGGGCGTCGACGATCTCGCCGGCGGGGCGATACTCACCCTGAATCGAATTGTCGAGGGCCTGACGCACAGCCGCCCGGGTCAATGCTTCACGCAATGGCGTTCCGGGATTAGGGAAAGCTGCACCAGGCAAATGGAAGCCCATCACTTCCATCAGCATTTGATTGGAATTGGCGGTCCCATAAAACGTGCATGTTCCCTGACTGTGATAGCTCTCGCTTTCGGCGCGCAACAACTCCTCACGACCGACTTTGCCAAGCGCGAACTCCTGACGGATGCGTTGCTTTTCAGGGTTTGGAAGTCCGGACGGCATCGGCCCGGCTGGCACCATCACGTGAGGCAGCCAGCCGAAGCGGAGCGCCGCAATCGTCAATCCGGGAATAATCTTGTCGCAAACGCCCAGATTGAGCACCGCGTCGTAAGCATCATGGCTCAGGGAGACGGCTGAGGCCATCGCAATCACATCGCGGGAGAAGAGCGAAAGCTCCATACCCTCCTGGCCTTGAGTGACACCGTCGCACATTGCGGGCACCCCGCCAGCGACCTGCGCGGTGGCGGTATTCTTGCGCGCTTCATCGCGGATCAGCTCAGGGTAATGCTCAAACGGCGCATGCGCGGAGAGCATGTCATTGTAGCTGGTGATAATGCCGATATTCGGCCAGCCCGAACCGAGGATCTGGGTCTTGTCCATTACGGCGCAGCCAGCAGATGCGTGCGCCAGATTTCCCTCGGTGAGTTTTGTACGCGCGAAACCACTTGGGCGCCGCGCACGAATGAGTTCGAGATAGGCAGCGCGGCTGTCTTTGCTGCGCGCCTCAATCCGAGCCGTGACTTCCGCGATCGTGTCATTGATTTCGGTCATGGCCTAGCTCGCCTCCCACCAATCGCGACCATCTCGACGCAGCATCAAACGCGCTTCGACCGGGCCGTCCTCAAGACCAGCTTGGTAGGTTTCCATCGGCAATTCCGCTTGCTCCCAGGCGGCGAGCAGACCGTCCACCCATTTCCATGCCGCCTCGACTTCCTCGCGGCGCATGAACAGCGAGAGATTGCCACGCACGACATCCATCAGCAGGCGCTCATACGCATCTGGATACCGAACCGAGAAATTCGCCGCATAAGACAGGTTCAGCGGCAGCGATTTGATGCGCAATCCGCCAGGCCCCGGTTCCTTGATTTGCAAATAGAGTTGCACGCCTTCGTCGGGCTGGACGTTGATGACCAGTCGATTGGATTGCGCTTCCGTTTCCCCAAACATCGAGTGCGGCGTTTCTCTGAACTGCACGACAATCTCCGAGTGACGCCCTTTCATCCGCTTACCGGTGCGCAGATAGAACGGTACCCTGGCCCATCGCCAGTTATCTATCGACGCTTTGATCGCCACGAATGTCTCGGTGGCGCTTTCGTGGCCAAGCTCTTCCAGATACCCCGGCACAGACTCACCCTGTACGGCGCCGGCGACATATTGAGCGCGTACCGTATCTTCGCGAGCCTCACCCGGCGTGATCGGATTCAGCGCCTCGAGCACTTTAATTTTTTCGGTCCGGATCGCGTCGCCATCAATCGAGTTTGGTGGCTCCATGGCGATCAGGCAGAGCAATTGAAGCAAGTGGTTTTGCACCATGTCGCGCAGCGCGCCCGAGCCATCATAATACCCGGCCCGGTCACCGACGCCGTAATGCTCGGACACCGTAATCTGGATGTGATCAATGGCTGTGCGGTTCCAAAGCGGTTCGAACAGCGAATTGGCGAAGCGCAAGACCATCAGGTTTTGCACGGTCTCTTTGCCGAGATAGTGATCAATCCGGTAGATGCACTCTTCGGGGAATACTGCGCCGACGCCTTCATTGATCTCATGCGCTGATGCGAGATCCGTGCCGATCGGTTTTTCCAGAACGACCCGCGCGTTACCTTGGTTCAGACCCGCTTTCCCAAGCGATTCACAAATCGCGACATAGATTTTCGGAGTCACCGCCAGATAGTGAACCAAGGGTCGCTCTGAATTATCGCTCAGGTGGTGCTTCAGATCTCCCCAGTCCGCCTCGGGGCTCGTCGCGTCCATGGTGACATAATGGAGATGCTGCTCGAACTTCTTCCAATCGGTCTTGTTGACGCTTTCGGACGCTGCTTCGCAACACGCATCGAAGGCAAATTTTCGGAACGCCGTATCGTCCATCTCTGAGCGCGACACACCAATGATTTTGGCATCTTCCGGAATCTGGCCGTCCGCCCAGCGGTGATACAATGCCGGCAGCAGTTTTCGGCGTGAAAGATCGCCGGTGCCGCCAAAAATGATGATGTCGAACGAGCCAACGGGAATGAACTCAGCCATTCTGCTCCCTCTTATGAATATTCACAGCCCCTATGCGCTGATGTGACAGCGGTGTCAATATTTTCACGCGCAAGAAAAAACCCCGAGAGGTGTCCTCGGGGTATCTTCAATTGGTATGGCCTACCTAGTTGCGGCTTTTGTCGACCAGGCGATCGTTCTGCGCCCAGTGCATCATGCCGCGCAGTTTTTCACCAACTTCTTCGATCAGATGGTCATTCATGCGCGCGCGCATGGACAGGAAGCTTGGCGCGCCAGCCTGATTCTCAAGCACCCAATCGCGCGCAAACTTACCGCTCTGAATGTCGTCCAGGACGGCTTTCATCGCCTTCTTGCTCTCGCTGTCCACCACGCGAGGACCAGAAACATACTCGCCATACTCAGCCGTGTTGGAGATAGAGTAGTTCATGTTGGCGATGCCGCCTTCATAGATCAGGTCGACGATCAGCTTGGTCTCGTGCAAGCACTCGAAATAAGCCATTTCGGGGCTGTAGCCTGCTTCTACTAGAGTCTCGAAACCAGCTTTGATCAGTTCAACAATGCCGCCGCAAAGAACGGCCTGCTCGCCGAACAGATCGGTTTCGGTTTCTTCCTTGAATGTCGTCTCGATCACACCAGCGCGCGTATTGCCGATGCCTTTGGAATAAGACAGCGCCACATCACGCGCGGTGCCCGTGGCGTCCTGATGGATCGCGACCAGGCCTGGCAGGCCGAAGCCCATCTGATACTGCGCGCGAAGCGTATGGCCCGGACCTTTCGGCGCTGACAGAGACACGTCAACGCCAGCAGGCGGGCGGATCAGATTGTAATGCACGTTGAAGCCATGGCCGAACATGATGTGCTGACCGTCGCGAACATGCGGCTCGATCTCATTCGCCCAGAGAACAGCCTGCTTCTCATCTGGGACAAGGATCATGACGACATCGGCCCATTGCGTCAGCTCGCTCGGGCTCATCACGGTCAGACCTTCACCTTCGGCTTTCGGCTTCGAGCCGGATGTCGCCTGCAGGCCGACGCGGACATCGACGCCATTGTCCTTAAGGTTCAGGGCGTGTGCGTGGCCCTGGCTACCATAGCCGACAATACCGACCTTCTTCCCCTGAATCAGGGCGAGATCTGCGTCCTGCTCATAATAGATTTTCATACTGACTGTACTCCTTAAACCTTCAAATCCCGGCGGCTCTGGCCGGGTTAGTGTGTGAAAAACTGATTGTGTAAATCGCGTTGGCGCTCATCCCTTTTCGGCGCCTCGTTTGATTGAAAGCACGCCGGTGCGGCTGACCTCGACAAGGCCTAGTGGCTCCATCAGCGCGCAAAACTGGTCGACCTTGTCGCTGGCGCCGGTTAGCTCAAAGATAAAGCTTTTATTGGTCGTATCGATGACGCGCGCGCGGAAGATTTCGGAAATGCGCAACGCCTCGACGCGCTTGTCCCCTTCGCCGGCGACTTTGATCAGCGCCAGTTCACGCTCCAGTCCGCGCTTGGATTTTGTGATGTCGGTGACGTTTGCGACCGGCACGAGACGCAAGAGCTGCGCTTCGATCTGCTCGAGCGTGTGCGCCGTTCCAGCGGTCACAATGGTAATCCGCGAGCGATGACGATCACGGTCGACTTCCGCAACGGTCAGGCTTTCAATATTGTAGCCACGGGCCGAAAATAGCCCGACGACGCGGCCGAGGACGCCCGGTTCATTGTCGACGATCACCGCGAGCGTACGGCGCTCTTCGGTCTCTTCGACATGGCTCATGTCATACGCGCTGGCGGGATTGTCGCTCACTGGACGGTCTCCTTGCGCTCACCGAGGACAATGCCCGGGCGACGCGACTTCAAGATGGTTTTCAAACTGTTGGCGCGCTCGATCGCATCGCTGCGATTGTCCATACGCTGGTCATCATAGCGGTCAACAACTGTATCACGGCGGCGCGGATCCAGATGAGCCTGCAGCTCCGAGACCAGCAATCGGCGGCAATCATCGATAAAATCAGCGCTATTGTCCGCCGTCGGACCGCCTTGCCGGGTCAGAGCTTCGACTTCGTAATAGGCGAGCATCAAAGCGTCGAGAACCGGCGGCCGCGACCCGCGATAAGCGCCCTCTTTTTCGGAGCCTTTGCTCGCCGGATCGATGTTCGGAAAGAACAGACGCCCGCGTTCGACCAAAGAGGAAAGCGCCAACATCATGTTGACCCGCTGCTGAAAGAAGCTCGCATCATTGTTTTGATGCTGTCGGGTCCGCGCGAACATGGCAGCGCGATTGAGCACATCGATGCAAGCATTGCCCCAGGCAAGGCTCTGGGAATCGACGTTATGGCGCAGGTTTTCAAGCTGCAGCGCCCGTTGCTTCTGAGTCTCTCTCCGGCTGATAAAGGCCCCGACCAGCGCGACAATCGCCGACAGAATTGCGACGACCACTTCGATATGGTTCTGCATCCACCCGAAAAGACTATCTAGGCCCATTGCGACCCCCTGTGTCTGGGCCATGCTTTTGCCAGAGGCGATCGCTGGGGAAAAGAGACCAGATGACATCAGACAAGCTTTCGACCGGCCTCATCAATCTCCTCGCCGGTGATTTCCGACAGGATCATCTCATTGTGCGCAGCACCTGACGGGATCATTGGCAGGCAATTCTCGGCTTTGGTCACCCGGCAATCGAACACAACCGGACCGTCATAATCGATCATTTCCTGAATCTTGGCATCGAGCTCTGCCGGGTCATCGCAGACAAGGCCCAGACCGCCATAGGCGTCAGCAAGTTTCACAAAGTCTGGCAAACTGTCCGAATAGGAATGCGAGTAACGTTCGCCATGCAGCAATTCCTGCCACTGTCGAACCATTCCCATCCACTCATTGTTGAGGATGAAGATCTTGATCGGCAGATTATGCTGAACAGCGGTCGACAGCTCCTGCAGCACCATCTGAACCGACGCTTCCCCGGCAATATCGATGACGAGGGACTCCGGATGCGCGGCCTGAATTCCGACGGCGGCTGGAAGACCATACCCCATTGTACCAAGACCACCACTCGTCATCCAGCGATTGGGCTCCTCGAAATGATAATGCTGAGCCGCCCACATCTGGTGTTGGCCGACCTCTGTCGAGATATAGGTGTCGCGCGCCTTGGTCAGCTCGTAGAGGCGTTCAATCGCGTATTGCGGTTTGATCTCGCCTTCGCTTTCGCCATAGGCAAAGCAATTGCGCGAGCGCCAGCGATCGATTTGCGCCTTCCAGTCCGAAAGATCCTGGGGCTTGGATTTTCCCCAGGCCTTGATCAAGGCGTTCAGCGCTTCACCGCTATCGGCAATGATCGGCACATCGGCGCGAATGACTTTGTTGATCGAGCTGGGGTCGATATCGATATGGATCTTCTTGGAGCCAGGCGAAAAAGCATCAATGCGCCCCGTCACACGGTCATCGAAACGGGCACCGACGCAGATCATCAGATCGCAATCATGCATGGCATTATTGGCTTCATAAGAGCCGTGCATGCCCAGCATGCCAAGCCAGTCCTCATGGCTGGCTGGGAAGGCGCCAAGCCCCATCAGAGTTGAGGTCACAGGAAATCCTGTGACCGCCTGCAAATTGCGCAGCGCCTCGCTGGCCTGTGGGCCTGAATTGATGATCCCGCCGCCCGTATAGAAAACCGGTCTGCGCGCCTTCTTCATGAGCTGGATCGCCGCCTTGATCCCGTGTGCACTTGGTTCCGTTTGCGGCTTGTAGGTTGCCTTATGGATCCCCTCTTTGCCGATATAGGTGCCAGAGGCGAACTGAACGTCCTTAGGAATATCGATCACAACGGGCCCCGGACGACCGGTTGTCGCGATCAGGAACGCTTCATGAATCGTGCGCGCCAGATCCTCGACATCGGTGACGAGATAATTGTGTTTGGCGCAGCAGCGCGTGATCCCGACCGTGTCGCATTCCTGGAACGCATCCGTACCGATCAGATGGGTCGGCACCTGACCGGTGATCACGACCATTGGAATGGAATCCATCATCGCGTCCGTAATCGGTGTGACCATGTTGGTCGCACCGGGGCCTGAAGTCACCAAAGCCACGCCGGCTTTTCCCGTGGATCGCGCATAGCCTTCAGCGGCGTGCCCTGCGCCTTGTTCATGGCGCACGAGAACGTGTCGGATCGAGGGCTCTGTGAACAGCGCATCATAGATTGGAAGGACAGCACCGCCCGGATAGCCGAACATCACATCCACACCCTGTTCCTTCAGCGCGGTGATGACGATCTCTGCACCAGTCATCTGGCGAGTGTCGGTCTTGGCCTCAGGCTTGGTCTGCACGGTCATGATCTTGTTCCTTGAAGATTTGGCAGGGTTGGGTGGTTCGGGTTTGAGTTTAAAAAAAAGGGCCTCTGGTGAGAGACCCTGGTTACAAGCACCTGCGACTGACGAACGGTTTCGTCAGCGCAGGTGCCTAATAACGAGTACGACTGTTGGACGCATGAAGCGTTTCCTCCCAAAAATTGGTAGGGTCATAACTTACCTCTTAACCCCCGTCAACCTCCTTATAAAGGGCAAGAATTACCCGCATCCGGTCTTCCAGAGAAAGGCTTGGAATCCTTGGCCAAAATGGAAATTGGCGCCCAATCCAGGTGAACTGGCGCTTGGCATAACGCCGCGTGTCGCGTTTGGCGTTCTCCGCCGCCCCCTCTGCGCTCATGTCGCCGCGAAGATAAGCCAGCAGCCAGGGGATGCCATGCGCCTTCATCGCAGGCAGATCCTCAGGGAGATTCTGCGCCGCCAGGCCTCTCGCCTCTTCCATGGCGCCTTCCATCAGCATGCCCTCAAAGCGGCGGTCGATCCGCGAATAAAGGCGCGGCCGAGACGGGGTCAGCGCAACACCGAGCCAGTCCTCATTATCGAGAATGGCGCGCCCCTTCTTACCCTGGAATTCGGTGATTGATTTTCCCGTCGCCAGCCAGACCTCCAGCGCCCGTGACAAGCGTTGCCGGTCGCCCTCTCCCAACTTCCCGGCGGTCTCCAGATCAACTTGTTCCAGTTTTTCGCGCAGGGCCGCGACGCCGCCGCTCTTGTGTATCTCTGTGACCTCAGCGCGAACGTCTTCCGGCACGGGCGGAATCTGCGACAAACCTTCAATCAAAGCCAGGTGATAGAGCCCAGTACCGCCAATGATGATCGGCACTTTACCGCGGCGCTGGACCTTGGCGATAACTGGTTTCACATCATCCAGCCACTTGCCCGTGGAGTAGCGCTCATTGGCGGAAACATGGCCGAACAAGTGATGTTCGATCCCATCCATCTCGGCCGCAGCGGGACGCGCTGAGATCACTCTCAGGTCGCGGTAGACCTGCATGGAGTCGGCATTGATCACCTCCCCATCCACGCGTTTCGCCAACGCTACTGATAGCGCCGACTTCCCACTGGCAGTGGGGCCGTGAATAAGGATTGCAGGTTTCATACAATCAGTCGTAAGAAGCACGCCGCAACGCGTAAAGACAGGAATGCTGCGATGACCGCAAAAACCCAAGATTCCAGTTACATAGCGACCGCAGTTGCGCCGAACACGGTTGCTTTGGACGCGCTTGAAACAGGTCTGAGAGCGGCGCTCGGAGCGGCCGGTCTGTCACCCTCAGGTGAAGCACGCCTCCTCAGCACTCAAGGCAAATGGTCGGCGCTTGAAATCCCCGTAAATGCCGTGGATGAGGCCCTACCGAACCATCGCCGAGCCCTGCGCGAAGCGTGGCGCCGTAATGACTCAGAACCGGCTGACCTGTCACTCCTTGGAACACAGCACCGCAAGAAGAAGCTCCTGGTCTCGGACATGGACTCCACAATCATTCAGCAGGAGTGCCTCGACGAGCTCGCAGCCTATGCCGGCCTCAAGGATAAGATCGCTGCGATCACCGCGCGGGCGATGGCGGGTGAACTCGACTTCGAGGAGGCTCTGACCGAACGGGTTGGCAAACTGAACGGCTTGTCGCTCAGCGCGTTGCAGCAATGCTTCGATGAGCGGATCACACTGATGCCGGGCGCGAAGACGCTGACGGCAACGATGGCGGCGCATTCGGCCTTCTGTCTGCTGGTCTCTGGCGGCTTCACCTTCTTCACCTCACGCGTGGCCGCTGAGACCGGATTCAACGCCCATAAAGGCAACACGCTGATAGATGATGGCGCCGCGCTGACCGGCGAAGTTGGTCGGCCCATTCTTGGCCGTGAGGCGAAGCTGGAAGCCCTCGATGATTGCGCCTTTGCGAACGGGATCACCCGAGCCGATGCGCTCGCTATGGGCGATGGTGCGAACGACCTTGCGATGATTGAAGCGGCTGGCCTCGGCCTCGCCGTGCATGCCAAGCCAATTGTGGCTAAGGCGGCCGACGCAGCGATCAATGTCACGGAGCTGACAACCGCGCTCTACTTCCAGGGCTATACGGACGATGAAATCGTATGGCGGGACTGATCAGCCGCGCACTTCGATATCGATGGCTTCGAACAGAGTCTGTCCGCGGCGATAGACGCGCAGCAGCAGTGGCTGACCACTGCGATCCATCGCTTCGTCCATAGCCAGCAAAGCGTCTTCCGGTGTTTCAACCGTCTCGAAGGCCATCTCGGTAACGACATCGCCCTTTTGCAGCTTGCCGAAGCTTGGCCCGCGCGGTGACACCACTCTGACCAGTACGCCATTCACGTCACTCGGGATGCGATAGCGGCGGCGATCATCTTCGGTTAGCGCCACGAAATCCACGCCAAGCGGATTGTCCGTCAGCGTGCTGTCGGTTTCCGGGGCTTCATCTTCTTCTTCGTCAGTGCCCGCATCCAATTCGCCAAGCTCGAAGCTGACGGTGCGAGTCCGGCCGTCGCGGACGAGCAGGACATCAACCGTCTTGCCGATCTCGGTGTCGGCCACAATCCGGCTGAGCGCGCGTTCGTCTTTCACCTCGCGGCCATCGAATTCGAGGATCAGGTCACCAATCTCGAAATCGGCCTTCGAAGCGGGACCGTCATCGGTGATGCGGGTCAGGATGACACCCGTACCCTCTTCCAGACCGTAGGCTTGAGAGAGGCCACGATCGGCGTTCTGAATGTTCACACCGAACCAGCCGCGCCGCGCTTTGCCGTACTGAATAAGCTGCTCGCTGATCTGGCTGGCGAGATTGGACGGGATCGAAAACCCAAGACCGACAGAACCGCCAGTTGGCGTAATGATTGCGGTGTTCACTCCAAGCACTTCGCCATTCAGATTAAACAGCGGTCCGCCCGAATTGCCTGAGTTAATCGCCGCGTCCGTCTGGATGTAATTATCATAATTGCCGGACTGGATGTCACGATTGCGGGCCGAGACGATGCCAACCGATACAGACCCACCAAAGCCAAACGGATTACCGATCGCCATGACCCAGTCGCCGACTTGAGCGGCCTCACTGTCAGCCCATTCGACATAAGGGAACGGATCATCCTGTTCGACCTTGAGGACCGCGACATCGGTCGCCTCATCGGTGCCGATCAGTTCAGCGCGCAAGGTGCGACCGTCAGAGAAGATCGCGTTGATCTCATCCGCGCCCTCAATGACGTGATTGTTGGTGACGATCAGGCCATCGGCGGAAATCACAAAGCCTGAGCCCAGCGCGCCTTCCTGGCTGAAGCCTTCCGGATCGCGGCCGAAGAATTCATTGAAATCCTGCAGCGGCCCCTCTTCGAACTGCGGCAAGTCGCTGGCGACCACGCGCGATGTCGTGATGTTGACCACCGCCGGCATCAGTCGCTTTGAAAGTTCAGAAAAGCTGTCTGGCCGCGCCCCCTGATCAACAGGTTCACCAACGTCTGAGAGCGATTGCCCCATGGCCGGGCTGGCGGCAATCAGTGCCAGTGAAAGGGCTGTAAGGGTTCGACGCATCTATTCAGGCTCTCCTACAGGTGTAACACGCATCATAGCTTTAACTAGGGCAGCAACGAGGCAAGGCGCAAGCCCATCTCACCCACCGAATCTCACCATAAGGTAAAGCAAAAGCGCGCCGATCGCCATCGACCACAGGCCAGACTGTCGAATTGTCGCTTCCGGCATTTCGGCAAGCCAGGCGCCGAACCGTTTCATCGCGCTGGGAGCTCCGGCATAAATCGCGCCTTCCACAAGGAACCAAACGCCAATCCCGGCGAGGATAATGGTCAGCATGTTCGCCGCCTCCCGAATCAATAACCCCGCCCAACATAAGCTGGACGGGGTCGATTGGGTATGTCGGCGCGATTAGCGGCGCGCAGTACCGTTCGCACGGGCGCGTTCGATGAATTCATCGCACAGGCCCAGCTGGTTCGGTCCAACCACAATCCGGGTTGGCTCCTGCTGCGAGCGCGGGCTTGAGCTCTCGGTATCGGCAGAGTCTCCGACATCACCGACGCCAAAGGCCTTCTCGCAAGCGATCAGAGCGCGTTGGAAACGGAAGAATTCCGCATCCTGCTCATACGCCACAGCGTAGATTTCGTTCCGCTGGGCATCGCCCTCACCGCGGATCTGCTCTGCTTCACGGCGGGCTTCAGCGAGGAGAACGGTCTTCTCACGGTCGGCTTCAGCGCGCACCAGTTTGGCCCGCTCGTCACCTTCAGCGCGAATTTGTTCGGCTTGTTGGTTCCGCGTTGCGGCCATCCGGTCGAACACACGCTGCGACACGTCTGGCGGCAGATCCACGCGCTTGATCCGGACATCGATAATATCAATACCGCGGCCGGCGATCGCCGTGCTCAGGCTTTCGCGGATTTCATCCATCAGCTCTGACCGCTGACCAGAGATGATCTCTTCCGGCAGCTGGCTACCGAGCGCGTTACGGATCGCGGTATCGGTGAAGCGCAGAAGCTGGTTCTGTGCTTCCCGCTGCGTGCCCAAACGCTGATAGAACGCGAGCGGTTCAGAAATCCGCCAGCGCACAAAGGCGTCGACGATCAGCTGTTCCTGGTTCGATGCGAAGACTTCAATATCTGGCACATCAAGACCGAGATTGCGCTTGTCATAAGTGACAACCGACTGAACGAACGGGATCTTGAACTTGAGACCCGCTTCGTCTGCGCCAGGCTCGTTATAGGCTTCAACCGCGCGACCAACTTGCAGCACCAGTGATTGCTGACGCTGGTCGACGATGAAGAAGGAGTTGAGCAGCGCGATGATCGCGCCAAACACAACGACAATGCCGAGAATTCCAAACGGTTTCATGTCTAGTTCCCTCCCCGGTTCACGCGATCCAGCGGCAGGTAAGGTACTGCGCCGGAATCACTGTCGAGAATGAGTTTATCGGTACGGTTCAGAACCCGCTCCATGGTCTCGAGATACATACGCTCACGCGTCACCTGAGGCGCTTTGCGATACTCTGCGAGGATCTGGCTAAAGCGATCGGCCTGACCGGTCGCATCGGCAATCACCTGATCGCGATAGGCTTGTGCGCGTTGCAGGATCTGCTGAGCTTCACCACGAGCCCGCGGAACAATGTCATTGGCGTAGCGATTGGCTTCCTGAACCAGACGCTCAGCATCCTGACCGGCATTGATAACGTCAATGAAGTCGGCGCGGACCGGCGCAGGGGCCAGGGCTTCCTGGATCTCGACGTTCTCGATGTTCACACCGGCGCCGTAATCAGACAGCAGGACCTGCAGCTGTTCACGCACCGTCGCAGCGATCTCACCACGGCCAGTGGTCAGCACCGCGTCGAGGGTCGACTTGCCGACCACTTCGCGCATGACGCTCTCGGCTGCCGCTTTGACCAGCGGGGTGCCATTATCAATGTTCAGAATGAAGTTTTCCGGGTTCTCGGCATCATAGTACCAGAACACACGGAACTGCACGTCGACGATGTTCTCGTCACCCGTCAGCATCAGGCTCTCGCCCTGATTGATCCCGACCTGAGTTTCCTGTTGGCGCTCAGAGGGCAGAATCTCGTGCGTTTCGATTGGGGCTGGCAAATGCACATGAAAGCCCGGAGTGAAGTTCTTTTGATACTGACCGAAGCGGAAGACCGCTGCCCGCTCGCCTTCGTCGACGATTACGACGCCAGTGGCGAGCCAGGCGACCAGCGCCACAACGCCGAGCACCAGGAAGCCGCCAGGACCGAGGCTTGGCCCGCGTCGTCCACCTCCGCCTCCGCCGCGTCCACGGCGAGAGAATCGTTCCTGCATTTTGCGCATCTGTTCTTCGATATCAGGGCCACCGCCGCCTTGGCCGCCGCCACCTCCGCCGGGTCGACCCCAGGGCGAACCGCCATCGCCGTTGCCGCCGCCGCCCGAGCCACCGCTGCCCCAGGGGCCGCCATTGGCTTTGGGAGGCTCGTCGCCATTTCCACTATTGTCGTTCCAGGGCATTGCCCCTCCTTTTCCTGTCACCAGTTGACTGGCTTTTTGACTCTATGGTGCCTATTTGCGTTCGAAAGGCCTCTGCATCAAGGACATAGCCCATGTTTTGGGACAAGAAAGACCAGAAAACACTCTCAGATGACGCCGTGACGCAGGCCCTTGGCGCGCCCGACTGGCTCTCAGGGGTCCGCGTCGCCGAAAATGGCCGTGTGACTTTGATCATTGAAGCCGACCCAAATGACATGGAACGGGCTGAAACGCTGAAGATCGAAGCCGAGGCCCGGGCGATGAGCATTGAAGGTGTGACCGAGGTGCAAGCCGTCCTGACCGCTCAGCGCGCGCCGGGCGAAACACCGCCTGCTCCAGCGCCGAAACCCAGCGGCCTCACTACGCATGCGAGCCCCCGCCGTGTCCGCAAAGGCGCGCGCTTGTCCGAGGAAGCTGTCAGCCAAGGTCAGCCGCAGCAATCGGCGCAAATCGCGCCGATCCCGGGCATCTCGCGCATTCTCGTTGTCGCCAGCGCCAAAGGCGGGGTCGGCAAGTCGACGGTCTCGGTCAATCTGGCGGCGAGCTTTGCCAAACAGGGTCTCCGCGTAGGCCTACTCGATGCCGACATTTACGGCCCGTCCATCCCGACCATGCTTGGCGTTGCTGATGCGAGCCCCAGCCCGCATCCGGACAATAAGCTGCTGCCCGTCTCAGCCCACGGGATCGAGACCCTGTCGATCGGCTATCTGACCGACCCAGACTCGCCGATGATCTGGCGCGGGCCGATCGTGCAGTCGGCGATCACGCAAATGCTGAACGACGCCATCTGGGGCACGCCGGACAATCCGCTCGACCTCTTGATCATCGACACTCCGCCCGGCACCGGTGAGGCGCAGCTCACCCTCGCTCAGCGCGTGCCGGTCACGGCTGCCGTGATCGTCACCACGCCGCAGGAAGTCGCCCTCGCCGACGTCCGCAGGGGCGCTGCTATGTTCGCCAAGACGCACGTTCCCGTGCTTGGCATTGTCGAGACGATGAGCTGGTTTGAAGATCCGGCCGGCAATCGCCACCCGATCATGGGTGAAGGCGGCGGGGAGAAAATGGCGCAGGCACTCGGGCTGCCATTGATCGCTCAAATCCCGATGCTTCAGTCAATTCGCGAAGGCGGCGATGCGGGCGAACCTGCAGCAAACACTGAAGGTCCAGCCGCGGAGTTGTTCACAGAGCTTGCCCGCGAAGTAGCGCTGTCTCTCGACGCGCTGGAGACCAAACCGGCGCCAAAAATCATCTTCGAAGAATAATCACGGATCGATCAAATTTCATCGATCCATTGAACGCAGATTTCGGACTTTTCCTGTAGCACATATTGCAGGGACCGAGATATGCTGAGTACTTCTTCACGCCTCCATACGATTGTTTACGCCGTCTTGATGTCGGTGGTGCTGATTTGCGCAACCGTGCATTTCACGGCGCTGATCGCGCCATATCTGGAAGAACGGAACGTCAATACGGCGATCCTGACCTCGGCCATCGCGTCGTGTGTGTTGGCCCCGCCAGCTTCAATCCTGATGGCGCTGTATTCGAGCAAGCTGATCAGCGTTCAGGAACAGTTGCACGAACTGGCAACCACCGATCCTCTGACAAGCCTGCTTAATCGCCGCGCCTTTGCCCACCGCTATGAGCGCGAGGCGGCTCGCTATGATCGCACCAATCGCCCAATTTCACTGCTGCTGATCGATCTCGATTACTTCAAGCTGATCAATGACAAATATGGCCATGCAGGCGGCGATGAAGCGTTGCGCATCCTGGCCGATCATTTGCGCGCCACAAGCCGCTTTGGCACGGACGATGTTGCCCGCTGGGGCGGTGAGGAATTTGCCATCCTGCTGTCTGATACCGGTCACCAGTCTGCGGTTCGCGTGGCTGAGCGCTTGCGACGTCAGATCGAGACGCTGAAGGTCAAGTTCAACGACCATCAGATCCACCTGGAAGCCAGTATCGGCGTCATAGCCTGCCGTAAGCGCGAAACGCTCGAGCAGGCCATGCAACGTGTCGATCTCTGCCTGCGTCAGGCGAAATCGCAGGGCCGTAACCGGATCACCGTCTATCCGGAAGACATGCCGGTGGATGCCGAGACGGTCTCTGTCGCCTAGGGCCAAGTAAGCCCCTTCGAGGCTTCCTCTCCAGAATTTGATCCAGCGGGCGGGCCGCGAACGGATTCTTTTCTTCTCAGCTTTGATTTGACTCGGTACTCATGATGCGGGCGCGCTCGATTGAGTGCGTCAGGGATCAGGGATGAAGGGAGCGCCCAATGTTAAATCTACTATCTCGGACCTGGGTCATGGTGGGCATGTTCGTGGCCATGATGGCCATTGGATACTCGTTTTCTTTCGTCCAGACTGCGGCCGGTGGCCCATTGCTGGACATGATCGGCACCGGCGCTGAAGCGAAAGCCCGCCTGGCTGAGATGAGCGCGGACCAAAAGACCGCTCATTTCTGGGGCACCGTCCTCAATGACACCGCCTATCCGCTTGCCTATGGCGGGTTGTTTGCCGGTCTCATCTGGCGCTTAGCGGGCACGCTCCGGCGCTGGCTGGTCATTCCGGCCCTCGCGGTCATCGTCGCCGACCTGGCTGAGAACACGACCCAGGCCATGGCGCTTGCAGGCAATGAGTCCCTGATCGGATTGAAGGACGTCCTGACGCCTTTGAAGTTCGGTCTGTTCTTTCTGGCGGCGATCATGGTGCTGATCAGCGTTGGGCTGGGCATTGCCCGCCGCATGAAGAAGGCTGCGCCTGAGGCCTAGTCGGCGCCGCCTTCTTCCCACCAGGCCTCATCAGCGAATTCATCAAGATAGGCGGTGCGGAACGTTGCCGTGAGCGTTTGCAGGTCGGGCGCCCGGCACTCCCTGCCCCAACCCGCACCGATTTGCCCGCCGGCTGCGAGAAAGCCCGCCAGCTCATCTTCCGACAAGGCATCACACGTCACCAGAGCGAGTTCCATATCGGCTGGGCCCTCGTCTTCCGCCATCGTTCGGCGGGCGACCAGATAAGAGAAGGCATCGTCTTCCGTATCGTGGGCTTCGAGTAAGTAGATCTGGCGTCCATCCACCTGAACCAAGGGAATGAACCGCGCCGCGCCGGTCTGATCTGGCCCAGCCTCTGGCGCCGTCACATAGGTATCGCCTTCTACGCGCATCTCTACGCAGTTATTGGGACCGTCGGGACAAAGGGTCAGGCCGTGATCGACCGGCAATACTGCCTCGCCTTCGGGAATGAGCGACTCCTCAGAAACGTAACAGGCTGTCAGCAGGCTTATCGCCCCCAACTGCATCGACACGCGCAGGCCCTGGTGCAGGTTCATCTCGTCCTCCCTCGATCACTCGAATGCAGAGCATCCTGCGAAATGAGGTCAAGATTGAGGCCGCGGCAGGGCGCATCGGCCGTCACCAAGAGAAAAGCGGTCTCGTTTCGGAGACCGCTTTTCCGGATTTCTTGTTTAAGGAGCGGGCTTAGCTTGCTTCCTTCTTGGCGTCGCTCTCAAGACCGTATTCGCGAACTTTGCGATACAGGGTTGAGCGACCAATGCCGAGACGGCGCGAAACTTCGCTCATATGTCCCGCATAATGCTCGATCGCGTAGGCGATGAGGTCACGCTCGACATCTGACAAGCTGCGGACTTCGCCATCTTCGACGACAGCCACCG
The DNA here is from genome assembly GCA_013214545.1 of Henriciella sp. Taxonomy (GTDB): domain Bacteria; phylum Pseudomonadota; class Alphaproteobacteria; order Caulobacterales; family Hyphomonadaceae; genus Henriciella. The sequence continues at coordinate 160,392 of JABSQB010000002.1, forward strand.
GCCCTGCCCCCATGGCCGGGGCTGCGTCATTCGCAACCTTGGGCTGCGCAGGCACTTCTGGAAGCGATGCGATCTCTGGCATCACGCCGCTGATTTGCGGGAAATCGTGTGGCTGCAAATGCTCGCCTTCACACAGGATCACAGCGCGGAACACGGCATTCTCCAGCTGACGGACATTGCCGGGCCAGTCGAAAGCGGTGAGCATTTTCAGCGTATCGTCTGCGGCGCCGACAATGCGCGTCCCCTCAGAGGCGTTGAAGCGACCGATAAAGTGATCGACCAGCGCCGGAATGTCCTCCACACGCTCGCGCAGGCTTGGCATTTCAACAGGATAAACGTTGAGGCGGTAGAACAGATCTTCGCGGAATGCGCCTTCCTTGACGCGCTGCGCCAGATCGCGGTTCGTTGCAGAGATGATGCGAACGTCGACTTTGACCGGGCGACGCGCGCCAACCGGATCGACTTCACCTTCTTGCAGCGCGCGCAGCAGTTTGACCTGCATATCGAGCGGCAGTTCGCCAACTTCGTCCAGGAACAGCGTGCCGCCATCGGCTTCAACGAATTTACCTGGCGAGCGAGACACAGCGCCGGTAAACGCGCCCTTCTCATGTCCAAAAAGGATGCTCTCAACCAGATTTTCCGGGATGGCGCCGCAATTGACCGAGATAAACGGCTTGCCGGCGCGATCTGAGGCGCCCTGGATGCAGCGGGCGATGACTTCTTTACCGACACCGCTTTCACCCAGGATCAGAACTGGAATGTCTGAGGCCGCAGCGCGTTCGCCGAGGCGAATGACCTGACGCATGACAGGAGCGCTGGCAATCATGTCTTCGAATCCCATACCGCCATCGGCTTTGCGGGTCAGACGCTTTACCTCGCCTGTCAGCGAAGACAGTTTCAGGGCGTTCCGGATCGAAACGACGACGCGTTCAGGACTTGCAGGCTTAACCACGAAATCGACGGCGCCGGTGCGCATCGCCGCAACAATTGTATCAATGCCGCTGGTCGCGGTCAGCATGATGACCGGCAGGTCCGGGCGACGCTCAACCAGCATTTCAAGCGTGTCCATTCCGGACAGGCCGGGCATGGTCAGATCAAGCAGAACAACATCAGCGCCGGCATTGGCGTCGGTCGCAATGGCGACACCAGTTTCCCCGTCAGGCGCAGTCCGACAGGCAAACCCCGCTTTTTCAACCGCTGCTGTCAGCAGGCGGCGCTGGGTTGGATCATCATCGATAACCAGAACGGTCTTTGCCATTTTTTATCCCTCATCTGCACCTCTCGAGGCGGCGCGTGGTTCATTACGCTACGCCCCGTTATGGCACATAGAGATGAGGTTATGGTTCAGCTGATCGCTTGAATTTTATCGAATTTTATCCGATTTCGGCCGCCGATTTGAAGACACGCTCGCGCCAGCCTGAACGATCGAACGGGCGCCAATCGCCTTCGGGCTGGGCCAAACGGTCGGCCACAGCAACCATGACCAGCGGGTTCACACCGAGACCAACATGGCTGGCCGGAACGACAATATTCTCGGTCTGATGCCCTTTGCTTGGACACTGTACAGAGCCGCGCCAAGAGACGATGCCGTCCGTTTTTGTCAGGATGGATGTGGTCGGCACCGGCGGCGCTTCAGCAAGGTCGGTATAGCGACCTTCGCGTTCAGGCGCCGTTTGCTTGCCATTGATCGCCTCAAACAGGCGCGATGGCGCGGCATGGCGTCGGTCATTGGTAATCGGGCTGCCGAGTGAGATTACTATGCGGACAATATCGGGATGCATCTTGGCCAACTCGCGCGCAAACACGCCGCCAAGGCTCCAGCCAACGATAGAGAGCTTCTCGCCATGGTCTGCATAGATCTGTTCGACCAGATCCGACATTTCGCGTTCACGGGTTTCGTTGAATTTGACGTTTCGGCCGAGGCCCCAGCCATAAGACTGATAGCCTAGATCATCGAACAATCGCCGCATCGGCTTGGTCGACCGGTCGCTCGCCATGAACCCTGGCAGGACCAGTACGGGGTGCCCGTCGCCCTTTGGCAGGTTTCTCATGCGGTTCCGGAATAAGCCGAACGCACCAAACTCGAGAATCGCCCGCCCTTCTGTCAAAGTCCAGAATGGATGTGGCGGTCTCGCCAGCGTTGCAGCAACCATGTTTTAGCCTCCCGTCTGCCGCTTTTTGCGGTCTGATACACCACCATGGGTGGTATTTATGTATCTGACAAGACTAGAAAATGATGCCTAATTGCTTAACCAGTTCTTACTTTTGCCTTTGAGCCGGTCGATTTTTTGGCCGAGCTGGCGCGCGGTTTACGCTTGGTTTTGGCACTCCGACTGCCCGAAGCTGCGGCCTTTTTTGGTGCAGGAGCAGGCTTTGGCCGGCTCAGATCGATGCCCGCAAGATCGGCCATTTCCTCGAAACTCTCCCAGATGCACTGAGCGTAGAATTCCGGGTCCTTCACGATTTCGCGATCCGCGGTGAAGGTGATGGTCGCTTCGTTGACATAGCTCTGCACAACGTGGCCGAGTGCCATGCCATCCAGCAGGCATAGAAGCCCCTGCATTGAAACGAGTTTTGCGCCAGCCTGATAGATCGGCACGGGTGGCCCTGGAACGTTTGTCACGACTGTATTGATCACTGGCCGCGCCATGTAATTGGCAACGCCCAGGCGCGAATAAAGCTGTGCCCCGAGCGCCATAAACAGCGCTGGCGAAACCTTACTCGCCTCAGTCATCTGACGGGCGCCGAGCGCGCTGGTCATTTCTTTAGAGCGGCTGGTCTGATCGAAGACATATTCCATCCGCTCTTTCGGGTCAGCGATATGGGTACCCAGAGGTGCGATCATCGCCGACACCTGGTTGCCCATCGTGTTCTTCTCACCCTCAGTCCGGACCGAGATCGGCGCCATCGCCGTCATGGTCGTCTTGGGCAAGTCATTGTGATGTTTGAGGTATTTGTGCAGACCGCCCCCAATGATGGTGAGCATGACATCATTGACCTTGGCACCCTCAACCAAGCCGCGCAGGGCTTTGATATGGGCGAGTTCGAACACCTGTCCATCGACGACGCGATGCGGTGAGATCTTTGTATTGAAACGCGTTTTCGGGGCCTCAATCGCAGCCTTCAGGCCGAACTCACCGCGAAGCATGCCGCGAGCGGTGCGGTAAAGCCCTGGTACAGCCTGAGCCGATACGCCCATCTGACGAATCGGATTGAGCCAGGCGCGGGCATATCCCTTGGCGAACATGCCGACCCGATTCGGGTATTTCTCCGGCTTCCAGTCATCCGGCTCATTCGGCGGCGTGACATCTGGCTTGGGCGTATGTAGCGCCTGCATCAGGTCGATGCCGGACATGCCATCAATCGCGGCATGGTGAACCTTCGAAACAATTGCGTAAGAGCCTTTCGGAATACCCGGAATATTATCCAGACCTTCAACCACGGTCATTTCCCAAGGCGGACGAGACAGATCGAGCGGGCGCGCAAACAGGCGCGCGGCCTGAATGTTCAACTGGCGCATATCGCCAGGCTTCGGCAGCGCAACGTGGCGAACATGATATTCGAGATCGAAATCAGCGTCTTCGACCCAATACGGGTAGTCGACATTGAACGGCACTTTGACGAGCTTCTGACGCATCGTCTTGGAAAACCGCATCCGCTCTTCGTAGAACCGCAAGATATCCTTGAAGCGAACGAAACCGCCGGGCGCGGTTGACGGGTCGTAAATCAGGATCGACCCGATATGCATTGGCGAACTTGGCGTTTCCATCGCCACGAACGAGGCATCCATGCCTTGTAATTGTTCCATCTCAGTCTCCCAACCCGGTCTTCGCGGTGCACTGTAACGGCCCTTACGGTAAACCGGCTAAGAAACATATGACGGGTTGTGCGCAATTTGACCAGTCTTGCTCCCTTCTCAGGCGAAATTTGAATCGACAATCGTTGATGAGTGGAAAGATCAGCATCCACCAAACAGTGTCCCAGAGCAGGCATGGACTGAATTCAACACCAGCAACTTATCTCTGTGTCTGCATTCATCCGCCCAAAGACAAAGTTGATTTTGACATGATCTAATTTGTGTTAGCGGAAGGATTCGGGGGGATTCACCGTGAGTGAAACAGTCTCAAAATCGCGCGTTGTCGCCTTTGTCTGCGCGATCGTGTTTTTCGACGCGGTCGGGTTTGGGCTGCTGATGCCGATTATGCCAGAGCTGCTTGCTGACGTGGCCGGCCTGTCGATCAGTGAAGGCGCGACCATTGCGGGGCTGCTGCTGACCACATTTGCGATCATGCAGTTTCTGTTTGCGCCAATCCTTGGCGGGCTAAGTGATCGGTTCGGACGCCGCCCCGTGCTTTTGATCGCGCTGCTCGGCTTTGCTCTGGACAGTTTCATCATGGCCTGGGCGCCGAACCTCACCTGGTTGTTTGTGGCGCGCCTCGTTTCTGGCATCTGCGGCGCGACTTATGCGGCAGCTTATGCCTGTCTCGTCGACGTGTCAGAGCCGGAGGAGCGCGCAAAATATTTCGGCTATGCTGGCGCGGCGCTCGGCCTCGGCTTCATTTTCGGCCCAGCGCTTGGCGGCCTGCTGGGAGAGTATTGGGTGCGACTCCCCTTCGTCGCAGCGGGTATTCTGATCGCGCTTGTGGCGATCTGGGGCTATTTCATGTTCCCGGAGACCCTGAAGGAAGAGAACCGCAGGAGCTTCTCACTCTTGCGTGCAAACCCGCTCGGCAGCCTGATCTCAATCGCCCGGCACCCGAGCGTGGTGATTGTCCTCGCGGCCCTGTTCCTGATCCAACTCAGCAACCATTCCTATTCGAGTATCTGGTCCTTCTTCACTGCAGAAGTGGCGGGCTGGTCACCCTTCCTGATCGGGCTTTCGGTGAGTGCTTGTGGCTTCGGCATGGCCGCCGTGCAGAGCGCCCTTACCGGTCCGGTCATCGCGCGCTTTGGGGAGGTCAAAGCCGTCTATTTTGCGGTCGCTGTGGGCCTTATCTCGTTCGGTATTCTCGCCGTCGCGACGTCTGCCATTCACATATATCTGGCCATCGCCATTGGTGTGTTTTCGGCCTTCCTCAGTCCGGCTTTGCAATCGCTGATGACCAGCCGCACGCCAGCTGACTCTCAAGGCGAGCTGCAGGGCGCGATTACCAGCCTGTACAGCCTCGCTTCGATCATCAGTCCAGCCGCGATGGCGCTGATCTTTACCGCTTATACAGATGAGCCCGGCATCTATCTGCCGGGCGCACCGTTCGTTCTTGCTGCCGCGCTGATCGTTGGCGCAGCTTGTATTTTTGCGGTCGCCGCCCGTCGCCTCGCCAAGGATGCTCTGCCCCCGGCGCAGGCCACTGAGACGGCGGAAACGGCTGTTGCCGAGACCTTCGACTAGATCCGCTCGATAATCACAGCCGGAGCCATGCCGCCAGCAGCGCACATGGTAATCAGGCCATACTTTCCGCCAGAGCGTTCGAGCTCATCAAGAGCAGTACCGATCAGGATTGAACCCGTCGCCCCGATCGGGTGACCAAGCGCCATGGCGCCGCCATTGATGTTCACTTTCTCACGGTCGAGATCGAGATGACGGATAAAGCGCTCAGCGACGACAGAAAACGCCTCATTGATTTCCCAGACGTCGATATCGTCCTTGGAGAGCCCGGCTTTGTCGAGCACCTTCTTCGCCGCATTTACCGGCGCGTTCAGCATCAGCGTCGGGCAGTCGCCCATATTTGCAGTCGCGACGATCCGGGCGCGCGGGGACCAGCCATTCTTGTCGACCGCTTCCTTTGAGGCCAGCAACAGGGCCGCGGCTCCATCGACGACGCCGGACGAGTTACCGGCATGGTGCACGTGATTCATCTTACCTTCGAGCTCAGGATATTTCTTAGTCACCATGGTGCCGTAAGTGTTGCCATGATCATCGACCGGGATGTCCATGAACATGTTGAACACCGTCTTCAGACCACCAAGGCTTTCCATGGTGGTACCCGGACGTGGGAACTCTTCTTTGTCGAGGGCGAGCGTTCCATCCGGATTGTGAACCGGGACCACCGATTTATCAAAGCGGCCTTCCTCGATGGCGCGCGCGGCGCGTTCCTGGCTGACCACGGCGAGTTGGTCGACGGCTTCGCGGTCAATGCCTTCCAGCGTCGCGATCGCATCGGCGCAGACGCCCTGCTGCGACTGCGGGTGTTTTTCACGCAGGCTCATATTGCCAGCGTCGAGCATTGGCGGAACTTTTGGGTCTGCGGTGGCTGAGGTGTAGCTCATCATCTCGGTTCCGCCGGCGATGACGACGTCTTCCATGCCCGACATGACCTGCGCCGCAGCGAGGTTCACGGTCGTAATGCCTGAGCCGCAGAAACGGTCGAGCGTCACACCGGAGGCTTTGACATCATATCCTGCATCAAGCGCCGCCATGCGGCCAAGGTCAGCGCCTTGAGCGCCGCGTTGGGAGCTTGTGCCCCAGATGATGTCATCGACCTCTGAGGTGTTCAGATCATTGCGATCGCGAATAGCCGACAGCACCGTCGCTGCCAGATGTTGCGGGTGCAGGTGGGCGAGCGCGCCCTTCCCTTGCTTTCCGATTCCGCGAGGGGTGCGGCAGGCATCAATAATATAAGCTTCGGCCATTAGGGGTCTCCGTCATCATGAGTGTGACGGAGATATGCTTTACGCGCACGTCAACGACAAGCCGTGACGTTGCGTGATCGATCCTTATGGCAATGGCCTAATTCTGATTGTAACCGTCGCGATCAAGGACCTTGTTGAGCTCCATGAAGTAGCCATCGCGGTCGAACAGATAACAGGTGCGCACCACGATATCCGGACCATCGCCGCGGCCAGGATAAGTCGTATTGCTGGCCTCAGTGGTCACTTTGATGCCCGGCAGTTCCGCCGCAGCATCGCAATGCTCGTCGACCTTTTCGGTGTTGAAGACCAGGATGGCATCGCCGATCCCCATCCGCTCCGGCGCATAGCCGCGCTCAAGCGGTGGATCGAGCCATTCGAGCAAACCAATCCAACCGACCCAGCTATCATTCGAGCTGAGCAGAACCAGACGTGCCTTCGCCCCTGGCTCACCCGCTGGCAAAGCGACGCCGCTCATTGTGACTTCGGTATCGTAATTGACTTCGAACTCGAGCACGTCGCGATAGAGCTTCAGGGACTCATCGATGTCATCGACGATGAGACTGACGCGGCGCAGATCGGTGGGGAACTTCTGCTCGTCGGCGTTTGGCGCGGCAACGGTGGTCGACGAGGCCGGCGCCTCTGCTGCCTGGAGCGCGCAGCCAGACACCAAACCGACCGCCATCAACGCTGCTATCCAGTGTTTCATCCTCGTCTCCCAATCCTTGAAATCCTAGCCTTTTGTGAGCCAGACTCGCCATCAGGTCAAATGATATATCCTTTGATGCTAGCTTTCTGTTGCGACACCGCCGCGAATACGACACTTTCGACGCATAGATTCGGCTTTGACGAGGAACAGGGAGCTCCCATGCGTACCATTGCCGCCAGCTTAAGCGCACTTTCTATCGCCCTCACCGGACTGGCTCTGCCAGCCCACGCCGAACAAGTTACATCGGCCAAATCGACGGGTCTCATCCTGATGGATGAGGAAGAGTATGACGCCCTGCCAGAGCGCGATCCATTGATGCGCGGGCGGCTTCCGCAATTTGTCGACCTGAGCAGTTTCTTCCCGACCCCGGGCCATCAGGGCGCGCAAGGCTCGTGCGTCGGCTGGGCGGTCGGCTATGCGCTGAAAACCTATCAGGAAGCGCTTGAGTTCAACATCTCACAGCCGCAAGCCTGGGATCATTTCAGCCCGGCCTTTGTTTTTAACTCCATCAAGCAGGGCAATGATTGTAGCGCTGGCAGTCGCATTTCAGATGCCCTCGAATTCGTCGCCAACACGGGCGCGGTGCGGATGGATGACTTCCCCTATGAGGAGGCCCAGTGCTATCCACCCAGCGAGGATATGAGCTCGCTTGCCCGCGACTACACAATCAAAAGCTATCGCCGCCTGCAGCGCGACGGCATGCTGTTCGCCATCCGCGAGGCCCTGTCGAACGAGAAGCCGGTCGTCATCGCGATGCGGGTCTTCCCAAGCTTCGAAGACTGGGATGGCGGCGGCAATTATCGCCACGATCCAGATATTGAGTTCCAGGTCGATTATCATGCCGTCACAGTGGTCGGGTATGATGATGAGCGCCGCGCGCTCAAGATCATCAATTCCTGGGGCACCGAGTGGGGCGATGACGGGTTTTTCTGGATGGATTACCGCGCCGCGCGCCAGTTGATTGCAGAAGCCTATGTCACCACCGACCGCCTATTCGATGAGCCGTATCCCGAAGAAGACGGCATTGTCCTGGCGCTCGATCCGAACTCGCCGCGTGGCAACAGCGCTGCGTCTGGCGCACCCATCGAGGAAGAAGCCGATGAGGCGCCGCCAGCTGAGCCTATCCAGCTCGATGTGAACATGCTGGCCAACGCGGTCACAGGTCATGTCGGACGTAGCCCGGAAGGCCAGACGCCGATGGGCTATGATTTCTATCCCGCTTCCGTCTGGCTTAATCTGGATGAACCTTATCTCGAGCAGATCGAGTCTGTGCGCTACTACTTCTACCACCGGACGTTCTTCAATCCGATGCGGCCGGTCGAGGACTCGAACGTCTTCCTGGCGACCTGGAAAGGCTATGGCTGCATCGAGAATGCGGAAGTCAAAGTGAAGCTGAAGACAGGCGAGGAACTCGCAGCGCCGTTTAATCTGTGCACGATCTGGGATCGTTTTCATCCCGGCGCATTCCGCAAGGATGGCAGCCGTGGCGGCACCGCGCCGCTGTCAGATCATGAGGATTTTGACAAACGGAACGGCGACTAAGACCGGTCGCACTTACCGCCTTTGAGAATGAAGCGGCGATCGCAATATTTGCATTCGACCATGTCATCGTCGCCCATTTCGTACCAGACAATCGGGTGACCGAGCGCCCCGCCACCGCCATTGCAAGACACTTTGCGCGTGTCGACGAGGATGACTTCCGGATTCTCATATGAAGGTGTCTTGGTCATGGACATTCTCTTCTCTTCCCCAAGGTGAAATTGCCAAACACGCTGCCCTCCCGCTAGCTAGGCCTCGCGACGAGTCGCGTCAATGCGGCGCGTGCTGCGAACTGGAGCATCATAGCCTATGACCCTGACTTTGTATCACTGTTCCCATGCCCGGTCCCTGCGCCCGCTTTGGTGCCTGGAGGAAATGCAGCTGGACTATGAGCTGATCAACCTCCCCTTCCCGCCGCGCGTGTTCGCCAAGGAATACAAGGAAATCAATCCGCTCGGCACGATCCCATTCCTGATTGATGGCGAGACGCGGATGACGGAGAGCAGCGGCATCTGCCACTATCTGACCCAGCGCTATGGCCCGACCGATCTCGATCTCCCAGTCGAGCATCCGGAATATGGGTCGTTTCTGAACTGGCTCTATTTCAGCGACGCCACCCTGACCTTTCCGCAAACTCTGGTCCTGCGATACACGCAGCTGGAGCCGGAGGAACGCCGTCTACCGCAAGCTGCAGAGGATTACGGCGCCTGGTTTTCAGGCCGGTTGCGACATGTTGAAAGCGCTCTGGAAACGCGCGACTATCTGGTCGCGGGCAAATTCACCATTGCCGATATCGCCATTGGCTACGCGCTGCATCTGGCAGATCGCCTGCCGCCCATCCGTGATCGGCTTGGCCCGCATGCCCGCGACTATCTCGAACGCCTGAGAGCCCGCGACGCCTTCCTGAGGGCGCTAGAAAAACAAAAGACTTAGCGAATCCGTTCGCCTTTCCTATATGGTGCAGCCTGAGCGCGAGGAGCCCTGCATGACCGATCCTGAATATGCCATCGAAGCGATTGGGCTGGAAAAGATCTATCGCGCGTCTGGCAAACTACCGGAAATGCGGGCGCTGAAGAGTATCGATCTCAAAATCAAGCGCGGATCGATGTTTGGCCTGCTCGGCCCGAATGGCGCGGGCAAATCGACCTTTATCAACATTCTCGCAGGGCTGGTGACTAAAACCTCGGGCACAGCACGCATATGGGGCCTGGATATAGATAAGCATCCGCGCTCCTCACGCGCCGCGATTGGTGTGGTGAATCAGGAAATCACCATGGACCCGTTCTTCACGCCATTGCAGGCGCTGGAGCTTCAAGCTGGATATTATGGCGTCCCGAAAGCGGATCGGCGCAGCATGGAGATCCTCACTGCGGTGGGTCTGGATGACAAGAAGGACGCCTATGTCCGGCAATTGTCGGGCGGGATGAAGCGGCGTCTGATGGTCGCCAAGGCGCTGGTGCACAATCCACCGGTCTTGATCCTGGACGAGCCGACCGCTGGCGTCGATGTCGAGCTGCGCCGCTCGCTCTGGGCTTATGTGCGCGAACTCCATGCCAATGGCACAACGATCATTCTGACAACGCATTACCTGGAAGAAGCCGAGGAGCTTTGCGACGAGATTGCGATTATTAGCCATGGCGAGGTTCTGGCTCAGGAACCGACCCCGCAATTATTGGCCCGGCTTGATCAGCGCTTGCTCCGGATTACGCCGAAAGATCCACTGACCAACGTGCCTTCGGGTCTCGCAGGGCTGAACGCAGAGCTTGCCGAAGATGGCGTTTTGAACATCACCTTCCGTAGCTCAGAAACCGGAATCGGGCGCTTGCTCGAGCGTGTCCGCGAAGCCGGGATCGGGGTTGCCGATCTTTCGACCGAGCAACCCAACCTGGAAGATGTCTTCGTCGCGATGACGACAGAGACGGCTTAAGCCTGCTTCACCAGGCGCAGTTCAATCCGTTTCAGCTCACGCAGAACATTGAGATGGTTCATGCGCATCCAGAACCAGATCTTGATCAGGCCGACGCCAAGGCTCGCCCAACCAAACAGCGCGCCCCAAAGGACAACCATTTTCAGGCTCTCCGCCTGAAGCATGTTATAGCCAGCCCAAAGTGACAACAGAAAGATCAGGAAGCTGATCACGAAGGCGAAGGCGGTCCAGTAGCGCAACGGCCCGCTAAACGTCATGCCCATTTGCTGGAACATGCCGACATCGTCTTCCAGCTCTTTCAGGAACGCTTCGTCATCGGCGTTCAGGCTCGTCATCAGACGGTCTTCAAAACTACTCATCAGTCTCTCCTTTCAGAGTTGATTTCAAATGTTGGCGCGCATGAAAAACGCGCGATTTGGCTGTACCGACCGGCGTTCCGGTGACAGCGGCGATCTCGTTCAGGCTGAGGCCTTCGCCGAAATAGAGCACGGCAACCAAGCGGTGATCATCGCTCAGTTCGGCGAGCGCCTGGTCGATCTCAACCTGCAGCTCCCCGCGCGCGGGCTGACTGGGCTCAGGTGCGGCTTCCAAAGGCGCCGTGCGAGCCCGCTGGGCCTGCGCTTTGCGAATGCGGTCGACGCATTTCCGGCGCAAAATCCCGAAGGCCCAACCGGGAAACATGGCTGGGTCCGACAGGCGCGGCCAGCCCCGGCAGATGCCGGCCCAGGCCTCCTGCACGGCATCCTCGGCTTCGCTGCGATCTCGCAGCAGGCGCAAGGCGGTCCGCATCAGCCGCGGATACCAACGCGCGGCGAGCCGGTTTGCGGCCCTGTCGTCGCCCGAACGCGCCAGGGTGACGAGCAGCTCGTCATATACGCGATCGGTTTGTTGCCTCGGCATCGAATGCTCTCCTGAAGCCAGTCATAAGGATAGTCGCCCGGACCACCAAAAAGGTTCATCCTCTCCCTGAGACATGGCTTAACGACCGATCAGAAATCAGTACTGAGTTGATCCAGAAATTTCTCAGGAGGCTGCACAGTGGAATATCAAGACGTGGTGATGGGGCGCCGCAGCATACGTGGCTATCAGGACAAGCCTGTCCCCAAAACAGTGATCAAGGACGTGCTGGAACTCGCCATGCGCGCACCAACTTCTTTGAACACGCAGCCCTGGAACTTCTACGTCGTGACGGGTGAACCGCTCGACAAAATCCGGGCTGGAAATGTCGAACGCAATCTCGCCGGTGTGCCCGACATACGCGAGTTCCGCAAAGGCCCTGGTTATGAAGGAGCTCACCGCGAGCGTCAGATTGGCATCGCCATCCAACTGTTCCAAGCCATGGGCATTGAGCGCCATGACAAGGAAAAGCGTCAGGACTGGGTGCTGCGCGGGTTCCGCCAGTTCGATGCGCCCGTGTCGATCGTCGTGACCTATGACAAGTCGATCCATGGCTCTGATATCGCGCCCTTCGATTGCGGCGGCGTCGTCAATGCGCTCGTCAATGCGGCCTGGTCCAAGGGCCTTGGTTGCGTCATCAATTCACAAGGCATCATGCAATCACCTGTCGTGCGCGAACATGCGGGTATTCCGGATGATCAGGTGATCATGATCTGCGTCGCCATGGGCTGGCCGGATGACAGCTTTCCGGCAAATGCCGTCGTCTCCAAACGCAAGTCTGTCGATGAAGGCGCCGTTTTCGTCGGGTTCGACGACTAGGCCGTTTCCAGGATCAGTTCTTCAACCCACGGCAAGTGTTCACGGCCAACAAAGATCTGCTCGGCAATGACATAGGCTGGCGCGCCAACAATGCCTGCGGCTTCGGCTTCTTCCTGTGCCTTGGCCAGGGCGGCGGGCGCTGAGGCCAAATCGCCTGACAGTGAAGCGCCGCTGCGGGCGATCAGGTCACTGACCACCGTTTCATCATTCAAGTCCGCATGATCGGACCAATACGCCTCGAACGCAGCCTGGATGAAGGGAAGCTTGTCGCCCTCCAGCTGCGCCAGCGTGCCGAGCGCCAGATCGGTCTCGCCGAGCGGATCCGGATAGCGCAGATCGATGCCCTGATACGCCGCATACTTGATTGCCAGCGCCCGCTGCGAGGCAGCGCGCACCCGGCGATGGCTTTCCCCGATAGATTCCTGTTCGCCGAGCTTCGGCACGTCGCGCTCAATGGTCTTGAACGCGCGCCAGTCAATGGCGAGACCATGCTTCTCAGCCAGCGCCAGTGTCGGCTTCAACGCCAGATAGGCGCCCGCAGATTTGAAATCCATATAGAGCGTCAACATCAGGCAATCTCGTAAGCAATATCGGGGGCCGGTCCCTCGCGCCCGGTCAGCGCCCAGCGCAGACAAGGAATATGCTCGCGGCCAAACAGGATGTCATCGCCGAGCACATAAGTCGGAACCCCATATATCCCGTTCGGATGAAACTGCAGCTGCAAATCATCATGCAGCGCCCGGCCCCGGCCTGAGGCATATTCTGCAAAGCCCCCAGCATCGATCCCGGCTTGTTCCAACACACCCTCGACCACGGAAATGTCTTCAATGTCGAGTTCGCGGCGCCAGAATGGCGGATACACAGCGCGAAGATAATCCGGCAGGCGCTCGCGGGCGGTCTCCATCACCCACAGGATGGCCATGTTCGGCAGGCTGGACTCCCAGATCTTCTCCGTGCCCTTGAGCATCAAACCCTGACGCTCTGCATATCTGCGCGCGTCACGATAGGAGTATCGGATGGCGTTCCAGGTACGCTGGCTCCGCCCTTTAGATTCCACCACTTTGCCCTTCTTCTTTTCCGCTGAGCCGAGATAGCTCGGAATGTTCAGGGTCAGTGGTCGCCAATCGAATTGCAGTCCAAGCTCGGCCTCCAGCGCCAGCGTTGGTTCGATGGCGACAAAGGCGTAGGGGCTCTTGATGTCCACATAGACGATGAGCGGCGCGTCGCTTTTCAACACATGCATTGCAACATCCTCACTTGCTCAATCACCCGCACCAGGCGGCTAAGGGAGGCCTTGCCACAGTCTTAATGCAGCCGTCAAAGTTTACCGCGCGGCATTTTCGAAATCTCCACTATACCCGTCTAAGTAGAAGAAATGGCGGATATTTTTGCCGAGAACAATTCGGCACGTGGGGTATCAGATCGCGCGCAGCGTATCGCGTATTGGGTTTCACTGACCGGACTAGTGGCGAACACAATCTTGTTCGCTCTGTACGTTTCGAATGACAGCCTGTCAGCCTTCCTGCTCGCCAATTACATCTATTACACCCTGGCTATGTCGCTCATTGCCTGGAGCGCATATCGAAACTGGCATTTCCGGCCGATCCTCTCTGCCGGGATCGCTGCGATCTACTTCCATATGTGGGGCACGACCTTTTTCGATGCCTGGGCCGGTCACGCGTCAATTCTCAGCTTCCCCACCCTGCTCTTTGTTCCCTTATGCATGATCCTGATTTCCGGGCCGCGCGTCTTGATGGCCTATGCAGCAACGCAGGCCATCCTCGTTTATTGCTACATGAAGTATTTCGGCGCCGGGGTTTTCGGGTTCGATCCGACGCAAGTCGATACATCCAACTTGGCGGTGCTGCTCGCGATGATGTCTGGCATCACGCTTTTTGTGCTCGCCATCGTGAGTTATGCGCGGCGCGCGACAGATGATCGATTGCTGCGCCTCGTGCGCGAGACGGAGCGCCTCGCGGCTCAAGATCCGCTGACAGGATTGAAAAACCGCCGCGCTTTCATGGAAGATGTCGAAGCGTTTTGGGCCAGTAAGACGCCCTTCTCAGTTGTTTTCGTTGATCTCGATCGGTTCAAGCCGCTGAATGATGAGTATGGCCACGCCGTCGGTGACAGCGTGCTTCAGACCCTAGCGTCCCGCCTGCAGGATCATCAGGCCGCGCAAACAGTTGCCCGATTTGGCGGGGATGAGTTCGCGCTCCTGATCAAGGAACAAGAGAACGATGAAGCGCTCGATGAAATCGTGCACCAGATGTACCGCCAATGCGTATCAGAGATCGATATTGAGATCGCGAAAGTCTCTGTCGGCGCTTCGTTCGGCTATACCAAAGCCTTCGTGGATGCTGGCAGCGTCAGCGATCTGCTGCACGCCGCTGATACAGCGATGCGGCGCTGCAAGGCCAATGGCGGCGGCGTCGAGAAGTTCGACTCCGCAAAAGACGACGCAACCTTCGCGTCCACTGCGTTTGAAGATCTCTTCCGAAAAGCGCTGCGAACAGGTCAAATTCAACCCGCGCTTCAGCCTATTGTCGATGCGAAAACGCGCGAGATTGTCGGCCACGAATTGCTCGCCCGATGGGTTGAGAGCGGTTTGTCGCGCACGCCCTCTCCGGCTGAGTTCATTCCGGTCGCTGAGAAGCTTGGCCTGCTGAATGAAGTGCTTTGGATCACTTTGAGATCAGCGCTCGCGGCCATGAAAACTCGCCCGGGCTTTCTCGCGATCAATGTGTCGCCGTCACAGCTTTCCTAGAGCGCGTTCGTGGACAAGCTGCAGGACACGGTCGAATCGAATGGCTTTTCGATGGACCGGATCGAACTCGAAATCACGGAACATGTCGCGTTCAGAAATCTCGACGACAATATTGCCACGCTGACGAGGGCCCGCGACCTGGGCTGCAAGATCGTGCTCGATGATTTCGGATCCGGATACTCGTCTCTGTCGCTGCTGGAAGAGCTTCCACTGGACAAAGTCAAACTGGATAAAAGCCTGCAATCCTCTAACCAGCAGCGCGGCGTGCTCGCCGCGACCATACGCCTGGCGCGGGACCTTGGGTTCCTGTGCTGCGTGGAAGGGATCGAATCTGAAGCTGCGGCGCAGTTTGCGACTGAAAAGGGTTGCCGACAAATGCAGGGCTTCTGGTTCGGCCATCCGGAAACCGTGGGTGCGGTTTTGGCACAATTGAAAATCGCTTCCTGAAGCCCGGTCTTGTCGACCCACGCCGAAGCCCGCTAACCTGCCCGCTCGAGGAGGGTAGATGTGCTGGAAGCGATACGGAATTTCGGACAAGACGGCGCGGTTCTGTTGCTCGGCCTGTCGATTGGAGCCGCCTGGGTCGTGACCATGGTCGCTCCAAATGCCTCTTATGATCATCTGAGCGCCGGGAACGCCGATAAACATGTGCGCGAGCTGCTGAAATCTGCCTCTGACCCGATTGCAGTGATCCTGCTGGTCGCAGGTGGCCTCGCCATTCTTGGCGGCGCTTTCGTTGCCGGGATCACGTCTTTTCTCGCCGCGTTCGGGTTCTTCACCAATCGCTGGACGCTGGCGAATTTCAAACGCGGAGAGACGCCGCCTGACGCGAAAGAGAAACGCAAGGCTCAACGCGCCATTGCGGTGAGCCTTACTTTGGTCTTCGCCCTGGTCGCAGCGGTCGCTGCGGGCCTGGCATTGTTTGGAATCTAAGAAGACGGCTCTTCGGACTCGACCGGCAAGCGGTCACCGGTGAGCTCATCAATGATTTCCAAACCGACGCGCTGGTCTGACAGTTTGCGCAAGGCTTTCAGGAAATCTGCCCCGGCGGTCACCCCATCCGCACTGAACGGGATCGAAAGCTCAGCCGCTTTGGCATAATGCCCTTGCGCGCCCTGAAAGTCAGATGTCGCTTCAGCGCAGGCGCCGAGATTGTGAATCACCGCTGGTGAGTTGGGGTACTCCTCAGCCATGCCCGTCCACATCGCACAGGAGGTGATTGGATCTTTGGACGAAATCTCAAGCGCCTGTTCGAACCGTGGATCAGCCCGAACAACCGGGTCGAGCGCCTTGGTCACGAAGGTTGCCCGAACGGTCGCATTGCGCGGGGCAATGTCATTGCGGATCGGGGTCAGCGTTTCAAACAAGGCCTCCCGCACCAAATCGGCGGGCGCATCCAGGCCGGCAAATCCGATCGAATGGAAGCCATTCAGCGTATGGCGGCCCCGCTTGCGTGCGATTTTCTTATTGTAGACGCCGTCATAGACGCCGGTTTCGTAACAGTTTTCTCGTGAAGCATCACCGCCATAAGCGCCGGAGAAGACAACCTCACCGGTGTCTGCATCGACCAGTCGGGGATGAACCGACACGGAAACCCGCTCTTCGACACAGAGCTGTTCGACATCAACCCGGGTCTCGCAATCGAACAAGCCGTCCCATTCGATACATTTGCTGGTGGTGTCGTGATACTCATTCCAATCATAGGAATCGATATCGATATGGCCGGTATATGTGCCCGCGGGCGTATCGCCGGGTACACCGTATTCGAAATCGGCCAATGTAAACCAGGCGGTGCCATCAAACATGGTCCGCGCGATCATCGACTCGAACTGGCTGGCATACCAGCCGCCGCCGGGTCCGCGAAAGCGATCCACCTGCACGGTGCGGGTTTCAGCGGCCGCGACGCTTTCAGGCATCAGGCGCGCTTCGTAATTAATCCCGGGGGTTGTACAGGCCGCTGCCCCAAGCAGCGCGCAAGTGGTTGCAAACAGGGTCTTTTTCATCGCTTTCGTCCCATTAGCTTGCAGGCGAGTGTGCGCAGCACGGCCTGAATAGTCCCTGAATAGATTAGGAAAATTAAACGGCCAAATCTTGCCGCAGCGTCAGACTTGCGAGCGCCGGGCCGAACTCGCACATACGCAGGCACCATAAATAAGGATTTCCATATGTCTGGAACTGCCCCGCTTTTCGAACCGCTGACCATTCGCGGCCTCACCATTCCCAACCGAATTGTCATGGCGCCGATGACGCGCTCTTTCTCTCCGGGCGGCGTGCCCGGCGAGAATGTTGCCGAATACTATGCCCGCCGCGGCGATGCTGATGTCGGCCTGATTGTGACCGAAGGCACCACGGTCGGGCGCGGCGGTGCGTCGAACGATCCTAAAGTCCCGAACTTTCACAAGGATGACGCTCTGAATGGCTGGTCCAACGTGGTCAACGCGGTGCACAAGACGCCCGGCAAGGTCGCGCCTCAGCTCTGGCATGTCGGCATGATGCGCAAGCCAGGCACGGGCCCGGACCCAGACGCCATCTCTGACAGCCCGTCGGGTCGCACGCATAAAGGCAAGCAGGTTCAGCCTGAGCCAACCGAGAGCGAAGTCGATGATATGGTCATGGCCTATGCAAATGCGGCTGGAGAGGCCAAACGCCTCGGCTTTGACGCCATCGAAATCCATGGCGCCCATGGCTACCTGATCGACGAATTCTTCTGGAATGTCATGAACACGCGCGAAGACAAATATGGCGGCGACCTTGCCGATCGCGCCACGTTTGCGGGCGACATCATTCGCGAGTGCCGCAAACAGGTCGGCGACGATATGCCGATCATCCTGCGCTTCTCGCAGTGGAAGCAGCAGGAATACACCGCCCGCCTCGCCGAAACACCGCAAGAGCTTGAGCCGTTCCTGCAAGTCTTCGCGGATGCAGGCGTCGATGTCCTGCACGCCAGTCAGCGCCGCTGGTGGGAGGCTGAATTCCCGGAAATCGACGGCGACGAAGGCCTCAACCTGGCCGGCTGGTGTAAGAAGATCACCGGTCTGCCTTCGATCACAGTCGGCTCTGTCGGCCTGTCATCAGACTTTATCGGCGCCTTCGCCGGACAAGGCTCCAAGACCCGTCCGATCTCTGATGTGATTGAGCGTCTCGAAAAAGGCGAGTTCGATATGGTTGCGGTTGGCCGCGCTCTTCTGCAGGACCCTTTCTGGGCGCAGAAGATCAAGGATGGCCGCACGGACGAGCTGGCCGATTATGACGCCAAGGCGCTCGCAACGCTGTACTAAGTCATCCAATCTCTGAGGAGGCGCGTAGACAGGGCAACAACAAGAAAGCTCAGTCCCATGCGCCTCTCAGATCTCTTTGCCCCGACGCTTGCTGTCGCGACCAGCGCTGCCGTAACCACAGGCTGCGTATCTGGCCCCAATATCGCTGAATTCACCGACGCCCCCCGCACGCTGGTGCTGGAGGAGTATTTTGAAGGCGAGACCACAGCCTACGGCATCTTCGAAGATCGCTTCGGCAAAGTCCGGCGCAGCTTCAAGGTCGACATTACAGGGACAGTTGAAGACGGCGTGCTAACGCTAGATGAGCGCTTCATCTATGATGATGGCGAGCGCGATACCCGGGTCTGGGAAATCGATATTCTCGGCGACGGAAATTATCGCGGCACCGCGGGCGACGTCCCCGATTATGCCGAAGGCAAAGTCGCTGGAAACGCCTTCAACTGGAAGTACAAAGTCGACCTGAAAGTCGGCGATAGCGTCTGGAATGTCGGGTTCGATGACTGGATGTATTTGCTGGAAGACGGCGTCCTGCTCAATCGTGCTTACGTCACCCGATTCGGGATCCGTATTGGTGAAGTGACGATCGCGTT
Organism: Henriciella sp.; assembly: GCA_013214545.1. Taxonomy (GTDB): domain Bacteria; phylum Pseudomonadota; class Alphaproteobacteria; order Caulobacterales; family Hyphomonadaceae; genus Henriciella. The sequence goes on from JABSQB010000002.1 coordinate 179,545, forward strand.
CCAGAAGGCCTCCTAGGTAAACCTCCCTATCAAAAGTTGACGCCTGCGTCATTTTTTGAGATAAGGGTGTATGCAACAGGTCATCAAATCGATTTTTTATCTGGGGCCCCTGCTCTTCGGGCTCGGATTTCTCGCGCCGCTCACGGCACAGATTATTGAGGCCATGGCCTGGACACCGCCGTTTGGATTGTCCTCACTTATGACGGGTTTGATTGTTGGCGGAACACTGGGCCTGCTGGCACAAATTCGGGGGACCTGGATATGAGCCCGACGCAAGATCTCTCAGCGCTTTCCGAAGCCGAACTGATGCGCCTGGAACGCGAAGTTGCGGCACGTCACATCAATAAATTCCCTTACCTGGCAGTGGTTTGGGCGTTCGGAAACTTTGCGGTCTGGCTATCGCTCTGGCCACTGGTTTTCCTCGGCATCATCCCGCTTTGGCTTGGCTTCATCGTCGCCACGCTGAACATTATGCTGTCCTATTTGCCGAGCCATGAGGCGCAGCACGACATTATTGCCAAGCCGGGCACCAAGCTGCGCTGGCTCAATCAATTGGTCGGCCACGTCTCTACCATTCCGCTGGTCATGCCCTATCGCACCCTGAAATGGACGCATATGGAGCACCACAAGCACGCCAATGACCCACAACTAGACCCCGACTATGGGACGCACGCAAAGGGACCGTGGCAAGCACTTTGGAAGACCTTGGAAAATCGCCAGCCAAGATCGGAATGGACGCAATCCTATCCGAAAACGCTTGAACGCGTTGGCAAGACCGGGGCGATCCTTGATGCCATCCTGTACCAGCTTGTGTTTTACGGCATTCTGTTCGGACTGGCCTGGTCCGGCTATGCGATCGAGGCAGCCTTGCTCTGGTGGTTGCCGCGCCACATCGCGTTTAGCTATATCCAGTATTATCTCAGCTGGGCACCGCACAATCCTGATATGTCCAAGGGACGCTATAAGGATACACGCAGCTTCCGCGCCATTCTCGGCAATATCGGATCGATGGGAATGCAGTACCATATCGTTCATCACCTGCACCCGCGCATCCCGCTTTACCGGACGCCGCGCGCCTATTGGGAGATGAAGCCGATCCTGGAAGCCCGTGGCTGCGATATCCACGAGCTTTAGCGCACCCTAGACCGGGGCTTTCCCTGCCAGCGTATTAGCGACGATCTTCCAGACAGTCGGGCTGGTCCCCATGGCGAAATGGGTGCTGCGCACCACAATGTTGCGCGCCTGATTGTTATAGACATCGCGCGCTGCCTGCCAGCCGACCACACCATCGGACTTGCTGTAAATCACGGTGAGCGGCTGGCTCAGTCCGATCGAGTTGCGTTCATGCACTTCCTGCTCGAACGCGTCCATGTCGAGGCCCTCGCGGCGCGCATAGATCGCGCCCACAGAGGTGTATTTCGGTCCGCCGATCAAAGGCGTTCCCATAGTAATGACTTCGCGCACAGAAGGGCTGAACAGGCGCGCCGTCTCGCGCGCGATGACGCCGCCTAGGCTCCAGCCGATCAGCGTGACGGGTGCAGCTTCGCGATTAGCGACGTCCTGGACGTTTTGACCAAAGGTCTGCGTCAGCTGGTCAACAGCGCCGTCATTCACGCCGAGGCCCCAGGTCGAGGCATCATAGCCGAGATAGCGCAGATATAGCGCCAGCGGCTGCATTGATAGCTCCGGCGCCGTGAAGCCAGGCAACAGGATCACTTTGCGCCCATCACCGCGCGGCGCTGCAGCCAGCGATGGCGTCATGATAGGAAACTTCAGAAATTCGAGCGGTGTGCCGAGTTCACGCAGACTGGAGAGCAGGCTTGGCTTCTCACAATCTGTGGGCATGTCTTGAATCATTGTTGTCCTCCGGGATCCCTACTCGCAATACGAGCCCGGATGGAGACTGGATCACTTTTAGAGAGTAGTCGCTGCGACCGGCCTACCAGCTGCCTTCATTATCCATGCTGGCCCACGGCTCAACCGGCGCCAGAGGCGTGCCTTTCTGAAGCAGCTCGACCGAGATCCCGTCAGGAGATCGCACAAACGCCATACGGCCATCGCGCGGCGGGCGATTGATGGTTACGCCGAGCTTCTGAAACCGCTCGCAAGCTTCGTAAATGTCGCCGACCCGGTACGCGAGATGACCGAAATTCCGGCCGCCCTGATAATCCTCAGGATCCCAATTGTAAGTCAACTCCACCATCGGGATGTCCATCGCGGTGGGCGAGGTGTTTTCCGGGATGCCGCCTGCGCGTTCGATATCGTCTGGTGAGGCCAGGAATACCAAGGTGAACCGCCCGGCTTCATTCTCATAGCGCAGCAATTCCTGAAGCCCGAGCCCTTCGCCATAGAACTTGACCGCGGCATCTATGTCGGTGACGCGCACCATTGCGTGCAGGAATTCAACGCTCATTTGTATTGCTCCTCAAGTCGGCGAATTTCCGAGCGCAGCGATGGCGGCCGGTTGCGATAATAGAAAAAGGTGGCTGCTGCGAGCAGCGCCGCATTGATCGCCATGATGATAATGATGGTCAGGAAGTCGCCTAGAATATTGCCAAGATTCTGCTGGCGGATCGTCAGCTGGACATTGTCCTCGCCCCAAACGTTGGCCTCATGCGTGAAGCCATAAAATCCGGCGACCAAGACGGGCAGCAGGACGAGGGCCAGTAAGGCAATCCCGCATTGATAGACGCCGAGGCGTGGCCGTTCTGCGCGCGAAAAGCTGCGCACAAACTCATCGCGCGGGACATTGCCGTTCAGCAGGCCCTTCTCGACATTGGAATCATAGACCTGCTCTCCAAGCTCTGGCGTCTTGATCCATTTCCAGGCAAGAACTCCGGCCCAGACTGCGATCGGGACAAACATCAAATAATAGATGCCGGTAAAGTTATCGACGAACATGCAGGTCCACTCCATCCGGTGGACCTGGCCGGCCTATTCGGCTGCCGTGTGCACCTTCTCATAGGTTAGCATGGCACGTTTCCGTGCCGTCCCCCAATGGTAATTATGTAACCTACCGTCAGATGCAAGCGCGCGGTGGCAGGGGATCAGCCAGGCAATCGTGTTTGCACCGATGGCGGTGCCCGCCGCACGCGCCGCTTTCGCATTGCCGGCCAGCGTCGCAACCCGCCCATAGGTCCAGGTTTCTCCGACCGGAATTTCCAGCAAAGCGCGCCAGACCTGACGCCGAAACGGGGTGCCATACATGGCCAGGGGCACCTCGCCGCCATCACCAAAGATCTTCTCGGCCCAGCGTTTGGCTTCGGCATCATCGCGCGTGAAGTCGGCTTGGGCGTAGCGCTGCATCATATCTTCGAACACGCGGTCTTCATTATAGCCCGGATGCACGAACCCGGTCTTTGCGACCGCGCCATCATCGGCAAACCCCAGTCCGCACAAACCGCGCGGAGAGATCAGGAAGACCCCTGTTCCAAATGGTGTCCCGGCTTTGCCAATGGTCAGCCGTGCGCCCTCGCCGCCCGCTTTCGCCTCGCCCGGAGACAGGGCCTCATGCGCGATGAACAAGTCATGCAGCCGCGACGGCGACGACATGCCAGTCTCAAAAGTCGTATCGAGCACGCTGGCGCCCTGTCGCAGCAAATCGCCGGCTTCAGCATGGGCCAGCGTCGCTTGATACTGTTTGGGGCTGATCCCGGCCCAGCGGGTGAATTCGCGCTGAAAATGGCTGGCCGACAGACCAACAGCGTCAGCGCAGGTGCGCAGATCCGGCCAGTCGCGCCAGGTCTCGCCCAAATGTTCCAAAGCATCAGCCATGCGCTCATAAGCAACACAGCGTTCGTCGAGAGGTTTCATCAGAAGTGTCATGAGCACTATTTGCCAAGGCACAGCAAGCCCTGCCACCCGATTCTTGCGCCGCACGTCAGGCGCCGCTGACACAGGCTTGTGGCACCCTGCCGCAGCTCTAATTGAGAATCATTCTTGACAAACGCGATTCGAAACTGCAAATCGTTCTCATGATCATTTGCATCTGCCGCCGTATTAACGAAACTGGGGTCCGCGAGGCTATTGAAGCTGGCGCGCGTAGCCCTGAGGCTGTGCAAGAGCATCACGGCTGCACATTCAATTGCGGTAAGTGCCGGTGTACCATTGGTGAAGTGATCTCAGAAACGCTCGAAGCGGATGGTCAGTCGCTTGAGCTGATGGCCGCGGAATAGCGCCCTACTCGTTTTCTTCTTCATAACCGACCAAACGCAATGGCCGCGCCTTGCGCCCTTCCAGCTCTGCCCATCGCACCAGTGCGTCCTCGCGGCCATAGGTGATCCAGAGCTCTTCCGGATCGACATCGCGCACCGTCTGGGTGAGTTCATCCCAATCAGCATGATCAGACAACACCAGAGGTAGCTCAACGCCGCGCTGCTTGGCGCGCTGACGTACGCCCATCCAGCCTGAGGCGAAGCACGTCACCGGATCCGGAAACCGGCGACCCCATTTGTCAATGAAGCTGGCAGGCGGCCCGAGCACGATCTCGCCGCGAAACTGTTCGCTCTCGCCGCGTTTTTCCGGCTCCAGGGTCGCCGGGCGAAGCTCACCCAGCGCCACACCGCTCTTTTCGTACAAAGCGCACAGCTTCTCCAGCGCGCCGTGAATATAGAGCGGGCGGTCATAACCAGCTTCACGCAACAAGGCGATCACGCGCTGCGCCTTGCCGAGCGAATAGACCCCGACCAGATGCGTCCGGTCTTCGAACAGATCGACACTGGCGAGCAGTTTGCGGATTTCCGACCGATCATCCGGATGACGGAACACAGGCAAGCCAAACGTCGCCTCAGTGATGAAAACATGCGTGTTCGGCACAATCTCGAACCCGCGACAGGTGGGGTCCTGACGGCGCTTATAGTCACCGGTCGAAACCATGCGCAGGCCGCGCCATTCGACCACCACCTGTGCAGAGCCCAGAATGTGCCCCGCCGGCGCCAGCCAGACCGTGACGCCATTGATCTCGACCATCTCTCCAAAGGCGAGCGCCTGGCGTTTCGCCGTGAACGCTTCACCATAGCGCGCAGCCATGATGTCGAGCGTCTCCTGCGTCGCGAGCACGGCGCCATGTCCGGCCCGGGCATGGTCAGCGTGCCCGTGTGTGATGACGGCCCGGTCGACGGCGCCGCGCACTGGATCAATGTAAAAATCCCCTGGCGGGCAATACAGCCCTTTCGGCGTTTCATGCAGCAGCAGGTCGGGTCGGATCATGGCCTGAATATAGGTCAGTTTGCGAAAACAGACACTGCCCCATTTCCGCCGCTTGCAGGTCTTACCCAAACCAGCCTAGCGTTCCATTTCGCAAGTACTGGGAGTTTCGTATGCACCGTCTTCTCGCTTTGGCCGCCGGCCTGACCCTGGCCACCAGCCCGCTCGCACAAGCCCAGAATTCAGAACCCAGCGAAACCACCAAACTGGCGCTGGTCGCCGGGTATAAAGCGCTGTTCACATGCTCCGGCTATTTCACCGCAGGCCAGACGCTGCCGGAAATTCAGTCGAACGAGCTGAGCGGCATCTATGTCGATTACCGCCCGCTAATGAACCGGGTGTCGAACGCAAGGATCGATGAAGACAATCGGTCAGTTCAGGTTGAGTTTGATAACAGCCTGCCACCGCGCACAGCTGTTTGGCGGCCTGGCATTGGCTGCTCAACGCTACCCGTGGGCGCAGCGCCAGACATGACCGCCTGGCTGCCAAGTTTTTCAAACATGCCCGGCATGGACGAGCCAGATAACTCCACCGCGCTTGGCGACAATGTCACGCTGACGGATAACACGTTCGCGCTCGATCTGCTTGGCGTCCCGGTGAGTTTTGCCTTTGACGGATCCACCTATGGTCAGGGCACGCGCACCAGCGCAGTGATCGTCCTGCACAAGGGTCAGGTCGTGGCCGAGCAGTATGATCGCGGCATTGACCGCACGACGCCGCAACGCACCTGGTCGGTGGCGAAATCCCTGACCTCAACCATTCTCGGCGCTGCGGTTTATGACGGCATTCTGGGCCTCGATAATGAGGCCATCATTTCTGACTTCAACAAAGGCGGCGATCCACGCCGGACCATCACGCTTCGCCACGTTCTGAATATGGCGAGCGGCCTGGAATCCAATGATCCAGGATCGCGTACGGACCGGCTTTATTTTGGCGGCGCCGCGGTGGCTGACCAGCTTGCTGACCGCTCCCTCGAAGCGGTTCCCGGCACCCGGTTTAAATATTCAAATGTCGACACGCTGATCGGTATGCGCGCCCTGCGCGAAGCGATGGGCAATGACTCCGCCTATCGCACCTTTCCATACACCGAAGTTCTACAAAAGATCGGCGCCCGCCACACCGTGCTGGAGACGGACTGGAACGGAGATTATATCTCCTCCTCGCAAGTCTGGATGACGGCGCGCGATATGGCCCGGCTGGGGCAGCTCTATCTGCAAGACGGCAAGTGGGGCGGCGAGCAGATCCTGTCACCGAACTGGATTGATTATGTCACCACGCCAGCACCAGCCCAGCCGGAAGGTGAGATGGGTTATGCAGGCTCGTTCTGGCTGATGAACAATGTCGACGGCGTCCCATCCGATACGTTCGCTGGCTTCGGCAATCGCGGTCAGTACATGGTCGTCGTGCCGTCCAGGGACCTGGTGATCGTGCGACGCGGCTTTGATGTCGCCGGCGAACCCCGCTTTGAGATTGGAAACTTCGTCGCAAATGTCGTCGGCGCATTCGATGCAGCAGAGCAAGCCCGCCTCGCCGCTGAGGCCGCCGCTGCAGCGCTCGAAGAAGAAGCGACGAACTAGCCGACCGGATCCAGCAGTTTGGTGATGCGCCGGGACACGGCCTCATCAAAGCTCTGCATCATGGCTGAGCCCGCAATCTTAAAGTCGAAGCTCTCGACAAAGGTTCGGCCATCGGGGGCGCGAGCGCAGCTGGCATCCATCTCAAACGCGTTGATCTTGGCAACAATCGCAGGTTTGTAGGGCTTGGGCAGTTTCATGTTGAACGCCAGAACCGAGCCATCGGCCTTGTCGAGTGTGACCGTGCCTTTGAGCTTTTTCATCATCTTCTTTTCCATTCCGTCCGCATCGGCTTCGGGCTTGGGAGTAAAAGCATAGGTGATGGTCGCGTCGTTTTCAGTCAGCGTTGAAACGCTGTCTGGAACCATTTCGGCAAAGTCTGCGCACCAGATATCGCCATCGGTTTCGGCTTCCATTTCTTCGAGCCCTTCGCGGAAGTCATCAGACCATTCGCTCTCATCCGGGCTCGTCACCTGAATACGTTCACCTTCAGGCTGGCTTGGGTCAATCTTCCCTTCAGCTACGATTTCGGCATCCGAGTAGGTCATCTCATACGAGTAGACGGGCCCGTCCTTGGACAGGTTGCGCATCATATCGAGCACGGAATCGGCGGACGCTGGGAGGGCAAAACTCGCGGCGACAAGCGCGAGCGGAAGCATGCGGGACATGGAAACTCCTAATTCTTTTTCTTCTTCAAACCCGCCTCTGTCTGAATGTCAGATGAAAAATCTGCAACCGGGCCAAGAATAGTTTAAATAGAGCCTGATGCCAGACACCTTGTCCCCTCCCTTCTTGCTGCCAGATCGGTTCAGCGACTGGTTTGACGGGCGCGGCTGGGCCCCGCGATCGCATCAGCTCGAATTGACCGAAACAGCCCTCGGCGGTGAAAGCGCATTGCTGATTGCGCCCACCGGCGGCGGCAAGACTTTGGCGGGCTTTCTGGCGAGCTTGATCGAGCTGTCCAAGAAGAAGCAGCGCAATTCGGAGCGCCCTGCCCTGCACACGCTCTATATCTCGCCACTCAAGGCGCTCGCGGTCGACGTCGCACGCAACCTCACCAAGCCCGTAGAGGAAATGGGTCTCGATATCCGCATTGAGACCCGCACCGGCGACACGCCGTCGCACAAACGACAAAGGCAGCGCAAAACACCGCCTGACATCTTGCTGACCACACCGGAACAGCTAGCTTTGTTCATCGCTTCCGATCATGCGGCTGAGTTCTTCGCTGATCTGAAATGCGTCATCATTGATGAGATCCACGCCATCGCGCCGAGCAAGCGCGGCGACCTGCTCAGCCTTGGCCTCGCAACGCTGGCCAAATGGGCTCCTGCCTGCCGCTTCATTGGCCTGTCGGCGACGGTCCATGATCCGAGCGTCTTGCAATCCTGGCTCGCCGTTCGGAACGATGCGCCGCGTTTGATCATCGCAGAAGGCGGCGTGCATGCGGACGTCGATATTCTGATCTCGGACGAGCGCATTCCCTGGTCCGGACACTCCGGCCGCTTTGCTGTCGGCGAGGTCTATGAGCAGATCAAGGCGGCGCGGATGTCGCTGGTCTTCGTCAATACGCGCTCGCAAGCAGAGCTCCTGTTTCAGGAGCTTTGGAATGTGAACGAAGACGGGTTGCCGATTGCGCTGCATCACGGCTCCCTCGCCAAAGAACAGCGCCGCAAAGTCGAGGCGGCCATGGCGGCAGGCCAGTTAAAGGCCGTCGTCTGCACCTCGACGCTCGATCTCGGGATCGACTGGGGCGAGGTTGATCTCGTCATTCAGATGGGCGCTCCGAAAGGTGCGGCTCGACTGGTCCAAAGGATTGGCCGCGCCAATCACCGCATGGACGAAGCAAGCCAGGCCATGCTGGTGCCCACCAATCGCTTTGAGGTACTCGAATGCCGCGCCGCTGAAGAGGCAGTTGAAGCCGGCGAGATTGATGGCGAACCGGTGCGCAATGGCGCTTTGGACGTGCTCGCACAGCACATTATGGGCCGGGCCTGCGGTGAAGGGTTCGGGCTGGAAGACTTGTTCGATGAGGTCAAACAGTCTGCGCCTTATGCTGATCTTGATTGGGAAACCTATGAGCGCGTGGTCGATCTGGTGGCGACCGGCGGCTATGCGCTGAAGACCTATGACCGGTTCAAGCGGATCACCCGGCGCCGAGATGGCTTGTGGTCCGCACGCACGCCGCGCGATCAGCAACAGCACCGCATGAATGTCGGCGCGATTGTCGAGGCCCAGCATCTCAAAGTGCGTCTGGCGAGCCGTGTTGGGCGCGAGAAAGCCGGCCAAGCCACTGGCCGCCCTGCCCTGCGCGCAGGCCGAACACTGGGCGAGATCGAAGAATACTTCATCTCCACTCTGACACCCGGCGATACTTTTCTCTTCGCAGGCGAAATCCTTCGCTTCTTAGGTGTGCAGGATAATGATTGTCTCGTCATGCGTGCACCGGCGGACAGCAATCCGGCGATCCCGAGCTATAATGGCGGGAAATTTCCTCTGACCCAGTTCCTCGCCGGGCGCGTGCGCAAGATGATCCACGAGCGGGAGGATTGGCACGCTTTACCGGATCAGGTTCGCGAATGGTTCGAGATCCAGGACCTGCGGTCCACCATTCCGGCGGCGGACGAACTCCTGATCGAGACCTTCCCGCGCGGACAGCGGCACTTTCTCGCCTGTTACCCGTTTGAAGGACGCCTCGCGCATCAAACGCTTGGCATGTTGCTGACTAGGCGCCTGGAGCGCATGGGTGCCAAGCCGCTCGGCTTTGTGGCGTCTGAATATGCGATGGCCGTCTGGGCGATGGAACCGATGGGGGAAATCGATCTGGCGGCCCTTTTCGCGCCCGACCTGCTCGGCGATGACCTCGAGGCGTGGCTGGATGAGGCGGTGTTGATGAAGCGCCACTTTGCGCATTGCGCGCAGATTTCCGGTCTGATCGCGCGGCGGATGCCCGGCAAGGAAAAGACTGGACGGCAAGTGACCTTCTCAACCGACCTCATCTATGACGTGCTGCGCAGCCACGAGCCGGATCATATCTTGCTACAAGCGGCGCGGCACGACGCAGCGACCGGCTTCCTCGACATCCGGCGCCTGTCCGACATGTTGGTGCGGGTTCAGGACAAGCTCGTGCACAAGGACCTGCCAAAGATCAGCCCGTTTGCGGTGCCGGTCATGCTCGAAGTCGGCAAGGAACCGGTCCACGGCGCTAGCGTGGAGGAAGCCATCCTGCGCGAGGCCGAAGCAGATCTGATCGCTGAGGCGATGCAGGTGATCTAGGCGCTGGCCTTCAGCATCCGGCGACGTTGGACAGAGCTCGGAATGCCCAGGCTTTCACGATACTTTGCAACGGTGCGACGAGCAATCTCAATCCCGAATTCGGTCAGGATCTCGACGATCTTGTCGTCGGAGAGAACCTTATCGCCCTCTTCGTCGATCAACTGCTTGATGCGATAACGCACGGCTTCTGCCGAGTGGGCCTCACCCCCGCCTGTAGACGGGATCGCCGCTGAGAAGAAGTATTTCAGCTCAAACAGACCACGCGGCGTGGCCATGTATTTGTTGCTGGTCACACGGCTGACCGTCGACTCGTGCATCTCGATCGCATCGGCAACCTGTTTCAGGTTGAGCGGGCGAAGATGCGCCACACCGTGCGCAAAGAACGCGTCCTGCTGGCGAACAATCTCGCTCGCAACTTTCAGGATCGTACGGGCGCGCTGGTCGAGTGACTTGATCAGCCAGGTCGCATTGGCGGCACATTCGGAGATGAATTCCTTCTCCTTGTCGCGCATCGGCAGCGCCGAGACCTCGGCGTAGTAAGCCTTGTCCATCAGGACTCGCGGTAGCGTCTCACTGTTCAGTTCCACCGCGAACATGCCGTTCGGCATTTCCTTCACGAATACATCCGGCGCGACGGCGATGGTTGCCTCAGTCGCAAAACCAGACGCCGGACGCGGGCTGAGCGTGCGCAGCTCAGCGATCATGTCCATGACATCGTCTTTGTCGACGCCGCAAATCTCGCTCAGACCCTTGATGTCATGCTTGGCAACCAGGTGCAGGTTTTCGAGGAAGGTCTGCATGACCGGGTCGAGGCGGTCGCGCTCTTTCAGCTGCAGCGCCAGGCACTCAGTCAGATCGCGGGCCATTACGCCGGTTGGATCAAAGCCCTGACAGACCTCCAGCACGGCCGCAACATTGGCGGGATCAGCGCCCAGAACTTTCGCCGTCTCTTCCAGATCGACTTTGCAGAAGCCGGAATCGTCGGTTTCATCGATGAGCCGTGCGCCAATCAAGCTGTCCGCCTGGCTGAGGCCAGCCATAGCGAGCTGATCATGCAGATGCTCGTGCAGGGACTTTTCGCTGGTCAGCGAGCCTTCGAAATCAAAATCTTCACCGCCGCCGCGGCCAGATCCGACGGACGACCAGTCAGTGCTCGCGGACGGGCCAGATTGGCTGTTCGCCGTGCGGGCTTCGTCAGAGCCGGTACCGGCTTCATACATATCGCTGTCAGAGGCATCGACCGCGTCGCGAGCATTGCCGATCCCTTCCGAGCCATCCAGCGCCAGCTCGTCGCGGCCCTTGGATTTGTCGACGTCTCCGTCCAGACCGGTCTCTGCCTGAGCAGCGTTTTCCCCGCGCTCGAGCAACGGATTGCGCTCAATCTCATCAGCAACGAATTCAGCGAGTTCGATGTTCGACAATTGCAACAGCTTGATGGCCTGCTGCAGTTGCGGCGTCATCACCAGGGATTGCCCCTGGCGCATGTCTAAGCGTTGATAGGCACTCATGGTCTCGCCCTCTACGCCGCAAATCTCTGGCCGAGATAGACCCGGCGGACATCGTCGTTGTTGAGGACTTCCTGCGGCTGTCCTTCGAACAGCACGCTGCCTTCATAAATGATTGAAGCACGATCAACGATTTGAAGCGTCTCGCGAACCTGGTGATCGGTAATCAGAACCCCGAGCCCGCGCTCTTTAAGGTAACCAACCAGATCGGAAATATCGGAAATAGCCAGCGGATCGATACCGGTAAACGGCTCATCGAGCAGCATGAAAGCCGGACGCGAAGCCAGAGCGCGAGCAATCTCAACCCGGCGACGTTCACCGCCTGAAAGGCTCGTCGAAGGCTGCTTGCGCAAGTGCGTGATGTGCAGCTCTTCCAGCAGGGAATCGACTTGGTTCTGACGCTCAGACTTGTCGCGCTCAACCAGTTCAACAACCGCCATAATGTTTTCTTCGACATTCATGCCGCGAAAAATGCTGGCTTCCTGCGGCAGATAACCGAGGCCCAGCCGCGCACGCTGATACATCGGCAGCGCGGTGACATCAGCGCCATCGATGCGGATAGATCCGTCATCCGCGCCAATCAGGCCCATGATCATGTAAAAACAAGTGGTCTTCCCCGCCCCGTTCGGCCCGAGAAGTCCGACGACTTCGCCCCGCTGTAGACTCAGCGAAACATCATGGACAACCTGACGCTTGCCAAAAGACTTGGCGAGTCCGGTTGCGACAAGGCCTTGGCCGGTCTGGTCCATATGTTTCAGCTCCCTTTAGTGATCAGCTCTTGGCTTAACCACTTAGAATATCAGGCTTAAAATCCGTTTAGACCGAAACAACGAATTTTATCAATTATTGTTCTCGCTGGGCGTGATCACCAGATTTACTTGGCTGTCGCCGCCGTCCAGCGTCGTCTTCCCGGCTTCAAGTTCCATGACCAGGCGCTCACCCTTGGCCACGTCTTCGCCGCGAATCATGACGACATTGCCAGTCAGCGTTATCGTATCGGTTGCAGCCACATAGATACCGAGATCGCCATTCGCCTTCAAATCCGGCGTGACATAGAAGACGTTGCCACGCGCGGTCATGGTGCGAATATCACCGAAATTGGAGCCTAGGCCGGTGGTCGAGGTGTTACCGCCGCCGCCATATTCAAGCGTCACCACATCAGCGCGCAACCGTGCCGTGCCTTGCGTAATATCCACATTGTCGATCAGAATGACTTTGCGCTCTTTATCGAGCACCTCAGATCGGTCTGCATTGACGCGGATCGGACCGCCTTCACCAGAGACCTGAGCCGCTGCCGTTCCTAGTGTCATTGTCGCCAGCGTCGAAATAGCCAGTGCGCCTGTGGCAGCCATAATTCTCATCGACTTAGCCTCTACTCTTCTACCGTGTCATCCTCAGCCGCTTCTTGGCCATCAGGATAGATTGTCAGATCGACATTGCCGCGCAAGATCACACGGTCGCCATCATCTTCAATTTCATACGAGTCTGCGCGCACATCGCCAAGGGGTCCATTGCCGCTGAGGGGCTCTAATCCTTGCACGCGCCCTTCCTGAACAAACACGCGCGCTGCGGTGGTTGTGAATTCATAGCCATCAGAATCGCGCACTTGCACCGCCTGGAACAGGTCCAGAAACTCCGCGTTTTGATAGAACACACCGATGGGCGCGCCTACTTCAGTCCCTTTGTCATCCACCAGGCGCGGATTGACGAGGTCGACAATACTCGAGTCAGCGCGTCGACGACGGGCCTCTGCAGCCGTGATGACGTAGGCTTCCCCGGCAATATTGCGGCCGGTAAAGCGCGCATTGACCATGGTGATCACCTCATCGGCATCGACCTGGTCAATTTGCTGGCCATTGCTGGACAGCGCTGTTGCCGCGATTGGCCCGATAATCACGCCGGCCGAGATCGCTGCGCAGGCAACAAACACGACTCGCAGCCAGCCGACCGTCGCGGACCGGCGGCGCGCTTGTGCCAGCGTCATCTGCCGCTGCGGCGCCCATTGCGCGAGCATTTCTGTATGCGCTGCATTCATGCTTTCGTCCTAAGCCAAAAATTGGAGCACGAACAGGGCACTGTCATGACGGATCCGTCACACTCACTCAGCTATGTGCAAAAATATCGGTTTCTTCCCAGCCCATCAGGTCGAGCTCAGCCCGAACCGGCAGGAAATCAAAGCAAGCCTGCGCCAGCGCCATGCGCCCTTCGCGCTCGAGCATCGCCATCAGCCCCTCACGAATCTCGTGCAGGTGCAAAACGTCGCTCGCCGCATATTGCAGCTGCTGATCGCTAAGCTCTGCCGCGCCCCAATCTGATGATTGCTGCGACTTGTCCATATTCGCGCCGATCAGCTCGCGCGTGACATCCTTCAGTCCATGACGGTCTGTATAGGTACGCGAGAGTTTGGAGGCGATCTTGGTGCACCAGACCGGTGCGCAATCAACGCCCAGCCATTTCTTCATCATCGCAATGTCGAAGCGGGCAAAATGAAAGATTTTCAGCACCGCCTCATCGCTCAGCAGGTGTTTCAAGTTCGGGCAGTCATAATCGCGCGAAAGTTGCACCACATGTGCCGATCCGTCGCCGGAGGAAATCTGCACCACGCATAGCGCATCCCGCACAGGATTTAAGCCCATCGCCTCGGTATCAACAGCAACAACCGCCTCGAGATCGAGCCCGCCGGGCAAATCGCCCTTGTGAAGAGTTATATTGTTCATGCCCCGGGAATAGGCCCGGCGTCTCAGCCATGCAAGCCCATCTGCGAAAAGGCTGCACCTGCCAGAATTCGGCGCTTGCTCTCGATGCGCGAAACAATTAGGGAAATCCCTTCGCGGAGAGGTGGCCGAGTGGCTGAAGGCGCTCCCCTGCTAAGGGAGTATACGTGATAAGCGTATCGAGGGTTCGAATCCCTTCCTCTCCGCCACCCAATCCTTAAGCTTCTGGTATCACTGAAATATTTTCTATCGAAAGTGTCTAACCCAGTAGGTTAGACACTTTTGTGTTCTCGGCCTGTGCTCCACACTCCCCATTGCGGCCCGGACGGCGAGCATTCAGAGATTCAAGTTTAGTGTTATAAGTGGCTCCAAATCATCTCCGATTATCGGTTGGAGCGTTCGCCATTTCGGTCTTTGCGTACCACCTCGCGAAAGCTATCTCGCCGCAGCTTTAGGACGCTAGTCAGCCTCTATTACTGACTTCTTACGCTATCGGCCGATCTGTCAAAAAGACCCGCCGACCGCTCAGCGCAGACAACGGGTCTTATGGACGGGAGTGCGTCCCCCAAGCGACTGCGGGAGGAAATGCGTCGCCGGACGCGGCTTAAACCATGGTTCGATGACAGAAATATTTACTCCATGGACCTAGGTCTTCGTCAAAAGGACGCTCACCCCCGATTAGTCTAACCCTTCTTTCAAACGATCAGAGGGGAGTGCTTTACTCCAATGCACACCTTCTTGAATTGCGCTTAAGAAGCCGCTGCATTTCCACATTAGCTACGGCTGTGTTTCCAACGCCTCTACTTTGGCTAACGCCGTCTCTACGACGTTTGCGCGGTAGTCAGGGTCATTCTTTCCCAACTCAAATCCGGATAAGCTTTCCCACACCTCGAGGGGCAAAACACTCTCGAAATCGCAGCCGCGGATTTTGTGTCGAATCCTCTCAGCGAGCAGGTTCAACTGATCTATCTCATTTTGCCAGTAGTTTGAGCGAAGCTCCAAGTGCAAGAGCTCGATCAAATCACTTCGAAAACAATCCATGGAATACATGGTCGATCCATACTCTAAACCACACGCGTTTGACGAGGCACGATAGCAGTTCACATCGGTCTGTATTGTCCAAGCAGTGTGCCGCTAAAGTCACTTTTTCTTAGGCTTTGATGTCGTCTTTTTCTTGGCCGGTGCTTTCTTTGCGGCGGGTTTCTTAGCAGTAACTTTTTTGGGCGCTGGTTTCTTTGCCGCGTCCTTTTTTGACGCCGTCTTCTTAGCAGGTTTCTTTTTATCTGGAGCTTGGGTGAGCGCTGATGCTGCTAGCGATTTGATTTCCGCTTTTGTCAGCTTTTCGGGAGACTTGAGCCCTTTGGCAGCGATCGCCGCAATCTTCTTTGATGTTTTCTCGTTCTTAGACATCTCAACCTCGTTCTGAGTTCTGTTCTTCTTGGAATTCAACACTCTAGCGAGTCTGCGAGGAAATGCCAGATACGGTATCTTCGCGAAAATAGAGCGCGGAAGTTTGGTGATAGATGTAGAACGAGGCGGATTGCTGGATGAATGGGCCTTCTTTGAAGCGTTGAAAAACGGCGCTCTAGCGCAAGCATATTTTGATGTCGTTCGCATGGATCCGTTGCCGAATGTGAGCCGAATTCGGCCCCATCGAAATATCATGCTGACAACGCATATTTCAGCACTAGAGACCGGATCGGGCCTTCGAACTGATAAAATTTTCTTCGAAAACCCACAGCATTTTCTGGAGGATAAGCCGTTAAAAAAATAGGATGGATACGGATGAATTTCCCAGTTTGTCACAAATGTGTCATAATGGGTGAATGTCATTTAGGGATTCACTGTTTAATAAATCATCCAAGGCGGCGAAGGCCGCTGTGTTTGCACTTTGCTGCATAGCAGGTTTGTATTCAGCGCAGGCGACTGAACGACAGGCGCTCACTTTACTCGAGAGCGATCAAAACTGGCCGATTGCCGAGATCATGATCAACGGAGAGAGCAGCCAAGCGCTGCTTGATACGGGGGCTACAGTAACCCTCATCCAAGATGAATTGCTCGAGACTGACGTGGTTTTTGCCCGAGACGCCACTATCAGCGTGCGCGGCCTGGGTGGGCACCGCGCTCTGCCTATCACACAGGTTGAGGCGCTAAAGGTGGGCACTCAAACATGGTTCAATCTACGGGCTGTTGTGAATTCAGCAGACGACTTCCCGATTGAAGAAAACATTCTGCCGGTTGCCTTGCTAGACGGAGCGATTATCGATTTCGATTTTCGCAATGCGTCCGTCCAGATGTATGATGGATACCCGAAAATGGTGCGCGGCGCAGTCCGCAATAGAATTAGATATTTCACACATGAGGGACTAATCTTCATTCCGGTTGAAATTGACGGGGTGCGGGGCAATGCCATGATCGACACAGGCTCGACCGTCACCTTCATCAACGCACGTTTTTCCGAACAAGCGAGGGGGCTGAAACGAGAGGATGAATCGCAAGAAATCCGAGGGAGCGACCTAAAGCGCAATGAACTGCGAACATTTGGATTTGAAGAAATGCAGCTTGGTAACAAACGCATCAAAAATTTTAGCATCCCAGTCCTAGAGACCGACTTGTTTACCTCACTCGGTTTCGAGGACGCGCCAATGATGGTGATCGGAATGGACCTGCTATCGCACTATCGAATGCAAATCGATCGAAAGAGAGAGCGTATCATCCTGCTGCGGTGACAGCGCTAGACGCAACCTTTTCTACTATCGAAAATAAGTACTGGCATTCCCGACCGTTACAACCATGATCGAAGACACGACAGCTAAATAGGAGGCGACGAGCAAGCACTGACCAAAACGATTGCTTCGACGCCCACCAAGGATTTTTTATGGATTGCTATTTCTGGAAACTCTCGTCGCGAGCGTTGATTTACTCACGAGAACAGCAGTTTAATGCACTCGACCAATGTCCGCTTCTCTAATCGGGCATTCAGGTCAAGCTCCAAATTTTGGTTTTGTGAGGGTCCGCATCCATGTCTGGGTCACGCTTCTCTTCGCAGTCTGATTGGCTCGTCTTGTTGGAGCCGCTGCATTCATGGGGTGTGATATGGTATCGTGGCTGCCAAGCTTTGACGCGTGCTTCGTCCTGAGCACATCGGACATGAACGGCTTTCACCACGCACCTCGTCCAGACTGGGACGAACCTTGTGTTTCTAACGGGTTAGATCATGCACAGCCCTCCGCTTGGAATGGGGTATTGGTGACCCACATGCGGTGCAGGATGACGGCAAGCTTGCGCGCAACAGCCACAAGCGCCCGGCGTCTCCCCTTAAGCCGGACCATTTTCAGCCCCCACGTCTTCAAGGC
>JABSQB010000020.1 GCA_013214545.1 Henriciella sp.
CTCCTAAGCCCGACTTATCGTACCCTACGAACTTCTCCCCCAGTGCCCACTCCCACGCCTCAGCTGCGATTTCGTGTGGATCGACAACTCCCCGATGCGCCAGCTCGGCAGCCTTCTCCCGTGCTTCAAACTTCTCGTTCAGAGCATCGACGAGAGGAAGCGCGCGCACCTCTTGGCCTGATGGAAGACCCAACGACTTTTTCACCTCACGAACACCGAAGTACGAACGCAGGTGCTCTTTGACACGACGGCGATAATGCAGCCGTCCATTCACGCTTGTCAGGTAGGGGATATTCATGCGCATCAGATAGTCTCCCAGAGTGCCGAGCGCTAGTGAAACAAAAGGCCTCCCCGAGGATTACCCAGAGAGGCCTTTGATTGCGGTCAGTGGTCGCAGCTTGCAACTGGCTGGATTGTTACCGGCGTGATGCTCACGGTTTCCCAAGATGCAACAAGTAGTTGGTTGTAGAGCGCTTGGCTTCCACCCTCACCTACGGAATCTCCTATCAAGATACGCAGCTCCTCCTTGAGGTCTTCTGCGATTTCTCGAGCATGCGTCTCGTCCTCTGCCAAGAAAGTCTCGGCGTTCTCGATAAAGGGGAGCCACTCACGGCGCGTCACGGCGTACGATTGGAGGGGTTTTTGAGCGAAGCCTTTGAGCGCTTCTACTGGGGTCGGTGTACTCATCGGTGTACCTTTCTGTGTACCAAAGTTCTGCGCTAAAACCTTGTACCCATTGAAGTTATTAGGGTTTTCACTGAAAGGGTGGTGCCCGCGGCCGGACTTGAACCGGCAAGCCCAATAATAGGCGGCGGATTTTAAGTCCGCTGTGTTTACCAATTTCACCACGCGGGCACGGCGCCTTGGTTAGCCGCGCTCGAGCCCTGAGACAAGCGCGTTTTCTGCAGCTTCAGAGGGTTAACAAAATCCTTACTGGCATCATGTATGCATGATCCCTGTTATGCTGCGTCCATTGCAAAAGAAACGGTATAACGCGATCCTCGTGACTCTGGTGTGTTACGGGCCTCTCCTCGCCTTGTTCGGAGGTCTGACCTACTGGATCGTCGGCTAGGCCGAATTGTCCTTCAGGATTGGTCGGAACGGCAGGATTCGAACCTGCGACCCCTTGACCCCCAGTCAAGTGCGCTACCTGGCTGCGCTACGCTCCGGACCAAGCCCGGTGGTATAGGCGCATCACGAAAATTGGCAATGGGAAAAGACGGCGCTTGCCGCTCGGATCAGGCCGCGCTTTTTAGGCGTGCCGCGTCGAGGCGGGCCTTAAGGTCGGTAAGATCTGACAAGATCGTCTCGAGACGTTCCTGGGTGCCGCTGGCGGGCGTGTCGGGGGTGGCGGCTTCAAAGGCTTTGCGCACGGTTTCCTGCATCTCTCTGGCTGGGCTGATGGATGGCGCAACATCACTTGAGTCTGCCGGCGCGACAATGCGGGCTTCGCCGCCAAGCACAGACCCCACGCCCTGCTCTGCCAGCAGCTTGCCGGCGCCCTTCAGCGTCATGCCCTGATCATGCACCAGAGTTTGGATCGCGCGCAGCGCTGCCATGTCTTCGGGACGGAACATACGGCGTCCGTCGCGTCGCTTCAGCGGCTTCACAAATTTGGAGAACTTGGTTTCCCAATAGCGCAGCACATGTGGCTGCAAGCCGAGCTCTTCAGCAGCTTCCCCGATTGAACGATAGGCGTCAGCGGATTTCTCAATCTTGCGGGTCGCAGAACTCGGCATGTCTTATTAGGTCTCGCGTTTAACCTCCGACGCGATCTTTGAGCATCGGAGAAGGTTTGAAAGTCACAACCTTGCGCGCCGAAATTGTAGCCTGAATACCCGTCTTCGGATTGCGACCCTCGCGGGCCGCTTTCTTGCGGACATTGAAATTACCAAAACGGGAAAGTTTGACACTTCCGTCCTGTTCCAGGCTCTCGCTGATCATATCCAGCATTCGGTCGAGCAAGTGCGAGGATTCCTGCCGTGTCAGACCGACCTCACGCACAATGGCGTCAGTCAATTCCACACGTGTGAGCGTTTCATTCGTCACGTTATCAGCTCCTCTTTGTTAACAATAACGACCGAGTTCTTAACGAAATCCAAAAGTGGGTCAGATGCGAAACAGACTCGCACCCCAGGAAAATCCACCACCCATGGCTTCGCTGAGCACCAAATGGCCCGGCTTTATGCGACCATCGCTGACTGCTGTGTGTAAAGCAAGCGGAATCGAAGCCGCAGACGTATTGCCGTGATCACCAACCGTCGAAATCACTTTGCTTTCATCGAGTTTCATTTTCTTGGCGACGCCGTTCAGGATCCGCTGATTAGCCTGGTGCGGGACAAACCAGTCGACATCATCAGAGCTGATACCCGTCTCGTCATAGACCGCATTGATGGCGCTCGAAATATTGGTGACGGCATGCTTGAACACCTGATTGCCCAGCATCCGGACGTGGCCAATGGTTCCGGTTGAAGAAACGCCGCCATCGACGTGCAGCAGCTCGCTCTTGGTGCCGTCTGTACGAATATGATGAGTCAGCACCCCGCGGTCGCCGGCGTCGGCTTCGCTTTCTGCGGTCATGACCAGTCCGCCAGCCCCATCGCCAAACAACACGCAGGTGCCACGATCCGACCAGTCGAGAATACGGGTAAAGGTCTCTGCGCCAATCACCAGCGCGGTTTTGAAGAGGCCGGTCTTCAGCATGGAGTCCGCCGTCGCAAGCGCGAACAGGAAGCCAGAACAAACCGCCTGTACGTCAAACGCAGCGCCAGGGCCCATGCCGAGATTGGCCTGAACCGCCGTTGCGGTGGCCGGGAAGGTCTTGTCCGGCGTCGTCGTCGCCAGAACGAGCAGATCAACATCTTCCGCCGCGATGCCAGCATCGGCGAGGATGGCGCGCGCGGCATGTGTAGCGAGGTCTGAAGTCAGCTCACCATCTGCCGCGATGTGGCGCTGGCGAATGCCGGTGCGTTCCTGGATCCACTGATCCGACGTTTCGACGATTTCTGACATCTCGTCATTGGTCAGGATGCGCTCAGGCAGATACCCGCCTGTGCCGCGAATGACGCTTCTGATCGCACTCATTCTGAGGCCTCACTCAAGCTGACCTCGACCCGGTCTCGGCTGAGACCAGCGGCAACTTCTTCCATATACTGACTGGCCGCGAGATCTGCTGCCAGCTTAACTGCGGTGGCGTAGCCTTCGGCATCCGTACCGCCATGGCTTTTTACCACAACTCCATTGAGTCCGAGAAGCACGCCTCCATTCACATTTGACGGGTCCATGCGTTCTTTCAGCCGTTTCAGGCCAGAACTGGCGAGCGCAGCGCCGACCTTGGAAATCACACCAGAGGTCAAAGCCTCACGCACATAAGACGCAACCAGACGCGCCGTGCCTTCAGCAGTCTTCAAGGCGACATTGCCGGTAAAGCCATCCGTAACGACGACATCAACCGCGCCCATGGCAATGTCATTGCCTTCGATATAGCCGCGAAAATCGAGCCCGAGTTCGGATTCCCGCAAGCGTTCAGCCGCCAGTTTGAGCGTGTCGCGGCCTTTGCCGTCTTCAGAGCCAATGTTCAGCAATCCGATCGTCGGCTTGGCCTTGCCCGTGACGGCGCGGGCATAGGCTTCGCCCATGATCGCAAATGTGACCAGCTGATCGGAATCGGCGTCCAGATTGGCGCCGACATCGAGCACGATGGAGCGCCCTTCGACGGTCGGCCAGATCGCTGTCATGGCTGGGCGATGCACACCGTCCATTTTACGCAGAGACATCATCGAGAAGGCCATCAGCGCGCCGGTATTACCGGCGGACACAGCAGCGCCAGCTCGGCCCGCCTTCACTGCCTGAACCGCGCCCCACATGCTGGTGCTTTTTGCCCGCCGCAGCGCCGCGGAGGGCTTCTCGCTCATATCCACCACATCATCATGGTGGAAAATGGTGCAGCGATCCATCAACCCCCGAGCTTCAATCCCAGCGGTAATGTCTTCGGCGCGGCCATGGACCTCGAACAGGACATTCTTTCGCTGCGCTGCAAATAGTTTCAGACCGTCAAGTACGACCGTTGGGGCCGCATCGCCGCCCATGGCGTCGATTGACAGAATAAGGCTGGCCATTCGGCGGAACTCCACAATGCCCTAAAAGTCGGCGCAACCTATGCGCGACCGCTGCGAAAGGCAACGGATAGAGTGAGCTTACTTTACGCAAAGTCAAAGCTCATCTGGACCGCTCAGGATTTGCGCTTCCGGCAGGCGCTCCACGCGGGCATTTAAATCGAGCACGTATTTGGCGAGTTCCAGCGCTTTTTCGGGGTCATGCTGGATATTGCGCTGGATGACTTCCGCCAGATGTCTGTCCGGCCCGCCCTGCTCCAGCGCCTCATCAACCGCTGTGACCAGACCGTAAAACTCTTCACCCATTTTGCGGATGCGGCGGGCAATCGAAGAATCGCCCACCCCGTGCTCACGCAGCGAATGGTCGAAGTCGGAAAAAAGCTGTTCTGAAAAAGCCTTGGACAGAACCTTGCCGTCATTGCCCTGATCGCGAAACCGGCGCATGGCGAGCGTCGCCGACAGCGCGACCATATGGAAGCGACCATAGATCGTATCCGGCGTCCAACCGCGCAAATAGGGCTCAGGCTCGCGCGCCATCGCGGTGACAGCGTCACGCCACTTTCGAACTGCGTCCGGGTCTGCCTTTGCTTTGTTGAACCATCCAAACATGAACTGCCCTATTTTCGTCTCGCCGCTGGTGTTTCCTGACGCTTGCCAATTACAGGTTTTCGGCTTTATCTCCAGCTCAGTTATCAGGAGTACCCTCATGGCGCGACGTGTCATTC
This sequence comes from Henriciella sp., assembly GCA_013214545.1. GTDB lineage: Bacteria > Pseudomonadota > Alphaproteobacteria > Caulobacterales > Hyphomonadaceae > Henriciella. The sequence continues at coordinate 4,841 of JABSQB010000020.1, forward strand.
TCGCATCTATCGCCTTGGCAGGCCTCACCGCGGCCTGTATCAGCCCGATTGAGGACTATCACGGATATACCGCTGATGAGGTTTTGCCGCAAAATATCAAAGTCGGCGAAGATTCGCGCGCCAGCGTTCTGGCGCAGCTTGGATCTGCTTCAACCGAGAGCGTGTTCGACGAGAATACCTGGTTCTACATCACCACCCAGCGCGAGCGGATCGCCTTTCTGACCCCGCGCACCAAAGCTCGCGCGATTACAGCGATCCGGTTCGGCGAAGATGACATCGTCGAAGAATTGCTGACCTATGACGAAACGGACGGCTCGGTGATCCGCTATGCGTCTCGCGAGACGCCAACGCGCGGCCGAGAGCTGGGACTGCTTGAGCAGATCTTTGGAACCGTTGGCGCGGTCGCCCTGCCGCAAACGGATGAGCGTACACCGGGCAATCCAACCGGCCGCCGTTAATCGCTGACAGCCTCTGAGTCATCGTAATGAAACTGTGGGTCATCGGACCACAGATCAGCGCAAGAATAGGAATCGCTGTCGAACGGCTTGTACGAAACGCAGGCATATTCGGCTTGCGCTTCATCACCGAACCGCGGCAGCCCTGTCCAGGCATGCATGGACGGTATCCCTGTCCAGGCGCTGATATAGATATTGCCAACCGTTTCCGGGATGCGAGATTGCCCGCGCGGCGAACGATAATGTTCCTCACCGTTGACGAACCAGATAATCTCATCGGGGTGCCACTCGAACGCATACAGGTTCATGCGCTCCGAGATGTTGAAGTCGAGCTGCTCGCGGCTATATGCGCCTTTGCGGCCGCGCCGGAAATAATTGTACTCGATCCCTTCAGGGCGCGCGCCAATAAACTCAATATCGACCTCATCATGCGGGTCACCTCTAAAAGGTCCGGTATAGGTGAAGAAGGTCGAGACCACGCCAGACTCGCCGGAAGGACGCATGATCACTTCATAACGGCCATAGCCAAATCTGCGCCGTGATTGCATTTCAGCCATGGTCGGACGTTCGCCATCCTCACCGGCGCGGACTTTCAGGATCAGGCGATCATGCTTCTGGATGATATTCTCCCAAACCCATGGCCCGCCATAGAAGACGCCCTGATGCGTATTCTCCAGCTGCGACACACGCCAGTCATTGAGGTTCAACGGTCCGCGGAGATCGGAGAAGAAAGAATCGCGGCGGATCGGGCGCGGGGCTGGTGGCTCAATCACACGCGCTGGCGGTGAGACGATCTCGGGATCCTCCGAAGGGATGACAACCGTATCGTCTGTAACAGTCTCAGGGGCCACCACCGCCGCTACAATAGGTGGTACAGGCGGAATACCCTCCTGCCGGCCGAGCGAGAACATTAGCGCAAACACCCAAGCAAACGGCGCTAAAACATAGCGACCATTTGTTTGCTTCGAGCGCGCAAAATTGATCAGACTCGTTAACACCATTTGCTTTCATATTCGGCTAGCCCCCGAATACGCAGCAAATTCCGGACCAATCATCGTTAACGATTTGCCATAAAAAAACCCGCGCTCAAAGGCGCGGGTTTTTTTGTTTCTATTACAGGTTGCGCTTAGTGGCCACCTGCCAGGACTGCCAGCATCAAGAGCGCCACGATATTGGTGATCTTGATCATCGGGTTCACAGCTGGACCGGCAGTGTCCTTGTAAGGGTCACCAACCGTATCGCCGGTCACGGCCGCTTTGTGGGCTTCAGAGCCCTTACCGCCATGATTGCCGTCTTCGATATACTTCTTGGCGTTGTCCCAGGCACCGCCGCCTGAGGTCATCGAAATGGCCACGAACAGGCCAGTCACGATCACGCCGAGCAGCATCGCACCGACAGCTGCCAAGGCTGCTGGAACACCAGCAATCCACCAGATCAGCAGGAACAGTACGACCGGCGACAGCACCGGCAGCATGGATGGGACGATCATTTCCTTGATCGCAGCAGAGGTCAGGATGTCGACGGCCTTGCCATAGTTCGGCTTGGATGTGCCTTCCATGATGCCAGGATCATTCTTGAACTGGCTGCGGACCTCTTCCACCACGGCCTGTGCAGCGCGGCCAACGGCCATCATCGACATACCGCCGAAAAGGAATGGCAGCAGACCGCCGAACAGAAGACCGACCACGACATATGGATTGGCGATCGAGAAATCGACCGACACGCCATAGAGGATCGAGCTTTCCGCCGCATTGGTGGCGAAGTATTTGAGATCTTCATTATAGGCCGCAAACAGCACCAGAGCACCGAGACCGGCAGAGCCGATCGCATAGCCTTTGGTCACCGCTTTGGTGGTGTTACCGACCGCGTCGAGCGCGTCTGTGGTGTCACGGACAGAGCTTGGCAGCTCCGCCATTTCAGCGATACCGCCAGCATTGTCGGTCACTGGGCCGAAGGCGTCGAGCGCAACGATCATACCGGCCAGAGCCAGCATGGTCGTGGTCGCAATCGCGATGCCGAACAGGCCCGCCAGGTTAAAGGTCAGGATGATACCGGCCATGATTGTGATGGCTGGCAGCGCCGTAGATTCCAGCGAGACCGCGAGGCCCTGGATCACGTTCGTACCGTGGCCAGACGAAGACGCCTCAGCCACCGATTTCACCGGGCGATAGTCGACGCCGGTATAGTATTCGGTGATGACCACGATCAGCGCGGTGACGACGAGGCCAGCGACACCGCAGAGGAACAGGTCCATACCTGTCACAGTGCCTGTCAGGCCAAGCGCTGTTGCTGCACCTTCCAGCTCCCCAAAGCCGTTTGGCAGAGCATAGTTCACGGCAACTGCGAGGCCGCCAACGGTCAGGATGCCGGTGGCGATCAGGCCTTTGTAGAGCGCGCCCATGATATTGGTTGAGCCCTTGCCCAGCTTCACGAAGAAGGTGCCGATAACCGAGGCGATGATACACACCGCACAAATGGCCAGCGGGAAAAGCAGGATCGCGCCAAGATAGCTGGCGCCGCCAAAATAGATCGCGCTGAGCACCATGGTCGCAACGATTGTCACGGCATAGGTCTCGAACAGGTCAGCCGCCATACCAGCACAGTCACCAACATTGTCGCCAACATTGTCCGCGATGGTCGCAGCGTTTCGCGGGTCATCTTCCGGGATACCGGCTTCGACTTTACCAACCATATCGCCGCCCACGTCGGCACCTTTGGTGAAGATACCGCCGCCGAGACGAGCAAAGATCGAAATCAACGAAGCGCCAAAGCCGAGCGCGACGAGACCGTCGACAACCTTACGGCTGCTTTCTTCGTAGCCGACGACGCCGACCAGCAGGCCGTAATAGGCAACCACGCCAAGCAGGGCCAGGCCAACCACGAGGAGACCGGTCACAGCGCCGGATTTAAACGCCATGGACAGACCGTCCTGCAAGGAGGTGCTAGCCGCCTGAGTGGTGCGAACGTTGGCCTGAACCGACACTTTCATGCCGATAAAGCCAGCCGCACCGGACAGAACCGCGCCAATGACGAAGCCAAGCGGCACTTCCCAATTACGGAACAGTATGGCGAGAATGACGACGACGCCGACGCCAACGATGGCGATCGTGCGATACTGGCGGTTCAGATAGGCATTCGCGCCTTCCTGAATCGCTGCCGCAATCTCTTTCATGCGGTCATTACCCGCATCCGCTTTCATAATGGATTGGCTCTGCAGCCATCCAAAGCCAATCGCGAGCACAGCCGCGACTAAGGCTATCCAAAACCAGAGGGTCATTTAGCCCTTCCTCCCTTGATTATACGGCAAGCCTCTCACAGCCCTGCCCTGAGTGTTTGTGGGACCATGACTGCAACAGTCACAGCGCATTCGCAAGGATAATCGCGCTGGGCGCGAGTCGGAACTCTACAATTCGGGCTAATGCTCAAACCCAAGAGTTGAGGGAGTGTTAACAGGCTGCGCGCGGAATCGGAGCTGCAGGCCCGGCGATTCGGTCAGTTTGCCGATCTCAGTGAAGCCCGGAATCTTCAGGCCTGACGGGGCACTCAGCAAGATTCGGTAATCGTCTCCGGCCGTGCACTGATCCAGAATCTGGGCGATTTCAGCCGTCTCAACTGCCAGCGGAACGCGTTCGAGGTCCAGTTGCGCCCCGCATCCCGACGCCTCTGCAAGCCGTGACACGTCGAGCAGTAATCCATCCGATACATCCATGCTTGCCGAAGCCTGCTCAGCGACGATTTGCGCCGAGGCGCGGTCGCTGATCTGAGGCACCTGATAGCGCGCAGCCAGCTGGGGATTATTGCCGCTTTGCGCCGCGCTCAACCCGGCGCCGCCCCATCCGATCTCGCCGTCGAGAAAGAGCGCGTCGCCTGCCCCGCCGCCGCTGCGCCGTACGGGCCGTTTGCCGATACAGCGTCCTGTCAGCGTCAGTGTCAGCGTGAGCGGTCCGTCATGACGAACCAGATCCCCGCCGATGAGAGAGACAGTAAAGCCCTGCAGATCGCGCTCGATCCCTGACATCAGTGCTGCAAAGTCGTGTTCCGATCGGTCGTGCGGCCAGGCAATAGACAGAAGTGCTTCCAAAGGCTCAGCGCCTTTGGCGTGGATGTCCGACACATTCACTCGGATCAGTTTCTGGCCGACGGTTGCGACCGGATCTGATGACAAGAAATGGACCCCTTCCACCAGCGTATCCATGGTCGCGATGGTTGGCCCGATGGCTGTCAGCAAAGCGACATCATCGCGCAATCCATCCGCGCCAGCAGATGTCACCAATGGGGCAATATAGCGTGTGATCCAGGCGGCTTCGTCCATTCTGGTCTCCGCGAGGGACTAAGACCTAAGCCTCTTCGGGTCGCAAGTCTTTTGAGACATTGTCGAGCACGGCGTTGACGAAATTCGCCTCGGTTTTGTCGAAGAAATCATGGGCCAGCGAGACATATTCGTCGAGCAAGATGCGCCGCGAGAGCTCCTGATGCGCCACCAATTCAGCCGTCGCAGCACGCAGAATTGAGCGTGTTGTGGAGTCGAGGCGCGACAGTTTCCAGCCTTTGGACAGTCGCGCCAATATGGCTTTGTCGACCGTGCTCTGGTGCTCGATCGTGGCATTGACGATGGATTTGAACAGGTCCGGATCAGCTTCTTCGACCGGATCTTCGTCCGGACCCAGGCCGAGACGATCATCCATCAGGTCGCGGATCGCAGATTTGCCGCTCTGACCGGTCTGCTCCATTTGATACAAAGCTTGTACCGCCGCCAGTCTTGCACCTGCGCGGCGAGCCCGAATGACCTCAAATGGGAGTTTCTGTTCGCTCATCGCGCGTCCTTGCCACCGGTACGCCGAAAAAGCCATGCCCTTTTGCGTGCGCGGGCTGCGTTTCGTGCCTACCGAACGAACTTCTTCCGCAGCTTCAGCATTTCCAGACAGGCGATCGCAGCGTCCTTGCCTTTGTTCTTTTGCGACCGCTCAGCCCGCGCCAGAGCCTGGGCCTCGTTCTCGACCGTCAGGATGCCATAGCCGATGGCGAGGCGGCGATCAGTCGTCAGGTACATCAAGCCTTTGGCGCTCTCCCCGCAGACATAATCATAGTGCGTGGTCTCACCGCGAATGACGCAACCTAGCGCGATATAACCGTCATATCTTGCACTGTCGGCTGCCATAGCAATCGCACCTGGGACTTCGAAGGCGCCGGGGACCATGATGGTCTCGATCTCGCACTCGTCTTCCGCTGCCTCGAGCGCTTCGCGTGCGCCTTTTTCAAGCTCTTCCGAGATGTGCGCATAGTACGGAGAATTCACGATCAGGATGCGGTGCGGCATGAGAACTATTCCTTTTCTGAGAGCGGGCGCCAGCCGTCGATTGACAGCCCGTAGCCATCAAGTCCGGCCACCCGGGTCGGTTCAGTGTCTGAGAGATAAATCATTTTGCGAACGCCGAGCTCGCGCAAGATTTGCGCGCCGACGCCATATTCGCGCAGCGGCGCATGCGCATCTGCGGGCTCTGAAGTCTTCATTCCAAGCCGCTCAGCAAGCGCATTCGGGCGCATGGTGTTGACGAAGACAACGACGCCGGGCTCATCCGCTTCCGCGATAATCTTCATGGCCCGTTCGACCAACCCTTCGCGCGGGCCTTTCTCACCAAGAATATCTGCGAGAACGTCTGTGCGGTGGACGCGAACGATCGTCGTGCTATCGGCTTCAATCTCGCCATGCACGATGGCAATGTGCTCACTATTATCGAGCGCGTTCCGGAAGATGACGGTCTTGAAGCCTTCGCCATATGCGCTTTGCAGATCGGCTTCGACCCGGCGCTCTAGGTAACGATCATGCTTGCGGCGGTATTCGATAAGATCGGCAATCGTGCCGATCTTCAGCCCGTGCAGCTGTGCGAATGAAACCAGCTCCGGCAGGCGCGCCATCGAGCCATCATCGTTCATGATCTCGCAAATCACGCCGGCAGGATAAAGCCCGGCCATACGTGAGATATCGACCGCCGCTTCGGTATGTCCAGCGCGCACCAAAGTGCCGCCATCCTTGGCGATGAGCGGGAAAACGTGCCCGGGCGAAACAATGTCCGCCGCGTCGCACATGGGATCAATCGCGACCAGAACCGTGTGGCTGCGATCATGGGCTGAAATGCCTGTGGTGACCCCTTCGGCGGCCTCGATCGAAACAGTAAAGGCAGTGCCCATGCTCTCGCGATTCTCGCGCGCCATCATGTCCAGGTTGAGCGCCCGGCCGCGCTCGCCGGTCATTGCCAAGCATATCAAGCCGCGACCAAACTTGGCCATGAAGTTGATAGCTTCCGGCGTGGCGAAATTGGCTGGAATAATGAGGTCGCCTTCATTCTCGCGATCTTCAGCATCGACGAGAATGTACATCTTGCCGTTGCGGGCATCCTCGATGATTTCATCAATGCTGGAAATGGCAGCGGAAAAGTCTTCAGCCATCCTTGGCTCCTTCAGCGTCATGCGGGGTCGGCGCATCGACGCCAATCATCCGGGCCACGTAGCGCGCCAGCATATCGATCTCAAGATTAACCCGCGATCCAGGCTGTAATTCTCTGAGCGTCGTCACGTCCCAGGTGTGCGGAATAATTGCGACCTGGAAGTCACCATTCGGCAAAGCGTCGGCCACGGTGAGCGACACGCCATTGATCGCGGCCGAGCCCTTCTTGGCGAAATACTTGGCGATGTCTGCGGGTGGCCGGATCGTGATGCGGTAGCTCTGGCCCTCGGGTTCAACCGAGACAACCTCGCCGACGCCGTCAACATGCCCAAAGACGAAATGTCCGCCAAGCTCCTGGCCGAGCTTTAGGCTCTGCTCGAGATTGACCTGGCTGCCTTCGACCCAATCGCCCAAGACTGTCAGCGACAGGGTTTCCGGTACGGCCTCGACAGCAAACCAGCTGCCTTCGCCCCGCGCGCCGAAATCAACCACGGTCAGGCAGACCCCGGCATGCATGATGGATGCCCCCATCTCGATGCTTTCGACGGGATAGGCGCAGTCCACCTCAAACCGGCGCAGACCATTGCGATCCTCGGCTTTGCGGATCTTTCCGACATCCGTCACAAGACCAGTAAACATAGAGCCCTCCTGTAGAGCTTACGCCCTAACATAAGTCTCCAAAGTGTCATCCCCAATCCGTTCCGTGGCGGCAGTGCGCCAACGCGGCGCATCTGACATCTCTGTCAGCCCCAGAGCCGCGACGGCAGGCAAGCCATCGCCGCCAATCAGGATCGGGGCTCGAAACCACTGGATTGTGTCGACAAGTCCGGATTTGATGAAGCTCGCAGCCAGTTTACCGCCCCCCTCCAGGAAGACACGAGAGAGGCCTTCCACGGCGCAGCGATCGAGCAGTCGATCCGGCGAAACCTTGCCATTATCGCCAGGCACGACCCAGATATCTGGTCCGGTTTGTGTCGCGTCCTCAGGATAGCCCGTAGCTGGACCGGCGCTCGCCAGCACGACTTTGCCAAGTCCCTGAGAGGTCAACAAACGCGCATGCGCCGGTGTTCTCAATTGACTGTCGGCAATAATCCGAACCGGTTGTTTGTCAGGTGGCGGCACGGTGCGTGCGGTGAGCAGCGGGTCATCTGCGAGGACGGTGCCGACCCCAACCAAAACCGCGTCGTGGTCCGCGCGCATGCGATGTACGCGCGCCCGGCTGTCGCTGCCGGTGATCCATTGGCTGACCCCATTGGCGAGCGCAATGCGCCCATCCATGCTGGTGGCAATTTTCAGTGTGACCTGCGGGCGGGACATGCCGGCCTAATCCTCGTCCAACTCGGACTGTTTGATGAAGGCGGCGAAGTCAGACGGCGCATCGAACTCGCGATAGACGCTGGCATAGCGGACATAACCCACCGGGTCGACAACCCGCAGACTTTCCATGGCAAGCTCGCCAATGTCCTGCGACGCCACTTCCATTTCGCCGCTGCTTTCCAGCTTGCGCGCAATTCCCGACACGATCTGGTCGATCTGTTCAGGCGAAACGGGGCGTTTGCGCAATGCGATGGTGATCACCCGCGCCAGTTTCTCACGTTCAAACGGAACCCGTTTTCCATCGCGTTTTACGACGGTGATTTCGCGCAACTGCACGCGCTCAAACGTCGTGAATCGGGCGCCGCAGTTATCGCAGCCCCGACGGCGGCGCACAACGGTATTGTCCTCTGCAGGTCGGCTGTCTTTGACCGCCGTATTTTCAGATCCGCAGAAGGGACACCGCAATCGATCAGGCCCCCAATCCGTTATAAATCGGGAACTTAGCCGTCATTTTTTCAACTTCTGCGCGAACTTTCGATTCGGTTTCGGAGCTGTCGCCTTTTGCCACCGCATCGACGACTTCGCCGATCCAGTTGCCGATCTGGGTGAACTCCTCAACGCCAAATCCGCGCGTGGTTCCGGCGGGCGATCCGACGCGAATGCCGCTGGTCACCATCGGTTTTTCCGGATCGAACGGAACGCCGTTCTTGTTGCAGGTGATGTAGGCCCGCTCCAGCGCTTCTTCGGCATCACGGCCGGTGACGCCTTTCGGACGCAGATCGATGAGCGCCACGTGCGTGTCGGTTCCGCCAGAAACCAGATCCATGCCAGACGCCTTGGCGGCGGCGGCCATTGACTGCGCATTCTCAACCACATCGGCTGCGTATTGTTTGAACTCTGGCGTCAGAGCTTCACCAAACGCAACCGCCTTACCCGCGATGACATGCATCAGGGGACCGCCCTGGATGCCCGGGAAGACAGCTGAATTCACCTTCTTGGAAATGTCCGCATCATTGGTCAGCACCATGCCGCCACGCGGCCCGCGCAGGGTCTTGTGCGTCGTCGTCGTCGCAACGTGACAATGATCGAGCGGGTTCGGGTGGGCCTTACCAGCAACGAGGCCAGCAAAGTGCGCCATGTCGACCATGAAATATGCCCCGACAGAGTCGGCAATGGCGCGGAACTTGGCAAAATCGATCTGGCGCGGATAAGCCGACCCGCCAGCAATGATCAGTTTCGGCTGATGCTCTTTGGCGAGCGCTTCCACTTGATCAAAGTCGATCAGGTGATCGTCTTCGCGCACGCCGTACTGGATCGCATTAAACCACTTGCCGGATTGGTTCGGGCGGGCGCCGTGCGTCAGGTGTCCGCCAGCGTCGAGGCTCATGCCGAGGATCGTGTCGCCGGGCTTGATCAGCGCCTGGAAGACGGCCTGGTTTGCCTGTGATCCGGAATTCGGTTGGACATTAGCAAAACCGCAATCAAACATCTGCTTGGCGCGATCGCGGGCAATGTCTTCGACAATGTCGACATATTCACAGCCGCCATAATAGCGCCGTCCCGGATAGCCTTCCGCATACTTGTTGGTGAGAACCGTTCCTTGCGCTTCGAGCACCGCTTGAGAAGCGATATTTTCGGAGGCAATCAGTTCAATCTGATGCTGCTGACGCGTTTGTTCTTTAGCAATTGCGGCGAATACATCCTGATCTCGATCCTTCAAGGATTGCGAGAAGAAGGTCGCTGTATCGAAACGCGTCGGATGGCTGGTGTCTGGCATGGCACATTCCCTAATTCTGCTCGTCCATGTACGGTGACACGCCCGGCGCTGCAAGGCGTCATTTTCGGCTTGGTTTTCACCAGCCTGAAATGGCGGGAATTCTCACCTCTACTTCACGTAGAAACTTGAATTCTTAGTCGATTCGATGCTTTGGTAGAATCTGAACCCGACAAAGAGCGGGCTTCTACATAAATATTTAAGAGCCGACACATGACCAAGCAATCAAAAGCCGAGTTGCTCGAAATGACGACTGATATTGTTTCGTCATTTGTAGCAAATAACCCGATTCCTTCAAGTACATTGTCAGAATTAATAAAGACAGTGCACGAGACAGTACTTGAACTCGCGTCCGATGACCCGGTTCAACCGCCGCGTCCTGATCCGGCTGTGCCAATTTCCAAGTCGATTACGCCTGATCACATCATTTGTCTTGAGGACGGGCGGAAGCTGAAAATGCTGAAACGCTATCTGCGCTCGCGCTACAATCTGACACCGGAAGAATACCGGGTCCGTTGGGGATTGCCCGCTGACTATCCAATGGTCGCACCGAATTACGCCAAGCGACGGTCTGCTTTTGCCAAAGAGATTGGTCTCGGCCGCAAGCGCGGCGACTAAGCCGCTTTCTCGTCCAATCCGAGCTGTTTCCAGACAGCGAGGATTGCGGCGACCAGATCATCCATCATCGCCTCAGTGTGCACCGGTCCTGGCGTGAAGCGCAGGCGTTCAGTGCCTTTCGGAACCGTTGGATAGTTGATCGGCTGCACATAGATTCCGAAATCGAACAGCAACGTGTCCGACAGGGCTTTGCACTTCTCTGGATCGCCAACCAGAAGCGGCACAATGTGAGTCTCGCTTTCCATCAGCGGCAAACCGACATCGCGGAATTTCTGCTTGAGCAAAGCTGCCTGAGCCTGATGCGACTTCCGCAGCTTGCGTCCTTCATCAGACCGCAGCTTGCGAATGCTGGCGAGCGCGCCTGCCGCCATGACCGGACAGGTCGATGTGGTGAAGATGAAGCCCGAAGCAGTTGAGCGGATCGCGTCGATGATCGTCTCGTGCGCTGCGATATAGCCACCCATGACGCCGAACGCCTTGCCGAGCGTGCCTTCAACTATGTCGAGGCGGTGCATCACTTCATCGCGCTGCGCAACGCCTGCGCCTTCGTCGCCATACATGCCAACGGCGTGCACTTCGTCGAGATAGGTCAGGGCATCAAACTCGTCCGCCAAATCGCAAATCGCTTCGATCGGACCGACATCGCCATCCATCGAGTAAACGCTTTCGAAGGCGATAACCTTTGGGCGCTCAGGATCGTCATTCTCCATAAGCGCGCGAAGGTGCTCGACATCATTATGCTTGAACACACGATAGTCTGCGCCAGAACGGCGAATGCCCTCAATCATCGAAGCGTGATTGAGCGCGTCAGAATAGATGATCAGGTTCGGCAGGATTTTGCCGAGGGTCGAGAGCGTTGCATCGTTCGATACATAGCCAGAGGTGAAGAGCAGCGCGCCGGATTTGCCATGCAGGTCGGCGAGCTCTTTTTCGAGATCCACATGGTACCGCGTCGTGCCCGAAATGTTTCGGGTTCCGCCAGAGCCGGCGCCAAAACTATCGATTGCCTCGTGCATCGCATCGATGACGTCATCATCCTGGCCCATGCCGAGATAGTCATTCGAACACCAGACAATGATCTCACGTTCACCATGTTCGAAACGCGCAGTCGCCTTGGGGAATTCACCCTTGTGACGATGCAGATCTACGAAGACGCGATACCGACCTTCTTCATGGATCGTATCCAATGCGCTTTCGAAGGCTTTCAAGTGTTTCATGGCTGTGTGTTCCGTTGGATGCGAACCGGGATGTAGGGGATCACCCCTAGTTTGAAAACGGTATGAATGGACGCACTACTGAGAAATCCTATACGGGATTACCCGTATAAGAAAAATCTCTAGGCGTCATAACCCGGAGACTCGCGATCCAGTTTCCGCAGCAATCCAGGCCAGGCCAGCATGTTCGCAAGGGTTTTCGTGCCTTCAGGGTTAGACTGCCCTTTCACCACGTCCTGCACCTCTTGCGACGGAATGACCATGTTCTCGCGGCCCGCTGTCAGCGCCCGCACCTGCATCGAGCAAGCCCGCTCCAGGAAGAACATGCGCAGGAAGCACTCTGCTGCGGTTCCGCCTACGGTCAGTGTCCCGTGATTGTAGAGCAACATATTGTTCTTCTCGCCCATGTCAGCGACGAGACGTTCGCGTTCGCCATGGTCGAGAGCCACGCCTTCATAATCATGGAACGCAAGGTCATGGCGGACCAGCATACCAGTCTGGGTCAGCGGCAGCAGACCTTCTTTGTTGCAGGACACAGCCACACCATCATCAGTGTGCAGGTGCATCACGACCTGCGCATCCTCACGCGCGGCGTGGATTGCCGAGTGAATGGTGAAGCCCGCTGGATTAATGAAGTAAGGCGTTTCCTGAACCACGTTTCCATCAAGGTCCACTTTGACCAGAGACGAGGCGGTGATCTCTTCAAAGAACATTCCATACGGGTTGATCAGGAAGTGGTGATCCGGACCCGGCACACGATGTGAGATATGAGTGAAGATCATATCGGTCCAGCCATAAAGCGCTGTCAGCCGATACATTGCGGCCAGGTCTACGCGGGTTTTCCACTCTTCCTCACTGACCTGCCCTTTCAGACTGGTGATCTGCATTCCATCTGCCATCGCTATTCCTCCGATACGGTTGTTGATGGCATAGTACCGGTAAGCTTCCGTTTGGGCAATTGAAGGCGATGCTTGACCCCGCGTCCGATGCCCCCGACATAGGGGCGCATGACCACGTGTATCGCCTTCGCAGCCTCAAAACGCCCGGAAGCTCAGGAAGCCCTCAAGCGCCTGACACAGAAGTATGGGCAATTTGATGAGGACAAAGCCGACGTCATCGTTGCGCTCGGCGGCGACGGCGCCATGCTCGACACGATGCGCCGGCGATTTGAAGACCATAAGCCGGTCTACGGCATGAATCGCGGCACCGTCGGCTTCCTTATGAACGAGTATGATGAGGAAGACCTCATCGCCCGCATCGATCGCGCCGAGCGCGCCACGGTCATGCCGCTGCGAATGAGCGTGACCGACGTGCATGACCAAACCCATCAAAGCCTGGCGATCAATGAAGTCTCTTTGCTGCGCCAAACCGCGCAGACCGCGAAACTCCGCATCATTGTCGATGGCAAGGAACGCATGGCAGAGCTTGCTTGTGACGGTGTCATGGTCGCGACACCCGCCGGCTCGACCGCTTACAATTTGTCGGCGCACGGCCCGATCCTGCCGATTGGTGCAAACCTGCTGGCGCTGACCCCGGTCAGCGCGTTTCGTCCGAGACGCTGGCGCGGGGCACTTCTTCGTCATGACGCACAAGTTGATATTGAGGTCATTGCCCCGGAGCGCCGCCCGGTCGCTGCAGCCGCCGACAATCAGGAAGTTCGAGACGTTACCCGGGTATCGATCCGGGCGGATCGCTCTCAGCATCTGACCATGCTGTTCGACCCGGGCCACGCCCTCGATGAGCGCATATTGCGTGAACAATTCGCCTTCTAGGCTTAACCTTTTTTCGCCTTTTAATCAGTCGTTTGTTAAGCCGCGTTTGCTATAACTGGCAGCATGGTTAAGTCGCTATTCAATATGTTCAAGAAGCCGAAAGCCGGCTCCGAACTCCTCACAGAGCTCGACATCACACGAGTGGTTGGGGCCGCCGACGAGGAGTCTGAAGCTCCTGTCACTCAAGAAGCCGAACTCGAGCCTGCTGAAGCGGTAGAGACCTGGAAACAGAACGATCTCAATCTGCTCCAAACGACTTGGCAAGCCTGCTGCGAAACGCCGGAAGACGAAGAGTCTGTCGACGCATTCCGCCGCGCGCTGCACAATCTGCATGGCGCGTCAGGCGCTTATGGCGGCGGCGCGCTGACACGTCTGTCGGGATCGCTGCAAGAGCTGGTCTCTGGTGTTGAAGATCTGCAGACTGAGGCCGCACTGGTGAACCTGCACGTGCAGGCCTGCCGCGCTGCGGGCCTCGGCGATGGATCGTCTGCTGATGACGTCGCTGACGCTGTTTGTCAGGCGCTGGAAGATCAGGTTCGCGGTCGCTTGCACGGCTAAGTCGCGCAGACGCCCTACCCGACCCCCTGAAATCCTTCGACTTCGCGCTTCGGCTTGTCGCCGCGGTCAATGCCGAGCAGCAAGACCACTGCTGATGCGACGAAGATGGACGAATAGGTCCCGACGATCACACCAAAGATCAGCGCGAAACTCATGCCGCGCAGAACCGGTCCGCCGAACAGGAAGATCGACAACAGCGCGAGCAGCGTCGTGCTCGAGGTCAGCAAGGTTCGCGACATGGTCGCGTTGATCGCCAGATCGACAACCTTGAACAATTCGAGCTTCTTGTACTTTCGAGCTTCCTCTCGCACTCGGTCGAACACGATCACTGTGTCGTTCATCGAATAACCAACGATCGTCAGAAGCGCCGCAATGGTCGCGAGATTGAACTCAAACGCGGTCAGCGCGAACATGCCCATGGTCAGGATCACATCGTGGAACAGCGCCGCCACAGCGCCCAGCGCATACTGCCACTGAAAGCGGAATGAGATGTAGATCATCATCAAGGCCAGCGCGACGGTGAGCGCGATAATCCCTGAACGGAAAAGCTCGCCGGACACTTTCGGGCCCACTGAAGCTTCCGAGCGCAGATTGAAACGCTCAGCGCCGATCAGCTCGCGCATCGCGGCACTCACGACATCGCCGGCACGATTTTGGGCTTCGTCAGGGGTCTCATCGCCAACGGGCGGCTGAGGCTCAAATCGAATAACCGCGATCTCCGGTGCATTCGGTCCTGTGCCGCGCGCCGAGTTGACCTGCACGTCGCCGGTCACGAGGCTGGTTACGGTGTCTCTGATCTCGTCGGCCGAGACATCTTCCGGTTTGTCGATTTCAAGCACCGCGCCACCGGCAAAGTCGATGCCGAGGTTCAAGCCGCGCGTCGACAGCATCGCCGCGGATGCGAGCAAGGCAATCACAGAGACGATCAGCGCCACAAAGCGCAGACTCATGAAGGAAACTTTGGTTTTCTCAGGCCATAGTCGTAAAAGCATGACGTATCTCTTTCCTTACATGGCCAGCCGTTTGGGGCGCATCGTCCGCAGGTACATGACGGTCAGCCAGCGGGTCACGACAAACGCGGTAAACACTGAGGTCAGAATCCCGATGGCGAGGGTGACGGCGAACCCTTTCACCGGGCCCGAACCCACCATGTACAGGATGGAAGCGGCAATGAAGGTGGTGATGTTGGCATCCAGAATAGCCGAGAGCGCGCGTTCATAACCCGCCTGGATCGCAGTCGCCGGGGATCGCCCGGACGCCTGTTCTTCTCGTATCCGCTCGAACACAATCACGTTCGCGTCCACCGCCATACCGATGGTCAGGATAATCCCGGCGATGCCGGGCAGCGTCAGCGTCGCGCCAAATCCTGACAAGGCGCCGATGATCAGGACAATGTTCGAGAGCAACGATCCGACCGCAAAGCCGCCGACCAGACCGTAAGCCAGCACCATGAACACGCCCACAAAGGCAAGCCCGATCAGACTGGCGCGCGAGCCGGCCGCAATCGATTCGGCACCCAGCGTCGGGCCGACTGTGCGCTCGTCCAGGAAGTTCAGTTTGGCCGGAAGCTCACCCGCTTCAATAATCGCTGCGAGGTCTTCAGCTTCCTCAATCGTGAAACGACCTTCAATGATCACATTGCCGCCCGGGATTGGCGTGCGAATGGTCGGCGAAGACATCGACACCCCATCCAGCACGATCGCAAAATTCTTGCCGGTATTGTTGCGGGTCAGATTGTAGAATTTCGTGGCTGCGGAGCTGTTCAGGCGGAAACAGACCGCCGGGAAATTGGCTTCATCAAAGCAGCGATTGGCCGTGGCGATATCTGCCCCGGTCAGTTCCGGGATCCGATTGATCAGGATCTTGCCGCGCTCGATCGAGTCGATCAGTTCCTGACGCGGCAGGGTCCGGCCTGAATTGATCGCGGCCTGGATCGCTGAATTGTCCAGATTGGCCATGTTAAAAGTCAGGCGACCGGCCTGGCCGAGAATATCCTTGATCCGCTTTGGATCAGCCTCGCCCGGTGCTTCCAGAATGATCCGATTGTCACCCTGCGGCGTGATCGAGATTTCAGCCACACCATCCGGGTCAATCCGGCGGCGAATGATTTCCATCATCTTGCTCTGCGCATCAGCAGCCAGCGCGGTCCGGGCATTGCCAGGTACGGTGAGCTGAATGAACCGGTCCCCGGTCTGGTCGACTTCGAATAGCTCAGTCTGGGTCGTGCCAATCGTCGGATTGAGACGGTTCAGGCGCCGGATGGCTTCAGCCATGTCCTCTTCCGGATTGAGGATTTCGATGGTCAGGCGATCTTCGTTCTGAACCGGCGGGTTTCGTTCGATCAGGGGATTGCGATTGAAGGCTGAGCGGATGTCTGCCTGGACCGTCTCCAAACGGTTGGCCGCAATCTCTGCCGGATCGATTTCCATCAGCAGGTAGACCCCGCCCTGCAAGTCGAGGCCAAGATTGAGCTTGCCGCTGGGCAGGAACCACCAGGATGCATCCGCTTCTGCGAGCTGTTGCTCGTAAGCCGCCACAGCTGCGGTATTGGTCGGATCAGAGACCTCTTTCGGCTCAACTCCGAGGAAGCCGTCAGAGAACATGTTCGGCAGCGCCAGAATTGTGCCCCATAGCAAGACGACAACAATTATTCCGACTTTCCAGAGCGGGAAATTCAACATGGCGGTTAGGCCCTTATCTTAGTCGTTGGCGGCGACAGGTGTGTTTTTGTCGCGAACGTCCGCAATCATGCCTTTGAGCGAGCGGACCCGCACGCCATCAGCCAGTTCGATCGTGACTTCCGTGTCGGCGACACGCGTCACTTTACCGATCAGACCGCCAGCCGTGACGATCGTGTCGCCTTTTTTGACTGCCTCGATCATTTCACGATGCTTTTTCTGGCGTTGCTGCTGTGGCCGGATCAATAGGAAATAGAAGATCAGGATCAGCGGCACGAACATGATCAGGCTCTGCATGAGCCCGCCGCCAGCGCCAGCTTCTTGTGCGAGCGCAGCAGGCGTAAGCGCCAAAGCCGCGAGGGTCAGGGAAGCAATTTTCCGCATGAAAGAGTCACCTTCAACAAATCAATTGCGCTCGTATATCCACGCACCCGCCCTTTAGCAATTGGGCGAGTGCGATCACTCACGGCTCAGATCGACTGATTAGGCCGTGCTTTCAAGGGCAAAATCCGGGAAATGTGTCCGGACAGTTATCCGTCTGCCTCAAGCGCTTTCAGATACATCGAGTTTTTCGGCTTCGAAAACAGCCGTTCCACCATCGGTTCGAAGAACTCCAGCGGCTCGCTCTCATAGTCTGGATCAAAGGCTGACTGATCATAGAGATGACAGAACTGCGCGGTGTATTCGTAATAAGGATGATCCTTGAATTGGTCGCGCATATTCCGATCGAGGCCGAGGTGATGGAAGAAATAATAGCCCTGGAACATGCCGTGATTGGCGACCATCCAATGGTTTTGCTCTGACACAAAAGGTTTCAGGATCGCTGCCGCGACGTCTGGGTGGTTATAGCTGCCCAGCGTGTCGCCAATGTCGTGCAGCAAAGCGCAGACAACATATTCTTCATCGCGGCCATCACGATGCGCGCGCGTCGCCGTCTGCAGCGAATGGGTCAGGCGATCGACGGGAAATCCGCCAAAATCACCATCGAGCAGTCGCAGATGATCCAGCACCCGTTTGGCCAACCCCTGATTGAAGCCCTTGGAATGCTCGGCAATAATGTCCCAGTCTTCTTTGGTGCCTTCCAGCATTTCGCGGAATTTTGCCTGCACAGGTCCCTGTCCATCGGCCATTGATCACTCCCTGATTATCGTTGCGCATAGATTGCCCATTGACGCGAAGGAGGGTCAAACAGTAATTGTGAGCAAATAATCACTTGCACCACGCAAGCCTATATGTTATCAAACGCTCACAAATTGGAGCTGATTCCCTATGGTTACTACCGATCAGAAACGCCCAAGGGCCCGAAATGCCCGGCCAAAAATCGAACGCGCGGCGCTCAAACTGTTTATCAGTGAAGGCGTCGATGCCGCGACAACGCGGGAAATCGCTGATGTGGCAGGCGTCTCGGAAGGCGCGCTGTATCGCCATTATAAAGGCAAGGACGAACTCGCCCTCGCCTTGTTCATGGAGACGCACAATCGCCTTGCGGAAATGATGCAGGACGCGTTTTCCCAGCCCGGCACGATTGAAGAGCGCGTGCGCCGCGCGGTCACGGCCTACTGCCAGCTCGCCGATGAGGACTGGCTCCTGTTCAGCTTCCACCTGGTTTCGCTGAACAAGTTCGTTCCGCACGATACCCGCCGCGATGATGATCCGGTTTCAGTGGTCGAGAAGTTGCTGACCGCCCTCATGGACGCCGGCGAAATCCCGCGCGGCGACCCCGCCCTGATTGCGGCGATGTCGCTGGGCGTCGTCATGCAGGCCGGCCTCAACAAGATCTATAACCGCCTGCCCGGTCCGTTCAGCCAGCATGTGGATGCGTTCACGCGCACCATCATGGCGATCCTTCAACAGAAGTAAGTCACCAGGAGACACATCATGATCCGCGGTCTGCTTTTCACAGGCGTTTATTACGTCCTGTCCTTTGTCTATGTCCTGCTCTCCCTGCCCTTCCTGGCCCTGCCCGGCCGCGGGCCAGTTACGGCCATCATCCGCTCTTACACGCGCGCGGTGAACATAGCGCTGCACCTGGTCGGCGGCGTCAAGAAAGAAGTGCGTGGACGCGAGAACCTGCCCGAGGGGGCGTTCATCCTGGCGCCCAAGCATGCCAGCTGGGGCGATGGCTTCATGGTCTATCCGGAAGTGAAGAACCTCGCCTTCGTCACCGGCGATCATCTCGAGCGCTTTCCGCTGGTCGGCGGCATCCTGCGCAAACTCGGCGCGATCGTCATCGATACGTGTGGCGGCGGTGAGCGCAAAGCCTCATCACTCGCCAAGGGCATGACCCGCGCCCGCGAGGAAGGCCGCCGCGTGCTGATCTATCCTGAAGGACATCTCGCGCCGGTTGGCTATCATTTCCGATACAAGCCGGGTGTCTGGCACATGCAGACGGCGATGGACGTGCCGATCGTGCCCGTCGCCACCAACCTCAACTGTTTCTGGAATCAGGAAGAGATCGAGAAGACGCCCGGCACGGCTGTCATCGAGTTTCTCGAGCCGATCCCCGCGGGCTTGCCCAAAGATGAAGCGCTGAAACGCCTGAGCGAAGCGGTTGAGACACGCTCCGCTGAACTGATCGCAGAAGCCACCGGCCGCCCAGTCGAGCCGACCCGACTGCTGCCCGATCCGGATAAAGGCACCGTGGCAACGCCGGAAGCTGAGGCAGCGAAGACCGCGTAACCCAGAGCAGACGCGCGCGCCCCGAAATAACTGGAGCGCGCCCGCCAGTTTGATATGTTGCGCGCCTAGGAGACCCCCATGTCCGCAGCCATTCTGCTTATCGATCCGAAGTATCCGCACAATGTCGGCCAGTCTGTCCGCGCCTGCGCCGCCTATGGCGTCCAGGACCTGTACTTTACCGGCGATCGCATGTCGTCCGCGATGAAGGAGCTGAAACGGCTACCGCGGGAAGAGCGGCTACGCGGCTATCGGTCGGTTCAGCTGCAGCATATTGAGCGCCCCTTCGACCGCCTGCCTGAGCTGACGCCTGTGGCGGTCGAAATCAGACCCAACAGCGAGGCCTTGCCGCTGTTCGAGCATCCAGAAAACGCGCTCTATGTCTTCGGCCCAGAAGATGGCAGCCTCGGCTCCAGCGTGCTCGGGCAATGTCATCGCTTTGTTGCCATCCCAAGCGCCCATTGCCTCAATCTCAGCATGGCCGTCGGGACGGTGCTCTATAACCGGCAAGCGAAGCTTGATCCCGCGCGCCCTTTGGATACAAGCGCCGCGAACGCGCCGGGATATTTCGAAGTGCGCAACTTGCTGCCACGACCTCGGCCATAGAATTACTGTCCGTTTTGAGCGAACGGCTTGGAGTTGCATTCGAAGATCTGCATTGCGTCAGGCGCGAACGCAGGATCTCGCGCCTGACGAATATTGCACTTATGAAACACCCCCGGAGTGATTAAAACCCGCGGGCAGATCACTCTACAAACCGGACCATCGTTGACTTTGATTTGCGGACTTTCGGCATCGGCAACAACCAGTCACCCGAGGGGTCGCGATACCCCAAAGGCATTAGGACGACAGACCGCAAGCCTCGTTCACGCAAGCCCAGGATTTCATCCACCGCTGCTGGATCGAATCCTTCCATGGGGGTTGAGTCCACTTCCTGATCAGCCGCGGCGACGAGCCCGATTCCCAGAGCGATATAGGCCTGCCGCGCAGCATGAGCGTAATTTGTTTCGGCATCCCGCGGCACATAGAGCGTCTTCAGGTTTCCATAATACTGATCAATCAGCGGAGACTCTCCGCGGGCCTGTACGTTGAGGCTGGCAACTTCATCAATTCGTGCGTCCGTATAGTTGTCCCATGCCGCGAACACCAGAAGGTGCGATCCGTCGGTGATCTGAGCTTGGTCATTGGCGACGCCTCGGATCTGTTCACGTAGCTGTGGGTTCGTCACCACGATCAATTCGAATGGCTGAGTGCCGCTTGATGTTGGTGCCATTCGAATGGCTTCGATAATGGCATCCACTTTCTCGCTTGGAACAGATTGCTGAGAATCCATTTTCTTGGTGGCGTAGCGCCAGTTTAGGTTTTCAAGCAAAGTCTTCTGAGACATATCGAGGTCTTTCGTGTTTGGAGTATGGATCAATGGCGTTCCGGCGAGGGTTTCTCTTAAGAGACCATTCGCTTGAAGGCCGTGTCGTGTTTGTCGATGAATCGGTGCTTTAGCGCGCCAATAATGTGTGCGCCAAGGATGATATAGACCAGGTATTGCAGGACATATTTATGGAACAAGCCCCAGACGATATAGGCTTGGCTTTCCGGCAAAAACGATGGCAGTTCGATCAGGAAGAAGAAAGTCGGGTAGCCATGATGACTGGTCATGACGTAACCGGTGACGGGGATGGCGATCAGCAACGCGTACAAAAGCACGTGCGCACTATGAGCGAGCTTGCGCTCCATCGGCTTCAAAGATGCATCTAGTGCCAGGCGCTTCGAGCGACGGTTCCAGACCAGACGTGCTATCACCAGGCCGAAAATGATCAGGCCGATTGTCTTGTGAACGACGTTGTATTCGGTGCGATACCAAGCATCTTCAGGGATCATTGAGGCGAAAATCCCTGTCGGAATCATGAACAGGAACAAAAGTGCGGTCGCCCAATGTAAAACGCGTGACACACGGCCGTACCGGTGCGCTTCATTTGCGTTTGATAAAACCAGTCGTGTGCCTTTGCTGAACTGACCCGCCGCCACGATGATCAGGGCACACCCGCCGACGAAGGCAATTCCGGCCTGAATCCAAAGGAGCGTCGGCTTGAAGGCGTCCATGGGCGCTTGGAACGGCTTCGGATTCTCCAAAACACCTGATGCCAGCACAGATCCAAACCATGCCACGATCCCGAAGCACGACAAGGCCGCAAGCGATGTCCCGATTGCTCGCCATTTGGGTGACGCATGATTCAACAGCCAAGCTATCGCGAATGCCATCAGTACGACCGCAAGCGTGATCATGCTTTCAAAATGTGGCCACCACCCTTGCGGGGTGGGAGGGCTTATCTCCGCGGCATAACTGGCAGGCGATAGGGCAATTAGAGACAGTATGGCCGTCATAGATTTCAGTATGTGCGTCATGATTTTCTGCCGACCCCATTGATGAAACGTTCAGCGCTTCGATTGATTGTTGAGATTTTTGCCATAAAATCGAAGAGGAGACTGATCAATCGCAACAATTTTCAGAAGTGAATTGCAAAATTCGCAACAATGAAACGGACCCGTCGCTTAGGAGAACAGATCGTTGGACAAGATACGTGCGCTGGAGTGTTTTGCGGCGGTGGCCAAATATGAGAGTTTTTCTGCGGCGGCGAAGGCAATGGGAGTCGAAGCGTCATCCGTATCGAGGCGCATTCAGGAATTAGAGGCGAGTTTGGGGACCGTGCTCATCCACAGAACCACTCGCGTGGTCAAACTTACGGAACTAGGCGACCTCTACCTTGATCACGTCCGACCGATTATCGCAGCAATCACTCATGCCGATGACTCGATTCGTGATCGTCCTGATGAACCGGTCGGCACAGTGCGTCTGACCGTCTCTCCCGGTTATGGGGAAGTTTGCGTCATGCCCGCTTTAAGGGCGCTGATGGCCCGCTACCCGGGCCTGGTGTTTGATATCGAGATGACCGATCAAGTCTTCAATTTGGATGAGTCAGATATTGATATCGCAATTCGCGCAACGGCGGCGCCTCCCGAGCGCTCGATCGCCCGCAAACTGTCCGACAATGAGTTCGTTCTGGTTGGTTCAAAAGACTATCTGGACCAGCACGGATACCCGACATGCGTGGACGATTTGCAGGCGCATAAGACACTCCTTTTTCGTCGCCCGAATGGTGTTTTATTTTGGCAAGCCAGACAAAACGATCAATGGATCGAGGTTACGAAACCACCGAGCTTTGTCAGCAATATGGGACGGCTACTGGTCGATGAAGCATTGGCAGGAGCAGGCTTAGCGTTGGTGCCAATCTGGGGCGTCAGCGAGTATTTAAGTTCGAGGCAGCTGATCCAGCTGCCTCTGGACGATGCCACGCTGCACATCTCGCGGAACGACAATTCTGGAATCTATCTTTTATACCATCGCCCCAAGTACACGCTGAAGAAAGTCCAGACAGTCGTTGATTTTCTTTTCCAAGAGCTGGCGTAGGTCTGTATCGAACTCGGAAGCAGGCATTAGCCCTGTCTCGGAACACCGCTTCGTCCTCTAAATGGGCGATCGCCTAGAAAACAAATTCAGACTTCTGCTCAAAGCCCGGCAAGACCGGTGGGCAGCATTCGAACACTTCGCGATAGGAGAACGTGTCGCCCGCCCGCTTGTAGACCCGGGCAGCCCCGACGCTGCGGCCTGTGGCAACGACGACGCCCAAGCGGCCGCCTTCTGAGAGTTGGTCGAGCCAGGCCTGCGGCACGGTTTCGACCATGCCGGCCACGAAGATCACATCGAACGGCCCCTGATCAGCCAGCCCCTTGGCGAGATCACCCTGCACAGCAACCGCTTCATCCATGCCAATCTCGGCAAAGCGCTCCGCCATGGCGTCGACCAGGGCCTCATCATCTTCCAGCGCAATCACCGCCTCGGTGACATAGCCGAGCAAGGCTGCCCCATAACCGGCGCCAGCGCCAATCACCAGGCTGACATCGCTGGCTTCAGGTTCCAGCGCGCGCAGGAGTTTGCCGAGATCGCGCGGCAGCCACATGGCGCGGCCTTCACTGGTTTCGATCTCCAACTCGGCATAAGCGCAGGCGCGCATGCCCTTTGGCACGAACACTTCACGCGGCACATTTGAAAAGGCGCCGACCACTTCCGGCGAGGTCACGTCATTAACGCGAACCTGTGAATCGACCATGACCTGGCGAAGATTTGCAAAGTCCATGTGGCAGCCCTTTTAAGAAACTCTCTTCGAGCAGCGGCAATAGCACAGGATTCTCAGGCCGCAATATGGCGATTTCGCTTCAGCACACTTTACCCGATTGCAACCGGTCGAAGCCGCTGCTATGTCCCCCAGCTCACCAGCGAGGCTCTGTGGCGGAGTGGTGACGCAGCGGATTGCAAATCCGTGTACGCCGGTTCGATTCCGGCCGGAGCCTCCAACCTTTCCAATTTGCCACCAAAATCGCCTGTTTCCTGAAGAGATTTGCGGTTTTGCTTAAATCTTTTCGAATTCGTTTAAGGCTTGTTAACCAATCTATAGGAGAAGGTTAATGTCTTCTATTGGAGACACCCACCATCACCCAATGCCTCGGCGGAACATTTTTATGTTCCGCCAATTTTTTTGGCAGTCAGATGCCTTTCGAGGTTTGACAGGGAAATCCGTTTTGGTAATGAGGCGGCTCGCTGTTCCGCGATAGCTCAGTTGGTAGAGCAGGCGACTGTTAATCGCCCGGTCGTAGGTTCGAGTCCTACTCGCGGAGCCAAGCGCCCCCATAACCACTTGAAAATAAAAACTTTTTTCTCGGCTCGAGAAATATGCCCCACAAAACGCCCCACAAAAGAAATGGGTTTTGAGGGTATATTATGGGCTATTATGGAACGCGGCCTTAGCTTCTAAGCAAGCAGACAAAGCAATATCTCCATACAAAGTTTCTTCCGATTTCTACGATCCAAAGAACGTTTGCACACGACTCAACTCATGTTCCAAGCAATTTGCGATCCTACGGCTTACCACACCGCCATCGTCAGAGAGATTTTGGCTTGCGAATGTCCGCTTGATGAAATTGATCGCTTTTTCGAATATTTCGAGTATTGCGAATATTTCGGATAAACCCTATATTGTCCTCACATTGGAACCTGGTTGAGCCGCGCAGGAAGAATGCGGCCTATCGAGGAAGAGGAGTAACCGATGACGACCCCTGGCGCATATGCCTTTGAACTCGGAGACACGATCCCGACGGAAGACATGCAAGAATCTGCCGCGCAGTTACGCGAGATTCTTCTCTCCCATAAAGGCGAACAAATCACCGTGGTAGATGAACAACGCGAGAGCCAAACCCTCGTTCTTGCCCCTGCTCTATCCAAACTTTTGCGAGATATTCTAGCGCACATTGAGCGCGGCGAAGGTGTGACTTTCGTTCCGAACTCAAAACTTCTTACCACCCAGCAAGCTGCCGACATTCTGAATGTATCACGGCCTTTTTTGATCAAGCTTCTCGAAGAAAAGAAGCTCCCATTCACCAAGACTGGCAGACATAGACGCATCGAAGCGCGCGATTTGTTTGCATTCAAACGCGAGCGGGATGCGCAGCGTGACAAGCAGCTCGATGAAATCATCGGCATGGATCAGGAGCTGTACTAAATCCCCATGTTTGCGAACCGTTACACCGCTCTCATTGACGCCAATGTGTTGGTCAGCGCGCCGAAGCGCGATCTGATCTTCACTTTGGCGCGTGCGGAAATGTTCCGGTTCCGATGGAGCAATCGTATCTTATCTGAAACTGAGGCCGCGTTGGCCTCAGTGTTCGAACAACGCGGCATTGCAGGTCATGCCGCACGCGCCGCAGCGACGTGCGAAGCGATGCGGAGTGCATTCCCAGAAGCTATGATTGAGGGAGATTTTACCAAGGTTCCCGGGTACGCAGGAATGCCAGACACTGGCGATCATCACGTCTTACACGCAGCTGTGCGATGCAAGGCATCTATGATTGTCACAGATAATCTTACGGATTTCCCACAGGCGGCACTCGACGACTATGAAATTGAGGCCAAATCGGCCGACGGCTTCATCGCCGATGCGATCGACCTCGATCAGATACGAACCGCTGAAGCGGTAAAAGAGCTGAGAGCGCGGCTAAAGCAGCCAGCTTACACAGCGGCAGAATTGCTAGACGTTTGGGAGCAAGGTCACGGTTTGACGGAAACCGTGGATCTGCTTCGTCCATATCAAGGATTGATATAGCGATGGATTCTGCAGCCCCGTATTCCGTTCCTCCTGATGGCTCCATGATCGAGCCGCTTCGAGCTATCCGAAAAATCGACGGGCAGGTCTATCAGCGTCGTCCGGAGATCGTCGAAGCTATCGTGGAAGCGGCGCAGATGCCTCGGGATACGCTGGTGAAACGGGCATCGATCAGGCTTGCGAACGCACCAGGACATATCCCGCCTGAAGCTCTGGTTTATTTTCTGCGGCGCTCAAAGGAAGAAAACTCCGAAGTTCACTTTCAGCGCCTGTATGAAATTGTCGTCGAGCGCGTTTCAGATTTGTGCGGTGTGCGAACATTAGACGGTGAAATCGATCTGCACACCGCAGATATGCAGGAAAAAGTCACTGCAAAGGTAATCGAGTTAATCGCTCTCGACCGCGACGACTATGAAACACGGCTCGACTATTTCGAGATCAATTTCAATCACGCAATCGCTCGGCTTCGGCGCACCGCTGAACGCTCCGTCCGACGTAAACAGGGCCGCACGGTTTCTATAAATCAATCGCAAACGTCCGGTGAGACCGATTTACGGATCGAAACCGCCTTGCAGGCTGGCGATCCGTCGCGAATGACGAGCGAGCAAAAAAATCTTTTCCGGATTTCCGTTCTGCCGGCGATTAGTTTACTCCCGGAGAAAGAACAGGAGGTGATCATCCTTATGATGCAAGATTTTCAGGTCGAGTCATCCAAGTCTGGAGAGCCTACAATATCGGATATGTTAGGGTGTTCGCCGCGCACGGTGCGGAACCGCTACAACAGCGCGGTCGAGAATCTAAAAAGGATTTTGAAAACAGGCGATCCTCAATGAGCGATCACCTCTCTTTAGAGGATGTGCTCGATGCGTTTGCCATGGAACATGACCTCACAAACGAAACGCTGAAACATTATGCCACGCAGTATCCGAAATTCGCATTGGAGCTGTCCCGGCTTTATCATGAAATAATGACTGTGAATCTTGAAGCGGAAGCACAGCAGGAAGAGCTCCAACGTGCCATGGCGGGGCCTTCAGCGGAAATCTATGAGACCAAGTCAGCTCGCGAGGAAAACCTCTTTACTAGCGAGCGTTTGAAAGCTGCCGCCAAAACCATGGACCTAACGCGTGCTTTCTTAGCGGGTTTTCGTGATCGAGTTGTGACGCTCAACACAATCCCGGATAGCTTTTTGAAGGACTTCGCAGTCGCGTTGAACGGCTCAATCGACGCGGTTAAAAACCAAATTGATGGTAACCCCGAGATTGGGCCAGCCAAAGCCCTCAAGTCTACCGGAAAACCAACTCGGCCTCGGCAAGTCAGCTTTATTGAACATGTTGAGACCTCTAGCCTAAGCCCCGAAAGAAAACTCTCACTGCTAAAGCAGCATGGATGCGATTGAGGTCACCCGTCAGCGCGCCTCCGCGCTTCATAGCGCCGCGATTGCACGCGGCGCTGATCCAGCAGATTTATATGGTCTTGTCGTAAACGAAGCGGCGTCGCGCGATTTAGAAGTCAATCCGCTGGCGCCTGGCCATTCCCAACTCTGTGGCGGACGTGCCCTCATCGATCTCGATGCGGACATCATCCTACATGAGAATGCAGGGTGTGCGTTCACTCAAGCATTTCTTGTCGCGCATGAGATTGGCCATCATGAATTTGGAGGCCATGTCGAGATCACACCCACGCTCGAGATCGACCCTATGCGACAAGCGGGCGGTTCAACGCGGTCAGAAGGACAAGTTGTCGACTATCACCGCAGAGATCGACGCGAAGTCCAAATGGACATGTTCGCCAAAGAGTTTTTGTTGTCGCGCCCATTTGTTCGGAAACTGCACATCGACGAGCGTCTGAGCGCCGAACAAATCTCAGAACGGTTCGGTGTTCCACTCGAAGTGGTCTTCTCACAATTATACGACGCGCTATTCTTACCGAGCGTACCAGAAGTAAAGAAACCGTCCGGCCCGCCTAAGCCGCTCAACGCGGAGCAGCAAGCTGCCGCAGATCACACCGGCAGTGCTTTTCTTCTCGAAGCCGGACCTGGCACCGGCAAAACACAAACACTCGTTGGTCGTATCCTGGCTTTGAAAGATGGAGGCGTTGACCCGGAAAAAATCTTGGTCATGACATTCTCCAACAAAGCGGCCGGAGAAATGTTGGACCGTGTCTCGCAACAATGGCCCGAAGCAGCCGGTAAAATCTGGATCGGCACTTTCCATTCCTTTGGGTATGATTTGATCAAGCGATTTCATGAGGCGCTTGATTTGCCATCGGAACTGCGGCTTCTGGACCAGGCCGAGGCTGTTGCTTTGCTCGAAGACGAATTTGCTAGGCTCGATCTTGATCACTTCAAAAACGTCTGGGACCCAACCGAGATCATAAAAGACCTGTTGAGCGCGATATCACGAGCCCATGATGAAGTGGCGAGTGTCGATAAACTAGAAACTCTAAGCCAGGCTATGTTCGTAGGTAGCAGCGATGACAAAACCCGTGAACGCGCCGAAAAAGCGCTGGAACTCACACAAGTCTATCGTCGTTACACTGAATTGAAGCGTGAAAAGAACGTTCTTGATTTTGGTGACTTGGTGAGCCTCCCGGTAAAATTACTGGAGGGTGATTCCGATGTCCGGCGTCACGTTCAGGAGTTATATTCACACATTCTGGTCGATGAATACCAGGATGTGAACCGAGCGAGCGTTCGGATGTTAAAAGCCATGAAGCCGGACGGACGCGGCCTCTGGGTTGTTGGCGACCCCAAACAGTCGATTTATCGCTTTCGCGGAGCATCTTCTGTGAACATCGCGCGGTTTTGCTCCGACTTCCCCGGCGGCGAGACGCAGCAGCTGATCCGAAACTATAGATCCAGCGATGAGATTTGTTCGAGTTTTGAGACATTTGCCCAGCGTGAACTCGGAGACATGGGCAATCGCTTTAAAGTCACATCGCATCGCGGAGCGAACGGATCTACCCCATCCTTCATTGCTGCCGCTTCAAAAACCCAAGAGATCGATCTCCTCGTCGAGCAAATCGTGCAAAGAAACAGCGAAGGTGTTGAGTATTCAGATCAAGCTGTTCTGTGCAAAGGCAATGCACGTCTGGCAGACATCGCCAAAGGCCTCGAAGCCAAAGGCATTCCGATCTTGTTCTTGGGTCCATTGTTCGATCGAGAGGAGGTTCGCGACGCCTTAAGCTTACTTTCTTTAATCGTAGACCCCTACGCCATCGGGCTAATGCGGGCGGCAACGCTGAGCAGTTTCAAGATGACGCTGGATGATGTCGACAAGCTCGTCGCGCGTCTACGAGCACAAGATGATATTCAACCATTGGATTGGACGAAACTCGACGCCGCCGCGTGCTCGCTCAGTTCAAATGGCGAACCCGCTTTCAGAAAGCTGCAAGCCTGTTTCTCTGATTTCACCGATAAAGCGAGTCCCTGGGACGCGGTTTCTGATCTATTGTTCAACAAGACTGAACTCGGTCGCGAATACCATCAACAGTTGGCTGCGGGAAACGCAAACCCGGCGATCGCACTATGGCAGCTGCAGAGCTTTATGCGGGCAGTCCAACTCGAAAAAGGCGGCCTGCCCATCAAGCGGTTGCTGGACCACATCCGACACTTGGTGGTGCTGTCCGATGAGCGTGATTTGCGAGAGCTGCCACCGGCGGCTCAGAGCATAAATGCAGTTCGACTTCTGACGATTCACGGCAGCAAAGGGCTGGAGTTCAACACAGTTCACCTACCGAGCATGGCTGGGAACGTGTTGCCGAGATGGTTTCCTGCTCACGAAGCCCAGCCGCTGCCCGACGGTCTTATAGAAGGATATGATGGAACGCTCATTGAATATCTGAAAGCCGGTCATGACGAGGAGCAAGCTTGCCTGTTCTTCGTTGCCATTTCTCGGGCTGAGGCACATCTCCACTTCTACTCTCCCGCTTTCACGACTGACGGTAAACCAAGAAAAAGGTCTCGCTTTCTCGATGCGCTGGGCGACAAGCTCGAAACCTGCCGCAATGGGGACGGTGAGCACAGCCCGGAGCCTCCGGAAGATCCTATCCCCGTCACATTCCCAGATCCGCCAGAACTCTCGCTAGCTCAGATCGCTTTGTTCGAGCGCTGTCCAAGACGATTTTTCTATACGCATGTTCTGAAACTCGGCGGACGTAGGCGCGAAACGCCTTACATGTTGATGCACAATGCAGTGCAACAGGTTGTGCGCGACGTAAATGCGAGCATCGACACTCCGATCAACATGGACCAAGCCATGGAGCTATTAGACGCAGCCTGGCCTGAGCTTGGTCCCGTAGGGCACGGTTATGAGTTGGATTATCAGTTGATTGCCAAGCAATTGGTCGCAACGCTCGTCAACGATCGTGAAGGATCAATCGCGCTTCCGGTGGAACCCAATCTAGTCCTCGCCGGCGCATGTACCATCAAAGTGGTTCCGGATGTCATTGAACAGCGACCGAACGGACTGCGCGTTATGCGGCGGATACGATCCGGGCGCCTCTCTAAATCTATGGCAACGAGTCTAGAAGCAACAGCGCTGCAGCAAGCTGGCGAACAATCTGGCATGACCGCAGAGTATTTCTTTCTAAGCGGCGGCGACACGCTCCCGGTGGCGATGGCAACTCGCCAGTTCAACAATCATTTGGAAAAGCTCGGGGTCGCGGGCGACAAAATATTCAACGGTCTGCTTGCTCCAAAGCCGGGCCGTGGCTGCCCGCAGTGTCCCTCATTTTTCGTTTGCGGCTCCCTGCCCGACGGCTCTCTTACAAAAAAGGTTTGAACCTCGTTTTCCGGTTTCTCTGAGCAGTGGCGATTAGCCCGGTGCAGGGCTGCAATGGTGCGTCTCTGCTCAACAGAGAAAGCAAAAAAATGAACTCTACTGGTTCCTCCTCAAAACCGGACGATTTGCTCGAAGCCGTTCGACAAGATCGTCCCCTCGATACCACGCACGGGTTTCGCGTACGGATCGCTGACAAAGATCTAAACTTCAAAACCGTAGTGCTAAACGATCCTCTCCCTTTGGGGCGTCAATTGGCCGAAGCCGCAGGCGCGCGCGTTGCGGAAGATTACTCTGTCGCCGCGATCTTGAAAAACGGCGACATCGAAACGATCCGCCCAGATGAGCCCTATGACCTGCGCGGTCGCGGCGCTGAGCAGGTCATCGTTGTGCCGTCAGCAACAAGCTATCGCTTCATGATCGACAATGCCGACCTTGAATGGCCGCTCGGCGTCATCACAGGAGCGGTGGTAAAAGCCCTTGCGAAGCTTCCCGCTGGTTACGACCTCTATCAGGAAGTTCGCGGCGGCCAAGGTCATGATCGCCTGATCGAAGACTGCACGCTGATCAACTTGGATGATCCCGGGCTTGAGCGTTTCATCTCAATTGAAGCTGAGACCGTTGAAGGTCTCGCGAAGCTGCCTTCAAAGGATGAGACTTACCTGCACGACCAAGGACTAACCTTCGAGGTGGTGCAGACCGGTCGCGGCATGGGCGTCATCTTGAAGGACTTTCTCCTTCCAGAAGGGGTTTTTGATCAAGCAAATGCGGACGTCATGATCCTGTTGCCAAATGGATATCCCGACGCTTGCCCGGACATGTTCTACGTCTCGCCATGGATCAAAGTGGTCCATACTGGCCAGTATGCCCGGGCGGCGAATGTGTCCTTCCAGTTTGGTGGTCGCGATTGGCAGCGTTGGTCGCGTCACAACCAAGCCTGGCGCCCCGGCATTGATGGATTGCACACAATGATCGCGCGAGCGCGCACAGCATTTCAGAAGTGTGCAGCGTAATGTCGGCGCTCGATCTTAGCATGCTCGCGCCGCACGCGCTGGCAGCCCGGTCTCTCCTGGCAGGAGAGACCGGGATCGAAGCAGCGGGCTATCTTCTGTTTGGCCGCTCGAATATTGCAAAAGATCCGTGGTCGCTCACACCGCGAACGCGATACGTGTCTCGGGATTTCATCCCAATTCCTGGCGAAGACTTTGTGGATGCCTCAGAGACTCATATTCGCTGGAAGACGGCAGGCTTTATGTGTCTTTTGACAGACGCCCGGAACGCGAATGCAATTCCCGCCATCATTCATACACATCCCAACGGGCGAGCTGTCTTCTCCGCCCAAGATGACAAAAACGAAGCCATGCTCGCCCGCACTGTGGCGATCAAAGGATTGCCGGGTCTGATCAGCATCGTCATCGACGGCGCCGGTATCATGACGGCGCGGGTCTGGCGTGACCAAAATCAATTCGAAATGATCGATGAGATTTCAGAAATCGGTCGACGGTTGTCCTTTCCTATACGCG
The DNA here is from genome assembly GCA_013214545.1 of Henriciella sp. Taxonomy (GTDB): domain Bacteria; phylum Pseudomonadota; class Alphaproteobacteria; order Caulobacterales; family Hyphomonadaceae; genus Henriciella. Next base: position 36,861 of record JABSQB010000020.1, read on the forward strand.
CTTATCAGCACGCGGGTCCCTGTGATGCACTTGATCGCCAAGCCCGTTTGTTTGGGGAGGTATTCAATCGAACCATTTCCGGCCTCCGCGTCGGCGTCTGCGGCGGCGGTGCGACGGGGAGTGCGACTATGGCGATGCTCAATCGCCTTGGCGTTGGGCGGTTGTTGATGATCGACAAGGATCGCATCGAAACGACCAATCTCAATCGCGTGCATGGCGCGCATCTTAGTGACGTCGAAAACGGCCTCCACAAAGTCGATCTGGCTGAGCGTGAAATCGAAGCATCAGGCTTGGGTGCGCATTTTGTCGGACTGAAGGCTTGGGCCGGAGATCACGAAACATGGGACGCCCTGAAGAGTTGTGATGTCATCTTTGGCTGCACAGATGATCATGGCGGTCGTCTCTTTCTCAATCGCTTCGCCCACTATTACGGCATTCCTGTGATCGATATGGGATTGCGAATGCGTCCTCGAGGCGGAGAAAGTGTCGATGTTTCGGGGCGTGTCTCGACGCTGGTTCCTGGTCATGCCTGCCTATTGTGTCAAAACGTGATCGACCCTCAGCTTGCTGCTGAAGATGGCCTGAAGCGGGGCGATCCACATCAGTACGAGCGATTGAAAGCAGAAGCATACGTGAAAGGCGGCGGAGATCCCGCTCCGGCGGTTGTGACGTTTACAAGCGAGATCGCTAGTGTAGCGGTCAATGAATTGATTGCCGGCATCACCGGCTTTCAGGGTTCAGCGGGTATGCACGCGCGGCGCACTCGTCGCTTCCATGCCTGCGACGATCGCTTCCCGCAGAACATTCCACGCGCTGGATGCCCTCTTTGCGATACGAATGAAAAACTTGGACTCGCAGACTGTGATCCATTCTTAGAGATGGTGATTTAGATGTATAATTTCATCCTTCGCCGAATGGCGGCAATTGGCGTTCTCAAGACCGACTACATCGCCACCTACAAAGACCGATTTCCGAAAGAGATTCCGGAGCGCGACAAAGAGCTCTCAATTGTGGGCAATCCGGACCTTCAGAAATGGGCGTGTCTGAATTGTCCCGGAGGTTGCGGCGCGCGGATCGCTTTGTCCCTAAATCCGAATAGAAGACCATCCTGGTCGGTTAGACTTGATTGGTTACGTCGTCCATCCATTCATCCCTCGGTTCATCAGAAGAACGACTGTGGATGCCACTTTTGGGTTCAGAATGGCAGGGTAAGATGGTGCAAGGGCGGAAAACCGCAAACACCCCGGCTGAAGCAGACGTCCGTCTAAAAAGCTGCGATACACTTCACCGTGACATCGAAGCATAACTATTGCTCCATGTCCCCATGGATGTTCTCCTTCGCCGGGGACTGGAGCATGCAAATTTTGAGCGCCAAGGCCTACTCCACGTGAGTGTCCGATCCGTAAGAGACTTCAGGAAGATTGTTGATCCAAGCCTCAACCTCATTTCGTTTCCAGCGTGTCGCTTGTCGGCTCAATGCAATTGGCTTTGGAAAGTCACCAGCCCGCACGCGGCGCCATAGCGTCGTCCGGCTTTTATAGCCGGTTAGTCTGAGAACTTCTTTTGCCGAAATCAGTTTTACTTCACCCATTGTTTTGCTCCGTTCTGCATGCGTCAAAGCTGATCCATTGCGTTCCGGCTGTCGCGGTAATCCGTAGGTAAATCGGGGGTAATCGCCTTATTTTCTGGGGTAATAAGGATCCTTATAGGGATTTTGGATCTATCTCATCGAGTAACTTGTTGAGCGGAGCATATCGGCCTTGGTCGATCTGGCGCACTTGTTCTTTGCTAACGCCAACCTTCTCAGCGACGAACGACCTTCTTAGCTCAGCTTTAGGAAGTGAACGACATTCTCGAGAGCGTAATCCATGGGCAATCTCGAACCACCGCTCAGCGCGCTCTTGATCGCTATCGTCGCCTTCGATCCGTTGCAAACATACGGACCGAATGAGCTTAGCTGCTGGTTCACTTGCATCGCAAACAAGCCATTGTCCCGTGATCTGTTCCAGAGACCTCAGAGCCCCCATTCCATCCAAGTCCAGACTTTGCTGCAACATTGAAGATGGTTTCAGCTGGGAATTCCGTTTTGGACGAAATGCTGTTTCGGCAACCCCGGCAGCAGACGCGGTCTCGCCAATAGTGTTCGCATCCGGTCTGGTCTGACTGCTTGAAACTGCCTTCGTTTCCAACCGATGTGTCGGCACCAAATCTACCTTAGCTATTGCAAAAGCAGATGTGCCCAAACAGATGATGTACAATGCCAGCGACCAAATAGAACCAGGTTCCATGGCGTAGTCGCCCGCAAAAACACCCGATAGAATTAGCAATATGCTCGTCGTCGCGAGCAGAGTGCGTGGTGCCCGGCGCGGCAGTGGTACCAGTCTCACGTCATTGCCCCCAACCCCAAAACCGCAATCAAGTTGAAAGCGAAGTGTGCGGTTAGTGCAAGCGCGAACACCCTCCGGACACCTTGCCCCATTCTCTGTCGATGTGCCGTCCAGAGTGTTAGAGCCGCGTGGAGCAACACACCACTCACGATCGCAAAAACAAACAAAGGTGTCGCAAGATCGGCACCGAGTTCAGCTCTAGCCAACGGATACAGAGAGGCGTCGTAGATGACCTCACCTACAATAAAGGCTACACCCAGCGATAGAACGACAGTTCTTCTCGAGCCGCGATCTCCAAGATAATACAAGTAACTCGACCGAATGGCCTCTTCACAAAGCGCTGGAACGAGTGCGTTGGCGACGAGAACTCCAGGCATTACCTTGGTTCCGAATTTGAGAAACTCAGCTTTAGCAAGCCCAGTAGTCCCCAGACGATCGACGCAGGAAGAGCAACGAACATTGCCGGCAGAGAGACGATAAATGAAAGCGCGCTCGTCAACGGGGTGAGCCAACTTGGTACGCGCTCAGCCAATGAACCACTTGTTAGAAAGTCGCGGTCTGATGGAATGACGTGAAAGACGCTAAACACTATGAAAGCAGGCAGGACATAGTCATTCGTCGTTTTCCATGACCACCAAGATAAGCCGATCACTCCAAATAGAATAAGCCCCTGCATGATGGAGACGAGGACCAAATCATGGATCTTTGGCGGTGACGAGCTGTCGCGAAACTCTAAACCGTAAACCTTCAACACGGCGTGAGGCCCGATTTGTTTTAAAGTTCGATCAAAATGATCGCTCAACCATTTACCGCCATAAACATGGCGTAAAGGCCAACGAGCAACATAAGCGGTCACCATTCTCACTGTGGACAATGGCCTCAATGGCTGCACTGCATGATTATGCATTTTCACCTCCTCGACAAACGACAAATTCTTCGAAATTCAATGCATGCATGGTCATGACGCCTCTTCTTTTCTGGCACCACGAAGCACCATAATACGCGCGACATAGTCCTGAGTTTCTGGATAGTTCGGCACGCAACCGCATCGGTCGACGGCGGGCTCTCCCGCATTATATGCCGCTAAAGCTAGTCGCTCATCGCCATGATACTTCGTCAACAAAACCCGCAGATGGCGAGCCGCGCAGTCAATATTCTCTACTCGGTGAAAGCGGTTCTTCACGCCGCACCAATTCGCAATGACTGGCATTAATTGGCCTAGACCGATCGCTCCATCTTCCGACACTGCGCTCGGATCATAGGCACTTTCTTGAGCGACGAGAGCGCGAAGCAGTTCGGGATCGATCGCGTGTCGCTCGGCGGCAGATTGTATCAACGTCAACACAGAAGGTAAGCGTTCGAGCAATCCCGGAGGTGGAGCGACGGGCTGTGCTAATGGATATAGATCTATCGGGGCGAATGAGCCTTCTATCCACCATGGTCGCTCAGCGTTAGCCGGTGAAGCAGAGACGAACAAAACAAGTGAGCAAATTACGAGTTTCATTTTCAGTCCCCGATTTCTCGTTCCGGAGTAAGCCCCGGCCTGACATTGTCTTCCAGATCTAGAGACCTATCGCGTTCCAGGTCCGTTGGACCGGACTCGGACATGGCCAGGTCATTAGTTTTGTCTGTGGATACCGAATTCTCTTGTCCCTCCTCCGCCAGCAGACGTGCAGCCTCCATCTCCGTTCGCGAGCGATCAATGAAGTGTTCAATGTCCATGTGCTCCATGGCCGTATGAGCACTCATTTCGATGCCGGGATTGTGCGCAACCGCTTCGATCGCACGCTCCAGACTATCTGTGATTATGCTGAGCGCTTCGCGAGCGCGCGACCCAATAACGTAGAGATTTGCGAACGAGGTCATAATTGACTGACTATGAAAGCCAGCAAGTACTCTGAGCGCGCTTAAACCTTGAGCTGCGTAGACCGTGCGGGAATAGTCATGATCAATCATCATGGATGTCGTCGATCCATTCTGAAGCACCACTGACCTTCGTTCGCCCGCTTCGGTTTGAAAATCTCCTTGCGTCGTCCCGCTCACATGCAAACCGTGACCGTCTTGTTTCGTAATCGTTAGATCGCTGAGGCCGTCCGCAATGTTCCGAGGATCTCCCGGTAAAATCCGGATACGGTCACCAACAGCGAATGCGACCTCTGTTTCTCTAAATACCTCAAACCTTGGCAGTTTGTTGCGCCCGTCATTGAGCTTGAAACTATGAGTCTCCCCAGACTGATCTCGAAGCTCTAGCGTGTTTGAATCCTGATCTTTAGAAATCACAGAATACCTTGATCCAGGTCGGGCATCCAATCGTCTTACCTGTTGAGAGAAAACGAGTACGTCCCCATTGGCGTAGTTTTCTGCGCGATCCTTTTCAGCTTGCCCCAAAGGCTTTGGTCGAAGGACAGTTCGGTCTTTGTCTTCGCCCGTAATTTGACCTTCCGTTCGCAGCGTTTGTCGTACGTCTTCATGGAACAGCGCGCGCAGCTGATGCGTGGGAAAGACAACGAGCGTTTCAGCCCTCTCTTCGACGGTTAGAGATTTCCATTCATTGGCCACGGTTGATGCGATGTCTTGGAGTTGTCCCAACCTGCCTTCGCGGTCTCTTGCTTTTTCAAGACCAAGGTCTGTAAATGCATCTACGCGCGACCAAGCCGACACAGCGTTGCTCAAACGTGTGCGAACATCCCGCGCACCGGCAATCGGGCGATAACCATCTGCTTCTTTGCGGTCTTTGGTGATGCCGACGAGATGTTCAATGGCTTCTCGAAGATCGGGATTTGTTTGCCGTACAATATCCGCAAGGGTAACTGAATATCGTCGATTGAGCTTGGAAATGAGATCGGGAACATTCCCAGCGGGTATTGCGGGCAACTGATCACGGTCCCCTTGAGCCACAAAGCCTCTCACGCCAAGTTTGTCGGCGATTGCCATCGCTGCTTCCATATCGGCATTTCCAGCGAAAGAGGCTTCGTCAAAAAGAATAATCGTGTTTTCCCAGACCTGTTTTTCTTCACCAGCAGGCAAGACATCGTGATGGAAGAAGTTTGTGAAACGCGCCAAAAACGACGCTGTTGTTCGCGCCTCAATGCCCTGCGCGCTGATTTCTTTGGTCGCCGACTTGGTGTTGGCGATCCCATACAAGCGCACACCGTCTGGGTTGAGCTTCGGATTTTCAAGGATCGCATTGGCAGCGCGGATAGCTGTCGTTTTGCCCGTACCGGCGAACCCTTGAACCGACACGAACCGATCCTTCGAAGAGATCAATGCGCGCACCAAATCTCTTTGACCGATGGTCAGAACATGAGCGCTTTCCTCATACTTTTGGATCGCGTTTGCAGTCGCGACATTCTCTAACACGGGCATACCCTGCCCTTTGCCATTCTGAGTGAAAGCGTTGATGCGCTCTTCGCGCTCAAGCTCTATGCCGGTGGCTGTATAAAGAGACTTTCGATCTCGGCCGACGCTTAACACGCTCTCTCGCACCAAATCACGCGCGGCCCCAATGACCTGCTCACGACCAACCCCAGGCAGGTTGTTTTCAAGCCCGGCGATCATCGTAGGCAAGATGACTTCGTGAAGGGTAAAAGCGGCCTGGCGTTCCGATACTCGCCGGATCTGATAAGCTAGCTCATGTCGAGCTGCGAGCCGTTCGAGTGGGTAATCATTAGGAGGAGCAAAAGTATCCCGAGCCTCTGTTGTCGAATCCAATTTTGGAGCAGGTAGCGCTGCAGCAGATGTACGACCTCGCGCTTGCAAGTGGTCATTGAGCGTCGCCCATATTTTCTTCAGGATTCCACCTGCGGACTGGACGATGCGGTCCAAAATACTCCCATCTTCAGCGAGTTTTGATTCTGACGTCTGAACAGGACCAAAAGATCCACCTTTCGCCAATTGGCGCTCGATGAAAGCGGGTAAGCGTCCATCTACATCCGAAGCAAGGGCGCGTTTCGTTGGCAGCTGATTTTGTGGGATGAGATCTCGAATTTTGTCAGGGCCAAAGCCTTTATATTCAGCGATCGCGCGCGCCTGATCCAAAAGCAAATCTGTATCATCAGATTTGATATCGCGAGTTGCGCGCACCACCGCCACTTCGCCTTGGCGCGTTGCCACGCCCAGCCGGTCGATTTCGGCGCGCACTTCATCTCGCCGCGTAGAGAGTGCTTCTGTAACCTCGTGTAGCTGCGCAGGTACATTTTCCAGCACCGCCATGCCATTATCATCGAGCGCGACCTCGTAGCCGTCCCGCCTCGCCGTATGCGCAAATTGGGCATGCACATATTGGCCGATGAGCTTTGCGTGTTTGTAGGCATGCTGCAGATCGACCGCACGCAGCTTACCTTCCTTGGTCACACCAATCGCAGATGCCACCATATGCACATGTATTGATGGCTTATTGTTGCGATTAGCGTCATGTAAGAAAGCGCCGCCAATCAATTTCGCGCCGACGACTTCCCGGGTCCGTCCCTTCGTTGTTTGACGATAGGTCGCAAATTGCTCGACATACTCGAATGCATTTTGGGCTGCGTTCTGCCAATGTGTGGAAAGGCGCTTATCATCGCCTAGTGTGATCATAACAGACGCCCATTTCGGCGCTGAGATCGTCATATCCCAGCCCTTGCGCACGCCTGACAGGACACGTTGCGGCGCTTCACCGTCGCGTGCGACCTCGCCATTCATAAGCTGGGTGAATTTTCCCGGATCAACTTCGCCGACATATCCGATCTCCTCGGCGCCTTTGCCGACCCACCGAGACGGTGCCTCTCCACCGAGATAATAGTTGGCCTGGGTGCCGTAATAGGCACCCGCATCATCACCTTTGACCTGAACAATGTTGAACATCAGAGCCCCGCATCGTCTGGATCAAGCGCGATATCGATTTGATCTCGGCGCACACTGTCGCGCATCCGGCGCGCCGACATGGTTTCGCGTTCGCGCTCCAAGCGTGCGTCGTGCGCTTCACGTCGTTTGCGATCAACTGCCTCATCTTCTTCGAGGATCTCAGCTAAAATCTGCTGATCGCTCGTCAGAGCCAGTCCATCGCTTAGGTCTCTCGTTCTGCCGCCTTTTGCTTCGGCGTCCGAGTCATCGGCTCCCGCAGCCTCAGGAAGCGCATTGGCTTCAAAAAGGTCAGACTGCTTACCAGACGTCGTCGAACGCCCCCCTGCCCCTCTCAGGCGCTGTAAACGGCGCCGATCTTTAACCTCGTGCGCCAAAATTGCAGCGGATGCTGGATCAAGTGCCTCCGGTAACGATTTTGGGGATGGCGAAGTCGGACAGCCACCCGATGCTCCACGCACACGGGCGCGTTCCGATTTCGTACTTTCAGGCGCTGATGCACTGGCGTCATCATTTGGAAAACAAATTGAGCCATCATCGGCAACATCAAAACTGTCGCTTGGCGGGGAAGATGGCGCAGCTTCTTCTCTCAGCACAAAACCGCGAGCGCGACGTTCGCCCTCAAATGTGGCGGTTCGGATCGAAGCTACCGGGAAGGCCTCAGGATAGGATAAGAAGCCATGTAAATCTTCGAGTTTGAAAATCTGCTCGGGCAAAACGATGTGGGTAAGCTCTGTTCGGGAGTGTACGCCGATGGCATCGCGCACATCATTCGGCCCATACGTCATCGATTGCTCTGCCCGCAGCGTTTCAGCTTGACCGATCCAGTCGGCACAATCTCGCGCATTGTGATAATTGCCGGTCCCATAAATGACCTTGGTTCGGCAGAGGCCCGTGATCGCCTGACTGAGGTCTGCGCCATATCGGTCGCGAACGAGCGCCGGATCCTGAACGCCTAGCACAAATGCGCCGCCATATTGCCGAGACTCTTGCAAGCCTTCGACCAGCGACGGAATAGCGTTCAGGGCCGCGAACTCGTCCAGGATGAACCAAATCGTACGGCCCGGTTTGCGCTCCAATGAGAGCAGCGACTTGATCGCAGTATCAAACCATAGGGTGATCAAACCGCGCATGGCCTTGATCTGATCTGAACGTGCCGACAGGAATAAACAATTGTCCGCTTGATCGTCGCCGACCCACTCCCGGATCGAAAATGGATCGTCGTTCGAGCATGGTAAAAGTGTGAGGGGACGAATAGCAGGTGCGAGCACCGCCATGATGTTTCCGCTGGTCTTTCCGAGCTCTGAAGAAATTGATCTCGCAGCCAAGGTTCCGGAGAAGAAATTGTTGAGCTGTCCTTGTTTGGCGGTCAGCAAAAAATCGACAACGGTTCGAGTTTCGGTGATGCCTTTGGCTTTGAACTTTGAAAGCGCCGTTGCGAGGACTGAGCGAGCGCTATCTGGCCAAAACCGATCCTGGCTTTTCTCATCCGGGATGAGCGCATGAGCCATTGTATCAAAGTCGGTATCATTGCTCGCTTCAGCCATCATCGACCACGGCGCACATCGCGCATCCAGCGGATTCAAAATACGGTCACCAGCATCCTCTGAATAGAACCGCTCGATGAAAGCACCGGTCTTGTCGAAGATGATGGCACGGTCCCCGTTGGCACGGATTTGCGCCATCAAATCGAACAGAAATTGGCTCTTTCCTGTACCGGTCGTGCCGGCCACCATGACATGGCGATTGTGAGCGCCGAGGGGCATAGAAACGCCTGCCAACTTGTATAGCCTGTGAGCGGCAAAGTACGGGTCCTTTTTCCGCTTCATGTTGGAGCGATCAACGAGATGGTTGAGATCAGTTGCGCTCACGACTTCAGCACCGCGCGTGCGACGTTCCTTGATCAGATCCTGACCGAAGCGTTTGAACCAGACAAAGAGGATCACCATGGCGATCAGCGCGATCGCTCCAGCTACCCAGGCCGCGTCTGTTGCAGCGTTCGCGACAGCGCGCCAACCCGCACTCACAGACGGATCAGCCAAGCACCATTTCAATTCGATATTTATGCGGGTGCCATCCGGTTTCGGACATGAGAAAATCTGATCTGGATTGGCATTCATGGCCTCAAGAATTTTGATATGCGTGAAGCTTAGGAAGCTGTCTCGCTCGACGCTGGTTGTGGTGAATAGCAACCAGCCAATGAAAACGACGAACCCGATACCTACTGAGACCAAGAGCATGATCTTGATGAGGTGGATTGTTTCACGAACTTGAAGATTGATCGTTTGTCCACCGCGCACGAACCGATCCATCGGTGTGCGCATCCAATTGTTGTTGGAGTCATGGCGAGGTGAATTCCGGCTGCTCATGGTCGATCTCCTTCACGAAGAGAGATCGCTCTTAGGCGAGCGAAATACTCAGCCTCGCCCAACCGCTCTGCTTCGACATCGGAAAGCATGATCCGCACGAGCTCATCGAGCACGAGAATGCGATCGACCAATAAATCTAGCGACTGACGAATTGGGCCAGCATCCATGCTCTCTTCAAGAATTCGCCTCGCAACGGTTGACGCAGATATGCCTTGCCTCTCACCCAATGCGCTTAGCGCCTCGAACGTTTGCGGTGACGGTCGGAACATGATCCGATTATCGAATTTGCGGGGTGGGTAGGACTTTCCCATTAGCGCACCCACACACTGTTTTTATTGTATATTTTTTGAAGAAAGCGATTTGTCGACGACAGGTCGACACTGCACGAAACCGATAACTCTTTGATTATACGAGCAAAACAGGCCCGAATGGGCACTGTGTCTTGTGCATACCGCCAGACACCGCGAAGGCGGTAACCTATCGTTTCGTGAAAATCACGACGACATAGCGGCCGATTTTCGACCTTTATCCACGATCTGTGAAGGAAAGATTGCTGATGCATGTTTCTCGGTCCTCTTGGTCAAAGAACCGAATGGGGAAACCTGTAACGTCAGCCTCCTAAGAATGCCGCAGACATCTGATCTGTCAAGCACCCTCCAAAATTGAATGGCTGCGCGGAACCTTTGGATAGGCGTAAATTTTGGATGCGGACGCGACGAAATCTGCAACCTTCATAGTGCATTCTTGCGGGCGCGGATCATCTTCAAAGATCGAGCTTGTTCGTAACAATTTCGTTGAAACGGGTTATCGTACCATCACGCCTTGTAGGTACTTTTTGTATGCAAACCTGGCTTGGTTTTCACTGCCAAAAAGGTGGTAGCAATCGGCGACGAGGATACACCATGACCCGACATCTGAAGGGTCGAGCGACGCGCGCATTATGTCATCCATCGTCAACCGAAATGGTTCAGATATGTTCATGATCGGTAGCATCCATTGAGTCGGAAAGTTTCGCGAGCCCCTACGAATTGATTAGAATATCTGATCAATTCTATCGCTTCGAACTTGACCGTTGAGGTGGAAATCAAGCCAATCTGGCCCAGTGTGGAATGCTCACTTATCGTCTTTTTTGAACCGTTTAAGCGCTCCTTCGAAGGTGTGTTTCAATGCAAAAATCACCATGGAAATCATAATCAAAATAACGATTTGAGCGAACACTGTATCGGCTTCGCCGTTAAGCGATCCGAACCAGGTTTGTATTTCTATTTTCATCATGTGGCCAGCGTGACCCAGCCCTTCAAATTGCAAAACGCACTCATAATAACCATGGCTAAAGTGGTCCGCCGTTGGCCCACGTATTCAAGTCAAAAAAGGAGGCATGGCGGACAAGTTCCGCCATGCCATTTAATGGATGTGCTAGGTTGGATTCCAGAGGATCACATAGCGATCTTTGTGACCTTTGACCGGGGCCAAATTCGCATAGATTTTGCTCGGTCCAATCTGAGGATCTGCAAGCGTGATTGAGATGTATTCTCGACCAGAATCTTTCGCGGTTTTGAGCCAGCCGCCGCCGATCTCGGTATCGGTTTCACCAGCATAAATTCGGTAATCTGGTTGACCGTCCTGGTCTTTTTCGACGTTTTTATTCACTCGAATTGGCACTGATAAGTTGACCATTGCGAGCGCGCCTTCGAACCCATTTTCGACTTCGCTTACATATCCAATTGCATTTGCCATTGTATTCTTCCTTTCGTTTAAATTGGTCGACAGGTTTCTTCTTTGACCCCGTCGACGCGAGACCGGTTAGGCGGGGTCTGGGGGGTTTAAACCGCTGTGCGGGCGTAACGCAGAGGAGCATTCACATCGCAAAGAATTTTGCTGCGCGAGGAGCCGCGAAAGCGGCGGGGAAAATTCTTTGCGATGTGAATTTTAAAGCCGCCAGACCCCGCTTAGGTCGAAAAGCTAAAGACGGTTTCAAAGAAGGAATACGCCGCGAATACGAAAGAAAATTCATGCTGCGATTGATAGATAAACGCTCGAGCGACGGGTTATGGGCGTTTCAAACCGTCACCTCTTCACGGGACAATTTTCAGAGCTCTGTGCAGTCTTTTCCTAAACGAAGCCGCCCGATGATCGCTCATCGGACGGCTCAATAGGTTCGTTTTGATGCAGGTTAAGCCGCTTTGGCGGGGCCTCCTTGAACCTCGGTGTCTTCGCCCGGTTCGCTCTCATGTTTGAACATGTCTTTTACACTTTCCCATGCATGAGCGGGCGCGCTCCCTGCCGTCTCAATCATTCTTTTTGGTGGCATTTGCATCCAAGCCGGTCGCCAGTCTGGATGATCACTGACGGCTTCAATGATGGCCGCTTTCTGCGCTTTGCCGGTCTCGGAAAGCATCGCGTTTGCCGTTTCATCTGAGGTGATATCTGATAGCATAGTGTTGATGATGCGTTTGTCTCGAAGCAAGTCGAAAAACGCCGCATCCGGGCTCCAGAACTCGGATAGATCGACATCTAGGACATGCAGAACCGCTTCGACCGTCGGGCCACCAGCGAGCAGCGTTTTTGCCATGACAAAAGCAAGTACAGCCGAGACTTCCTCATCTGACATGGCAAGCAATGCGGAAAAGGTCTCGCACAGTGTTATCTCGCAATAACCCCGTTTGGGTAGACTTGCTCCCAAGGCTTCGAAGAGACCGCTCACGCTCTTAGTTGCTCCTGTCATGGCGGTTGCAGCACGAGACGTATTCAAGCTTTCTGCGCTCGTTTCTTTTTTCACATTGTCTGGCTGTGGGCGCACGTCCCAAAGAGATGATCCGGCAAGCGCGTGAGCCACCATTAATCGAAGTGCGATGGCAGGTGCTTCAAGCAAAGAAGCCGCTGCGGCCCCATGTCTGTGGCGAGAAATGTATGTGAGCGTGGGCCCTGACATTTCTGAAGCGATAGACCCGGTTTTTGACGCGCTGTCGCTGGTCTTCTCACGGCGCTTGGCCTCCGCTTTCGTGACAAAGGCTTCGTGAAAGACGACCTCACCATTGTGGCGCAACTCGACGAAGACATGTCCGCCTTTGGTGCGCGCACAATGCTCGTGCTCCCAGGATTGGAAATAGCGTCCACGTTCTAGAACATGCACATCACTCCAGCCTGCTTCGCGATAGGCTTCAATCTTCGCTGAGATGGCAGTTGATTGCGCCTGCCAGAACGCTTCCGGGTCAGCGAAAACACCGTGATCCCCGAACAGGTCTGTCACGACGGTGCCGTCATATGTAGCGAGATCAAAAAGCGCTTTTTCGGTCGTGATCACGTCACCTCCGGTGATCCATGCTCGGCAGGCACGGCCTCTCGGCGCGCGGCCTTCGCCTTGGAACAGTTCAATCCACTCTGTTTGCTGATCTACCGTCGCGAGCGTCAGCGCCCGAATCGTTTCGCGATCAATCTCATCGGCTGAATATGCGTTCCGGATGGGTTCGATCAGATTGGCGAGCGCCAACACCCGTTTTACCGTTAGTGGTGTGATGCCATAATAGTCCGCAATCTCATCCACGGTGCGCCCTGTTTGGTGCAGCTGATTGAATGAGGTGTATTGCTCCATCTCGGTGGCGGGCATACGGGCGACATTTTCGATGAGCGAAGCTTCAATCGCTTCAGCTTCGCTGGCGCTTTTCATTACGATACATGGAACACGCACGTCTTTGCCCGTTTCTTTGGCGACTTGCTTCAGCGCAAAGAGCCGGCGACGTCCGGCGATCACGCCGTATTTGTCCCCTTCGGCGCGCACGAGCAGCGATTGGCGCACGCCGTGCGTTCGGATCGAAGGCAGGATATCTGAGATATCCGGCTTCCTGCGTCCGTGGCGCATATTGAGCGTGCTGACTTTCAGCTCGTTGAGCGCGATTGATTTTACTTGATGGTTCGCCATGGTTTCAGGACTCCTCTATTGGCGGATGTAGGGAAAGGCCGAGCGTCCATGCGGGGCCGTTCCAATTGATCGGCGAGTAGGCGAAGCCTTCGCGGTCCGTGAGCGCCATCGGGTCGGTCGGACCCCAATCGTAATCACGGATGCGAATGAGCGGCGCGCGCCCTCCCACCCAGATTTCACGCACAAACAAGTCCTCGATGACGAGCGTCATGACGGGCCTAGGCCCTAAGACTTGTTCAAGGCGTGAGAGTTGGCGCTGAGGCGCGCCAAGACTTTGGAGGCGGTGACATTTCATATCGGTCACCGCGACCAAAATACGTGTGTTTCATCGAAGCTGATCTGGACTGTGAAGATATCGCCATTCAGCTCCAGATCGCGTCCGAGCGAAGCCCAATCCACATAGAATTTCAGGATCTCTGGAATCTCGGTCCCGATATCCTCGTGAAGCTGCTCAGCAAACTCGGCGAGATTGCTGAACTCGCCAGAATAATCATCAAAGGCGGCTTTCGCTTGGTCTAAATCTTCGCTGAAAATCGAATAGACTTGTGCACCAAGTTCACCGCGTTCGCTTAAAAACTCGGCGAGATCGCAAACCTTTTCGAAGCTTGCATATTCAGGGATGTGCGCACTTTCGAAGCCATCATAATCATGAATGGCCCATTCTTCGGCGTCTGGTTCCGGTGAAGCGCGCAGCATTTTGCGCAATTCGTTCCAAATATGATCGGCGCCTTGATCTGCATCCACCCAAGCCCCATGCAATCGCCCATTATTGTAAGCAGCAAGGCAGGCCAAATAGATACGAGGTGTATCGACGGTCTTTGCGACAAGAAGTGCTGTACTTTGTGAGTTGGCCGTCATTTTCATCTCCTTCCCGCCCCTGTCATTCTTTCCCCGGCAGGCGGGGTGAGGCGGCGAGGAGAAGTGTCAGGCAGAGCGCATAAGGGACGCGCGCAAGGCCGCCAGGTCGGACGCCTTGAACTCATAAAAACGCTTAAAGAAACCGCTGCCTTGCGGGTGGACCGCGCTCTGGCAGACACGTCGCCCGCCTCAGCCCGACTGCTGGGGAAAATCAAATAGAGTCAGCGCGGGTTAGCGCGCTGTCCGCATGACTTATTGTCGACGTCCAACAGGCCCATTCAACAACTCAGATCTACAACACCCTATCCAAGCTCAACCGCTTGGCTGGCAGCTCCGTAATCCCCTTGAAAATGGCACGCGAGCATCAGGACAATTAGATATTATTGGTAGAATTCGCTCTTCTGAACGAGCGAAATATGCCTTATTGAAAGGACATGACCGAGACCACTGATCAAGTAAAAACCTGGCTGAATTCCGACCTCACGAGTCTGGAGGATTTGTATACCGAGTTGGCAAAAACCAGCCCACAATCAAATGCGATGGGCGGAGATCTTGCAAAGCAAGGCCGAGCTATGCTCCTGGCCATCCGAACCGGGCTGCATGATTTAATCTGCAAGAATGACGAAATTTCCAACCACCCAGCGGTGAGCGGTGGCAGCGATGATATTAATGATACAATCGCCCTTACAGCGATTATCGCGGCCGTTATTCCCAGTGACTTGGGTACTGGCGTAAATGCAACTTTGATCGCGGTTTTGATCGCGCGCATCGGCGTCCGCAATTTCTGCATAGGTGCATCCACTTAAGGTCGGCAATCGACATGAACTGGCAAGCCATCAATGTTGCGTGGGATAAAGCCAATTCTCGTTATGGATTTGACCCTATTCATTTCGACGATGAGGCAAAACAGCTGCTGCATGAAGCGGACGACGACGACGCTCAAATTGAGGCAGCGATTGATGGCATGCGCGTCGTGCGGAACGAAAACCCGTCCTTCTTTGATCGGTTTGACTACGAATGGGCGTTTGATGCCGCAGGTTGGCGTCGGGGGCTCGAAGCCAACTTACAAGCCCGAATGCTACAAATGCTCTCTCAGATGTGGGTGTCGCCAAATCGACCAGATACGGCGTTCTATGACCGCGTCGTATCAAGATACACCTTCGAGACTGGTACGGATCCATGCACACCGTTTCACGCTCCCATCGATGCTGTCAATTTCATTACCGTCCCGTTTAGCTTCGCTGAGTTTTTGAACCTGCTGGTTCGAGGGTTCATTGATAGTGTCGCTGGTCAAAACGAAGGTTGGGCAGCGCTCGCGAATTTCGATAAATTTGATCGAGAGGCGCCAGTTTCTGGGTTTTTGCGCCAAGCCATCCTACGATATCTGACGAACGACACCTTTCATCCAAGCTTTCCAGGCGAGTCTCCTGTGGATCTTGTCAAACGGAAGAGCACCTGGTTTGGCGAGGCAATAGAAACAGGCAATGTTGATGAAGAGACTGAAATTCCCTTGTCCAATGCATTGCTGGACTTTGCACTGGCCCATGAACTTGGTCATGTCTTGCATGGGCATGAAGGCGTCGCGGCTGAGCCGGATCTGAGGCTCGAAAAGGAGCAGGACGCAGATGTGATGGGGTTCGCGCTCTATTCCACGAGCTGGGGCTGGCGCGACGAAGTGTTAGACCCGTGCCCCATGGGACAAGCACTCAGGATATTGATGGGGCCGCTCGTTTTTCATCTGTTCGTCAAATGGCATCTCGCGCTTCGGCAGGCCGCAGCATTTGCGAAACTCAAACTCAAAGATCACAACGTGAATGTATCAGTCATTAAGGAAGATGTTGGCGACAGCGCTGCGCGTTCAGATATGACGATGAAGCAGCTTGGGTTTTATGAGGCTCAGATACGCGGTCGCGGCGCTGAGTTCTCTGAAACCGGTGAAGCCATTTTTCGAGGACTGGCGAAAGCAGGAAGTGCGTTCACGATGGAAATATTCAGGTCGGTTCAATCCATTCCCGACGAAGATCTTGAATTGGCTATAGAAGCCGGACGTCCTTTGTTTTAGCGAAGAATGGGTGGAAGGACCTCTTCAAGCTCTGACGCCGCATGTTCGCCAACCTCTGTAGAGACTTGGAACTCTTCTAATTCGATTGTTTTTTCGTCGTCTTTTTCGGGTAAGAAGAAGTACTCGACGCTTTGCACTTCGCCGCCTTCTAAGTGCACAACATCTGTCTCAAACGGCGGATCATATTCATTGTAGGCGGGACTATCACTCTGTCCTGGAAAGTCGGGGTTCACGCTAAAAACCGATGGTCCGATCAAACGGATAGAAATGAGCTCGTCATTTGCTGCAAGGCGCACACTATCGAGCGGGCCAATCCACCCTGCCATTCCAACATATGGCGCATTTTTAGTGCGAACAGCTGCAATTAAGGATCCGTCGGTCTTGTCAGCAATTCTGAGTAAGTAAGCCAGACGAGACTCACCTTTACGCCTCTCGTTCTTCCCATGAATCAAATCGAGGCTAAAGTTCCAAGCCCGGACGATTAGTCTGTAACCAGCGACGCTCACAGCGCTCAAAATCGTAATATATACAAGCGCCCAACCGATGGCTGTTCTCGAAAGCGGTTCGGTTGGATTTCCAGCTTCGCTCAGGATGGCAAAAAAGGTTGGGTAAGGGTCAAGTGACCACCAAGTAGAGAACGCTGGGTGGCCTGCGTTGACCCAAGCATGGTTTCCAGCGAATGCGAGCAAAGCGAGGCCATGAGCAAGCGCCGCAATGATTGGGGCTACGAAGAGAACTCCAACTGAACCGCTTGATAGCAGAGGTCTTCGGACCAATGACGGTCCGCGAAGGTGACTGATGACGATACAAGCTAGTCCCGGAGCCAGGAATAGGAGCGATCCAACGAGCGAAAGCCCAAGGTTCATTTATCAATTAGGCTTTTTGGGGTTCGGTGGTTTTTACACGTTTGGCAACATATACGCCGTTGCCAGACCGCTTTACGCTGTCTTTTGGCGCCATAACATCCTGGCCGCGCACCGAACCGCCACCCATTTTAAATGAGTTGATTCGTGGTGCACCAGCGGCGTAACCACCGTTACGGCGCTTACTTTCACGCGCTGCACGTTCAGAATTGGGCGATGTATAAGCTTTAGCCATGCGTCTCATATAATGCTTTTGTGTGCTTAATGCCAGATAAATGGCGAATGGAGCTCCTACAAAAACCGTTTCTTAGCTCGTGATACCAACGCTTTGTGCGCCCTCAAAGCCATCATATCTAACCAGAAAGGCTGCACCAAGTCGTGTCTACGGAATGCATAGCAATTCGAATCTACAATCTAAAAAAATAAAGCCTGAGTTCAAATTACACAATAATTACAACACTCTATAAGATCCGCGCGACAGCCTCTTAGAATCTAATTATCAGGAAAGTCTAAGCGGTTCGAGGGATCACATATGTTCAAGGCTGGTGCGATAGAGCATTGGAACGAAACGGATGCCTCGATCCAGTATTCTCTCTTTGAACCAACTGAAAAATGCACGACCGTCAGTCGGAGCTCTGCCGACGGGCATTCTTCGACATTGTCTGTTGGATTTCGATCAACGCCTGGCATTCCTATTTTTGCCCAGAATGAGCTGTCTCGGCAGTTTTATGACGAAATTTCAGCAGATGCGCGTGATCATCTGATCAAAAAACACGGATACGACCATCATTTTGCGTCCGATCCACTCGGTCGCAGAATGAACATTTGTGGCGGATACTTGGATTTGACGACACATCGGTTCCGCGGCGTTGTCGATCGCGCCACGATCAAGCTGCTTTTCGTAACCGGCCACGTAACGATTTGCGACATATCACGCAAAACGTATCAGCAAGTCGCTGATTTGCCAGGTATCGGTCCTGTAGCGGTTCAGCGACCGTGAGGCACTTTGGTTGTTTTGCTTAAGGAGGATTTTTGGCTCATCGTAACTGACCCAAGGAGTGAAGATGAGCAAAAAATCC